>NQJD01000004.1 GCA_004284765.1 Candidatus Electronema aureum
CATTCGCCCTCTGAAAACTGAGACCAAGTCGGAAGTCAACTTTTTCAATATTATATTGTTTTTAATGGTAAATTCAATGTGTTTTTTAGGGAGCCGTTCGCTTTGCCACTCATGGTTCACCATTACCTATTTTTGGGAGACTACTTAACGGTTGCACTTGGAACTTGAATTCACCCTTTTCCATATCTCCTCCGTGAATATGTTTGCGTGATCAATGCAAGCAGAGACCGCGCTGCCCGCTGAAAATGCCTCATCTGCCGCCTTCACTGCACCACCATTGCGCGAAAATGAGAATAATTTTCAAATTATTCTTGCAGGATACGCAGTCCCATCCTCTTCATATCATCGAATGAGAGATTCCGCAAAAAAAATATCAGCAGATTTTTAGCTGACACCGAGGCCGACAGACACAAGCGTACGTTTGCTCTCCCCTGCGGAAGCTGTCCCGATCTCCTGCCAATGCTGCAATCAAGGCTTGAAAGTCTGCACTGTCCGATCTACAATGCGGATTGCTTTGGCGGGGATCATGCGATGACCGCCGAGCTGGAGCAGGGCAATCTGCAACTGAAACCTGCGCACGGAACAAACGGGCAGACCCGCCCGCAGCCTTTCCTAACGAGACAACCATGACGGAAGCCGCAGCCGAACTCAGTCTGCTTGAAACTATTGATTCCCCGAAAGACCTGCGTGAGCTTGATCTGGCTGAATTAGAGCAGCTCGCCGGAGAAATTCGCACAAAGATCATCAGCACGGTGGCTAAAAATGGTGGCCATCTTGCGCCCAGTCTTGGCGTGGTTGAGCTAACCTTGGCCCTCCATTATGTTTTCAACACGCCGAAAGACCAGCTTATTTGGGACGTGGGCCACCAGTGCTACGCCCACAAGCTGATCACGGGTCGCCGCCACACATTTCATACCCTTCGGCAGGCTCAGGGCATCAGCGGTTTTCCCAAACGAGCGGAAAGCGAATACGACACTATCGAAACTGGCCATAGCTCCACCTCCATCTCTTTTGGCTTGGGACTGGCAGCGGCAAAGGCCATTCAAGGCGATCCGAGCAAGGTTATTACCGTGATCGGCGACGGCTCGATGACCGCTGGTTTAGCCTTTGAGGGGCTTAATCATGCGGGTGATTTGCATAAAAATCTAATCGTTATCCTCAACGATAACGAGATGTCGATTTCTGCCAATGTCGGTGCGTTGTCCAGCTTTCTGAGCAGAAAGCTGTCTTCCAAGACCATGCGCCGCCTCAAAGATCAAATTGAAGAAGGGCTGAAGCTCTGCTCGGTAGGCGAAAATCTTCTCAGCGTTTTGCGGAAGTCTGAAGACAGCCTAAAGGTTTTTTTCACACCAGGGATGCTGTTCGAGGCTTTTAAGTTTGAATACATTGGCCCCATTCCTGGCCACGATCTGCCTGCTTTATTAGAAACCTTGGAGAATGTCCGTGACAGCAGCAACGGACCGGTTTTAATCCATGTGCTTACTACTAAGGGCAAGGGATATGCACCTGCCGAGCAGACTCCCGGTGATTATCACGGAGTTGGGCCATTTTCAATTGCTGATGGCAAACCCCTGCCGACTTCTGGCCCACCTTCATATACCTCAGTTTTTGGTAAAACCCTCTGCACCATCGCTGAGACGGATAAACGGGTGGCAGCAATCACCGCTGCTATGCCCGCAGGCACCGGCCTGACCGAATTCAGCAAGCGTTTTCCTGAACGCTTCTTTGATGTAGGCATTGCCGAACAGCACGCTGTCACTTTTGCCGCTGGCTTGGCCTTAGCTGGGTTGCGTCCGGTGTTGGCGGTGTATTCCAGCTTCATGCAGCGTGCCTTGGATCAGGTTATCCATGATGTCTGCCTGCCGAATTTGCCGGTTATTTTCGCCCTTGATCGTGCAGGTGTAGTCGGTGACGACGGCCCCACCCACCACGGCGTATTTGACATTTCCTTTCTTCGCTTTATCCCCGGCCTCACCCTAATGGCCCCCAAGGATGAGAACGAATTGCGGCACCTGCTCCACACCGCCGTGAATCATAACGGCCCGTGTGCGATTCGTTACCCACGCGGCTCCGGCGAAGGCGTACCTACAGATGAAGAGCTGCGGCTTCTGCCGGTTGGCAAAGGTGAGTTACTCCGCAAGGGTAGCGATATTCTAATCATTCCTGTCGGCAATCGGGTGTATCCAGCGATGCAAGCAGCAGAAGGTTTAGCCAAGCTCGGCGTTGAGGCGACCGTGATCAATCCACGTTTTATTAAACCGTTAGACATCGAGCTGATCAGTCACTGGGCAAAACAATGTGGCAGAGTGCTAACTGTGGAGGACAACGCTAAGAAAGGTGGCTTTGGCAGCGCAGTGCTGCAAATGTTGCATGAGCTGCATCTGATCATACCGGTACGCAGCCTCGGCTACGGCGATAAGTTCATTGAGCAAGCTCCACAGCAGGTGTTGTGGAAAGACGCAGGCATTGATGCCACCGGAATTATTAAAGCCGCATTAGAGTTGATGCAGCGATGATGGAACTGCTTGCCGATACCCACCTGCATCTGTATTCCTGCTATGATCTTGATTACGCCTTTTCTGGCTTGATTGATCGGCTGGTTGCGCATAATCCGCAGGCCGTCTTTGCCGCTTTTTTAGCCGAACGCTCTGGGTATAATTTTTACGAGCACCTGCAAACAGGCGAGAAAATCTTGCGTGATTTCGTGATCGAACATGCAGGCAACAATCTCGTCTTACGGCGCAAAAAGGATGCTCGCTGCTTGACCGTGCTGCCGGGTCGTCAAATTATTGCAGCGGAAAACATAGAGGTGCTGGCCCTTTGCACAGACGCACTTTTTGCTGATGGCATCCCGGCGGCAGAGCTGATCAAATTAATCTTGAAAAAAAACGGTGTGCCGGTGTTGCCGTGGTCGCCGGGTAAATGGTTTTTCCAGCGCGGCAAGGTGATTGATCATCTACTGCACAGCTTCACGCCACAAAATTTTTTAATCGGTGATGTCAGTCTGCGGCCTCACGGCTGGCCGCTGCCACTCCTGATGCGCAAGGCCAAGCGGCTTGGCTATCAGATCATCAGCGGCTCTGACCCCTTGCCCTTCCCCGGTCAAGAAGCGCAGTTCGGTAGATATGCCTCCCGCATCATCAGCACTGAACAAAAGCTGGGGCCTGACGATACGTTGCGTTCCTTGCTCGCAGGCAAGGCAGAGGCGATTAGTATTGGCCAACGTGCCTCCTTGCTTGAGCTGTTCAAGCGATTGCGCTATAATAGACAAGTGCGCAGAGGACAGGAGAAGCATTTGAGCGACGAAATTTGACAAGGAAACAAGGTGACAATTTCAACCTGCGAGCAGTTCAGAGATGTCAGCGTCTTGATTACCGGGGCCACTGGCTTCACCGGCAGAGTGCTGACCAAAAAGTTGGCAGCGGCAGGAGCGCAAATTCGTGCGATTGCTCGCCCCACATCTCAACTCGGTGATTTAGCTGATCTCAACGTCACTTGGTTGAAAGGCGAAGTTTTTGATCCAGAAACCGTCCGCCGAGCCGCTGATGGTGTTGAGTACATTTTTCATATCGCTGCCGCCTATCGGCAGGAAAATGCGACTGAGGAAGATTATCGCCGGGTGCATGTCTATTCTACCCAGCTCTTAGCCGAAGTCGTTAAAGATCAGACAAAATTTAAACGCTTTATCCATGTCTCCACCGTCGGGGTGCATGGCCATATTCCCGGTGATGACCTTGCCGACGAAACCTACCGCTTCAGTCCGGGCGACAGCTACCAGCGCACCAAGCTGGAGGCTGAACAATGGCTGACCGATTTTGCTACCCGCAGCGGCATTCCGCACACGGTCATTCGTCCGGGCGCGATTCTCGGCCCCGGCGATGAGCGGCTGCTGAAAATTTTTAAGATGGTGCAGAACGGCTTTATTCTCATGCTCGGCAGCGGTAAAGGAATGTATCATCTTATCCATGTCGAAGACCTGACTGATATTCTCCTCGCTGCCGCTGTGTCGGACAAAGCACGTTCACAAGTGTTTATCGCTGCTAACGATGAACCGATTTCTATCATCGGCATGGGCAAAGTTATCGCCAAAACGTTACAGAAAAAAATTCGAGTTATCCGTTTGCCAATTTGGCCTTTCTTCCTTGCTGCCGACCTCTGTAAGGTCATCTGCACACCGCTGGGCATCCAGCCGCCTCTCTATCGCCGCCGGGTAGCCTTTTACACCAAAGACCGCAAATTCAACAATACCAAGCTGAAGCAGTTGCTCGGTTATTCGTTCCGTTACAGCAATGAAAGCGGCTTGGCTGAAACTGCAAGGTGGTATAAGCAGCAGGGCTGGCTGGCTGGGTCTGCCGCCAAAAAACAACCGCTGCGTGAAATTTTTTACTGCAAATACATTACAGATGGCCTTGTCTCCAGCCTCTCGCGGTATGTTGAACCTGCTATTGGCCCCGCCAGCGATTTTGTGGGCTTGTCCTTGCTGTAGATGAGGAGCTGATGCAGGAATCAACGCACTTTCTCGAAACCGCCGACATTGCAACTGCCTCAGAGGATTATGCCAGCCGTTTTTCGGGCGAGGTTGGGGCGTATTTTCTCCAGCTCCAGCTTGATCTTCTCTTGGAGCTGCTGCCTGAGCTTGCTCCGGGTACATCGGTGCTGGATGTGGGCGGCGGCCATGCCCAGTTAGCTGTGCCATTGGCAGAGCGTGGCTGCAAGGTCACTGTTACCGGCAGCAACGAAAGCTGTCGCCGACGGCTGGCGCAGCAGCTACCAAACGGTGCCTATTCCTACCAGACCTGCGACATGCTCCATCTGCCCTTTGCTGACCGCTCGTTTGATTTTGTCATCGCTTTTCGCCTTGTGCCGCATGTTGACCGCTGGCCGCAACTGCTGGCCGAGTTAGCGCGAGTTGCAGGCAAGGCAGTGGTCATTGACTATCCTGACCTCCGCAGCATCAATATCCTGAATTCTCTTTTCTTCCACCTGAAGAAAAAGCTGGAGGGTAATACCCGTACCTTCGGCCTCTTCAACCGGGCACAGATCATCAGTGAATTCACCAAAAACGGCATGGTCAATTCCCAGTTGCGCCCAGAATTTCTCCTCCCAATGGTACTACATAGAAAGCTGCGTTCTGTAAAAATATCCGGTTTCCTTGAGAACTGCTGCCGTTCTTGCGGCCTGACCCAGCTTTTCGGCTCGCCAATCATCCTGCGGGTGGATAAGGCGGAGCGGCAATGAAAATTCTCCTGCTTGCGCCACAGCCCTTTTTCCAAAACCGGGGTACGCCCATCGCCGTCCGCTTGCTGGCAGAGACTCTTGGCAAGGCAGGCCAAGAGGTGCATCTGCTGGTTTTTCATGAAGGCGAAGATCTTGCGATGCCCAACGTGACCTTGCACCGGACTGCCGCCCTGCCCTTTCTCCGCGCTATTCCGCCCGGCTTTTCTTGGCAGAAAATCTGCTGCGACCTACTGATGACCGCAAAAGCGATCCAGATGCAGCGGCAGCTTGGCTTTGATCTGGTTCACGCGGTAGAGGAGTCGGTCTTCATTGCCATGCTCCTGCGACTGCTCTTCAAGGTGCCGTATATTTATGACTTGGATTCATGGATGAGCGATCAGCTTATAGCCAAGCTCACCGTTCTCCGCCCCTTCCGTTCGTTGCTTGAATCTTTTGAAAAGGCGGCAGTGCGGCACAGTCTCGGTGTGGTGCCAGTTTGTCGGGCGATTGAGGACAAGATCAGGAGTTTTAACCGCGACAAGTCACTGCTTCGACTGGAGGACATCAGTCTGCTGGAAGAAGGCAACTTTTGTCAAAAGGAAGATGTGCGAACGTTGACCGGGTGCCAAGGCAAGATAGTGATGTATGTCGGCAACTTGGAAAGGTATCAAGGCATGACTCTGTTCCTTGAAGCCTTTACCTTAGCTGATCCTGCGGCCTTGGATTGCAGCTTGGTGATCATTGGCGGAGTTGCGAAGGATATTGCCTATTATACGGAAATGGCCCAGCAGCTTGGCATCAGCAAACGGGTTTTCTTCATTGGCCCCCGCCCGGCTTCCGCACTCGGTATGTACTTAACTCAGGCGGACTTACTGGTCTCGCCACGCACCGAGGGCGAAAACACGCCGATGAAAATTTATTCCTACATGGATTCTGGCAAGCCGATTCTGGCCACCAAGATTGCCAGCCACACTCAAGTGCTGGATGAGAGCAACGCCTTTCTTGCTCTCCCAGAACCTGCGGCCTTGGCAGCGGAGCTGCGGCGTGTCCTTACAGACAACAGCGAGGCAAGCAAACGGGCAGCACAGGCTAAAGAGAAGGCGGCAGATTACAGTCGGCCAGCCTACGAACGAAAGATCAACAGGTTTTACAGCGAGCTGATGCAGGAGATGATAAGATGAAGAGGAATCCAGAGCGGGTTGCTGCAAGCCATTACGATCTTGTCGTTATCGGCGGCGGCATCAATGGCATTGCCACTGCCTATGAAGCAGCCACCCGGGGCCTAAAGACTTGCCTGCTGGAAGCCTCGGATTTCATGAGTCAGACTTCCTCTAATTCGCTCAAGATCATTCATGGCGGCTTTCGCTATCTCCAGCAGGCAAATTTGAAAAGAATTCGTGAATCCAACTGCGAACGGCGTACGCTGCTGAAGATTGCACCTCATCTGGTGCATCCGCTGCAATGTGTCATGCCGACCGAATCTATCTGGAATCTACGCAGCCTGCCTGGTCTGTTTGCAGCCAGTCTGATTAACGGCTTGATTTCCTTTGACCGCAGTAAAGGCCTGCCGACAGATAAACAGCTTCCGCTCGGCGGCATCATCTCGAAACAGAAGCTGATTGCGCTGCTGGGCAAGGAATTTGACCGGCCTTCTGTCACCGGCGCAGCTATCTGGCATGACGGCATGGCGGTCAACTCCGAACGGCTTGGCCTTGCCTTTCTTCATGCGGGAGCAAAATACGGGCTGGACGCGCTCAACTACTGCCCGGTCACTGGCTTTCAGCAGAAAAATGGCCATATCACCGACGTTCACGTGCGCGATGCAGTGTTGGGCGGCAGCTTCACCGTTTCGGCAGATTTTGTCATCAATGCCGCCGGAGCCTGGGCGGGCGGCCTGCTGAACTTACTGCCAACCCTGCCTAAGCGCGATTTTCCGCAGTGCCGGGTGATGAATCTTGTTACGAAAAGAACGCTTTTCCCGGGTAAGCAGGCGGTTGGTCTGTTTGATCATGATAGAGCTTTTTTCTTTGTGCCGTGGCGCGGATATTGGATGATCGGTACGGACGAAGCAGCATGGAAGGACGAACCGGGGCAGTTACGGATTAGCGAGGAGGATATTGAACGGTTTCTTGGGCGGATCAACAAGGTCTATCCGGGACAACCCCTGCGCCGGGAGGACATCTGCCATGTGCATAAAGGCTTTGTGCCAGGCCGCTTCAAGCCAGACGGCGACTTTAAGCTGCTTGACCACCAGAAGAATGGCATTGACAATCTCATCTCCTTGCAGCCCGTTAAATACACCACGGCCAGAGATGTCGGTCAGAAGACGGTCGATTTTGTGCTGAGAAAGACGGGCAAGCCATTCCAAGCATCAAGAACGGCGGAAATGCCGCTTGAAGGTGGGGAGATGGAGAGCTTTGCTGCATTCTGTGCTCAGAATATGACAGAGATCGCGGATGCTGGTATCAGCCAGCAAGCAGCGCAGCATCTCCTTAACAATTACGGCTCTTCATACCGGAACGTGCTGAATCATACTGACCTACTGCGCTTACTGCCTGGTTCTGAGGAAGTGCTGGAGGCAGAAATTACCTATGCGGTCGAGGAGGAGATGGCGGTGCGATTGGACGACGTTGTGCGGCGGCGTACTGATCTTGGATCAGGAGAAAAACCATCTCAAGAATCCCTTGTCTGCTGTGCTGCACTGATGGGAAAAATGCTCGGTTGGAACAAAGAGCGGCAGGATGCTGAAATCTTGTCAATTCATTAAAAGTGATAAATTCACTTTGTAGACTTCTAATTATAGAATCCCACCTACAGCTCCTCTTTATCACGCATCACGACAGAACATGAAATAGCCGGGCGCGTTCTTAATGAACAACCAACACGAAAGGAGTATTCGTGGATACAGTTACTGTTATCAGCGTAATCGTCGGTGGCATCTTAGCCGCATGGATTTTCGAGGATTCAGCGGGTTGGTTGACCGGAATGCTGCTTGGCTTTCTATTGGCAAAGCATTTCACCCAAAAGCGAACGCTGGTTCAGATAGAAAAACGACTACAGGAGGTTGAAGACCTGATTGAGGAGATACCGGAGGAAGAAGAACCAAAAATATCTTCTGTCATTAACACAGTCCAAGAGGAAAACAAACCAACCGGGTCTATTCATCCAGTTTTTTTCGCGCCAGAACCTCCGTCTTCTCCACTTCCTTCCAAAAGCATTGGCGGCAAAAAGGAAGCACCGCCAGAGCCAGCCGTTACGGAAAACGCTTTTTTTAGCAAACTCAGCGAGTTATTCACTCAAGGTAACGTTGTCCTCCGCGTCGGCCTGCTGGTGCTTTTTTTCGGCGTGGCCTTCCTGCTCAAATACGCTGCTGACCGCAACGTCATCCCGATTGAGCTGCGGCTGTTCACCGTGGCAATGGGCGGGCTGGCTCTGCTCGGTTTTGGCTGGCTCCAGCGGCAGGCGCGGCCCGGCTTTGCGCTGCTGGTGCAAGGAGGCGGCATCGGCATCATGTATCTGACTGTCTTCGCGGCCTTCAAGCTCTATCATCTGGTGCCGACACCGCTGGCGTTCGGCCTGATGCTGGGATTGGTCGCCGCCTCCACGGCCCTCGCTCTGCTGCAAGACTCCAGCCCGCTGGCCCTGTTCGGCGCGGCAGGCGGATTTCTTGCGCCGGTGCTGCTCTCCACCGGCAGCGGCAATCATGTCGCCCTGTTCAGCTACTACGCCCTGCTCAATTCAGGCATTCTGGCTGTGTCGTGGTTCAAGGCGTGGCGCAGCCTGAACCTGCTCGGCTTTGTCTTCATCCTCGGCATCGGCGCGGCCTGGGGCCTGAACAGCTACCAGCCAGAGCTTTTCGCCACCGCCGAGCCGTTCCTGATTCTCTTTTTCCTGATGTTCAACGCCATCGGCGTGCTCTTCGCCTTCCGCCAGCCGCCGAACCTGCGCGGCTATGTGGACGGCACCCTTGTTTTCGGCACGCCGGTGGTCTGCTTCTCGCTGCAAGCGGGGATGGTGCAGGACATGCCGCACGGCCTCGCCTACAGCGCGCTGGCCATGAGCCTGTTTTACGTCGTGCTGGCGACCTTTCTCTGGAACAAAGGCGATGAGCGGCTGCGGCAGGGAATGCGCACCATGACTGAAGCCTTCCTCGCGCTCGGCGTGGTCTTTGTCACTTTGGCCGTGCCGCTGGCTCTGAGCGGACGCTGGACTGCCGTCACTTGGGCGATGGAAGGCGCGGCTTTGATCTGGGTGGGCATTCGGCAAAACCGCGTCCTTGCCCGTAGCACTGGCTTTCTGCTTCAGTTCGGAGCAGGATTTTTCTTCCTCGCTGATCTCGGCTATCACGGCGCAGGTGCCGCCCCGCTGCCGCTGCTCAACGGCACGTGGCTTGGTTCCGCGATCATTGCCGTGTCCGCGCTCTTCTCCTCGTGGCAGCTTTATAAGGCGGACAATCTCCGCCGCTGGGAGCAATGGAATCATCTGCCGCTCTTCTTCTGGGGCGGCCTCTGGTGGTTCTGCGCCGGCATGAACGAGATTCCATACGGAGATAACAATGTTAGGGATCACGCCATGTTGCTTTTCAATGCCCTGAGCTGTGCTGTCATGGCCAGACTGGCTGTGAGGCTGAACTGGCCGCCCGCCGCTTGGCCCAGCCTGTGTCTGCCGTTGTTCATGCTCATCGTCATGCAGTCCAATCTGAACTGGAAATATATTTATCCATGGAACGGTCATCTATTTGGCGGCATAGGCGTGGCCGCTTGGCCGCTTGCTTTTATGCTGCTTTATCATTGCCTGCGGAAGGCGCACGGCCTTTTAAAAGAACACTGCTTGCGTCTGACGCATGGCAGCGGTTTTTTACTGCTGACTTTGACTGTTATCATGGAGGCTCTTTGGCACCTGCGCCGTTTGACTGGCGGCGCAGGCGTATGGGACGACATAGCCTGGGGCCTGATTCCGACGGGCATGGTCTTGCTGGCGCACAGCCGCCGCTTGGAAGCGCACTGGCCGCTGGCCGATTATGCCGCCGTGTATCAGCGGCAGGCTTCGGCGGTGCTGGCTTTCTTCATGTGGCTCTGGCTGCTGGCGGGCTACTTCGGCAGCGCAGGCGATGCGCCGCCGCTGCCCTTCATTCCTGTCGTCAATCCGCTGGAGCTGAGTCAGCTTGCGGTCATGCTCCTGCTCGTCTGGTGGACAATGCGGCATCATGCGCGCGCTGAATTCGCGGCGATGCTTGCAGTTGTCGGCGCGGGAACGGTTTTCCTTTGGCTTAACACGGCCTTGGCCCGCGCGGTGCATCATTTCGCGGCTGTGCCTTTTGATGCGGACGCGATGCTGGACTCCCGCCTCTATCAGACCTCGCTGGCCATCCTCTGGGCCTTGCTCTCGCTGGCCCTGATGCGCCGCCAAAGCCGGACGCTCTGGTTCGCGGGCTGCGTCCTGATCGGTGCCACGGTGCTGAAACTCTTCCTGATTGATCTGGCCAACAGCGGCGCGGCGGAGCGCATCGTTTCCTTCATCTCTGTCGGCCTCTTAGTCATTGCGATCAGCTACTTCTCGCCCTTGCCGCCCAAGAAGGAGGAAGCTCCATGAACCGTCTGCTCATTCTCTTGATTCTGCTGGCCACGCCGCCCTGTTGGGCCAAGGATGAGCCGCAGCCGCTGCGGCTGGAGGATTTCGCCTACGGCATGGAGTTGAAGGTGAGCGGCGGCAGTCCGGTGGTCAGTCTGAGCCTGCCTGCTGAAGTGTACAAGGGCTGCGTCCGGCCTGATCTCGGCGACCTGCGGGTTTTCAACGCGCAGGGCCCGGTGCCGCATCTGCTCCGCCAGCCGCAGCCAGAGCAGAAGGAGAACCCTGCGCAAGAACTGCCGTTTTTTCCGCTTTCCGCTCCTGCTGGAGCTAACCGGGCGGCGGATTTCGGCATTGCCATCGGCGGCAACGGCACACTCATCGCCATCAGCGCAGGCGGGGCAGAAAAGGCAGTCCAAACCGTCACCGCCTATCTTATTGACATCTCTGCATTGCAGCACCGCCCGAACTGGCTAGACTTTGCTTGGCAAGGGCAGTTCTCCGCTTCGGTGCAGTTAGACAGTAGCGATGATCTGAATAGCTGGCAGCCTGTGACCTCAGCGGCTTTAGCTGAACTGAGTTTCGGCGGCCACAAGCTCCTACGCAACAGGATTGACCTGAACCAAGCTGCAACAGGCAAATATTTGCGCCTGTCATGGTCGCCGGGCAAAGACGGCATCAGCCTAAGCGCGGTTAAAGCTGGGTACGAGAGCGAGACCCGGACGCAGCCGCGCACCCTGCTGACATTAGTCGGGCAGCCGGATGCAGCGGCGGCAGGTCATGCTGCTTGGTTCTACATGACCGATGGCTTTTTTCCAATTGATCAGCTTAATATCCGCCTGCCGGAGCAGAACTCGCTGGCGGAATTTGCTGTATTTTCAAGGGCAGATGAAAAAGCGGCTTGGCAGCAACGGGCTTCTTTGCTGGCTTGGCGGCTGACTGTGAACGGCGTGAATTTGGAAAATGGGCTGCTTCATCTTGCCCCGAATGCTGACCGTTATTGGCGGTTAGAAATCGAAGGCAACGGCAGCCAGGTGCCAAAATTGGAACTGGGCTGGCTGCCGGGCCAGTTAATTTTCATGGCACAGGGCGAGGGGCCGTACAGTCTGGTCTATGGTCGAGCCGGACTGCTGCCTGCGCACTCTCAGGTGGCGCAGCTCATCAAGGCCGTAGAACCAGTGAGCGGCAGCAAGCTGATTGAGGCTGCCAAAGCCGGTGCGCAGACTGTGCTGGCAGGCCAAACCGCGTTAGCGCCGAAGACGGAACTGCCTTGGCGCATCTGGCTGCTCTGGGCTGGACTGATCGCTGGTGTGCTGGCCGTGGGGGCGATGGCCTTGAAGCTGTTCAAGGAGATGAATAGCACTCGGTGAACGGGCTTTATCGATTTTGTTTTGCAGAGGAATATTGCATTTTTTCTTCCTATCATTCGGTAGTTGGTATATATTGCACACCGATGCGTCACAATGGTATCGTGGCGTTCGCTTCGTTTCTGTCTTGCACCTCAGCGCGAAGTACCGAAGACATTAAAATCTGAGTCAGACTTAACGGTCGATCTGTTATATTTCAACATACACCATTATATTGATATGAATAATCTTGTTATAGGAGAAAATTTAGAAATAGCCCCACATCTTCGAGCTATGTTACAGCACTCTTTTGATTCTCTCCAGAAATTACTAACGCCTGATGAGATGGAACGACTATCAGAACACGTTCGCAAAGTACAAGCAATTAATAATTATAACTATATACTTAAAATATCATCAAAAATTCAAGAGGCAAGACTTTTACACTTCGAAGAAAAAATACGGCAAAAAACTACGCAAAATTTAAATAAAATGTTTTTTTCATATAAAAAAGAACGTTCCAATATGCTATTGGATTTTGTAAAGCATTTAGATGCATGTAGATCAGAATCTGATAAGTTGAAATATAATCCTTTTAAAAAGAATTTTGAAAAAACATTGGAAAAAACATTGGAAAAAACATTGGAAAACTTCATGGAGTATTTGAACACTATGGATAAAAATTTCGAGCGCGAATTCAGTAATCGGATTAAATTATTAATATAATTAAAGACAAGTTATGAAATTTTTCCTTCAAAGAATTGAACGATCTCTTATTTATATTGCAGGATTTGACATAAATATATTAGAATCGCATCTAAAAGGATCGGGAAGGTCAGAAAAAATTAGGTTAGCTCAATTGGGTGCAACGTTATTTGTCCCAGCAATAATTAGCGTTTTTTCTTTTCCTTATTTTTTATCTGCCGCAATTAATAATTTATTTATCATAATCATTTCTTCTTTTTTCTATGCAATATCAATATTTTTATTAGACCGGTACTTTACTCTATCTTTCAGGAGGCATTCAAATCTACGATCTATTTGGGCAGTATCATGGAGGATGATAATTGCTATTTGTATAGGATTCGCTGTAACAGAGCCTTTAATAATTGCAATTTTTGCAAAAAGTATTAACAAGGAATTGACAGAACAGATTGATCGAGAAAAATCAAACAAAGACAGTCCATTACAACAAAAGAAACAGCTACTTGAGACTAATATTGAGAAAACAAATAAGGAAATATCTGAGTTGCGAAATGCACTTACATCTGCGCGATCGCGTGTATCGCAGATAGATAGTGAAATTCAAAAATTATCTGAACAAGGCAACGCTGAAAAAAATCAGAAAAACGAAAAAATAAGCACGTTAGTTACATCAACAGAGCAAGAAATCAAAAAACTTCAATCACAGCTTGAAAGCTTGGAACAACAAATTTCAGATATAACGAAGAAAATTGCTTCTGAGCGTATTGGAGCAGGAGATACTAAAAGGAAGGGATTTGGCACAGAGGCCAAACGCTTAACCACCGAAAAAAACAACTTGGTTTCCCAAAAAGCTACTGCAACTTCGGAGCTTAACCAGCTCAAGCGTGAACTGGAGAAACTTAAACGTACATTGTCTCAGTCAATACTACTTACTGAAAATCCTAATAAGTCTAAAATAGAAACACTTTCTACGGAAAGAGCCAACCGTGTATTAAATCCAGTGCAGTACGCGCCAACTCAAGAAATTCGTGAAATAGAGTCACAAATAGACATAAGAAAAAAATCTGTCGCTGAGTCTCTAAAAGAACTACAGTTTGTTAACCAACAGATTCAACAATTGACCGGAAATATAACTTTGACCGATCGCGATGATCCACTTGCTCGTTCATCAGCATTGTGGAGTATTCTGATAAAAAGTAAAAATCCTTTGGCATGGGCAATGTTTGGCTCCATAATTATATTGTTTATGGCTCTTGACACATTCCCTATAATAACAAAATTATCTTTCAAAGCACCAGCCGATGAAATATTGAAAAATATAGAAGAAGAAGATGTGGAATTTTTCACAAGCATGAAGGTACAAAAAATACTTTTAAGTGATTTTATTGAAGAAAACGCTTTTCGTGATATTGTAAACACTGGGAAAAATAGATCTGATTTGATAGTGGAATTGGCTATGAAATTTGGCTCAGACATTGAAAAAATCAATGATTCAAAATATGAAAAAAAAGAAATAATGATTGACGCCTTGGAAAAACACTTTAACTTTGTAATTTCAAAGATAGATCAATACCACCTAAGAGATACAAGTGGTAACACGGAATGTTCTGACGAGAATATATGTTGATATATGCGGTATTTTTTATTTGCAATAGATCATCAGCTATATCATTTTGTAAAAGCTGAAACCGATGGCAGATTAGCTTGACGTACCAAACACTTTCATTTTTTCCACCACCTTCCTTCTGTGGCCGCCAATACAGCATTCAGCCAACCAAATGAACGATCAACGATTTCTGGCCAATGTGAATTAGTCGTGAGAGCGATGGCCTTGAAGCTGTTCAGGGAGATGGATTAGGACCTAATGTGCAACTCTTTTAAACTTGATTAGACAGCAATCAGTCCATCCAGATGAAGCGGAGGGTGATTACAGGTCAAGTTAATGAAAACACAGACCGTATGCGCCAATATTTTACGAATCAGACGGTGCTGAAAATGCCAAAGATCGTGTACGCGGATATGGTCTGTTTTTGAAACGTCTTGTTAAATGGGAGCCTGCCGGTGTAGTGCATATCTTTAGCTGCGCAGTATCCAAAATCAGCCGCTGCCGGAAAACAACGGTCTCGTTTGGCTCTAGTGCGGACACAAACAGGCAATGGAAATGTATCAATTATTTGGACGGGATCGTTGAGTTGTTAAGCGTTGTTGAACAGCCGCTTTGACTTGCCATAAATTCGCAGCTTGGCGGACAAACAAAGACCTGTCATGGAGCTTCGGAAAAGAGTGCCGATAATGCGCATGAAAGTATGCAAAGATATCCTTGTCGCATTCGAGTTTGAAATACTCGCCGCAGATTTCTATGGTGATGACTTCTTCATCTGTTAAGGCAAGCTCAAAGCCGCCCCACCGCAGTCAGTATTGTTGTTTGATGACACTGTATTGCTCGCAAACAAGCAGATTTGTGAATAGGGATTAGATACCGCTATGCTACAGGATGCACCCAATGGATCGGGTATTTTTTTAAGAGTTGCACATTAGGTGTCTATAGTGTTTTATACATCCATGTATATGTGGGAATCAGAACTATGTACATAGACGAGTCTCACATATGTACAGTACATGGAACTTTTTCCCGCATGTGCATGAAGACCAATTGCCATTAAACTTTTTGCATAATTCAGACATATTGGCTGTATCGCTGCAATTTGCAGTTTTTTAGAAGACTGTCCGCCTCAAGAATGAGAGGCGGACACGCAGTTCGCAGTTAAAACAGAAGAACAGAAAGGGGCAAGAGGCAATGGCTGTACATGTTTTGCGGATCGCCTTGGAAGAGAAAATTATACTGAAGGGTGAGACGGTTGATGAACTGCCCAGCGCGAGTCAGCAGCGGCGAAGAAGCACCGAGTGGTAAGGCTGTCCGAGTAGAATGCAGACTGCGCAGCAGCAACTCCGCCGAACTTTCCTCTTTCTCGACGTAAGAGGCTCTATCTGCTGGCAGTCCGACCATTTCTGCCGCAGCGGCCACCGCATCTTCAAGGCTCCCCAGCTTGTCCGTCAAGCCCAGTTCAAAGGCAGCGGCTCCGTCCCATATCCGACCTCCGGCAATTTTCTCCACGTCTTCCCGGTTCATTTTCCGTCCGTTCGCGACGATATCGATGAAGCGGCGGTAGCCTAATTCAATCTGCGACTGCATGGCCCGACTGAAGGCTTCCGGCAGAGGCCGAACAATGCTCCCGGCTCCGGCCAAATCAGTAGTGCCAATGCCGTCACTGAAAATACCTGCCTTGGCTATGGTTTTTTCTAAGGTAGGAAAAGCTCCGAAAATGCCAATCGAACCAGTGATGGTGTAGGGTGAGGCAAAAACTCGGTCTGCATCAGCAGCGATCCAATAGCCACCAGAAGCGGCAGCGGAACCCATTGAAATCACGATGGGTTTCCCCGCTTTTCGAGTGAGCAGCAGCTCCTGCCGGATCACCTCTGAAGCAAAGGCACTGCCGCCACCGCTGTCGATGCGCAGCACCACTGCCTTGACATGCGTGTCTTTACGCAGCTTACGGAGCTGACTGGCTACATCACCGGAACCAATTTGTCCCTCGTCGCCTTCGCCATAGACAATATTGCCCTGCGCAGTCAGGATAGCAATCCGATCTTGGTTCGCTAACGGCTTGCTGTAGCTGCTGCCAACAGCATTGAGATAATCAGCGAAATCAATTTGCTTGAATCCCTCTTCGTCTTTGTCGCTGTCGCCAACCAAGCTCCGCAGGTAGTCACGCAGTTCTGCTTGGGTTTTCAGGCCGTCAACCAGCTTGCTGTTCTGGGCCATCAGCGCAGAATCGCCACCAGCTGCCTCCATGTTTTCGGCCAGCCGGTTGACCGCATCGTTCAGAGTCTGCGGTGAAATACGCCTCTGTGCGGCAATATCTCGGCAGTAGCCCTCCCACATGCTGGTCAGCCAGCGGCGGTTATTCTCCTTCGCTTCAGGGGACATATCCTTGCGGAGCAACGGTTCGACCGCAGCTTTGAAATCCCCGACCCGGAAAATGTGGAAGGTAATTTCTAATTTATCTAAGAGTTCACGCAGGTAAAGATTGAAGATGCCGAAGCCTTGCAAATCAACGGAACCCATCGGATTGAGGTAGATTTCATCGCTCCACGCCGCCAAATAATACTGACCTTGGCTGTATGTGTCAGCAGTGGCGATCACTCGTTTGCCCGTGGCCCGGAACTGCTGCACAGCTTGGCCGATGTCTCGCAACTGATTGAGACCGGCCTGTTCAAGTCGATCTGGGGCAATAACCAAGAGCTTGATCCGCTGATCGTTCGCTGCGGCCCTTATGCCACTGATGATGTCTTGAAGCAGCAGTTCTTTTTTTTCTGGAGTCCGATTAAGCAGACTAACGATCTCTTTAGCAGGATTAAGCGGCGGTCTTTTTTCGAGAATACTGCCGTGCGGGGCCAACACCAAAGCGGAGCCGTTGGGTACAATGATTGGTTGCGCTTGGCGGTACAGAGAAGATGCGCCGAAAATGAGCACGAGAAAAAAAAGCAGAAAACAGCCAGTGAAGACGATGCTGCCAGCGGCTGCAATCCTCCACAGCCAGCGGCAAACTACAGAGAGTCGTTGCAAGGAAGTGTCAGGAGAAAAAAATTGCGGCGACCTGCTGCGGACGGCGGTCTACCGGGATGTTTATTGCGGAACAGCGGCAAAACCGTTGCTCTTTGTCCTTCTGCTGCCGCAGCTCAGTCCAAGTATTTACGCACCGCTGCTTTTAAGTCTGCGGTGTTAGCTGATTTTACGATGTACTCGTCCGAAGCCCATGCCCCAAAATCTTGCTTGTATTCAGGATAAGCAGAACTAAGGATGACCGGCAGTGAAGCGTTGATGCTCTTCATCTGGCGCAGCACTTCAATACCGTTCATGCCCGGCATGTTGATGTCGAGAATGACCAAGTCCGGCGGCGCAGCCTCAAATTGCCGCAGAGCCAATTCTCCGTTCATGGCCGTTTCCACAGCAAAGCCCTCCTCTTCCAGCTCTTCTTTGTAGAGGAACAGGATGACTTCCTCATCATCAACGATCAGAACTTTTTTTTTGCTTTCCACGGCAGCCTCCTGTTTACAATTGCATGTCACGGAGATAACGGCAGGCATCTTCCGGCGGCATGGGGTTGATGTAAAAGCCGGTACCCCACTCAAAACCGGCGATGCTCGTCAGCTTGGGCACAATTTCAAAATGCCAGTGATAATGTTCCAATGGTCTGGAACGGAGCGGCTGAGTATGCAGGATAAAGTTGTAGGGAATGCCGGGGATGCAGGTATCCAGCCGTCGCAGGGTCTCGGAAAAAATATGGGCCAAGTCAGAAAGCGAAGCCTCATCCTGCTCAATATAGGAGGAATTGTGCTTCTTTGGCAGCACCCACATCTCGAAAGGAGTGCGCGGGGCAAAGGGAGTCAGGGTGACAAAGCGGCTGTTTTCGCAAACTAAACGCACTTTCTGCTGCACCTCCTGCCGGATGATGTCGCAGAACACGCAGCGGTCTTTGTAACTGTAGTATTGCCTGCTCCCTTCCAACTCCGAAACCAGCATTCTCGGCATTACCGGCAAAGCAACGAGCTGAGAATGGGAATGCTCTAGTGAGGCTCCGGCGGCTTTACCATTGTTTTTGAACACCATGACATAAGTAAAGCGCTCATCTTTGGACAGATCGGCTATGCGCTCTTTGAAGGCCCGGAAGGTGAGCAGCATTTGGTCATGGGGCAGGAAGCTGAAACTGGCCGCATGATCCGGGCTTTCAATCACCACCTCGTGAGCACCGATGCCGTTCATGCGGTCATACAGCCCCTCGCCCTGCTTGTCTAGCTCGCCTTCGATGACCAAAGCCGGATATTTGTTCGGCACCACGCGCAATTGCCAACCTGGCGAATTCGGCGGCATACCATAACCACGGCCATAGACTAACACTTCCGGCGGCGTAGTTCGCTCATTTTCTGGGCAGAGTGGGCAAAAACCGCCCTGTGACTCATGGCAATCGACCACAAAATCTGAGGGTCGCTTACTCCGCTCCATAGCGATGATAATCCAACGTCCAAGGATCGGGTCTTTCCGCAGCTCAGGCATTTTTTGTCATCTTCCTATATTTCTTTCCCGCTGCTCCTGCTTAATTTTGCAGTCAATGCAATGGGTTGCGACCGGCCTCGCCTCCAGCCGCTTGATACCAATCTCTTCCTCACATTCCTCGCAGATACCGTAGGTACCGCTGTCAATTCGGGTAATAGCTTGGTTGATTTTGTCCAAGAGCTGCTGCTCCCTGCCACGCAGGCGTAGCTCAAAGCTGCGATCAGATTCCAGCGTAGCCCGATCGGTGATGTCCGGGGTGTTGAACTGATGATCAGTCATCTCGGAAATCGTCTGTTCAACATCGGAGACGATCTCGCTCTTCATATCTTCAAGCAATACTCTGAATTTCTGCAATTGTTCGCTGTTCATGGTCTCTTGGTCTCGGTGTTCCGGTCGTCACTTTCTGCTGGGCGGCTGAAATCACCGCTCCTGCCGCCGCTTTTTTTCATCAATCGGATTTGAGAAATTTCCATTCCCTTATCCACAGCTTTGCACATGTCGTAAATTGTCAGGGCGGCCACGGAAACTGCGGTCAACGCCTCCATTTCCACTCCAGTTTTGCCGGTGATGCGGACAGATGCCTCAATGCGGATGCTGTGCCGTTCGTCATCAAAAAAGAAAGTCACTTCTGCCCCGCTGATTGCCAAAGGATGACAGAGTGGAATTAAGGCGGAAGTCTGCTTGGTCGCCATGATTCCAGCTATACGGGCCACACCCAGCACGTCACCCTTTTTCATTGCCCCAGCTTTGACCATTTCATAGGCTACCGGAAGCAGTGAAATCTGGCCTTCCGCGACCGCAACCCGCTCGGTCTCCGCCTTGGCTCCCACATCGACCATCCAAGCCTGGCCTGCCTCGTCAAAATGGCTGAACTGCATCGTCCTCAGTGCTGCTGCTCTTTATCCCGGCCTTTGAAGCTGCCGAACATTTTCGCGAAGAAACCTTCTTCCTCGTCCTGGCAGTGGCCGTCAAACTCCTGAAGCAGCTCTTTTTGCTTACTGGTCAGGTTGATCGGGGTCTGTACTTGGACTTCAACGATCATGTCACCCGGAGTGTGTCCTCGGAGACCAATGATGCCCTCACCGCGCAGGGTAAAATGCTCACCAGACTGAGTGCCAGACTTAATCTTCAGCTTGGCTGTGCCGTTGACTGTGGGTACATCGACCTCGCAGCCCAAGGCTGCCTTGACCATTGAGACTGGATAGCGGAGATAAATCGTTTGCCCATCTCGGACGAAATACTCGTGGTCTTTAACATGAATCACCACGTAGAGATCACCGGAAGAACCACCCCGCCGACCACCCTCACCTTCGCCAGTCAGCCGCATCCGCGAGCCAGTATCAACGCCTGCGGGAATCTTGAGCATGACCTTTTTCTTTTTACTCACCAAGCCTTCGCCGTGACAATCACCACAAGGGTCGGACACGGTTTGGCCTGTACCCCGACAGTGCGGACAGGTCGAGCTGACCTGGAAAAAGCCCTGCGAGCGGATTACTTCGCCCCGGCCTTTACAGGTTGAGCAAGTCTGCGGACTGCTGCCTGGCCGTGCGCCTGAGCCTTCACACGTCCAGCAGGTTTCACGCTTTTCGAGCTCAACTTCCTTCTCCACCCCGTGGGCGGCATCCATGAAGGAGATTTCCAGATCGTAACGCAGGTCATTACCGTGCGCTGGCGCGTTAGGATTACGCTGTTGCGCCCGCCCGTTGAAACCACCAAAGATGCCACCGAACATTTCGTTGATGTGAGAAAAAATATCACTCGCATCACGAGGGCCAGAATAGCCCGTGTTCTTCAGGCCATCGTGGCCGTAGGCATCATAAATCTGCCGCTTTTTTGTATCGCTGAGGACTTCGTATGCCTCAGCCGCTTCTTTGAAGCGGGCTTCAGCCTCTTTGTCGCCCGGATTGCGGTCCGGGTGATACTTCATGGCGTGCTTCCGATATGCCTTCTTTATGACCTCCCCGTCCGCATTCTTGGGGACTTCGAGGATTTCATAATAATCTTTACTCATATTCTGCGTCTGCTCGTCTAAGTCTATTCGCCTTTGCTGTCGCGCTCAACCGCTTCCCGTGCCCGACGTTGGGCTGGTAAGTCTTTGATATTGCCGAAGGTAACTTTGCCAGACGCGATTTCCCGCAGGGTCATGACGACTTCTTTATTTTTGCCACCGACCAAAAACGGCTCTCCTTGGCGATGCTGGCGAATACGTTCCACCGCCAGATGAACCAAAGCAAAACGGTTGTCGTCACCAACTTGGTCGAGACAATCTTCAACAGTAATACGAGCCATATAAATCTCCTCAGAACGATGCTCGCCGCAGCGCAGCTGACACTCTGTGTGTGTATAATATCTGCTTTTGCAGCGAATGTGAAATCGAAAAACTATTTTTCAAAGGGGTTGCGGAGAAGCAGCGTTTCCGCCCGATCAGGGCCAACCGAAACAATAACCGGTGGCACTCCAGAAATATCTTCAATCCGACGGATGTAGTCCTTGGCCTTCTGCGGCAGCTCGCTGAAATCACGTACTTTGCTGATATCTTCGCTCCAACCTTCCACTTCCTCGTAAACAGGTCGAGCCAAGGCAGTCTGGCGAATATTGCAGGGCATCCGGTCAAAGGGTTTGCCGTCAACAGTGTAGCTGCGCCCGATTTTCAGTGTTGGCTGGCCGGACAGTACGTCTAATTTGGTAATTGCTAAACCAGTCAGACCGTTCAGCCGCACTGCATCGTTGGCCACCACCATATCTAACCAACCGCAGCGACGACGACGGCCTGTGGTCGCGCCAAATTCTCCGCCTTTGCGCTGGAGTTCATCGCCAATCGCGTCGCCTTCTGGCAGCTCAGATGGGAAGGGGCCGGAACCCACGCGTGTAGTGTAGGCCTTGAGAATGCCGATCACTTGATCAATATGCGCCGGGCCAAAACCAGAGCCGATACAGGCGTTACCGGCTACCGTATTAGACGAAGTAACAAAAGGATAGGTGCCGTGGTCAATGTCTAACTGCGTACCCTGCGCACCCTCGAAGAGGATGTTTTTTCCTGCCTTGCGTGCCTGATCCAACACCACCGATACATTGCCGATAAAAGACGAAAGTCGCTCGGCATAGCCTTCAAACTGAGCCTTGATTGCGTCGAACGAGGCTGGCGTGGCGTTGTATTGTTTGGTCAGAAAAAAGTTTTTTTCCTCCAAATTAGCTTGCAGCTTGTCAAGAAATTGGCTGAAATCGAGTAAATCACCAATCTTGATGCCAACTCGACCGACCTTATCCATATAGCAGGGACCGATACCACGCCCGGTAGTGCCTATTTTTTTGCCGATAGACAAAGCAGCTTCGCGTGCTTGATCAAGCAGACAGTGGTACGGCATGATTAAATGAGCATTTTCGCTAATCAAGAGGCGATCAGGATGCACCGGCAAGCCTTTAGTTTGAAGCTCGTCCATTTCATCAAGCAGCACACCGGGATCAATGATCACTCCATTACCGATCATGCAGAGCTTATTCTCATAGAGAATGCCGGAGGGAATGATATGAAAAATGTATTTTTTTCCTTCTACTACCAAGGTGTGTCCGGCATTGTTGCCGCCCTGAAAGCGGACAATGCAGTCAGCATGGCTTGTCAGCAGATCAACAATCTTGCCTTTCCCTTCATCCCCCCACTGGGTTCCAACCACCACGACACTGGCCACTGTCAGCTCCTCATTATATAGAAGACACAAGAAAAGGTCTGTATTTCTGCGGTCAACGCATACAGACGGCGAACGGCAGGTCAATATAGCCGAGCGAGAAAGAAATGTCAAACCAAGTGCGTTTTTTTACAAGGCGCATGGAGTTGCGCTGAAAAGAGGGCAGGCTAAGGGCGTGAAGAATATTTTTGACGTTCGGCGGTACAAGCAAGCCTACCTCAGTATTCGTCAATTAGATTCGATTTGAGAGAAATATGCCTAATAGTGCTGATCAGCGCAAGAACAGCACTATACTTCGCACGTTCGTGAAACACTTGAATCAGCAGCGGAGAATTTGCTTTTTGCTATCGGTAAAACCTAATATGGAGTGACTAAGGTGTAGATATCCCCAGCTCAAAAAGCTGGGGGTAATACTTCGGCAGAATCTTTACTCGCCGCTGTTGATCTTGCTGCGCAGTATACCCGATGGTTTGAAGGTAACTACCCTTCTGGCATCCAAAATCAGCTCGTCGCCGGTCTGTGGATTACGCCCGCGTCGAGGTTTTTTGTCCTTCACATTGAACTTACCAAAGCCGCTGAGGAGTAAATCCTCACCCTTGATCAGGGATTCTTTGACCAAGTGGATGAAGGTCTCCACTGAGTCGGCGGCTTGGGTTTTGGTCAGGCTAGGGTGTTTTTTATAAACCGCTTGAATGAGATTTGCCTTTGTCAGGGTCATTGTCTGTTCCTCTACTCTGTGTTGATGATCTATGTTGAGTTCAACCTACTATATAAGAAAAATAAAAGATAATGTCAATCATTATCAAAACAGAGCTATTAGATAGCATCCGCCATAGTGAAGATAGGCAAATACATGGCCACAACAAGGCCGCCGATCATGCCGCCGAGAAAGACCATCATGAAGGGTTCGATCATCGCGGTAAGGTTTTCCACCGCTTGATCCACTTCCTCGTCATAGAAATCGGCAATCTTAGACAGCATGGAATCCAAGGCACCAACCGACTCGCCGACGTTGATCATCTGTACAACCATGTTGGGAAATACGCCCGATTCTTCTAATGGCTCGGCGATGGGACGACCTTCAGCAATAGAGTTGGCAATATGAAACACTGCCTGCTCGATGACCTTGTTACCCGCAGTTTTAGCCACTACTTGTAGGGCATCCAAAATTGGCACGCCACTCTCCAGCATCGTGCTGAGAGTACGAGTGAATTTAGCCACTGCTACTTTGCGGATCAACACTCCCGCTACTGGCGCATGAAGCAGCAAGCCGTCAACTTTCAGTCTGCCTTTTTCCGTGGCATAATATTTTTTAAAAAGAAAGCTGACAAAAAATCCAGCCATGATGATATAGAGAAAATTTGCTTTGGCAAATTCACTCATGTCAACGACAATCTGAGTCGGCACAGGCAGCGCACCACCCATGCTTTTGAACATCTCCTGAAAGACAGGAATAACAAAAATCAAAATAACCGACAAAATAAGAATAGAGATACCAAGACAGATCACTGGATAGGTCATGGCACCTTTAATTTTTCTCTGTAGGGCCATGGATTTTTCTTTGAATGCAGCCAGCCGCGAGAGGATAGTATCCAAAATGCCGCCTATCTCGCCCGCCTCAATCATATTCGCAAACAGGGAGTCGAAAACTTTTGGATGTTTCCGCATACCATCAGCAAGAGTCATACCCGTCTCGACATCAGTGAGAATTTCTGCCAATGCTCGCTTGAAGCTGGGATTATCCTGCTGTTTGGAGAGAATCTGGAGGCTTTGCACTAAGGGCAGACCGGCATCAATCATGGTAGATAGCTGCCGAGTAAAAATGACGATGTCTTTACCTGTGACCTTAGGCTGAAGGAAGGCCACGTTGGCAAACATATCCTTGGGTTTTTCCTTCACCGTTGGATTTTGGATGCGCAGTCGCTTCAGTTGAGAAAGCACACCTGCCTCATTGACCGCTTCTATTTCGCCCTTGATCTTGTTGCCGAGGGAATTCTTCCCTTTCCAGACGTAAACAGGCATCGTTCAGACTCCAGTGATATTTTTAAGCGGAAAATACCGGATAAACAGTTGACAGCCGCCGCAATACCATTTATAAAACAGCAGCTTCACGCAATCTGTTTCATTGTATGCAAGATTTCTTTCCAATTCAAGGAAAACTTTATATTTTTTCAGGAGGTTCGCAGAATGCAGACCAGCAGCGCAGGAAAATATAGCTCCGGCAGCTTTCAGCCGATCATCGAGAAATGCAGCGGCTGTGACCGAGTTGTTGCGGAAAACAGCAGCCAGTATTGCGGAACATTCATGAATCCTTCAGCAAAATGGCGTTTGGGTTTCTGTAATTTGGCCACCCACGCCAAACCAGAGATCAAGGTTGTGACGGTGAAAGTTAACCCGCTGAAGGCCGCAAAACGGGCTTCTGGCCGTAAAAAGAAATAAGCCGTTGCGGGGGTTAGTCAATTCTCGACCACCCCCCACATCGTTATTTTTATTTTCTCCCCACCCCGATATAGCGGAAGCCCGCAGCCTTCATGACCGTTGGCTCATAGACGTTGCGCAGATCGATAAAGACTGGCTCGTTCATCGCTTTTTTGATTCTGTCCATATCTAAGGCGCGGTACTGATTCCACTCGGTCATCAGCACCACCGCATCCGCTCCTTCACAGGCCGCGTAGGCGTTTTCAGCATATTCAATGCCTTCAGGCAGATATTTTCTCGCTTCATCCATACCTTTTGGATCATGGGCGTAAATTTTTGCTCCTTTCTCCAACAGCGCAGGCAGAATGGTAATTGCCGGGGCATCACGCATGTCGTCGGTTTCTGGCTTGAACGTTAGGCCAAGCACTGCGATGGTTTTGCCAGCCTCAGAGCCACCCATTGCATCGCGAATTTTTTTAACCATCCGAGCCTTCTGAGCAGAATTTACCTCCACTGCCGCCTCAACAATCCGCAGACTTTCCCCGTATTCCTGCACTAAGCGCATCAAGGCTAAGGTATCTTTAGGAAAACAAGAACCACCGTAGCCAGGGCCAGGATGTAGAAATTTGCTGCCAATTCTGCCGTCCATGCCGATGCCCTTGGCTAAGGCGGCAACATCTGCCCCAACCGCCTCGCAAACTGAAGCGATCTCATTGATAAAACTAATTTTGACGGCAAGAAAAGCGTTGGCGGCGTATTTAGTCAGCTCGGCAGTTTCGATGCTGGTGCTAACAATCGGAGTTTCCCGCAAAAACAGCGGCTTGTAGATTTCCCGGAGCAGCTGTTCCGACCGCTCAGAATCTACGCCAATCACCACACGATCTGGGCGCATAAAATCAGCAATAGCCGCGCCCTCACGGAGAAATTCAGGATTAGAAGCCACGTCGAAATCTGCCTGCGGATTTGCCTCGCGAATGATCCGAGCCACTTGCCGTGCCGTGCCTACCGGGACCGTGCTTTTATCAATAATCACGGTATAATCGCGCAGACAGGAAGCTATTTCCTTGGCAGCCGCGTAAATGTAACTCAGGTCGGCATAACCATCACCGCGCCGAGATGAAGGCGTACCCACGGCGATAAACACCGCCTCCGCTTCTGGTACAGCCTCTTCCAGCTTGGTGGTGAACTGTAGCCGTCCTTCAGCAACATTTTTCGCCACCATTACATCTAAGCCCGGCTCGTAGATCGGGATTTTTCCCTGCCGTAGCCGCTCGATCTTCTCATCGATCTTATCAACACAGACCACATCATGACCGAACTCGGCAAAACAAGTGCCGGTGACTAAGCCGACATAGCCAGTGCCGATTATTGCTATTTTCATATTCTTCCTTTATGTTGAGATACGTTGAGAATGCTACTGCGTTCTCTCTCCAAAAATCGCTGTGCCGATGCGAATCAGCGTTGCACCTTCTTCAATGGCAACTATATAATCTCCCGATAAACCCATTGACAATTCCACTGCATTGTTATCATAAAATAAGCCTTCGTCAGCTAAATGTAAGGCTAATTGCTTCAAAGCACGGAACCAAGGACGGCTTTCTTCCGGCTCGCGACCGTAAGGCGGCATAGTCATCAAACCACGAACACGTAAGCAAGCAAGCGACTGCATCTCACGGAGCAATTCCTCGGCATTCTCCGGCATTACCCCATATTTCTGTCGCTCGCGGCCCACATTGACTTGAATCAGCACGTCAAGTTGCTTATTGAGCCGCGCTGCGTTGCTGTCCAAAGCAACAGCGATTTTCAGCCGGTCAACAGTTTGGATGACATGAAATAATTCCGCTGCGACTGCCGCCTTATTACTTTGCAAATGACCAATAAAATGGCATTGCAACGCATCATCTATCTGCGTAATTTTACCTGTCGCCTCTTGGAGATAGCTTTCTCCAAAAATAACTTGGCCATATTGACTGGCAGCAGCTATTTTTGTAGCAGAAACATGCTTTGACACCGCCACAATGTTGATTGAGTTAGGATTTCTGCCGCAGCGTAGTGCGGTTTCATGAACAGTTGCTCGGATACGCTCAAGATTATCGCAGATCATACTGGTAAGGAAAACAATTTTTCCGCATTAAGGGTAGTCTGTCGGGCAATTTCATCTAAGGACAAGCCTTTCAGCGTGGCCACCGCAGCAGCCGTATGTAGCAAATATTCAGGCCGGTTACATTTACCCCGGAAAGGTACAGGCGCAAGAAATGGCCCATCGGTTTCTAACAACAGCCGGTCTATTGGTACTTCCCGTACCACCTGCTGCATAGTTTCTGCTTTCTTAAAAGTGATAACTCCGGGGATAGAAAGATAAAAATTCAGCTCCAGCACTTGTCGGGCTAAGTTGGTGTCGCCGGAAAAACAGTGCATCACTCCGCCCGCCGGAAACGGCCCTTTGTCCCGAAGCAAGCGCATAGTATCCTCGTGCGCCTCGCGGTCGTGGATGATGAGCGGCAGACGCAGTTCTTTGGCTAAATCAAGCTGGCGAGCAAAGACGGCAAGCTGAACATCAACTAGCGCGTATTTTTTGGCATAATCAAGGCCGATTTCACCAAAACCCACTACCTTGGGTTTGGCTGCTAACTCCGCAAGTTGACGAAAAACTGCTTCATCTGCCGCTGCTGCATCATGGGGATGAATGCCGATTGAAGCATAAACGCCCTCGTATTGCGCGGCTAATTCCACAGCTCGGCGCGAACTGGCCAAATCAATGCCGATAGTGATGATGCGGGTCACACCGCAGCGGCGAGCCGTGGCAATGACTTCTTCTAAATCAGCCTGATAATCGGCCATGTCCAAATGACAGTGGGTATCAACCAAGCTATATCCGGGCGTAAGCTTAGTTTGCGGGCGGACCTGCAATTGCAGGTTAAACATGATGTTCCTCGTGATTGGTGGCGGCAAGCTGCTGCTCTGCCATCTTTTGTTTCAGCTCATCGAAGATGACATTTGGAGATTTATTAACTACTACAATGATCACTTATAGTTCACCGTGTGCCCCACACTGTGCGTTCCTTGTTTTACCATGTCCGTTCTCCTTTGATCTTTTGTTTCAGCGCGGCAATCCGCGCCAAAGAAGCCTTGAGGCGATTTTCATCAATCAGGCCGCGTTTCAGCAGCTCCTGAACAGCCGCTATTCCTTCAGTCAGCGCATTTGGGCTGCGGACTAAGTTATTCCCCACGATCAGTAAATCAGCACCGGCGAGTACCGCCTGCTGCACAGCTTCGCGAAATCCGCAGCGGTTGCTGATTGCCTTCATTTGAAGATCATCAGTGATGATCACTCCGTCAAAGCCCAGTCGCTCACGCAATAGTTCCGTGACCACCGCAGGCGAGAGACTCGCAGGCTGTCTCTTCGCATCCAAGCCGCAGTGTATCACATGGGCAGTCATCACCGCATCAGCAAAGCCTGCTTTTATTACGATTTTATACGGCTCCAACTCCTGTTCCTGCCAATCATTGGTGATATCAACAAAACCGAGATGTGTGTCGCCGCTTGCACTGCCGTGGCCAGGAAAATGCTTGAGACAACAGGCAATTCCGTGCTGGTGATGGGCTTTGATAAAAGCTAAACAGTGGGCAGCGACCTGCCCCGCTTCGCTGCTGAAGCTGCGTCCGTAGCGGGCAATAATCGGACTGGATAGGTTCAAGTTTAAATCCGCTACTGGCGCGAGATTCAGATTAATACCGTACTCTGCCAACGTGGTCGCCATTGCCTCAGCAGCAAGCGTGGTTGACTGTTCTGGATACTTTCTACCCAGTTCTTCTGCCGTAAAGCTGGTAGGAAAACCGTCTCGCGCCTTCAATCTGCATACTTTTCCACCTTCTTGATCAACCGCAACAAGCAGTAATTCTGGAGAAAGCTCTTGCAGCTGGGCAGTCAATTCTTTCAGTTGGGCGGGTGAGCTGAAGTTTTGCACAGAGCCGTCAACATTGCGGTCGAAGAGGATCACTCCGCCGGGCAAACCTTGCTCAAGAGCTGCGGTCAGCCAATGGTTGCGATCAAGGCCACAACCGTCAAAGCCAACGAGAAACATCTGGCCGATATTCATGAGAAGTTATTGAAAAATAAAGATAACACGTCAGCGTGAACGATCGATCCAGTTTTCCAACTGTAATTCTATCAATGCGCGCAAATTCTTTGATCGCTGATAAAAACTTTCGCTGTTGTTTTTTTCATACGCATTTCCTGGGTAATACTGAACTGTGTGAAGATATATATATAATATATATACCAAATAGTGCAATTTGTCAAACATCCTTACGTGCTACAGCAACAATACGCTGTATAAAAACTACTCGTTTCAGATTGAAACTGAGTAATAAATACTCAGTTTGTATGGAACGAGAAACGTTCTCATTGTCAATTAGAATTAATATAATTGAAATATATTAATAAAAACAATATATTATCTGTATAGGTATCACAAAAACAATATTTACCAAAAAAACAGGTACAGTTTTCGCATAGAAGGACGGGCAGGCAAAGCAACCGGCCTGTCCTATCATCTTACTGCGGAAAAAATCTCTGACGTTTTTCCAGCACATTTTACAAATGAAAGGCGCAACAGCAGCCTTTTCACGCTTAATACTCTTTTTGGAGAAAAGAAACCATGAAGCATCAACCTGCATCAAAACGCTTTTTTTATCTACTGACAGCGGCGATGACGCTGTTTTGCTCAGAAGTATCAGCAAATGCTTCTGCTCAGGATGTCAATGAGCTTGATGACATTTGCATGTACTCGCAGCGCATTCTTAAAGATTACGCCCTGATTGGCATGGGTGTGACCTATCATGATCCCAAGAAAGATATCGACGAGAACATCAAGACGATCGATAAGTACTTCAAGGATATCGAAAGTCACAAATTGAATGAGAAGTTAAAAGCTGAGGTAGTTGAGGTTGAAAAATCTTGGAATGAGATCAAACCAGAATTCCAGAATGCCCCTGACAAGGCAAAAATGAGCGAGTTGCGCAAGAAGGTTGAGGCATATACCGTTCGCTGCGAGCAGGTTGCTGAAGATTTGGCTAAAGACACTGGCATCAAGGGCGAGCATGATGTAGTGCTGGTTGCAGAACTTGGTTTGGAATCACAACGTTTAGCTGCTCTGTATCTGATGAAAGCGTGGGGTGTTGCTGATGCCAACTACGAGCAGGAAGTAACGCAGACTGTCGATGAGACCGAAAGAATCTACAAAGAGTTGCTGGCAGCTGATGACAAGCTCGTTTCTAAAGAAATCAAAGAAAAGCTGAAAACGACTGAAAATGATTTTATTGCCTTCGGGGTGATGGCAAAAAGCAAATCAGGTCGTTTCATGCCTTCGGCAGCTGAGGAAAACGCCAGCAAGATTTTTGAAGCACTGCGGGAAATCTTGGCTATGGAGAAAAAATTAGTTGAAGGCAATGTTTCAGGATATTTCATTCCTGTAGCGGGCGAAAAGGCCATTCTTTTCGATAAATTCACCGTAATCTTGCAGGCAAAGGAGGAGGAGACAGTATGAAAAAAATTTCTCTCAAGGCATGGGCAGCAGTTGCCCTGTGTTGCGCAATGAGCGCAGGCAATGCAGCAGCAGATGTAAATCAGCAAGAGCTGGATATGCTGCAAACTGCTAAAAATGTAGAGATCGCCAGCCAGAAGATCACCAAAGCGTATTTCTACAAGCAGTTGGATATTCGCGCCGATCATGCAGGTAAGGATTTACAGGACAGCATTGCTCAGATCAAACGCGACATTCTCACACTCCATGAAGGCATTAAGGGCAACGACAAGGAAGCAAAAAACATCGCAGTATTTCTTTCCTATACCCGTGATGAATTAGACAAAACAATAACTAAGCCCTACAGTAAGGAAGTTGGTGCGCTGATGATTGACTTCAGCGAATCCTTGCTTGAAGGTGCTGATTTCCTGTCCACTCGGCACAGTAAAGATAAAGGACCAGAAGCAAAGATGCTGGCGGAAGTTGAGCGGCTGCTGTTTCTGTTAGAGCGGGTGAATAAATACTACATCATCCACAAAGCTGGTTTCAAAGACTACAACAACGTGGTTCAGTTAGAGAAAGCAGTACAGGATTTTGAGGTCAGCTTGGCTAAGGTCAACGCTTACGGCGGTTATCCTGACGAAACCAAGGAAAGCGTTACCAAAATCAATCAGTTTTGGCCAGTGGCTAAAGAGTTTTACCTTGGTGTGCAACAGAATGCTTTACCGGTGATTGTGCTTGCATCCACTGATAAGCTGGAGAAGGAAGTGAGAACTTTGGAGAGCTTTCATCAGAGTCAAGTCGTGAAGTAAATTTCCAAAAAAAAGGAAAAGAAAAGGCCGGGAACTTGCGCAGTTCCCGGCCTTTTCTTTGTCTATTTTCCCGCTTCAGCCTTTGCTTTTCATCTCTTTCATGATGATGAGTCCCACTTTGAATTTAGGTTCCTCTTCTTTTTTGACGATGCTGTAAAACTCGCAGGTATGGCAGTCGCTACAAAATTTCTCAATGTAAGAACCTTGTGCATTCGCACCCTTGCAGAGGGTTCCTGCAATAACCCAGCAGCAGCGACCTCCATTCTTTCCCTCATGAATGCCATCTGCCCGCTGCTCACCTGCCGCTGGGCAAACTCCGAACTCGGCGGCCTTTGGTCCACCTATCTCCCGCCCGCATTGTTTGACTTCCCAGCAATTCTTCTTGTCCATTGATGCTCCTTCTCTATAAATTCAAAAGGGATTGTTTCTTGGTTTCATAATGTGATTAAAACTGCGCTTTCTCTTCTTATCTATTTGATAAATTTTCAATTTTTGAATTTTATCAACTGCTAAAAAATAAGGGCGAAAAATCGCCCTTACCCGTACACCATCATTATTTTACTGGCTTAACTAACTTATCGACATAGACAAACGTAGCTTCGTCGCCTGTTTTCTCTATCTTGGTCAAATAAACCGCATCCATACCCCGGCGGTCGTCTGGGCCGAAAGAAACTGGAACACCGCCCGCATCGTAATGCGACAAAGATTCGAGCGAAGTTTTGATCGCCTCAGAAGTGACCTCGCCTTTAACATTCTTGACCGCCTGATGAAGAACGTTTGCTGCGATGTACGCCTCTAAGCTGATAAACTCATATTTTTCCGCGCCCATATCCTCTTGATACTGCTTGACGATAGGCAGTGAAGCATCCCAAGGATCAGGAACAACTTGGCTGATATAGACGTTATCGCTTTCATTCAGCCGTTCTGCCAAGCCTCTTGAGCCAACAAAGGAAATGTTGAGCATCGGCACCTTGAAGCCCATCTTGTGCCACTGGTTGATGGCCAAAGCACAAGACCTTGCCGTGCCAACTAAAATAACCGCCTCAGCCGCGTTACCCCTGATCTGTCGCACGCCGCCGCCCACAGAAACAGTGTTGCGTTTGTAGTGCGGCACGCTGTTCCAAAAAGTAGTCCAGTCCTCTGTCGCGGCATTGTCAGCAGGAATGGCTGGCACCTCTGGTACAATTTTGATGCCCCCCAATTTTTTTTCTGCTGCCACCGCGCCTTTGATACCGGTTAAACCGAAATCGTCGCGCTGGACAAAAATACTGACCCGCTTGATGCCCAAATCCTCTTTCAGGTGCCGCATCATGTTTTCAATCTCGGCTCCGTAGCTGGCTCGTAGGGCAAAAGAGGAGGGATTTGCCACCGGATCGCTGAGAAACTCAGCACCAGTACTTGCACCAAAGAAAAGGGTCTTGCTCTCGTTCGCCAAAGGAACGGCAACTTTGGAAGTTGGGGTACCAAGATAACCGAACAACACCTGCGCACCGTCTTTGATGAACTCTTCAGTATTAGCCAGACAACGATCAGGCTCGTAGCCGTCGTCCTTGCTGGTCAGCACGATATCTTCAGCGGCCCGTTTATCAAAATAGGCTTTAGCACCTTTCTGGATTTCAGCACCGAGAAAAGCGGTCGGGCCGGTCAAAGCGGAAGACTGCCCCACTTTGACCGCCGCAACACCATGATCCGGCAAAAGCAGGCAGCAGGTTGAGAAAAGAATCCACAGCTTGAGTCTCATGTTTGTTCCCTTGTCAGTTGATCTTGTCACGGCTGATTAGCGGCTTTCTTTTTCGAGCTTGAAGACGGCAACGGCTTGGAGCATGTCGTCGCCCATTGCGGCCATCTCGCGCATGGAGATGGAAGCACCCATCGTCTCCTGAGCAGTTTCCAAGCTGACGCGCCCAATGTCAGTCATCTTGCTCGCCAGCGCGGCGGTGGTGTCAGCCTGCTCCTTAGAGGCTGAGGCCACGCCCTCAATCAGCTCCGCCACTTCGTTCGAGCGGGTGGTGATTTCCTCCAGCTTGGCCAGCGCGTTCTGCGACAGCTTAGTACCCTGAACAACTTCTTGGATACTCGCATCCATACTCACGCCGGCCTCGGTGATCTCGCCGAGAATGTTACGGATCAGAGTTTCGATCTGGCGCGTGGAAACGGCGGCCCGTTCAGCCAGACGCTGGATTTCCTCGGCAACAACTGCAAAGCCGCGTCCTTCCTCGCCTGCTGCTGCCGCTTGAATCGAGGCGTTCAAGGCCAAAATCGAGGTACGGTCAGAAATTTCGTTAATGGTACGGGCGAAATCGCTGATTTCCTGCGAGCTTTCACCCAGCCGCTTAATCGCGCGGGCGGTATTCTGGACGTTGCTACGGATAGCTTCCATAGAATGGCTGGTTTCACGTACCGCTGTCGCACCGTCTTCAGCAACCTGGCTGGAAATCTTAGAAGTACCTGCTGATTGCCCGGCTTTTTCCGCAGCACCCCGGATTTCTGCGGTCAGCAAGCTAATCTTCTGTACTGCCTCGTTGAGCAGTTGCGATTGCGTGTTGTTCTGATCGGCCAGCTCTCCGGTCGAGGAGCTGAGGACGTTAGCGGTAGAGCCAACCTGTTCAGCAGAGTCCTTGATTCGGCGGAAAGCGCGGCCCAGCTCGTCGAGCATCATGTTGAGCGAGTCGGCCAAGGTACCGATAACGTCATCAGTAACGGTGGCTCGGATGGTCAAGTCACCATCGGCTAACTGGGTGATTTCCTCCAGCAGTTGAATGATCGAGTTGTTCAGCTTGTCATGCTCTTCCTGCCGGGTCTGGATCAGGTTCTGGATCGTACCAGTCATGGTGTTGAAGTCACCAGCCAGACGACCCAGCTCATCCTTACTGGTTACTTTCGCCTGCATGCTGTAATCACCTTTTTCAACCTTGCTCATGACCTGCACAATTTCCTTAACCTGCCGAGTCACGCCACCAGCAACCAGCAAACTGACCACCGCAATCAACGCTGCGGCTGAGAGAACAGTCACGCCGATGATCTTCAGCAAGTTAGTTACTGGCTGATGCACGGCATCTTCACTCACCTCACTGATAATCGCCCATGTTAGGTCTTTATATTTAAACTGCGCCCAAGAGGACAACACGCTTTCGCCCGCACCGTTGACGATAATCTTGGTATTGTCTTTGCCAGACAACGCTTCTGTCACTGCCTCAGTTGCCACTTTGGCCTTCGGATTCAGCAGCGTTTTTTCTACACCGTATTTTTTGGCATTTGAGGATTCAGAACGCCAAAGATGATCTGAGCCGATCAGATAGGTGTCGGCAATTGCCGTCTCCGCACCGGTCTGATGCTTGGATCCCTCTTCAAAGCGGCTGCGAATGTCCATAACCGCGTTGATTTGGTCAATCGGTATCTGCAAGGCAGCGAACATGATGATTTCTTGCTTGTTGCTCAGAATCGGCGCAACTAAGAAAGCAGCGGGTTTGTCGCCTGCGGGTGCATAAAAGTCATAGTCGCTGATGGCAATTTCTTTACTCGTGACCGCTTTGGCGACTGTTCCACCGAAGTTGGTGTCCTTATACGGGCCACTCAGCATGTTGGTCAAAAAATCTGCCTGTTTTTTGGCAGAGTAAAAAATGTAGCCGTCCGGGTTAATCAGGTAGAGGTCAGGAAAGCCGTAATGGGCGGCCAGCTCGCTTAAATGGTCGGTTTCTTTATCCGCAACCTTCCGCTTGGGGGCTACGGCATCAGCCTGATCCAGATCAACGATCAGTACCCACGTGGTACCGTAGATTTCCACCGAGGTGTAGGAAGAAAGCACGTAGTCACCGCGATAGTTGTTGGTTGTCTCCTCGCCGCTCTCGCCGGACAGGGCATAAACCACGCTCTCAGTATCGACGACGAAGGCTGGGTTGGCCAAGGTCGGCTCGGCAAAATAAGCAGAGTTGGAACGGAACATGCCGTCCACACCAACGAGGTACGATTCGCCTTTGTCGCCAAGTCCTGGAGGATTCTTGGTGATATCATCCAAGGCATTGCCTTTTAGCCCGAACAAGAGTACGCCTTCCAACTTGCCCTCAATAGTAAAGGGGGTAGAAAAATAGGCCACCATCTTATCGGTATGTTCTGCATGAAAAGAAGAAGGAGAGTAATCAATAAAGGCAGTTTCTTGTATTCCTTTCTGCAAGGCATTCCATTCTGCGGTTTTCTCTTTAACCACCTCGCCTCGCGTCATATCCTTATCAGTGGAATACAGCACTTTACCATCAGGACTGAGTAGAACGAGGGCGGAAAAGTCTCGTTGTTCGAGCCAATTCGTCAGATACTCAGCAAAAGCACTATCCATCTCTGTCGAGGCATCTTTAATGAAGCCCGTGAACATCTTCTTCTGCTCAGGGTTATTCGCAAAAGCCTGTGTGTTCTGATAGCGCATCTGAAAGTAGTCGATGATTTGCTTTTTCTGCAAATCCCTGACTGCTGCTAATTTGATGTGCGCCTCATTCTGGAGAAGCTGCATAGTCTCTGAAATATTTTTCAGAGTCTTTTCCTGCTCCGTGAAATACTGATGCAGGGCCTGATGCTGGAACGCCAAGGTGGTTTCCAAGTTTTCAAAGGACTGCTGCTGCAAGGCCGAGGCCGAATAGCGCCAGCTGAACAGCGCGATCACCGCCATCGGCACCAAAGAAATCAGGAGGAGCCAAAATAGCAGCTTGCCCTTGATACTCCGCCCTAACGTGAACAGGCCCTTCAGGTTAGCGGCCTTCAGGCGGCTAAGTATCTGCTCCGCCGCTTTTCTTTTCAACACGTTCGCCATTTTTTCTCCTCTATAACAAGAAAATTACCTGAAACACCCTTAAACCGCAGGCTCCGGCCATGCCGCAGGCGGGCAGAGCGTAGGCAGCAGATTTGGCACCATCATCATCCCGTCTTCGTGGGCAAATAATCCTTTGAATAGGGCAGGATCAAGCCCGCTTGCCTCTATCGCTGCGGCAGCACACTGTTTAGGCAACTCGCGGGCAGCAATCCGATCGGAAACCTTGAGAATACAGCGTAACATCCGCCGAGAGCTGTTTTCCTTTTCGTCCTCAGCTGGAACAACAAGCCGTATCACCATATATAAACTGCGATCAGCGGAGAAACTCATGCCATGTAGTTTGGCAATATCCACCACCGGCAGCACCTGCCGCCGCCAAGCGCACAGCCCCAGCAGCCAATCGGGTGCAAAAGGCAGGGGGCGTACCTCTACATCTTGGAGTATTTCCTCCACCTGCCGTGTGGCGAAGAGCAGCACTGGCTCTTGATCCAACACCTTTGCTCCGGTCAATCGCACAGCGACCGTTTTTAGGGCCGCTCGTTTTATTCCTTGTTCATCCGGCATGTTGTTCACCCGGCATTCTGCGGCCTGCGCTTTCTTGGCAACGCAAGACAATCTGATCGATGAGATACTGAATGATGTTTTCGCTCAGACCCTTTTGCCGCACCATCTTGGCCAAATCGGGGGGCAGCTGCTCCATACTGAGATGCGGCTCCTCGCCTCCGGTCTTGCTTTGCTTGAAGCAAGCGATGGTCCACGTCATCACTTTTTTAAAAGTTTCTTCGTCAATAGAAGCGGCGGTTTCTTTTTTCTCTTGTTCCGAGATAGATTCTGATGATTCTTCTGTAGAGGTATCTTGTATATCATCGGCAACCGGCTCATCAAGCTCTTCTGATTCGAGTTCTGTTTCAGTAAATATTGATTCTTCGCTTTCAGGTAAATCAGAAGAATCATCAGAAGGGCAGACACAGAAATTTTCATCTACATTTTGATCAAGCAGGGCGGCGGATTCTTCAGCGTTTCCAGGTGAATTGCCGAAAGACTCCTCGTCCATCTCTTCTTTGGAAGATGCTTCTGTAGGCGCAACACCCTGTGGCTGTTCTATATCAATTACAGATTCAACCAATTCTTCTTCAACCAGTTCCGTTTCAGCAAATATTGATACTTCGCTTTCAGGCAAATCAGAAGGGCAGTCAAAGAGGTCCGCCTCGCTATTCTGTTCCGCGATGAGCGTTTCCTCCGCAGCAGCCAGCCTTCCGATACCATTGCCCAGCTCATCGGCAACCGGGATGATTTGAGCCGGATTGAGCAGCAGTACCGCCGAATCACCCCAAATTGTCACTTGTGGGCAAAGCCGAGCCGCCAAGCGCGGGCAAACAGGCGGCAGCGGGCCGGGCGGATTAATGACTTCCACCTCGTCAGCGATAAGCTGGTCGGCTACGAGAAAAAAGGATTCGTCCTTTCCCCGCATCTCCAAACAGATCGCATCCGACTGCGGCTCTCCACCCGGTTGCTGGGCGAACAGCGCACTGAGCTGCACGATTTTGCTGTCTTGTTTGAGCAGCGAGGCTGCCTCGGCCCACGACATCCGGCCAATGATGTCGTGTTCAGCGATACCCAGTAGAAAGCGGCCCGCTTGTGCTATACAGATTTTCTTCATAATTTCGAGCTACGCCGTCGCTTCATTCGTTCATCTCCACCGCAATACGCCCGGAGATCATACTGCGAATGAGTTCAACAGCCTCATCTTCTTTGAAGGGTTTCGTCATGAAACCGCGTGCACCGAGCTGGGATGCTTTTTCACGGTATTTGTCCGCGCTGCGAGAAGTAAGCATGACCACTGGAATATCTTGGAATTCTGGCTGACTTTGCAAGGCTTGTAGCACTTCAAAACCATTCATACGTGGCATTTCCACATCCAGCAGCACGAGGTCAGGTTTTTCTTCGCGGATACGCTCCAAGGCTTCAATACCGTTGCGAGCAATAGTCGGCTGCCAGCCATGCTGAAGGAGGAAGTTAGACACGACCTTACGCACGCTGATTGAGTCATCGACCACCAGCACTTGGATTGGCCTTTCCTCGGTTTGCGGTTGTACTTCTGTAACAAACTCTGTTTCAGCCGACGGCGCAGTCAATTGTGCCCATTTTTTCAATAAATCATCGATCTGAAGAATGGGAATCAAACTACCGTCACCCATAATGGTCACGCCCGCGATGCAGGCTACGTTGCTCAGATGACTGCCCAAATCTTTGAAAACGATATCGCGCTGGCCGATGATTTGTTCGCAGAGCAAAGCAGCCCGCCTGCTGCCAACGTGGACGGCAAGTACAGCCAGCTCGCTTTCCGGCAGGGCCTCGCCTGAAACACCAACCTGAAAGCCGGGGATAGCCGCTGGATTGAGCAACGGCAACTTTTTGCCGTCAACCTCGCATTCGTTAGCAACTATGTCTTCGGGTCGCACTCTGGCTGCGCTACTGATGTCGTGCATCGGCACGGCGTAGGTTTGGCCAGCCAAGCGCACAAGTACCGCATGAAGCTGGGCCACAGCTACGGGTAGCCGGATGAGCAGCTCCAGCCCCTTACCTCTGGGCGAGAAAATTTCAATTGAACCGTTGAGCAGCTCGACCGAATCGCGCACTACGTCCATGCCCACGCCGCGACCCGCAATGCTGCTGATCGACCCGGCGCTGGAGAAGCCATGCCGAAAAATCAGCGTGGCTAACTTCTCATCGCTCATACTATCGATGCGCTCGTGAGGATAAAGCGTCATACCTTTAATGCGGATAGCTTCGTAATTCAAGCCCTTACCGTCGTCCTTGATCCGCAGAGAAAACTGACCGCCCCGTCGTTCGGCTTTAATCCGCACGGTCAGCTGTCGCTCCGAGCTACCACCGTGAGCTACTGAGTTGCGGAGGATGTGCATGAGCGCGTCGGCCATCGTGTCCCAGACGCGAGTGTCCATCATGATCGACTCGCCGTCAATAATCAGCTGGGCTGGATGGCCGGTGCTGCGTTCGGCCTCGCGCAGAGTGCGTTGCATCCGGGCGGAGAGCACAGAAAGCGGTGTCATCCGCAAGCCGATCATTTTATTCTGAATGTCCTTCAGAACCCGCGCCTGCCGCTCGACCGTTCTTTCCCAAGCGATGTTTTCCAACGCGCTCTGGGCCATGATTGAATCAAGGTCGCTGACCGCCTCGCTCAGAGAGCGAATAAGGATGTTCAGCTCAGAATAGCGATCCATCTCCAGCGGATCGAAGTCCTCAGTGAGGCTACCACTGTCGGTATCACTCATGCCGCGCAGATAGGGGATAGTTGCCAGCTCGTAGCCTGTTTCTAAGCTATGGTTGATGCTTTTCAGCCGTTGGAGAATCATACCCAGCTCATTGAGGGTACCAGACATGGCTGACATGGATGCCTCAAAGCTGCTCAGGTTGATGACCATGTCGCCACTCAGACCAACCACTTGGTCAATCCGGCTGATATCGACGCGCAGCGTGTTGATTCTGCGCACTCCGGTATGTTGTTCTTGAACTGGAGGCGGTGGCGGTGGTGGCGCGGCAGGAGTAGGCTCTGTTACTGAAGCAATAGGTTCTGCTGAAACAGCAGGCAACGGCGCAGGTGCGGGTTCTTCGGCATCGATAACGGTAACAGGCTCGGCAGCAGCAACCTGCGGCTGTGTTTTTTCGCTTGCGATGATTTTACGAAATCGCTCTACTACCGCTTCCTTTTTTTCAGTCACCGGCACCGCAGGATTTTCAGTGATACGCACCAGCAGATCGGCACCTTCCTGCATGGCCGCTACATCTTCTGAGTGCAAAACCGGCGATTCATCATGGAGCCAGTCAAGGAAGTCCTCAAACTCATGTCCCCACGCCGCCACCGGTTCAATGCCGATTACCGCTGCCGCGCCTTTCAGCGTATGCACCGAACGGCGGAGTGAATGCAAATTCTCCCGCAGCGGCTCTGAGAGCGCGGTCTCATCGTCCACGCCAGCGGCCAGCTCTTTCAGCTGTTGGTCGATGTTTTCTAAATGCTCCGCTGCTTCCTCGTTGAAGCATTGCATCAACTCAGGATCAATGGCCTGAATTGTATCCTCAGCTACAGGTTCCGTCACCGAAGCTGAGGCAAACAGGCTATCATTATTGTCTTCAGCAGCGGGAAAAAACTCCTCATCACCTGCGGATACGTCATCGAGCTGCGGCTCAACGGCAAAAAGTTGCTCCTCAGCCGAATCAGCGGTGGGGAACAGTTCAAATTGCTCCGTTGCCCCAGTTTCGCACGGTTCTTCTTCCGCAAAAAAAACATCCACCGTTGCTGCGGAAGGCAGGTCAGCCGTTTCCGGCTGCGCAGCAAAGGCGGACGCAACTACAGGCGTGGCCATGATTTCCCGGAACCGAGTCACAGCGACTTGCTTATCTTGCTCCAGCGAAATGGTTGGTTGGTCGGCTATCCTCGCCAAAATATCCGCGCCTTCCTGCATGGCGGCCACGTCTGATGGGTGCAGCACCGGCGATTCATCATGGAGCCAGTCAAGGAAGTCCTCGAATTCATGCCCCCAAGCGGCTACAGGCTTGATGCCAATCACCGCCGCCGCGCCTTTCAAAGTATGCACGGAGCGGCGGAGTGAATGGAGATTTTCCCGCAGCGGTTCAGACAGCCGAGTTTCGCCGTCCACCCCAGCGGCCAGTTCCTTTAGCTGCTGGTCGATGTTCTCTAAATGCTCTGCCGTCTCTTCGCTGAAGCATTCCAGTAGCTCAGGATCAATGGCCTCATCTTCCTCTTCAGCCGACTCAGGAGCGGCGGCAAACAAGTCTTTGGCATCAGGCAGCTCATCAAAGAGCGAAGCCTCAGTCTCGTCGTTTGGCTCTTCAGCAAAAAAGTCGGCTTCACGTTCTTCAGCAGCACATACGTCCGCGACCGGCAGTTGCTCAGTCTGCGCCGCCATAATTTCCCGAAAGCGGAGGGCAGGAGACTGAACTTCCTGCTTTTCTGTTGTGGCTGGTGAAAAAACAACGGAAATTGCATCTCCGTCGAAATTGGGAAAAAGACCTGTGCGGTTGCTTTCTTCAGAAGTGGAATCCGGCGGCGAGAACAACTCGTCAAACAGGTTTGTAGCTGAACTGTTGGCTTGTTCTTCAGCAAAAAGCTCGTCAGCAGGAAGGGAAATTTTCGGTTCTGCGCTGTCAGCGGGCGGAGCTGCCGCCTCTTCTTCAACAGTTTGAAACAAACCGCTGTCTTCCGCAGAAGCATCATCGGAGAACAACTCGTCAAAGAGGACTGCTGACGAGCTGACGTCCGTTTTTTCGGCAAAAAAATCTTCAACCTCAGAGGCAAAAGCCTGATCAACGGTTTCAGGCGGCGCAGCCTCCGGCTCAACTTCCGCCGCTGGCTCAAGTTCAGTCCCGCTTTCCTCCCTGATGACGCGGAATTGCTCTGCTGCTGCCCGCTGTTCCTCTGCAAAAACGCAGGTTGCGTCTTCAGCTAAAACTGCCAGCACGTCACGCCCGTCATGAACAGCGGCCAAGGCCTGCGGGTGCAAGACAGGAGCTTCATCATGCAGCCAATCGAGGAAATCCTCAAACTCGCGGCCCCACGCTGCCACTGGCTCAATGCCAATCACTGCCGCCGCGCCTTTCAAGGTATGCACAGAGCGACGTAACGAATGAAGACTCGCGCGCAGATCGTCGGAGAGCGGGGTTTTGTCGATAACAGAGGCAGTCAGCTGCTTGAGTTGCTGATCAATGTTATCCAGATGCTCGGTTGCCTCCTCGTTGAAGCAGGCCATCAGCTCAGGATCAATGGCGTATGCTACTGGAACAGACGTTGTTCCCTCATGCTCTTCGAGATTTTCGTTAAGCAGGAAAACCTCTTCCACTTCCCCCTCGTTGACAGAGAGTAGTTGCTCAAGAATCCCGGCGATGGAATCTTCATCAGCACCGACTGGCGGCTCTTTTTCAGCAGGCGCATCGTCGCGTTCCGGCGGAAGATCACGGTGTTTTGCCTGAAAAGCGGCCAACGTTTCCTGATGCAACAGGGTACTACCGCCCTGTTTTTCCACGCTCCGTAAGGTGCAGAAAGCATCAATCCGCTGTATCGTATCGCTGAAAAGTGAAATCAGCTCATCGTCCATAATCAGCGCAGATTCAAGCACCTTGTCCATGACCTGTTCCAGCAGTCCACCGGTCTGGCTCAAATCATCAAAACCCACCATCGCGGCGGCACCCTTGATGGTATGAACCATACGATGTAGCTCGGCAGCGGCCTCGCTGTTGTCCCGGTCTTTTCTCAGTGTTTGCAGACAGCCGCGCATTAGGGGCAAATACCCTTCCACCTCGCTCAGGAATTCAGCTGCGATTTCATTGGCCGACGTATCGTCCATCTGCTTGTTCCTTCATGGGTTGAGGGCTGGCTTCATTGCAGCCTGATCGAAGAGAGCAGCTTGCTGCCGTCAAAAAGCTCCAGCTCGTGTTCGCCGTTTTCTGCTAAAAACAAAGCCGAGCCGCTGATAAAATCAACTGGAACCGCTGCCGCGTCGAGGTGTTTCATCCCCTCTTTACGGTAAAGCAGACGAGTGCCGGTAATTTTATCGACTATGGCTGCTGTCTTCATGCCTTTTTCATGCAGAATGATGACCGTCCTGCCTTTTTTGGGAATTTTCTCGGTAATTTTGAACAAAACCGCAAGATTGGTGACAGAGACAATCTCACCCCGGAGATTCGTCACGCCTTCAGACCAACTTGGTAAAAAAGGCAAAGGCCGCACTGTTTCTAATTCACCGACCTCAATTACTAAAGACAGAGGCACAGCGAGATGCTGCCCGGCCAGCGTGAAGCAAATGTGCCGACCGATTTCAGTCAGCGTTTGCGCTGAACCGGAATCATCTGTTAGCTGCTGCTCGCGGCGCAGTTCCTCAGCGATCTCCTGATCAATGCCAGACAGTAGCGCGGTTAAGACCACATCCGCGCTGCTGGTCTCTTGTTGGGCGGTCATGCCCACGGTCCGGCTCAGGCGAGTAGGCCGGTGACTGCTTTCAGCAGTTCAGCCGGGTCAAAAGGCTTGGTCAAATAAACCTCTGCACCCTGCTTCTTGCCCCAGAACTCATCGGATTTCTGATTTTTACTGGTGAGCAGGATGATCGGGATGTTCTGAAGATCGGGCGTAGATTTGATCGTCCGGCACGCCTGAAAGCCGTTCATTTTTGGCATGACCACGTCTAAAATGATCAAATCAGGCTTTTCAGCAGCCGCCTTAGCCACGCCTTCTTCACCATCTATTGCGGTCACAACCGCATATTCTGGGCCGCTGAACACATCAATGATCAGCTTCAATTCAGTGGGGCTGTCATCAACTATCAGCAATTTTTTAGCCATGTTCGTTCCTTTCTTTTCAACGTTAGAGGTTCAAAGTTTCACGCACGAGATTTTTTCAACTTCTCAACTGACCGACGTTTCCGTTGATTTTGCCCCTTCAGGCGCATTTTTATCAAGGATACTGTTGACCACATTGATCAGCTCCGCTGGTTTGAAGGGTTTGGTCAGATAAGCACTGGCAGCGGAAAGATGGCCCTTCACCTTGTCGAGTATCCGATTTTTACTGGTCAGCATGACCACAGGAATATCCTTGGTCTCACCATTTTTCTTGAGAATCGACAGGAGTTTGTAGCCATCAATCTTGGGCAGCATGATGTCCAACAGTACCATGTCAGGCCGATCATCGTTGAGCTTGCTCAGAGCCTCTACCCCGTCTACCGCCTCAATCACCCGGAAACCGCCGCTCTGAAGGGTCATCTTGATTACCTTGCGAGTGGTAGGGCTGTCTTCCACGACTAATACCGTTTTTTTATCGGTCTGATTGTCAATTACCTGTCTTTCTTTCTTGAACTGCTGCGCCGACGAAGTCGGCGTACTCCGTTCCTCTATTTTCTGGTTAGAGGCGATATAATCGACAATCTGTCCTACCTGCTCTGATACCTTTTGATAGCGGCTATCTACCTGAATGATCGGCATCAGCAGATCAAAATAGGTCAGAGCCTTATCAAAATCGTTCAAATTGAGATACGCCGCGCCGGCATAGAAAAGAATCTTTGGATTCACTTCAGCAGCTAACACTTTTTCAAAACGTCCGGCAGCTTGGAGAATTAACCTCCGATCAACTGCATAAGGATCAATCTTGGCTAATGCCGAGGACTCAGTCAGCAAACTGGCCTTACAGCAAATGCAGGCCGGAGCTTGGTGTTCCAGCGGTGCGTAGCAAAAGGGACAGCGGATGATCTTGGCTTCGGCAGCTGCGCTGTTGAGTAGGCGAGCTTTCTCGACATCCTCTAAAATATCGGCATGTTCTGGTTCAAGCCGGTAGGCTTCTGCCAGCGCAGTCTTAATTTTTTTTGGCTCAGTCACCGCCCGCGACAGCCAAAGCCAGCCCAAAGCATTCTTGCGGTTTTCTTTAACAAAAGCCATCAGTGGCTTCTGCGCTTGGACGAATTCTAACCGCTCGCAGAGTCGGATACCCTCGTCGAGCAGTTTTTGCTGCTGTGGTTCCTCGCCGCCATCCTCTTCCTCACCGCACTGATGATCCTTCTGAATCATGGCATTGATGAGCAGGTTTTGATTGCTTTTATGCACCCGCCGGATGATATTTTTATCTAAAAGGCAACTGCTAACCTGCACGCCCTCCATACTTAAAAGTTTGAGCGCAGCTTCCTCGCCAACCAGCTTGCCGCAGATTGCATCGTAGATCGTACCTTGGACAAGGAACAGACTGCCCCGGAACTCCTTGCAGTTCTGCTCGATGCACTGATTCATGTCGTGGTGATCGCTGCTTTTATGGACATCAAGGCGGCAGGTGGTGCCTTCTGTTTCCATCAGCTGGACAATACCCACCACCGAAAATTCGCCCAAATCGCTCTTTTTTTGCTGTGTTTTGAGGCCACGAAGAATCGCATCCGCCAGCTCCTGCGACATCACCGGCTTTTTGAACATCTGAAAAACCTTGCCAGACAGTCGTTCTTGGAGTTCAGGTAGCTCGTAGGAGGTGATAACGATGCAGGGAATCTCAGGATGTTTTTCGTAAATATGCGCGAGCAGCTGAAAGCCATCGCCACCAGGCATGACAATGTCAGTAACGATTAAGGCAATGTCGTCATCACGTTCCAAGGCAGCCGCTGCATTTTTGATGTCAAAGGCATGAACGAGTTCAAAAATGCTGCTGTACTTACTTAACGTGGAATTGATCAGCTCGTGAATGACATGATCATCATCGACCAACAGTACTTTCTTCATGTGCATTCCTTACGCGTTGCCGCATCAGTCCGCAGATGCCGCTGTTCAAATCGGTTCAAAAAGTAAGCAAGAGAAAGTCCGCTCCGGAGGATTTTTTCAGTATATGCACAGGACAAAGGCAGGCGCATTTCCAAGCACAACAAGGAAATAGTTTGCGGGTAAAAAATTGCAGGGCAGACGCACATTTTTTCCTTCTGCTGCATAAAAGCGGAACCGGAATACAGGCCAGCGCATTGTTTATGCAGAATAGCCCCGCTCTCCCCGTAGGAAGACCTCCGATCAGGAAATTTTTCCATCTTAAATAGGTTGGGGTAGTTTTGTCAAAACAAATTCATTCGGCGAACGATGGAATCTGCCGTTCTTCCCAAGAAATAGCAGGCAATCTACTCGAAAATACTGCTTTACTGCGAAATGATCGGCCCAATGCTTCTTTTACCGGGTGACAGCAGGAAAAAACAATTCTTTGAGAATCATTCTCAAAGAATGAGACGAATTTCAATACTTCAATCCTGCCCGATCACGAACCAAGTCCAAAGTGACAGTAGCCTTAGCCCGCGCCTTGTTCGTCCCCTGCCGCAGCACCTGCCGCAGATAATCCTGATTGACCATCAGCTCTTTCTTCCGCTCTCTGGCTTCAGCATAATAATCACGGATCAGCTCGAATAAATCCTGCTTCAAATAACCGTAAGCCGCTCCGCCGTTGAGATACAGACTCCGCACCTCTGCCATCTTTTCTGGGGAAGCAAAGAGTTTAAGCAAGGCGTAGAGATTACATTTGTCAGGATCTTTCGGCTCTTCCACCGGTGTGCAGTCGGTCTGCACTGCCATAACTCGCTTGCGCAGCTCTTTATCCTCTAAGAAAAGAGGGATGGTGTTACCGTAGGATTTGGACATCTTTTGGCCATCGAGACCAGGGATAATGGCCATGCTTTCGCTGATCGCCGCCTCCGGCAGGACAAAGGTCTCGCCAAAGGTGCTGTTAAAACTGATCGCAATGTCGCGGGCTACTTCTATATGCTGCTTCTGATCCTTGCCCACCGGCACAATTTCAGCCTGATACAGCAAAATATCCGCTGCCATCAACACTGGATAGGCGAACAGACCGTGGCTGGCGGCGATGCCCTTGGCGGTCTTGTCCTTGTACGAATGGCAGCGCTCCAGCAGGCCCATCGACGTGACAGTAGACAGCACCCAAGCCAGCTCGCAGACCTCTGGCACCTCTGACTGTACCCAGAATATACACTTAGTTGGATCAAGACCGATGGCGAGGAAATCCGCTGCCGCCTCTAAGGTGCCTGCGGCGAGCTTCTGTCGGTCATGAACGCTGGTGAGGGCATGAAGATCGACGATGAAGGCGTAGAGTTCCGCGTTCTCCATGCTGGAGATCATCGGTTTCATCATGCCGAAATAGTTGCCAATATGAAGTTTACCGGAGGGCTGAATGCCGGAAAGTATGCGTTTCATGATTTCTGCTGGTTGGATTGACGGTTAAGCAATAGGCAGGAATATACCAGCAGATGCGCCCCGCCGCAAGCAGCTGGGCATTATCTCTTCGACGTTTCAGTCAAAAATAATGCGTGTGAACAAGTCAATCACCGATCAACACCATTCGTGCAGCAAAAAAGCCTTCTATCTCCTCCGTTGGCAGCGGGGAAAAATAACCTTGCGCATCCACTGTAGAAGCAGCAGCGTTTGGCAGAAAATCCCGACAATTCGAGAGGCGTAATGCGCTGTGCGTGGTCAAAAATTGTTCGACCACTTGCTGATTTTCTTCCGGCTCAAGGGAGCAGGTAGCATAAACCAATACCCCGCCCGGTGCAAGCAGGGCTGCTGCGGTGTCAAGCAAGGCTAATTGGGTGGACTGTAGGGCAGTAAAATCGTCTGGCTGGCGATTCCAGCGGATATCCGGGTGCCTGCGGATGACTCCAGTACCGGAGCAGGGCGCGTCAATCAGGATGCCGTCAAAAAGCGACGGCTGAGTGGCAGCAAAGGCTTCCAGCGTGCCATGAAAAATGTCCGCCCGGTCAGCCGCACCTTCCCGCTCCAAGTTTTCCCGCAGCAGTCGAACGCGGCGATTGTCCGGCTCCACTGCTTGAAGTGACGCGCCTGCGGGCGTGAGCGTGGCCAAAGCGCAGGTTTTGCCACCCAGTCCAGCGCAACCGTCCACATAACGGCCTTGCTCGTGAAACGGGCCAAGGAGATGGCAGGCTAACTGCGCCGCTTGATCCTGTACCCGAAACAGGCCCTCAGTGAAACCGGGCAAGGTTGTGACTGCCCCTCGCCAGTCCGGGACAATCAGGCTGTCTGGCGCGTATCTGCCCGACCTGACATGAATACCCTGCTCGACAAAAAGCTGTGTTAGCTGTTCGTGGCTTGTTCGGCTGGTGTTGACATGTAGACAGAGTTCCGGTTCTATTTTGTTGATGCGACAAATTTCTCGCATTTGCTCTTCACCGAAATTTTTGCGCCAACGTTCAGTCAGCCAAACAGGATGCTCAACAGTTTCGGCTAATTCAGCGGAGGATAAGCTGGCTTTCTCTCTGGCAAGCGTTCGCAAGGTAGCGTTGACAAAACCCAGCAACCAGCTCGGCTGTCGCATCTTTTTTAAAGCTGCCACCGTTTCATTGACCGCTGCGGAGTCTGGTACTCGCTCCAAAAAATAAATCTGCAATACCCCGATTCGTAACGCGGCCAAGGTCAGCGGTTTCATCTTGGGCAAAGCGGTTGTGGCACAGCGACTGATCAGCAAATCAAGGTATTCCTGCCGCCGGAGCACCCCCATAACCAACATTACCGCCAACTGCCGGTCTTCATTGCTCAAGATGGAATCATGGATCATTACATCAAGATAGCTCTGCACGGGCTTACCTGAGCCTGACCAAGTAGCAAGGCAGGCTATGGCAAGACTGCGGGCAGTGGCATTGTCATTTTTCTTCATCAATCAATGTGTTCGGAGAAGGTTGCATTAACAAAAGCATCTGAAATAAATTATTTTACACTTCCCATCCGTCTTGTGATACACTTAAAGAAGCGGCGGGGGTGAAAATACGCCGCAACCGTTCAGGCTTACTAAGAAAAATAGTTGACTTTTTCGCAGCTTTTGTATAACCATTCATTCTGAATGAGCAGCATTTTTTGCTTCATATAACAACCCATCTGCTGAACAAGCAGGAACCTGTACGCCGAGGATGCGGCGGCGGGTTTGACAAAAAAGGAGAAACAAAGTGGACGGCGTGCAATTTCCCCTGATCGGGAACAGCATTATCATGGCAACGGTCATCCTCATTCATGTCTTTTTCGCGTTTTTCGCGGTAGGAGGCTCAGTCCTGTCAGTGGTGGCAGAATGGTGGGGAACGAAAAAAAAGGATGAGGACTACATCAAGTTAGCAAAAAGCGTGTCTGGCTTCCTCTCCGACATGATGAAAATCAACGGCGTGCTGGGTGTGGCCATCGTAGTGCTGACCATCGGCCTCTGGAGCCAGTTTGGTGCGTTTCTTTACTCAATGCAGTTTTGGCCTTTCCTTGCTGAGGGCGCGGTTTTTCTACTGCTGATGATCTTTTCAGTCATTTATCATCATACGTGGAATTCCCTTTCGCGCGGAGGACACATTTTTATTGGTATCCTCACTGGCTTTTTCGCCCTGATGGCTGGTTTTCTGATCAACGGTATTTGGGCTTTCATGCTGGTGCCCGGTAAATGGATGGAAACCGGTGCCCGCTGGGATGCCTTCTTTAACCCCATTCTGGTGGAGTCAACCCTCCATATCTTGTTGCCCTGTTTGATCAATGCCACCCTGCTGGTTTTCCTCTGGACTTATTTAAAATCCACCAAAACCCAAGGCGCAGAGCAGGCATATTTCAACAAGATGAACAAGTTTACAGCTAAAATCGGAGCTGCCCTGCTGTTCCTCCAGCCGCTTTCCGGTCTCAGCTTCCTTTTCAAGGTCAAGTCCGCCACCGAAACACTTCCTGCGCCCAATCCGTGGCAGCAGATAACTGACGGCATGGCCACGCCTTTCCTCTACACCATGATTACGCTGGCCACGCTGGCAATGATCGGCGGCGTTCTGTACTGGGTGCAAGGACATGAAAAAGGCCGTAAAGCTCTGGCGGCTGCTTCGCTGGCCATGTTCCTCGCCTTCTTCATGGGTGGTTTTACTCGTGAGAGGGCAAGAAAACCGTACTTGGTCTGGGGAACGATGTACATGAACCAGAAGTTTGTTCCCGGCAACATCGCCGCACCTCCCGTACCGGCTACCGTGGCAAACACTGCTGCGCCGGTGAGCGGCGAGCAGGTGATTAAAGACGTTGGCTGCATGAACTGCCATGCGGGCGGTGCGGGAGCACCCTCGCTGACTGGTTTGGCGCAAAGATACGACAAGGCCAAACTGATGGACTTCGTTCGTCAGCCAAAAGGTGCGGCAGCCAACATGATGCCGCCCTTCCCCGGCTCAGAGCAGGAACTGGAAGCCCTTGCTGATCATCTGCTAACGAAGTAACAACTCCACAAGCATCATTCCCCTGCCCGGCACAACCCTTGGGCAGGGGAATCCCTCCCCACCACCCTTATATCCACCCTCTCCAAGTTTCAATCTTTCTCTCACAAAGCCCGCCCAATCGTAGCGTTGTGATTTAAGAGGTTCAAACTCGATCTTTAAGCAAAGTTTTGCCTTGAACCGTACTTTTTCCACTCTGTGCGTGTGCGTCATCTCGAACCAAAGGAAAAAATCTAATTGGCGAAAAGGTTGAGATCACCTCAGTCGAGATGACAAATCACACCTCAATGGATATTTTCTCAGTAGTATTGACTATACTGCTGTCATTGCATTCTGTTTCTGGAGTTTGTTGGTCAATAACGAATATGCAGAAAGAAACTTTTGCTGTCACGTTGCTCTATATTAAACGACCCTATTTTTTAGGGTAAAAACAGTCCAGCGGGAAATAAAAAAAGCAGGGATACAAAGTATCCCTGCTTGTCACGACTCAGTTTATGTGAGGCGTATTTTTACTCGTAAACACCCAGAGCCTCAAGGGTCTCAATGGTGAGACCGCCGCCTTCTGGCAGACCTTTTGCTCTCTGGAAACCACGCAGAGCCTGCTGAGTTTGCTCATTGTAGGTACCATCAATCTGACCAGGATCGAAACCTTCACTGGCCAATGCTTTCTGAACGCTCAGAACTTTTGTGTCTTTAACCTGATCCTCGCACAGTACTGATCGCCATACGATCTTGCTGTCGCTGATCTTAACGCGCTTGGTAATGGTCTGGTACTCAGGTGCTACAGGAATACGACGCTCGCTGGCTTCCTGTACAACTTCCTTGACACGAATGGTTTTGTATTCCGCCGGAACAGGAATTCTGGTGGTTCTAGCCGGCTCAACCATAATCTTTTTCTTGACAGTCTGGTATTCAGCCGGAATGACTTCCCGCTCAACCCGTGCCGGAGCAACCAGAACATCTTTGGTGATGGTCTCGAACTCAGCCGGAATGGTAACGGTCCTTTCTTGGGCAGGCTGTACCAAAATCTTTTTGATTACAGTCTTGTACATTGCCGGAACGTGTATCAAACACAGGGTCTCGCAGTCGGTCAAGCCCAGCTTCACATCTTCGATAGAACAAGGAACTGCTGTTCTGATCCATTTGGTGGAAGCTGCCTGCACCAAAACACGCTGTTTCACAGTTCTGAAAATCGGCGGAGTGGTGACAATCCGAGTGGATGCAGGTTTAATTACAACTTGATCCTGACGGGTCTCATACTGTGCCGGAATCGCCCGCAGCCGCTCAGAAGCAGGGCGGAGAACGATTCTTTCCGTGCGCCATGCGAACTTCGGCGGGGTGGTTTCGATTCGCTCAGATGCGTCTTTGGCTACAACCTGCTTGTCTACTTCTCTGTACTTGGCCGGAATGGTCTCGATCCGCTCGGTGGCAGGTCTAACCAAAATTCTCTCGGTCACATTTTTGTACCGTGCCGGAGCGATACAACGAGAATAGCACTCGCCAGGTTTGGCATTGACAGGCACACCAGGTGCACCGCCAGACAACATCTGATCCGGGCCTACGTCCTTTGTTGCGTCTTCATAGACTACAACCTGCTCCTGATCAACAACCTGCTGCTCCTGCTGCTGAACCACTGGCTCAACAACCTGCTCTTGCTCCTGCTGAATTGGCTCTTCCTGAACACCAGGATTTTGCTGAGCCGGATCATAACCACCGCCAAAATCTTGCTGCGGTGCTACTGTTCCTGCATGAGCAAATCCAGCTAAAGCCAACAGAGCAGCTGCTCCAAGAGCCACGCGATCCTTCTTCATTCCCTGCCTCCTTTCATTTGTTTTTTTGTTGCAACGAATTTATTAAAACGTACATAAATAACAGCTCTATCCTGAAGCACACAATGCTTCATGTAACACATTGTTCCACATCAGCCCAATGCCTACGGCAGCTACATCTTGCTTTTCAGCGAAGAAAATTTCTGCCTTCTGTTCTTTCTATACAGCAGATATTGCCTACTGTCAACCGCCCAACAGAAAGAATTTACTTTCTCCTCTCTGAAATCATGTCCTACTATAGCACCTATTTTCTTCGGTGGCAATACAAAAATCTGTACTTATACAAAAATAAAAATATTTTTTCACCTCCATGATAAGGTGGGATAAAAACTCAAACTACCCTCTCGTTACCGCCATCGATTGGCAGCTGGGCCGCAGTAGTACAGGCAAAAAACGGTCCGCACATCTCGGCAGCTAATTCAGCCACGTCACGGCTCTGTACCTCTACGCCCAACAGGTTATTGGTTTTGTACTTTTGCACAGTTAGACCGTAATGCTTGGCCCGTGCTTGCAAAATTTCATCCGTCCAGATGCCGGTGTCAAAAATTGCATTTGGGTGAAGGGCGTTGATACGGATGCCGTCTTTGCCCCACTCAAGGGCCGTAACCCGCATCAGCTGAGTCAGCGCAGCCTTAGAGGCGGAATAAGCCGCAGCACCAGGGCCGGGCGCAGGTACATTCTTGGAGCCGATCACCACCACTCGGCCTTTGCCGGGCGCAGTTTTGAGCAGCGGGTGCGTCTCGCGCAGCAAAATAAGGTTGGCATCAAGATTCACCGCCATTACGCGCCGCCATTCCTCACAGGACAGCTCTGCCACAGTTTTGCTGGCCGGAAACATGCCTGCGTTCAGCACCAGTATGTCTATGCCGCCGAAACGCAGCACCGCCTGATCTAAGGCCGCTGCAATCTGCACTTCATCTGTGATATCGCATTGCAAACCCAGAAAGGCCGATGAAGACGACACCGAGCTAATTTTCGACGAAATATCCAGCCCTACAACCGAAGCACCGCGTCGCAGAAAGGACTCAACACAGGCTTTGCCAATGCCCGATGCCGCGCCAGTGATCAGAACAATTTCACCGCTAAAAACCGGCAGTTTGCCGCTCTTTTTTAGCTTTGCCTGCTCCAAATCCCAGTATTCCACCGCAAAAAGATCGCCCAGCGGTAGAGGTTGCCAGCCGCCGAGTCGTTCAGCGCGCAAAATGCAATCCATCGTATGTTCATAAATATCCGCGACAATGCTTGCCTCTGCCGTCGAGCCACCGACGCAGCAAAGACCCAGCTCCGAGTCAAGAATTACCCTTGGAGCTGGATCGAGCATAGTTTTGCGTTCCTTGGCCAACGGCTCGTGCGCTTGAAAATAACAGCGGTAGATTTCCGCATAACCTTCAACATCCCGCCCGATTAGCGGCAGAGCCTTGGTGCGAAGGACATGATCTGGCGTAACCGGGCCGCGTCCAGCGATTTCAGCTCCATCAGTGCGGCGAGCAAATTTAAAACCTCGCTGACTGCCAGTCACGTTGAGAATCATCGGTCTGCCCGCCTTAACCGAAATTACATGGCGCAGTTCGCCAATCTCGCGACGATTACAACACGACTTCTGCGCGGCTGGCTCGTTTAACTCCCAAGCCCCCTGTTCCCGCAGATACGTTTCCGCCATATCAACCAGACGGATCATCCGCTCGTAGGATTCTCGCGCCGTGTCGCCAAAAGAAAAAATGCCGTGGTTCATCAGCACCATGCCGATGGTCTGCGACTTGGCCTGCGTAACGAAACTGCGGCAAGCTACACGTGCCAGATCAAAACCAGGCATAACGTAGGGTACGATCACCGCCAGTTCGCCGTATAATTCGGTGATGCGCCGCAGGCCATCCGGCGTATTACAGATCGTCACCACCGCATCGGCGTGGGTGTGATCCACATAACGAAAAGGCAGTGCGGCGTGAAGAATAGTCTCCACCGAAGGCGTGGGCGCATCAGCACGAACAAGGTTTATCTTCAGCTCGTTAACCATCTGCGGATCAGTGAGCGTGTCAAGCTGTGCCAGCCGGAGCATAGGTCGCAGTCGCACTGGGGCAAAACCTGCCGCCTCGATGCTGGCTAAATTCCAACCGCTGCCTTTGACGTAAAGAATCTCCTCATCCTCGCCGAACAGATTTTTTTCAATAATTTTCAACGAGGTATTGCCGCCACCGTGCAACACCAGCGAGGGGTCGCGCCCCAGCAGACGGGAGGAATAAACCCGCAGCGCAAGATCATCAGTGCAGGCAGCGGCCTCAGTTGCATTCCATAAACTGTGCATAACGAAAATCTCTTATTGTTTGCGAATGCGCCGCAGTTCTGCTATCAGCCAGTCCGCAGAACGCATCACTCTGCTGCCTTGGCATTGCACTTTATAGGGCATTCCGCTAAGACTGCTTTTGTCCGCCGCCGCATTAATGAAATCTTCAGCAGAATGAATCAGTCCTCTATCCAGCGCGTAGTGATATTTGTCACTGATATGCTCTGCTGCTTCGTTGGTGCTGTACCAACTGCCGTTTCGGTTGAAGCGACAAGGAGAAGTTTGCACAAATTTAATCAGCATATCGATTTCTTTGCTGCTCTGAGGAGAAAGCTGCTGGGCAGAAACAGTAATAGGTAAAATAAGCAGGGCAATGAACAAAAATTTTTTCATGATTTGTCAGCTCAAGGCTACGTCTAAAATCATCATTAAGGTAAATCCCATCATAGTTGCCATAGTTGCTAAATCGATATTTTCATATTGCCGCTGCGACTCTGGGATTAGCTCTTCTACCACCACAAAAATCATCGCTCCAGCGGCAAAACAGAGGGCAAAGGGCAGAATGCTCTGGAGTTGCAGAACAAATAAAGCACCAGCAACGGCGGCAATTGGCTCAACCATGCCGGAAAGCTGACCGAGAAAAAAACTTTTCCCTCGCGACATTCCCTCTCTTCTTAAAGGCAGGGCCACTGCTGCGCCTTCAGGAAAATTTTGCAAGCCTATACCAATGGCCAAAGCGATTGCACCGCCGATGGTCGCGGCAGGCAGTCCAGCAGCGACTGCACCAAAAGCCACCCCGACCGCAAGTCCTTCTGGAATATTGTGTAGGGTGATGGCCAGCACCAAGAGTGTGCTGCGCTGGAGAGAGGTTTTGATACCCTCCTTTTTCTCCATTTCTAATCCCGGATGCAGGTGGGGCAAAAATTTATCAATCAAACGCATGAAAATGCCGCCACCCATGAAGCCGACCGCTGCTGTCAGCCAAGGAATCTGACCCATCTGCTCTGCCATCGCGATTCCTGGGGCAAGCAAAGACCAGAAGCTCGCAGCAGTCATCACTCCAGCGGCAAAACCGAGCATAGAATCCATCAATCGGTTATCGACGTTTTTGGTCAAAAAAACTATTGCTGCTCCGGCGGCAGTAACGGCCCAAGTGAAAAGCGTGGCGGCAAGGGCTTGGCTGACGGGATGATGCTCAAGGAACGTGGTCATTGCTGGCGCAGAATTCGTTTCCGCCAAGAACTTAAAGCCGATTCACACGGTTTGATGCCGTTTGCAAAGCTGACAGGATGCTCATCAAAAAATTGCTGCACTCCGCTTTCTTTCAGCTTGATAGAAATTTCGAGCAGATCGCCAAAAGCTACTTCGCTCGATTCTATTTTTGGAAGAACAAGAATCGGATATTTACCTTTTGAAAACGCAACGTCTTTTCGATCAGAAAAAATCCACTTCAAGTCCCCAGATAAAAAAAGGATTTGAAATTCTTCTTGCTTCCGAAAAGTCATTATGTCTCTATTCTGTGTTTTATTACGCACAGTGATGAAAGCTATCTCAATAATGCCGACCCGACGGCTGGGATCAAGCCGAAGCCAGAGCGGAGATTCTTCAACTGGCAACTCAAAGGAAATCGTCGCCCATTCTTCAGCAGGGTAATGCTGCTGCAATTCGTTGTCACTGAACTTTCCGTCTTTGTCCCAGTACAAGTGTACGACATTACGTCTGTCGCTTTCATCTTGCCTTACCTTTTTTGTTGTGTCAACGATACTGATCTGCTTCCCAGTGAAAAACTGCTGAATGCCAGTTTCTTTTATCTTGATGGAACATTCAAGCAGGTCGCCGATACAGACCTTGTCCGCTTCTATTGATGGCAAAATGAAGCCAGAATGTGGACCATAAGACAACATAACATTTTTCCGTTCAGGAAAAATCCACTTAATATCGCCAGTTAAAAGAAGAAGGCTGAATTCATCTGGTTCTTGAAATATCAGGATTTCCGTATCCTGTGTTTTGTTCTGCAATGTGATAGAAGAAATCTCGGTAATGCCGACATGGAGGCTTGGATCAATTTTGAGCCAAAGTGGCAGCTCGTCGACCCGCAGCTCAAAGGTGAATTTTACCCATTTTCCGCTTCGATAATGTCGCTGCTGCGACTTTTTGTCGGTAAATTTTCCTTGGCTATCCCAAAAAAAATGGACAAAATTGTGTAAGTCAGCTGTATTGCCCAACCACTCGGCCTTTTCGCGGGTGGCAAAAATTTCTTGAGCTTTGGCCCTGACAGAAGATTTCAGGGTGTCATACAGTGCTTTTGTGTATTTGCTGAGATATTTACGGCTTGCAGGTCTTTCTACCGCAATTTTCAGTAGGGCCTGCTCAAACTGGACGGCGCAGGCTTCCCAGTCTGGCCATGCCGCCGCCGTTGCCGCTCCCCCCTGCTTGAGCCGCTCCAGTTCTGCCGGATTTTCCTTCAAATGCCGCAGCAGGCGCACCACCTGCTCTTCGTCGTCCGTGGCTGCCACATAGGCGTTTTGGTCATGAACGATATACTCATCATGGCCGGTGACATCATAGACCAAGGCGGTGCCGCCGCAGTGAAACATCTCGAGCGGCGGGCCAAACATGCCTTCTACGTGACTTAATTTCAGCACCAGATCGCAGGAGCGATATACCGCTGGGGTTTCGTGAATTGGCACTCGCGAAAATACCCGATCAGCATCGGGATGCGCCTTGATGTCGGAGGAAGTGAGTAGCCAGACCTCGTCGGCACCAGCCCGCCGTGCCAGTCGGAGCGAAATAGGTACATTTTTAAAGGAAACCTCTACCGGTCCTTCCACCAACACCCGGAAGCGGCCCGGTTTACGAGGATCGACCGCCTCGCCAACAGCGGTGTAAATGTCCTTGCGAATGCCGTTGCGCACCAGAAACGGCCATTTATTGTAATTACGGTATAGATATTTTTGAATCCACGCCGCTTCGGTGATCACCGGAATGGTGCATGCGTAGGTTTTTTCACACAACTTCTGCCAGATAAGATTTTCGGTATTACGGAAATTGAGCGGATTCGGCAGATCAAAAAAACGGCTTTCGATAGACTGGACAAAGTAGACGTAATGGACGGCTTTGAGCTGACGAAGGAGGAAAAAGGTCTCCCACCACGTGGCAAGAACGATATCAAAATGTTCAGCTCTCGCCTGCTTGACAGTCAGCCAGTCCAGCTCGCTGGCAGAGCTGTGCCAAGCGTGTTCTTCTGGCTTAACATTCTGTCGGGTAATAATGGCGACCCGGTGGCCCTTTCGCTTCAGGCGGGAGGCGTGTTCATAGATGACGTAGCTACCACCGCTGATGCCGGGCGAACCGAGGAGAAAACCGATGTTCATGAGAATGTACTTTTCAACTGAACGCCGCAGGAAAAACTGACAACGAAGTGAGATTATTGTTGAACATTCCATGAATAGAGCGACCTGGAGTCACAGCAGTCATGGAGACGATATTGTGTGCCCAGCACTGGATGACATGGCCAAGAGCAATTGTTCCTTGTCCAATGCCGACGGTAATGGTGTATTTATCGGGATAAACTTCAGGCCAAGAAAAGGAATATTCCACAAGGCTGTCGCCTGCCTCAAGGTACGAGGCAGGACGCTCCAAACACAGGCTGTTTTCACCAAAAACGGCGTTCCCCACCCGATCTCTGATGTTGTAACCAAAGATCATTTCCTCCAAAGCTGATTTAGCATGAACCAACAGCCGAATGGTGATTAAATCGCCTTTCTGTACCAGATTTACCGGTTTGCCTTCGCTGGTGACGCTTAGATATTCAATCGCCACTTGTTCAGCCCCGGAGCGTTTTTCTTGCGGTACCTTGATCCAATCGGCAAAATCCTCTGGCAGGCCTGAAGCGGTCGGCAGCGTGTTTTCTATACGCTCAACCCGTTTTTTTCCACCACTGAAATGTTCCTCATGTAAGATTTTGGTGTATTCGCTCACCGCCTCTACCGGATCGCCGTCAAAGGAAATCCGTCCATTTTCCAGTAGTAATGCCCGATTACAAAGATTAACCACAGAGTGCATGTCATGACTGACTAAAACGATAGTGCAGCCTGCCATCATTTTTTTCATGTGGGCCATACACTTCTGCTGAAAAAAAATGTCACCAACCGCGAGTGCTTCATCGACAATCAAAATTTCTGGCTGCACACTGACTGCGGCGGCAAAAGCCAGCCGGATATACATACCACTGGAGTAGGTTTTTACCGGGCGGTCAATGAATTCGCCAATATCGGCAAAATCAGCAATCCGCTGAAAACGAGAATCAGTATCTTCTTCGGAAATCCCCTGAATAGCGGTGTTCAGATAAACGTTTTCGCGCCCGGTGAATTCCGGGTTGAAACCTGCTCCCAATTCCAGCAAAGCAGAAATGCGGCCATTAACCTGCACTGCCCCTGTGGTCGGCTGCTGAATGCCAGTGATGAGCTGAAGCAGCGAAGATTTACCGCTGCCGTTGCGTCCGATAAGACCGAGAGCCTCGCCTTGACGCAGCTCAAAGTTGATGTTGTCGAGGGCGCGAAAAGGTGTATGGTATTTTTTGCCCGCAGGATGAAAAATTTCCAGCAGCCGGTGAACGGGCTTGTTATAGAGCGCATAAACCTTGCTTGCATTGCGGACGGAGATAGCCAAATCAGACATATTTTTACTCTACAGCACGTCGGGAAACTGAGGCTTCAGCTTTCTGAAAATATATGCGCCACAGGCTAATGCTGCTGCGGTGATTGACCAAAAATAGGCGGTGTGCAAGGGATGTGACCAAAACGGCTGGAAGGTAATGAACGATTCTCGGTAGCCCTGCACGATATAATAGACCGGATTGAGCTTGAGTAATCGCTGAATTTTTGAACTCATCATGCTGATGTCCCAAAAGATCGGCGTGACCCAGAAACCGATCTGGAGTGTAACTGCAACTAACTGGGCTACATCACGGACAAAAACATTAAGGGCAGCCAAGGCCCAAGCGATGCCGAGCGACAACATTAACAGGCAAAGGAGGTAATACAGGGCCTGCAAATAGTAGAGGCTAAAGGGCATTTGTTGAAAAAGCAGCAACACCAGCAGCACAGAGAGAAAAATTCCATGCGTCACTAAGCTGGACAGAATTTTCACCACCGGCAGTATCTGAGAGGCGAAAATGGTTTTTTTCACCAAATGAGCATGAGCCAAAATGATATTAGTAGAGCCACTGACAATGTCAGAAAAAATATACCAAGGGGCCAGCCCAGCAGTGAGCCAGACTACAAAAGGCACGTCATGGAGCGGCTGAGTTTTGAAGCCGACGCTGAAAACAAACCAAAAAACCGTAATCATCACGATTGGATGAATCAGCGTCCACAGTAGCCCAAGCGAAGAGGCTACATATTGAGCGCGCAGCTCCCGCGCTGCCATCGCAATAATCAGCTGGCGGCGGGCGTAAAGCAGGCGAAAAAAGGCAAGCAGGCTGTTCATTGCATCGTGACTTGCGGCAATTTCATTTCATTTTTTTGTTTAAAACAACGTGTAAATGAAAGGAGCGATCGCAGAGCCTTCAGAAAGAACGATCAGCGCACCCAGCATCACGATAACCAAGATGATCGGAGCCAGCCAGAATTTTTTTCGCTCTCGCAGGAATCCCCAAAGGTCTTTCAAAAGTTCAAGCATAGTGTTGTCTCCTTTCAATAAGGACGGTGCAAATTTTGTGATTTTGGTTGGTTAGAATCAAGACGGTAACTCTTCAGCAGCACATCAAAGCTGCGCTGCATAGGGTCTTTGCCCATCAGTCTGATGATAAAGGCGACCGGCGTGAAAATCACCAGAAAAACTATTCCCAAGATAATTCTGGTATTGATCCAACCGAGAATATGACCCAAAAACATCCACCCCCTATGCAGAGGGCCAAGCAGTTGAGGCGCGGCCAAACTGAGTATTGCCAACGCAGCAGCCAGTAGCCAAGGCCAGCTCATCAGATGAATTCCTTTCCCTTTCAGCAGGGGGAAGAGAAGACCAAAAAAAAGAATAAATCCTCCTGCAAGAATGAAGCCAAATTTCCTAAGGTCATCATTAAAACCTACTTTTTCCGCATGATATTTCATTTGATTGTTCACTTTTCATCCTTCATTATTTTTCTCAGCTCATCAGCCAATACCTTTCCGGCGATATGATGTCCTTTTGACCCCCAATGCGCTTTATCAGCGGCTCTGACAACAACCCCCTCTTTTTCGCTCCGTTCAACCGCTTCAGAAACCATAGGCAAAGAAATAAATCCAGCTTTTTGGGTGACACGAATCCACGCCTCTTTTTCTTGAGAGGTACTTGTGCTGCACGTAAATGTGAAGAGCTTTGTCTCTTTTGGCACAGAATCAGCCATCATTTTTAAAAGATTTTGCGTTATCCGTTCAGCTTCCGCAGTATCTTTTATCGTTTTTTCTTTGTCGTTAAGCGATTGAGGGGGATAATATCCCTTATATATTTTAAACTGCATTTTTTGAACAGACAAATCAATGCCTCTGAATAAATATGAATTTGCATATAAAAATCTATACACATCTGCATCTCGATACACGATCTTGTCGCCACCATAATATGGTCGAAGATTTTTTTGATTTCTTACGATCATTTTTTCTTCAAGAATGAAGCTATTATTCGAAAAATCATTTGAACAAAACTGCAAGACGAAATAATCAGGACGTATTATATTGATGTATTTTTTCGTGATGATCAACTCTTGGAGGGTTCCATATCCTCCCCCTCCAAAAGCAAAAATTTCTACGTCGAGATTTTTTTTAACCTGATCGTAATACGCATCTTCGTCAGACATATTTGGATCACCTGTAAAAGAGTCTCCAATGAAAAATATTTTCTTCTTGTCAGTATCAATATTCCCCCATGATCTGAATCCATGCTGATCCGTTGAAAGGACTATATTATAATTAACCCCAGCTGCATCTGGTCTAACAACGCTGTAATGGGTGCTTTTCTTAGGAACCCAACCAACTTCTTGATCATACTGATAGATACAACCTCTTGAAGCGTATCGGTAATACAGCTCTCCAAATGCAATTATTGTTAAAAAAGTCATAACTGGAATAGCTGCTAATACGATCCAGTATATCTTTTTTCTTATCATAAAACAAACTATTGAACTACTTCAATCCAGCTCAAATTCCTGCATCCACTTCTTGTCATCGTCCCATTTAGGCTGTTCCGGCTTGAGAAGCAGATAATTTTCAATCACCAAGCAGTCCATGTTGGTGCGCATGAAGCAGCGGTAGGCATCTTCTGGGGTGCAGACAATCGGCTCGCCGCGCACGTTGAACGAGGTGTTGACCAGCACCGGACAGCCGGTTTTCTCCTTGAACGCGCTGGCCAAGGCATGGTAGCGGGGATTGGTTTCGGTATGGATGGTCTGGATGCGAGCCGAGTTGTCCACATGAGTGATCGAAGGCAAGGTGGAGCGAAGCACGTTCAGCTTTTCAATGCCAAAAAGCTGCTGTTGCGCTTCGGTCATGGGAATGCGGTGCTCCTCTTTGACATCGGCCACGATCAGCATGTACGGGCTAGGCCGGTCCAGCTTAAAATATGCGGACACGTCCTCGGCAAGCACTGACGGGGCAAAAGGACGGAACGACTCGCGGAATTTGATCTTCAGATTCATCACTGACTGCATTTTGCTGCTGCGCGGATCGCCGATGATTGAGCGACCGCCGAGCGCACGCGGCCCGAACTCCATCCGTCCTTGGAACCAGCCGAGCACCTGCTCGTCAGCCAGTAGCTGGGCTAATTGGGGCATGAGCTGCTCGTCGGCAATTTTTGCATAACGTGCGCCCAAGGCATTCAGGCATGATTCTATGTCTGTCGCCGCAAATCGCGGCCCCAGATATGATCCAGACATGGCATCATGCACATTGTCCGCCGTCCGCTGGCCCTTGTATTTCTCATGCCAGACCACCAAGGCCGCACCCAATGCGCCGCCCGCATCCCCTGCCGCAGGCTGAATCCAGATGTCCTTAAACGGCCCTTCCCGCAGCAGACGACCGTTAGCGACGCAGTTTAAGGCGACTCCACCCGCTAAACATAAATATTCCGCGCCAGTCTCTTGCTGCACCGTCTTAGCCAAACGGAGGACTATCTCCTCTGTCACATCTTGGATGGAACGGGCGATATCCATTTCCCGCTGGGTCAACGCACCTTCCGGCTTACGGGCAGGCGCACCAAACAAGTCGGCAAAGCGGGCGTTAATCATGGTCAAGCCGGTGGCGTAGTTGAAATACGCCATATCCAGCCGGAACGTGCCGTCTTCTTTCAAATCCAACAGATTGTTTAGAATCAAATCAACATATTTTGGCTCGCCATAAGGAGCAAGGCCCATCAGCTTGTATTCGCCGGAGTTGACTTTGAAGCCAGTGTAGTAGGTGAAAGCAGAATAAAGCAGACCGAGCGAATGGGGAAAATCCATCTGCCACAAAGCTTGCAAAGTGTTGCCGTCTCCCTGCCAAGCCGATGTGCTTGCCCATTCACCAACGCCATCCAAACATAAAACAGCCGCTTTCTGAAATGGGCTGGCAAAAAATGCCGAGGCTGCATGGGCCTGATGATGTTCAGAGAAAAGCAAATTAGGCAGAGCAGCTTGCTTGCATTCGCACAGTTTGCTTAATTCTCTCTTCAGCGTGGTTTTAATGTAGAGCTTTTCCTTCATCCAGACCGGCATGGCAGAGACGAACGAACGAAAGCCGTTGGGCGCATAAGCTAAATAGGTCTCTAACAGCCGCTCAAATTTAATCATTGGCTTGTCGTAGAACACCACATCGCTGACTTGCTCAATGGTGATGCCGGCTTCGTGCAGACAGTAGCTTATTGCATTGACAGGGAAGTCGGGATCATGCTTCTTACGGGTGAAGCGTTCCTCTTGAGCAGCGGCAATAATTTTTCCGTCAGCCAGCAATGCTGCCGCGCTGTCATGGTAATATGCGGAGATGCCGAGAATGTAAATCGTATTATGCATTTTTCCCTGCCGACTACTCTTTTATCTTCGCGCCACAAGCGCATTTTCCAAGAACCATGAATACGTATCCGCTATACCATCCCGAAGAACGATTTGGCTTTTCCAGCCCAAGGCGGAAAGTTTCGATACATCGAGCAGCTTGCGGGGTGTGCCGTCTGGCATGGTAGTATTGTAGCGAAGTTCTCCTCTAAAGCCAACAGCTTCGCTAACCAAAGTAGCCAGATCAGCAATAGTGACTTCCTGCCCAGAACCGACATTGATAATTTCTGTACTACTGTAATGATCCATCAGAAAAAGACAGGCAGAGGCCAAATCATCAACATGAAGAAACTCCCGCTTCGGCGTACCAGTTCCCCAAATTTCCACCTCTGGCAGCTTGTTGATCTTCGCCTCGTGGAATTTTCTAATCAATGCAGGCAGCACATGTGAGCTATGCAAATCAAAGTTGTCACCCGACCCGTAAAGATTAGTGGGCATCAGGCTGATGGCATCAAAGCCGTGTTGTTTGCGGTAGGCTTGGCACATTTTAATGCCCGCAATTTTGGCAATCGCATACCACTCGTTGGTCGGCTCCAGCGCACCACTGAGGAGATGTTCTTCCTTCATCGGTTGGGGCGAAAATTTAGGATAAATACACGACGAACCGAGGAAAAGCAGCTTTTTTACCCTGTTGCGCCAAGCTGCGTCAATGATGTTGGTCTGAATCAGCAGATTGTCGCGGATGAAATCTGCTGGACTACTGTTGTTGGCGTGAATGCCGCCGACCTTGGCCGCCGCGAGAAAGACGAAATCAGGCCGAGCTTCGTCAAAAAAGCGGCGCACGGCAGCCTGATCGGTCAGATCCAGCTCGACGTGAGTGCGGGTGAGCAAATTTGTGCAGCCCGCCTGCGCCAGCGCACGGCAGATCGCGCTGCCGACTAAACCGCGATGCCCGGCGACGTAAATGGATGAGGAAGGGGCCAGAGATAAAGCCATGCTGTTTTATTTTCAGAAAAGCTGCTGTAAATTACTTAACCGCTTATTTCTTTCCTCGATTTTATCGAGAACTTCTTTGTTGGCAATTTCTTCGTCCAAGCTGAAAACGATAAAAATCTTGCCACAGTATTTTTATACCAATGGTGATGACACTTTGTTAAGCACTGGGAGATGCCCATGAAACATCTCGAATTGGTGCATCCATGTTCTCTCGATCTTTTCAAGAAGACATTCTTCAGCTAACAAATAATTAAAGAAAGAAGGCCTGCCGTAAACTCCGCTTTCTGTTTTCTGTTTACTTTCAAGATGCTGGCAAAATCTATTTTTCAGACACCTTGAAAGACCAATATACAATATTTCACCAGAGAAGTTCGTTATCGTATAACATCCAGAATTTTCTGGAATTTCAAATGATACTGAATAGGAAAAAAGCTTTTTTCTGTCAGGGTATGGCATCAACTGATTGTGCATCATAATTCAATGTTTTTATTTAGACTTGATTTATGCATCGAGCTAGCCATTAACGCTGCAATTTTATGCAATGCTCCAGAATTAAGATAACTTGCTTTCCCTTTACCGCCGCTATTCCACCACTCAGAATGACCTAACCCTGCATAATCTCCATCAAGATTTTCAAAAGTATCTCTCAGGAGACTCTCCATTGTTGGCACTTTGAAATCGTTCATTTCATGCAACTTAGAAAAGAAAGGAACGGAGAATCGACAAAATAGCTGGATGCCATTATATTTAAACAATACTGTTGGCTCGTTAACATATAGTATGTTGGATATTGCCTTCCAATAATTAAGAAATATTTTCAAACTTTTCTCGATCGGATAAATAGTTAGCGGATTATTGGCGACTAGAACAAACTGTTTTATCGTTCTTGCGAAACTCTTTTGATTGACACTTGCGCTTTTACTTTCTTTGTTAGCCATTTCGATTCTATCTCTCCAAGGAGAATCATCCTCCGAGTTAAGATAATCAATAAACTTTAAGGCGATATCATCTTCTCCTTTCTTCACAGCTCTTTCAATCCACTTCGGCAATGACGGGATATGTTCTACTTGCAATGCTTTTGTTAAACGCGCATAAATTCGCTGCTCAATAGCTTTGTCCACGCTCTTTTGAGTGGTATTGACGATCAAGAAATGACACATCTGCGATATTCTTGACAATCCAGTTGCTATATTTACAGGTATTTCAAAATCTAACACCTTTATTTCTTTTTGACTGGCCATTTTCAGACCTTCAATTCTATGCTGGCCATCAACTACAGAAAAAGGTCCGATAAAATTTATATCGAAAGAAATAGTGTTTGTTTTTATGTTAAAATCAATATCCTTGTCAGTTGCTATAAAAATACTTGTCGGAAGAAAAACATCTTGAGTTTTCATCCCTTCTATAATGTAGTCTGCAAGTTTCTTTGCACGTGCCTTATTCAAGAGACGTTGATACCCCTGATCGCTATTATCATCTGGATCTAACGTTTCAACGCTGTAAAAATTAGGCTTTAGTAAATCTGAAACCTTTAACGAGGTAGTATATAACGTTAAATTTCCCTGTTTAACGACCGCAGCTGGCCTTGAAATCTTATTCTCCATTTTATTGCTCCGTTAGGTAGTTGGATAAAAATCACTCAAAATAATTATACGCCCGATACCCCTTCTGCCGCACCACCTGATCTCGCTCCGCCAGCTTAAGGTCTTCAACGATCATCTCCCGCACCATCTCCTCAAAGCTGATCTTCGGCTCCCAGCCGAGCTTTTCCTTGGCCTTGGAAGGATCACCGAGCAGGGTTTCAACCTCGGTCGGGCGGAAATAGCGGGGATCAACCCGGACAATGGTTTTGCCGCTCTTGCGCTCAATGCCGATTTCCTCTAGCCCGCTGCCCTGCCAAACGATGTGCACCCCCAGCTCCTCGGCGGCGATTTCGACAAATTCCCGTACTGAATGCTGCACACCTGTGGCGATGACAAAATCCTCTGCCTGTTCCTGCTGGAGCATCAGCCACTGCATCTTCACGTAATCCTTGGCATGGCCCCAGTCGCGCAACGAGTTGAGATTGCCGAGAAACAGAGCCTGTTGCAGCCCCAGTTTGATCCGAGCCAAGGCTCTGGTGATCTTACGGGTGACAAATGTCTCGCCTCGGACTGGCGACTCATGGTTGAAAAGAATACCGTTGCAGCAGTACATTTTATAGGCTTCACGGTAATTCACCGTGATCCAGTACGAATAGAGCTTGGCGACCGCGTAGGGCGAGCGAGGATAAAACGGCGTGGTCTCGCGCTGAGGAATTTCTTGCACCTTGCCGAACAGCTCCGAGGTGGAAGCCTGATAGAAGCGCGTTTTACTTTCCAAACCAAGGATGCGGATGGCCTCCAGCAGGCGCAGGGTGCCGAGCGCGTCGCTGTTGGCGGTGTATTCCGGGGTTTCAAAGGACACCGCCACATGGCTCTGCGCGGCCAGATTATAGATTTCGTCTGGCTGCACTTCCTGAATGATTCTGATCAGATTAGTGGCATCGGTCAGATCGCCGTGATGGAGCTTAAAGCGAACATCCTGCTCGTGCGGGTCTTGGTAAAGATGATCCACCCGGTCGGTGTTAAAGAGCGAGGAACGACGCTTGAGGCCGTGCACCATGTACCCTTTTTCAAGCAGGAACTCAGCAAGATATGCGCCATCCTGACCGGTGACACCGGTGATCAAAGCTGTTTTCATTTTTGAGTTCTGAGGAAATCATCAAAATAGGCAATGGTCGGCAGCAGCCCTTCCCGCAGGGAAATCTTCGGCTCCCAGCCGAGCTTTTCCTTGGCTAAGGTGATGTCAGGTCGCCGCTGGCGAGGGTCATCCTGCGGCAACGGCTTGAAGATCAACTCTGACTTCGAGCCGGTCAGTTCCAGTACGTTTTCCGCCAATTGCAGGATGGTGAACTCGCCCGGATTGCCCGTGTTGACTGGGCCGGTGAAATCATCTTCAGTGGCCATCAGGCGGATGAACGCCTCAATCAGGTCATCGACATAGCAGAAGGAGCGGGTCTGCGAGCCGTCGCCGTAGATGGTGATCGGCTCGCCGAGCAGAGCCTGAACGATGAAATTCGACACCACCCGCCCGTCGTTGGGGTGCATACGCGGCCCGTAGGTGTTGAAAATGCGGGCCACTTTGATCCGCAGCTTATGCTGGCGGTGGTAGTCGAAGAACAATGTCTCGGCGCAGCGTTTGCCCTCGTCATAGCAGGAGCGGATACCATTGGGATTGACATGGCCCCAGTAGGATTCAGGTTGCGGATGTACCTGTGGATCGCCGTAAACTTCCGAAGTAGAAGCCTGGAAAATCTTCGCCTTCACTCGTTTAGCCAGCCCAAGCATGTTGATCGCCCCATGCACTGAGGTTTTGGTGGTCTGCACCGGGTCAAACTGGTAATGGATGGGCGAGGCTGGGCAGGCCAAATTGTAAATCTCATCCACCTCGATGTAGAGGGGGAAAGTTACATCGTGACGAATTAACTCAAAATAGGGATTGTCCAGCAAGCCGAGGATATTTTGCTTGGTGCCAGTGAAATAATTGTCTAAACAGATCACCTCATGACCATCAGTCAGCAGTCTTTCGCAAAGATGTGAGCCAAGAAAGCCAGCCCCGCCAGTGACTAAAATTCGTTTTTTCTGCTCCACAGATTTCATAAAAGATGTCCGATTAAAGCTGATGCAAGAAGGATGGAATGAACAAGAGGGATGGGTTGGTGCGCCCGGCAGGATTTGAACCTGCGGCACCCAGATTAGGAATCTGGTGCTCTATCCACCTGAGCTACGGGCGCGGCGACAGCTACTTGCCGATTTTACCTGAACGTCGGGCAAAAGCAAAGTTTTTCCGCATCAGGCAGCGGAAAAGACCACGCCGTGCTGGCACTCTTCGAGCGGCGCGCTGCTGCGACTGAAGCCCGGCTGAACGATGCAGTTGCGGCCGATCTTCATGCCTTCCGGTATCCGCGCCTCTTTGCCGAGCAGAGTGATGCCGCTGTACAGATGCGTCGGGAAATCCTTGTTGATAATCTTTTTGGCCTCAGCATCGCCGCAGCCCACAACCGCGCCGCAGCCGACGTGAATCCGCTTGTCCGCCACCACTAAGTCAACTTCAGCCCCGGCTTCTATCACTGAATCTTCGAGAATTACCGAATCGCGCACCGCTGCGCCTTTTCGCACGATCACGCCGGGCGAAAGAACGGAGTTGATCACCGTGCCTTCGATCACGCAGCCAGCGGCGATCAGCGAGGAACGCACTGTGCAGCCAGCGGCAAAGCGGGCCGGAGCGCGGTCCATCATCCGCCGCTTGGTCTCGATGTTCGGCCTGATCCCCCATGCTTCCGGCGAGATGCCTGAATCCGGGCGGATGATGTCCATGTTCGCGTCCCAGTAGGCTTGAATGGTGCCGACATCGCGCCAGTAGCCGTAGAAGGGATAGGCGAAGACCTGCCGTTCCTCAATCGCTTTCGGGATGATGTGCATCCCGAAATCAATCTCGCTGCGGTCGCGGGCGAGCATGGCGAGCAGGTATTCGGTGTCAAAGACATAAATGCCCATCGAGGCCAGATTGGTGCGGGCGACTTTCGGTTTCTCCTCCCAGTCAACAATCCGGTTGTCCTCGTCAACAATCCCGGCCCCGAACTGATGAATCTCGCTCATTGGCACGACCATCATGCCGATGGTGATGCCTGCCTTCTTGGCCCGATGGCAGGCGATCATATCGTTGAGATCCATCCGGTAAATATGGTCGCCGGAAAGGATGACCACCTGCTCGGAGGGATTGGCTTTGATGAAGTCAATGTTCTGCCGGATAGCGTCCGCCGTGCCTTTGTACCAGTCGGAATCCTTCTCGCCAGTGCGCGGCGGCAGGATTTCCACGCCCCGGCTGCGGCCTGTGAAGTCCCACGCCTGGCCGCTGCCGATATGCCGCATCAGCGAGAGCGGCTTGTACTGGGTGAGCACGCCAACCCGGCTCAGACCAGCGTTCATCACATTGGACAGGGAAAAATCAATGATCCGGTAGATGCCGCCAAAAGGCACTGCCGGTTTAGCCCGGTGGCCGACTAATATATTCAGGCGGCTGCCTATGCCGCCCGCCAGCAGCAGCACCAGCGCGTCGTTCACGTCTCTCATCGCAGCTCCTCCAGATCAGCAAGTCCTTCCTGCGGCCATTTGTCCGCGTCCATCTCCGGCGCGACTGAGCAGCCGCCGCCGATCACCATGCCGTCGGGCACGTGGTTGTTCCAGCCGATCACCGTCACCCGTCCGCCTGCCGCACCTGCCCGCACGCCGCTGCCAAAGCTGGTGTTGACATCGCTGATCACCCGCTCCAGTTTGCTGCCTTCCTTCACGGTGTTGTTGAAGAAAAGGATGGAGTTGCTGACCTCCGCGCCCTTCTCCACCTGCACGCCGGGGAAGAGGATCGAATTCCGCACGATTCCCTCAACAATGCAGCCATTGTAGGCCATCGAATTGTCCAAGGAGCCGTCCGGCCCAACCTTGAGCGGCTGGCAGTCGCGAATGCCACGATGCTCCAAATTCGTGCGCAGGCCCCAGTGCTCCATGTCAATCAGCGGGCTGTCGCCAAGCAGGTCCATTGAGGTCTGCCAGTATTCATCCACAGTGCGGGTATAGCCCCAATAGCCGTTGAATTTGTAGCCGAAAACCTTCATGCCGCGCCGCATCATCATTGGGATGATGTCGCGGCCAAACTCGTAGGATTCAGCGGCCTGATTCTCTTTCAATATGGCGCAAAGCACCTTGGGCTTGAAGCAGAGGACAGTGAGCGAAGCCCAGTCGCCCTTCGGCTCCTCCGGCTTTTCTTCATAAGAAAGCAGCCGTCCGCCTTCAGCAGTGTTATCAGCAATCTCCGCCACGCCGAAACGCCGGGCCGCGTTTTTTTTCTCCACCTTGATGAAGGCGGCGGTGAGGTCAGCATCCTGCTCATGATGAAAGCGGATCAGCTGCCGGTAGTCCATTTCATAAATATGATCGCCGGAAAGGATGAGTATTTCCTCCGGCTTGTTGTAGCGGATGAAATCAAGGTTCTGATAGACTGCGTCTGCCGAGCCGCGATACCAGTGCGGATTGTAGTAATCTTTGAACGGCGGCAGGATGAAGATGCCCCGGTTCCTGCCGATCATGTCCCAGGCCGCGCCGGTGCCGATGTGGTTGATCAGCGAGTAGGAGCGGTACTGGCTGAGAATGGCGATGCGCTCGATGCCGGAGCGCATCAGGTTGCTCAGGGGGAAGTCGATCACCCGGGCAAAGCCGCCGAAGGGGACAGCGGATTTGGGACGGTAGTGGGTGAGAACCCCCAGCTCGTCAACGCGGCCTCCGGCCAAAATCATCGCCAACGTGGAAGGCGTTGCCATACAGACTCCCTGAAGTTCAGGCTGGTTGATGGTTGGAAATGCTGTCTGCGGCGCAAGACGACTGCTTTTATCTTTTCCGCAGCCGAATTATACTGCGCTCAGATGAAAAGGACAAAGGTTTTCGCCGGTCAAATAGCCCTGCTGCCGCCTGCTTGCCCCGAAAAAAGCACCGCCGTTCTTTTTGTAAAAGTACCACCGTAACATGGTTTAAACATCGACCGTTGTTTTATCCAATCTACGGTCGTTGTTTTAAAAAACATCGGGCGTTAAATTTCTAAACAACGACCGTTAACTTTTTTCGGAGACGAGCGATGTTCTTTTGGGAGACAGGGTAGAGCCACTGCCGATCAGAGGTGGCGGGTGGCGATTTTTATCAAGGTGGCGGTGCTGAAATCCTGGCCTTCGCGCCGGGGCGGCAGGTTCTTCAGCGGTAGTTCAGCCCGTGCCGACTCACGATGGCCGCCGGCAGAGCCGTATTCGCCAAAGGTCTTCTGCGCGAACTTGCCTGCGTGCTTACGGTAGCCGTCGCAGCGGAGGATCACGACCAGCTTTTCGCCGCAGCACCCAGACACCAGCACCCAGTCGAATTGATCAACATGATTCAGAAAGTCGGCGATAATCACCAGCACGTCCGGGGTGCTAACCTTGCCGATGTGGGCATAAGCGCGACCTTTGCTTGATTTGACTTCTTTGAGGGCAATTTTGAAGTATTTCAGCTCAGAGCGGCGTAGCTCAGTCAGCTCAAACTTGCGCACCAAGTTGCGGTTGGCAAGATTGAAGACGTAGCGGAAGGAGATGCCGTCTGCCAGCTGGAGATTTTTCTTTTCAAAATTGTGGGTATCAACCTTGATGCCGTAATACAGAGCCGTGGCGAGTGCAACTGAAGGGGTGATGTTAGCGGCCCGCAGGTATTCCACCATCATCGAGGCCACTGCCCCGTAATCCGGGCGGATATCGATAAATTTTGCGTCCCAGCCACTGCTGATCGGATGATGATCAATCACTGCGTCGAACTGAATTTTTTCAAAGCAGGGGTTGTGAGTTGGCTGCGAGTCGAGGAGGATTTTTTTAGAATAATCGTTGATCTGAAGGGTGTGCAGGCGTTCAATGGGAATTTTCAGCCGCTCAACCATCGTCATGTTATTCAACCTGCGTATCTCATTCGGATAACCGATAGTCACGCTGCCTACCCGATAACTGAGGAGTCGCTTGACTGCCATCGCGCAGGCCAGCGAGTCGGGATCGGCGACAATGACAAGCAGCACCTGATCGGTGCGGCCAAAGAGCTGATAGAAAGCATTCAGGCGCGTCAGGGCTGAATAACGGCTTTTCTCGCTGCGATTGATGACACCAGCAATTTTTTCCAATCTGGTCTGCTTTAACAAGATGCCTGTTACTGTTGTTTTAAAGTACAGCTCAAACCAATTCTTTGTAAGAGTAGCACAGAGAGACTAAAAAATGCAAGCAGGCTTTCGTTCAACGGAAAACCGGCACAGAGGGGAAGAGAGAGGGATCGGTGTGCGGGATGAAGCGTGAGCCGGAAAAGCGGATCATGAATTCCTGATTCACGTTCAGCTCAAGATAAGTGATTTTGCGGCAGATATCTTGCGCTCGCTCCCAAAGCGTGTGATCAAGCAGAAGCTGCTCGGCACCAGCCAGCGAGGTATTGCCAACGGGATTAAAAACCGTCAGCGGTAAATCCGGCAGCATTCCCAGCGTGATGGCTTGGCGCGGGTTGATGTGCTCGCCAAAAGCCCCGGCCACGTGAATCTGCTCCAGTTCGCTGAAAGCAATGCCAACTTGGGCGCACAGGGTTTCCAAGATGGCATACATGGCAGCTTTGGAGCGCATCATCGCATCTAAATCGGTCTGGCTAACGCTCACACCCTCGACCAGGAGAAAGGTTGTCTCATTGCCGCACTGCACTAAGCGTTCTTGGACAAACTGCCGCTGCGCCTCGCTCTGACCGACAAACTCTGCCTGAAACTTGCCGCGCAGGTCAATGATCCGGGCAAGATATAATTCTGCCGCTAAGTCAATCAGGCCGGAACCACAAATACCAAGCGGCGGGGCATCCGCAATGCTGCGCCACGTCAGCCGCCAGCTCACGCGGTCAATGCTGACCTGCTCAATTGCGCTCGGTGCGGCCCGCATTCCCATCCGTGCCACCCCGCCTTCCAAAGCCGGACCAGCCGCACCAGCGCAGGCGATCAACCAATCCTTACCACCCAGCACCACCTCGGCGTTGGTGCCTACGTCGATGAGCATGGCAGGCTGTTCCGCTTGATCAAGACCAACTGCCAGAATACCAGAAATCAAATCACCGCCAAAATAGCTGCCCCGGCTGGGCAAAAGCCATGTCATCGCCTGCGGATGCAGCCGCAAGCCAATCTCCGTTGCCAAAAAGGGATCAGGTGCATTGACTAGGGGAATATACGGCTCACGGCAAAGGTAATACGGACTAAGGCCGAGCAGCAGGTGCGCCATCGTGGTGTTGCCTGCGGCGGTCAGTGTGCGAATTTCCTCCGGCAGGACGGCAGCCTCTTGGCAGAACTGGGCAATCAGCCCGTTGATTGAATCGACCGCCGCCTGCTGAAGCTGGCGCAGCCCCTCCTCTTTGGCAGCACAATGAATGCGCGTGAGGATATCAGCTCCGTATTCCACCTGCTGATTGAGGGCGGTGTTACGGGCAAGAACCTTGCCAGTGAGCAGGTCAATCAAGCTGGCCTCAAGGTGAGTTGAGCCTAAGTCCAAGGCCAAGCCCGGCAGCAGTTTCGGTTCCTCCGGCAGAAAGTCGATCAGCTCAAGCTGGCCGGGCAAGCAATGAACAACTGCCCAACCGTGAAAGCCAGCAGCCCGAAATGCTGCGGCAACTGTGGTTATGCAGGCAAAGGGAACCCGCAGCGGCCTGCCTGCCAATTCAGACGGTAGAGCAGCGGCTAACGTCGCCTTCAAGCGGTCAAGATCAGCGGTGTTGTCAGCCAGACTCGGCGGCACAGCAACCAGCGGCAGGGCCACGGTCAAAGGAATTGTTGCAACCATAGAACACACAAAGATGGACGGCTTTTCCGGGTAATGCTTGACTGAACCGCCCGCAGAGGGTAAGAAATATTGCTGCAATATCGTAGGAGCGAAAAATCTTTCACCCCTACAATCTCCTTGCTACTTTTTACAATGAACCTCCTCAACCGCTATATCCTCAAGCAGTTCGGCAAGAATCTCCTCATGCTGGCTTTGAGCTTCATCGCCTTGTATATTCTGATCGATTTCTTTGAAAAGATCGACAATTTCATGGAAAAAGGCAAGCCGATGGTGCTGGTGGGAAAATTCTTCCTCCTCTCCATTCCGTTTGTAGTCGAACAGATGGGGCCAGTCTGCATTCTGTTAGCGGGTGTTGTCACGCTTGGCGTACTTAACAATTCCAATGAGCTGACCGCGCTCAAGGCAGGCGGCATCTCCCTCAAGCAAATCACTGGCCCGATCATCGCTGCTGGGCTGGCCGCAACGCTGCTGCTCTTAGCTTTGTCGCAGTTTGTCCTGCCAAGGACAGCTGCGATTACCAACCGAATCTGGCACCGCGAGGTCAAAGGCCAGATGCCGCTCGGCATCTATCGGAGTGGACGCTATTACTATCAGGGGGAAGACAATTTCTACTCCTTTGCTCGGCCTGATCATGCCAAAACGAAGTTTTTTTTCTTTTCCCATGCTGCTTGGAATAAGCAGTACCAGCTACAAACTTTAGTGGCAGCAGAGCAGGCCGTGTGGCAGAACGACAAGTGGCTGCTTTACAACGGCCAAGTGCAGATTGCTCAAGGTGATGGACAGTTCAAAACTGAGATATTCAAATGGCGCAGTTTCCCTTTCAAGGAAAAACCAGCAGATTTTTTTATCCCTCGGCTACGGAGCAGCGAGCTATCTATCTTAGAGCTGTACCGAGATGCGCTACGCCGCAAGCAGAGCAAAGAGGAAAAGTCCGCCGCCTGGGCGGAGTTCTACGGGCGGGTCTCATACATTCTGCTGGGCCTGCCCTTGCTCCTGCTGGGCCTGCCGTTTATTCTGCTGGTCTATCGGAAATGGGGCCGCGACCTCTCCCTTGCTGTGCCGGTGAGCTGCGGCATGGCCTTCGCCTGCTGGGGCATCTGGGCAATCTTGCAGTCCTTGGCCAAGGCCGCGTATTTCGATCCGCTGGCAGCGGCCTTGTCGGTGCATCTGACCGTGGGTGCACTAGGACTATTTCTACTGCTGCGGGAGGATACGTAACACAATGAACAGCAATGAACTGACCATCAGTAAACCGGTTTCCGTCTGGAACAAGAGCATCAGCCTTGAGCCAAAGAAGTTCCTGCAAGGCATTGGCAAGGCGGCGATAAAAGGCGCATCGCTTGACTGGAGCGGCGTTGGAGAAGCCGCCTTAGACACCATTGATGCTGCTGGCCTGCGCGATAAGCCAAATGAGCTTGCCTATTTGCTCATTTTTCGCTCGCTGGCCACTGCTCTTTCTGAGCTGGCGAAAGACTACGTTGACCTTTTCCGCAATCCTCCGAAAGAGGAAGAGCTGGACAAGATTTCCGCCCGCTTTGCAGAGGAAATGGGCAAGGCGGAAGTATCCATCAGCCGCGAGTTCTTTGACCGGCCCGGCGAGCTGCCTTTGCTGAAGAATTTGCAAGGCCCGCTGGCCGCTTGGCTGCATGGCGTGGGTGCCAAGCAAACGGATGCGGAACAGATCGCCTGCCGCTTGCCGGATTATTTTGTCACCGCCCTGCATGAGACATGGCGGGCCGCGCCGCTGGACTACGCCGCCTTAACTCAGCATTTTGACACGCCGTTCACCAAGGCCACGGAAGAAGCCCGGAGCTGGCGGCTCTATAATCAATGGCTGCAACGCCAAGTCAGCGACCGGATGTTTGCCGAAGCCTTTGGTGTGGAAAAGGTTTATGTGCCGCTGCGGGCGTATTACGAGGAAAAGGAGCGGGACGACGAGAGCAGCCAAGAGCTTGCGCCGCAGCGGGACAAAGTGAAACAGATTGTGGTGGATATGGAGAGCGAGTTCCGCAACTGGCTGGACAACTTCGCTGCTGGCTCGGCAGTGCGCTTCATCAGCGGCGGGCCGGGTTCGGGAAAGTCCACCTTTGCCAAGATATTCGCCGCCAAGATTGCCGCAGAAACCGACATCCCCTGCCTGTACATTCCCCTGCATCTCTTTGATGCCACGGACAACTTGATCACAGCAATGGAGAGCCATATCAGGAGCAACCGTTTCCTGTCCGGCAATCCGCTCGCTGCCAGAGACGGCAAAGACCGTCTGCTGATCATCTTTGACGGCTTGGACGAACTGGCTCTGCAAGGCAAGGCGGCCTCCGAAACAGCGAACAACTTTGTGGACGAAGTGCTGCGCCGCATTCAGGACGGCAACAGCCAAGGTCTGCACCGACAAGTCATTATCACCGGGCGGACGATTGCCATTCAATCGGTGGCGGCAAAGCTGCGCGATGCCAAGCAGATCAGCCACGTGCTGCCGTATTTCATTGCGGAAGAGGAGCGCGAGGAATACCACGACCCAGACGGCCTGCTGATTGAAGATCAGCGGCAGCGATGGTGGCAGCAGTACGGCGACGCTGCGGGCAAAGGCTATGCGGGCCTGCCTGCGGACTTGGCGCGGCAGCATCTGGTTGAGATCACGGCCCAGCCGCTGCTCAATTACTTGGTTGCTCTCAGCTATGACCGCAAGACCATCACGTTCAGCGACGAGACCACGCTGAATCAAATCTATGCCGACCTTATCCGGGCGGTTTATTGCCGTCAGTATGAAAATGGTGGCCGGGTAAGTGCTTGTGCGGGCGGGCTGGATGAGAAAGACTTCATCCGGGTTTTGGAGGAAATCGCCTTAGCGGTTTGGCATGGGGACGGACGCACCGCCACGGTTGCCGGGATTCGGGAAAAACTCAAGGCGGGCGGCATTGAACGCTATTTGGAGCAGTTCCAAGAAGGGGCAAAAGCGGGCGTGACTCGTCTGCTCACCGCCTTTTACTTCCGGCAAAGCGATAACCGCCAAGACGGCGACCCGACCTTTGAATTCACCCATAAGAGCTTTGGCGAATACCTGACTGCCCTGCGCATTGTCCGCCTGTTGCGGCAGATGGAGAAGCAGCGCAAGCGGCGGCAGGAAGACCCGGACGACGGCTGGTCGGAAAAGGTAGCCTTGCAGAAGTGGACTGCGTTTTGCGCCGTCAGGTGGATGGATGATGACCTGCTGCGCTTTATCAGCAATGAGTTCCTCGCCATGATGCAAGAGGAGCTGCTCGCCTTGCAGGGCATGGTGCGGGAACTGCTCAGTTACACCATCAACCAGGGCCTGCCTTTTCCTGATGAGTTTTTGGGCAAAGGCTTCAAGGAGCATCTCCGTTTAGCCGAGAATACGGAAGGGGCATTGCTGGCCGTGCATTTTCACATTGCGGAGCTGACTAAAGAGGTCTCAAGGCTGACGCTGGAGGATGAATGGACCTTCGAGGAATGGTTCAGGCGAGCAAACGGGATGAGTCGGTATGCAGACAGGCTAGGGTACTTAGATTTATCCGACTATAATCTTTCAGGGCAGCTTTTTTATGATGCAAATTTTGTCATGTCTCGTCTTGAAGGCACAGACTTGTTTTGTTCAATTCTTGCATGCGCAAACTTGCAAGGCGTGCAGCTTGAAAATGCGATTCTTTGTCGAGCCAATTTGCAAGATGCCAACCTTGCAGGAGCGAATCTCAAGGACGCAGACCTTAGTTATGCGAATTTGCGAAACGCAAACCTTGAAGGGGCGAATTTGGAGGGAGCGAATTTGGAGGGAGCGGATTTAGAAGGTGCCATTCTCACAGGCACCATTTTGGAGAAGAAGGAGGCGTAAGGGCCCGTCCGCTTTGTCACTTACGGTTCCACCATTACCACTTCTCTTGGCCTTGAACCGTCGGACGGCCCGATGATGCCATCTCGCTCCATCATCTCAATCATCCGGGCCGCGCGATTGTACCCCACCCGCAGCTTGCGCTGAAGCATGGAGATTGAGGCTTGGCGGGTCTCCTTAACCACAGTCACGGCCTGATCATAGAACTCGTCATAATCATCCTCGCCGTCTGCCGCTTCCTCTTCAGTAATCTTGAGAACCGACTCGTCGTAGTCAGCTCCGCCCTGTGCTTTCAGAAAATTGATAATTCGCTCAGTTTCTTCTTCGGAGATGTACGCCCCGTGAATGCGCTGGAGTTTGGCTGCGCCTGGCGGTAGAAAGAGCATGTCGCCCGCGCCAAGCAGATGTTCAGCCCCGGAGCTGTCGAGGATGGTGCGGGAATCGACCTTTGAGGAAACTTTGAAGGAAATTCGAGTAGGAAAGTTGGCCTTGATCAGGCCGGTGAGAACATCCACTGAAGGCCGCTGTGTTGCTAAGATGATGTGCATTCCAGCGGCCCGTGCCATCTGCGCCAAGCGGGCAATCGAAGTCTCCACGTCCTTGGAAGCCACCATCATTAAGTCGGCTAATTCATCGACAATGATGACGATATAAGGCAGCTTTTCCTCAGCGGTCTCGTTGTAAGAGGTGATGGATTTAACCCGCGCCTCCTCCAGCAGCTTGTAGCGTCGCTCCATTTCTCGCACCGCCCAAAGTAAGGCGCGGCTGGCCATCTTTGGTTCAACCACCACCGGATGGAGCAAATGAGGAATGCCCTCATACGTCGAAAGCTCGATCCGCTTAGGATCGATCAGGAGCAGGCGCACTAAGTCCGGCGTAGCTTTGTACAAAATGGAGCAGATGAAAGCATTAATCGCCACCGACTTGCCCGCGCCCGTGGCTCCGGCGATAAGCAGATGCGGCATCTTGGCTAAGTTGGCCACAGCGGGTTGACCAACGACATCAACACCGAGGGCAATAGTCAGAAAAGAAGCTGAATTTTGGTACGCGCTACCGAGCAAAATGTCGCGGAGAAAAACCGTCTTGCGCTGAGGATTAGGTATCTCAATGCCAATGGCCGCTTTGCCGGGAATTGAACCGACCACCCGTACCCGATCCACCTTCAGCACCATCGCTATATCATCAGCCAAGTTGACGATCTTGTTGATCTTGATACCCGCTGCTGGGGCAAATTCGTAGGTTGTTACCACCGGCCCCGGCGAAACTCCAACTACTTCTCCTTCAACCGCAAAGTCGAGCAGCTTGGCCAGCAAGATTTTGCTGACTTCATCATAATGCTGCCGGTCGATTTCAATGTCTTCTTGGTTATTTTCCTCCAGCAAAGAAATCGGCGGCAACTGGAAGTCCCGTTTGATGATTGGCTTCTTTTTAGGCAGAGTCTCGGCCTTATCGGATGTTGCGGTTGATTCCGACTCGCGGATAAAAGGCAGCTTTTGGACAATAACCGACAGGCTCGACAAAATCTTCATCGCTTCTTCAGCCTGCGGCGGAGGCAGTAGAGCTTTGCGCTGCTCTCGCTCGGCCTGCCAATCAGCCAGTTTTTCCTGTGCAACCAAGGCTCCTTCTGCTGTTGTTTTCACTGCCGCCGTTGTCTGTTCCCACGTCCAAGCGGCAAAGGCGAGGGGTGAAAAACGGATGGCTGCCATCAGCGAAAAGAGCAAAAGCAACAAGAGAAGCAGCACCGAACCAACCGTACCCAACACACCTTCCAGCAGTCCCCAGATCAGGTGGCCGAGAAAGCCACCTATCAGGATGGAATTTATTGAAAAAACCAGCTGCTCTGCCCAAGCCAGCAACCCCGATGCAGCCAGCAAAACACCGGTCAGTCCGGCAACGATGAAAGGTAGGCGATCAAAAACGGCGCGGGCAGTGAGGACAGCAATGGCAAGATAGAAGAGCAGCAGCGGTGGAAAAAACGAAATCAGCCCAAAAAAGGAAAGCAGATAACGAGCCGTGTAATTGCCGAAGTGACCACACCAGTTTTCCGCCGGAAGCTGGGGTAATGGTTGCTGGCCGAGCAGAGGCAGGCTGTAACTGATCAAACTGAGCAGCAGCACTGCGCCGAGAAAGAGACAGGTGACTGCCGCCGCCTCCTGATGAAGGGCTGCTTGGTTGCGCGGAGGCATGGCACAGATGAAAAAACTCAGTCCTTCCCTTGCAGTCCGTCGAGAATGCCATTTATAAACGCTACCGCATCCGGTTCAGCGTAGCGTTTGGCAATTTCCAGAGCCTCGTTGATAGCGACGGTAGCAGGAATTTCCTCCTTGCCGTATTTCATCTCGTAGGCGGCGATGCGGAGAATGTTGCGGTCAACGGCTGCCATGCGCTCCACCCGCCAGTTGTGGGAGCTTCGGGAAAGCAGGTTGTCGATTTCTTGGCGATGGCGGCAGATACCCGCGATGAGCTGTTCGGCATAGGCGATAGACTTGGCATCTACAGGAAAACAAACGCAAAACTCATTTACGCGGGCGAGCAGCTCCTCTTCGTTGCAGGAGCCTTCCTGCACGTCGTGGCCGTAGAGGAATTGAAGGGCCAGTTCCCGTGATTTTCTTCGCAGGCCCATTACAGCTGATTGATCAGGCTGATCATTTCCAGAGCAGCCACGGCTACATCCGCGCCCTTGTTACCAGCTTTAGTACCAGCTCTCTCAATGGCCTGCTCGATGGATTCGGTGGTCAACACGCCGAACAGCACCGGAATGCCGGTATCCAGCATGACTTGCGCACTGCCTTTGGCGACTTCATTGGCGACAAAGTCAAAATGCGGTGTTGCGCCCCGGATGACCACGCCAAGGCAGATCACTGCATCATATTTGCCGGAGCGGGCCATCTTCTGCGTGGCCAGCGGAATCTCAAACGCGCCAGGCACCCGCGCCACGTCAATGTCGTCGCCCTTCACGCCGGAGCGTGTCAGAATGTCCAATGCGCCTTCAAGCAGCTTTTCCGAGATGAAAGAATTGAAGCGGGAAACCACAATCCCGATCTTGCGCCCGTTGCCTTGCAGACTGCCTTCGATGAAGTTTGCCATTATCCGTTTTATGGTGGTCAATTAAAAAGAAAAAAAATCCTGCAAACAGGCGATCATCTTGATCTGAGTTCCTTTTGAGATTGCGCCCATTTTTTTCATGAGCCTCGATTTGTCAACAGAACGCATCTGATCAAGCAGAATCAGCCCAGTCTTATTCTGAAATATGCATGGAATTCTGGTTGGAAAGCTGAAACCTTTGGAGGTCATCGGCGCAATGATCGCGGTGTTCAAGGCGGACATTTCGTCTGGAGAAATGACAACACAAGGTCTGGTCTTGTTGATTTCAGAACCTTGTGTTGGGTCGAGCTGCACCAGCCAGATTTCAAAACGATGGACTTCCAGCCTCACCATTCCCAATCCTCATCAGTGGTCAGCGGCGCATCAAGCCATTCCTGATCTGTAGCGCTTGCCTCCTGACATCGAAGGGCTTGGTCAAACTGCTCTTTCCAGCCCTGCCGGGGCTTTCTGACTGGCTGAATCAGCAGGCCGTCATCAACCACTTTAAATTGCAGCTCGCTGTGTTGCAGGTGCGCCTGCTCGATGATTGCTTTTGGAATCCGCACACCGTGTGAATTCCCAATTCTGATCAATGTGGCCATGCCGTTCCTCCGATTTCCGTCTGCATAGTCACATTGTAATCACAAAAAAGCAATCTGTCAAATATCATGGCTCCCCAACCACCGGCCCTTGCGGCTCGTCGCCATACAGCTCCAGCAGGTGGCCCATCTTATCGCGCTTGCAGCGGAGGTACTCCCGTGTCTCGCACTCACAGACCATCTCTATCGGCAGGCGGGCGACCGCCTCCAAACCGTATCCTTCCAGCCCGATGAGTTTCTTCGGGTTGTTGGTCAGCAGGCGCATTTTGCGCACGCCGAGATCGCGGAGAATCTGCGCCCCGATGCCGTAATCGCGCAGATCGGGCTTGAAGCCGAGATGAATGTTGGCCTCGACCGTGTCCAAGCCTTCCTCGTCTTGCAGCTGATAGGCCCGCAGCTTGTTGACCAACCCAATGCCCCGGCCTTCCTGCCGCATGTAGAGGATCACACCCTTGCCTTCCTGATCTACCATTTTCATGGCCGCTTGCAGCTGCGAGCCGCAGTCGCAGCGCGAGGAGCCGAACACGTCGCCGGTCAGGCACTCGGAATGCACCCGCACCATCACCGGCTCGTCCGGGCTGATTTCACCCTTGACCAAGGCGATGTGCTCGAAATCATCCACTTCGTTTTTGTAGGCAATGATCTTGAATTCCCCAGCATGGGAGGTGGGCAGCCGCGCCTCCGCCACCCGATGCACCAGCACGTCCTCGCGCAGACGATAGGCGACCAGATCGGCGACTGTGGCAATCTTCAGGCCGTGTTTTTCGGCGAAAATCTCCAAATCCGGCATCCGGGCCATTGTGCCGTCATCCTTCATGATCTCGCAGATAACACCGGCTGTCCGCAGCCCGGCAAGGCGGGCCAAATCAACCGAGCCTTCGGTCTGGCCGGTGCGCACCAGCACCCCGCCCTTACGCGCCCGCAGCGGGAAGATATGGCCGGGGCTGATGATGTCGCGGGGCGTGGCATCCGGGTCGGCGGCGGCCTGAATGGTGCGGGCGCGGTCAGCGGCGGAGATGCCTGTTGTCACGCCGGTACGGGCCTCAATGCTGATGGTGAAGCCGGTGCCATAGGGCGACTGGTTGTTCTGCACCATCATCGGCAGACCGAGCTGGTCAATGATGTCAGGACTCAGGGTCAGGCAAATCAGGCCGCGCCCGTGGGTGGCCATGAAATTGATAGCCTCCGGAGTGACCGCCGTTGCGGCCATACAGAGGTCGCCCTCGTTCTCCCGGTCTTCATCATCCACGAGGATGATCATTTTCCCGGCCCCGATGTCTTGTATCGCCTCTTCAATGGAACAGACCGCCATGATGCGCTCCCGCTCGGAATCAGAATTTTTCAGCGCAGGAATCCGTGCTCGGCCAAAAAAGCCGGGTTGATTCTGCTTTCAGCTACTCCGGCATCCTTGGCCGCGAGCAGCTTTTCCACGTATTTGCCAATCAGGTCAACCTCCAGATTCACCTGGTCGCCCGCTTTCAGGCCGCCGAGCGTCGTCACCGCCAGCGTGTGCGGAATGATCGAGACTGAAAAGCGGCTGCCCGCGCAGGAGTTGACTGTCAGGCTGACCCCGTCAATGGTGATTGACCCCTTCTCAATAACATATTTGGCCAGCTTTTGCTCAAGAGAAAAGGTGAAGAGCGTGAAATCTCCTGCGGCCCGGCGTTCCTCAACCCGGCCCTGGGTATCCACGTGGCCGCTGACGAGGTGGCCGCCGAGCCGGTCAGCCAAGCGCAGGGCGCGCTCCAGATTGACCTTGCTGCCGATTGCCAATCCGCCCAAGTTGGTGCGCGATAGGCTTTCCGGTGAGACATCGGCCAGAAAGTGGCGGCCCTGAATGTCGCGGGCGGTCAGGCAGACCCCGTTGACCGCGATGGACTCGCCTTCCTGCGGCTCAGTCAGGTCAAAGCCCGCCTCAATGCGGAAGACCATACCACCGCCCACAGGCCGCTTTTCCAGCACTGCGCCCAAGCTTTGAATGATGCCGGTGAACATCGCTTAAGCCCGCTCCAGCTCATCGGCGCGGGCGGCAAATTCCTCGGCCATGCGCTGGTGCTTGAAATTTCTGTGAATCGCGGCAATAGTGCGATAGGTTTCCGCCGCCTTGAGCTTGTCGCCCTTTTCTTGGTACAGCTCGGCGATCACCGTCATTGTCTCCACCATGCCCTTCGGGTCTTTGGTGAGCTGATAATGCTCAACCATGTCAAAGGCATACTCCAAGGCTTGGTCGAATTCGCCCAGTTTGCCGTGCGCCGCCGCCATCTTTTTGTTAAGAGCAAGGATGGAGAAGGAATCCTCCTCTTTCTCGCAGATGGCATAAGCGCGGCTATAATGCGCCAAGGCGGCGGCGTAGTCCTGCCGCTCCAAGCAGACATCGCCGAACCGGTCTGCGGCGTTGGCAACGCCCGCCTCGTCGCCTTGCTCCTCAAAGCCTTTCAGGGCGTTGTGAAAGGCCATTGCCGCCATTGCGTATTCGCCTTTTTTGAACTGCTCGCGGCCTTCGAGGTAATCGCGTTTGGCCGGGTCGTTTTCCGCTGCGACCGGTGCCGATTCTGTTGGGCAAAGGGAACTTAGCGGCTGTGTGAAGGTGGATGACATTATTTTTTTTCCGTAGTGTTATAGCTTGTTCAACGCCGCATCCAAGGTCGCTTTAATCCGCTTTTTCTCAATTTCAGGATCAACCTTCTGGAGGTACTCCACCGCTGCCAAGTCATCGCCACGTCTTCTGTTTTGGCGTGGCTCCAGAGCTTCAATCAGAATAGCTTCCAAAGCTGGAATCATATTCACCGCTTGGTAAATCTCAGGCAATGCGTCAATCTGCCCGTCACCAGAAATCGGCAACAAGCCGAACCACGAAAAACGGTCCCAGCGCACCGCCAGCCGGTCTTTAGTGTGTTCATACAGCCGTTTTCCCAGAGGTCGTTCCGTGCTTCTGCCAACATAAATTACTTCCCTGCCGTCATACAGCAAATAAATGCCAAGCTGCTTGCAGAAATCAACCGGCGTGGCTCCGATTTGCTGTATTCCGAGCAGTTTTGGCGTTGCATTCCATTCCACAGCATTCCTCTGCCAAAACATACCAAATGATGTGATGATTGTTTCGCGCTGTTCTTCTACCTCTTCCTGTTTAATGGCATCAGGTGCAATGTCGTGTACGTCTGAGATTGACACACCTTTTTGCAAGGTGAAAATTCCTTTGTCAATACGAATATATGGTGAATTATCTCCATCATGCTTGATAGATGCAGATATTTGCGCACCTACTGTAGCCAACGGAGTGGCTCCAAGATTCTTTCTTAAGCCATCAGCGACAATCCTCTCTGTTATTTCTTTGTAATGCAGAGGAGTTTCTGACATAGATAATACTTTTACAATCGCTTTTTGCCACGTTAATTCTGATGCCATGACTTGCTCTTTAGTGTGATTTGTCAATTTGAAACTTGCCTTTGCCGCAGCTCAACCGTTCCAACAAGTCTCCTTACTTACAACAACGGTTTGAGGTTGAAAAAAGTTCGGGCAGACATTCACTTTTTTTATTTTTTCTTTCCGAGAACACCTCATTGATAATGAGGTGACCATTTTTTACTATTTTACCGCATAACTCTGCATCTCCACCACTGCCTCTGTCACCAAAGTCTCTACTGTTGGCCGCGCTTATACACGGTGTGTATTTTTCTGCAAGGCTATAACCTGAGAGCTGAATATGCAAGCAATTATTCATAGCATAGTTCTCTTGATTCCAACGTTAAGACCACAAGCTGAGTTACGTAGTTCAAAGTACAAAATGAACAATTCAACATACTCTTTTGGTGTATATATTCGAAAAAAACTGGAAAGGCTGTACTGGCTTGCCCGCTGTGATACGGCTGTAACACCTGAAGAACGGGTTAGCCGTAAATAGATAATGAATTTACTTGAGGTAGTTGGTCGGGGCGGCAGGATTCGAACCTGCGACCTCCTGCTCCCAAGGCAGGCGCGCTAACCAGGCTGCGCTACGCCCCGACGAAAGCTGCCCACACAGCATAACGTTTTTTTGAACCAAACGCAACCTTTTTTATTTTTCTGCTTGACTCTTTTTCGCCGTCATGATAAATATCCTCAGCAACACTGCTGCACAAGCAATGTCTAATCCTCGGTAGCTCAGTCGGTAGAGCAGGTGACTGTTAATCACCCTGTCGGCGGTTCGAGTCCGTCCCGGGGAGCCAAGTTCATTCCCGCTTCACACAGCGTTTTTCGTGAAAGCCCGCCCAATCCAGCGGGCTTTTTTGTTTCGTTTCCTCGCCCCCCGTAGACCTACCCGTCGTTCTCCTCAGAAGTTGCAGCAAGTGAGTAATCGCTGCATTATGCCTTGGTTCTCTTGCAGAAAACTGCCTCCTCTGCTATTATCGCTTGTCGTCGTGCCGTTCATGATGAGAGTTCAGCCCAGCATTCATCCCGCCGCGTAGTGTCAGCGGCGTTCATCTTTGCCGCAAGGAAAACAAGATGTCAGAAAAACAAGTTACTGTGCCGATTGAAGCCGTGATCGCAGAGCTGGAAAAGGTCTGCCAAGAGAATCCAAATAACCTGATTGTGCATCACAAACTTGGCCTGCTCTACCGCCAATCTGGGCGTATCGGTGAGGCGATCCGTGAGTTAGAACGGGCGATTGAGTTAGATGATCACTCGGTGGAAAGCTACATCAACCTTGGCGCGATCTATTTTGATCAAGGCGAAGTTGACCGTGCCTTAGCTTTGAATGAAAAGGCCTTGTCGATCACGCCGCAGATGGCTGAGGCGCATGTCAATATCGGCCTGATCCGTCAGCAAGAGGGTGATGCAGAAGCAGCCGTCGAGTGCTACGAAAAGGCGATTCAGATTGATCCGCATTTGCTTACAGCCTGGATTAACCTGACTTCCGCCTGTACTATGCTGGCCCAAGATGACAAAGCGATAGAATCAGCCCGGCAAGCAGTAACGCTGGAACCAGACAGCAGTATGGCTCGCAACAATCTGGCCGTGGCCCTCTATTTTGCTCAAGAGTATGAAGAATCTTGGCAGCACATAGAGAGAGCAACGGAGCTGGGCTACTCGGTTTCGCCCCGTTTTATTCAGGTCTTACAAGAGAAGCTGGGGAAATAATGGCAGCGGGAAAACAGCAGCAGACCCGACCTTGGTGTCCCTTCTGCGGCATGGATGTGGGCCGTCCTTCAGAGACCGTGCAGCGCACCATGAAGGAATTCCCGGCGGGCCGCTGTCAATGCGGCGCAGTCTATGTCAGCGATGCCACGGGCCATAACATCGGGGCGGCAATGGTGGAGTGCCTAGTTTTTGCCTGCGGTGATGAGTGGGATTTAGCCTGGGAGCTGATCCCAGAGGACGACTACCTCACCGGCATAGTAGAGGATTACGATGATGTCACCCACCAAATTTGCCCCAAGCGCAACTTGGACGGCAGAGCAGTGCGTGGCATTCTCTACTTTGTTCGCCTGCACAAGGAGGTAGCCGAGATAGCCGCCCGTTTCGCGAAGAAGAAAGAGCAAGAGGCCAAGGCAGCCGCAGCTCAGGGCGGTAACGCGGTGATGCCTGAATTAGAGCCTGTCCGTGACCCTAAGCGGCAGAAGCGACAGGCCAACAAGCTCTTGGTTAAGCAGTTAGTTGAGGCGGGTGACATCAACGCGTTAGTTGATCTCAGCTTTGACGACAAGCGTACCCTGCGCTTTCTCCAGAAGCTCCTCTATCAGCCTGCACCAGAACAGCGTTATAAGACCGCTTGGCTGATCGGGCAAATCACGGCTCGGCTTTCCACCCGCGAGCCTGCACCGGTGGCAGACATGCTGCATCGGCTCTTTGAGGCTTGCTCGGATTCTGCTTCCATGCCGTGGGGTATGGTTGAGGCCATTGGCTCGATTGTTGCCGCACGGACAGACATCTACGGTGCCTTCACCCGCCATCTGCTCAACTTCATGGGTGACGAAGGCACCCGCGAGGCCGCGTTGCACGGGCTGGTTGAGATAGCCGCTACGCGCCCTGATCTGGTCCGCAGCACACCCTTTTATTCGCTCTTTCCCTTGCTTGACCACGACAGCGCAAGAGTACGCGGCCTCACTGTGCGCCTGCTGGGTCGAGTCAAGGCCAAGGAAGTTATCTTCCAGATCATGGCCTTACAAAACGATCAGACAGAGATCACCGTCTATGAGCGCGGTGAGCCAAGCAAGACAACTGTAGCAGCCTTAGTGACTGAGGCAGTGGTACATATTCAACTCGTTTGATGCGCGAGGTCTTCGTCGTATGAAGCAAGATGTACACGTAGTTCTGTCAGGTCGCTGGCTGATCAGCATGGACGGCAACAGCGGGGCGCGGGAAGAGGCAGGTATTTCCGTGGCCATCGCTCATGACAAGATCACTGAAATTGGCCCCAATCTGGCGGCCAAGTACCCGCAGGCCGAGCATCTTGCCTGTCCACACGGCTTGATCATGCCTGGGCTGATCAACGCTCACACCCACGCGGCCATGTCCTGCTTTCGGGGCTTGGCTGACGACTTGCCGCTGATGGACTGGCTGACGCAGCACATCTTTCCTCGTGAAGCCCAGCTGACCAAGGAGATCGTCTATCACTCCACCCTGCTGTCGATCTGCGAGATGATTCGTTCTGGCACGACCAGCTGCAATGACATGTACCTCTTTGCTCACGAGGTGGCGCGGGCGGTAGAGGAAGCAGGTATGCGGGCTTGGCTTGGTGAGGTCTTCTTTGATTTCCCCTCGCCCAACTACGGTGCGTTAGAAAACGGCTTTGCCTCTGTTGAGGAGCTGTTCGAGGTGTATAAAGACAGCTCGTTAGTCCGCATCACGGTGAATCCGCACGCGGTTTATACCTGCTCGCCTGTGCTGCTCCAACGGGCTGCGGCATTAGCTGAGAAGCAGCACGCCCTCTTGCACATTCACCTTGCTGAAACCAAGGACGAAGTTCGCAGCTGTGTCGAGCGCTACGGCTGTAGCCCGGTGCAGCATATAGAAAACCTTGGTCTGCTCAATGAACGGTTGGTGGCCGCGCACTGCGTCATGGTTCATGCGGAGGAGATAGAGCTGCTTGCCCGGCGCAAGGTCAAGATCGCGCATTGCCCTGAGTCGAATATGAAGTTAGCTTCTGGTATTGCCCCGGTGCAACAGATGCTGAACAAGGGACTTACCATCGGCCTTGGCACAGACGGCAGCGCATCCAACAATGATGTTGATATGTTTGGTGAGATGAGTACCGCTGCCAAGCTCCAGAAGGTGCATGATCTTGACCCAACCTCGATGCGTGCGGACGCTGTGCTGCGAGCCGCTACCTTGGGCGGTGCTGCCCTGCTGGGTGCAGAGACAGAGATCGGTAGCCTTGTTGTGGGCAAGAAAGCAGACCTCATCATGCTGGACATGAACCAGCCGCACCTAACACCGCTCTACAACCCAGTCTCGCACCTTGTTTATGCAGCTAAGGGCAGCGATGTGCTGCATTCTGTCATCAACGGCAAGGTAGTCATGCGTCATCGGCAGCTGACCACGCTCGATGAGGCAGCTCTTCTTACAGAGATGCGTCGGATCGGCGAGACCGTGCAACGAATGCGCTGATAACGCAGGGCAGGCGCAACGGCCTGCCCATCTGCGGCAACATGGAAGAATGTTTCAGCCCGGCGGCCAGTTCAGGTCGCGTCCGCCAAGGATGTGCATGTGGATGTGAAAGACTGTCTGCCCGGCCTTGGCCCCGTTGTTGAAAACCACCCGGAAATCGTCAAAGCCTTCTTTTTTGGCGATCTCGCCGCCGATGCGCAGCATCCTGCCGATGAGCTGCTCGTCTTCGGTAGTCACGGCGGCAGGCCCGCTGATGTGCTTCTTGGGAATCACCAAAAAATGCAGCGGCGCGGCAGGATTGATGTCGCGGAAGGCAAGCAGCTCGTCATCCTCAAACAACTTGGCAGCAGGGATCTCCCCGCGAATGATTTTACAGAAAATACAGTTATCAGCCATAAGTAATCCTCCGAATTAGATTAAACCTCTTGCACGAGTATGCAGCAGTTGAAAGCGTCATCAACCAACCAGCCCTTTGTTTTCCCGCAAAACCTCCAGCGCAGCCTTAGCCGCTATCTGCTCGGCCTCCTTCTTACTGGTAGCACGACCAGAGCCAAGCAGCTGGCTGTGAAATTGCACGGACACGGTAAACATGCGGGCGTGAGCCGGGCCTTCCTCAGCCTCCAGTATATACTGCGGCCCTTCATTGTGCTGTTCTTGAAGGACTTCTTGCAGCTTGCTTTTGGCATCTGCTGAGATGAGCTGTTCGCCCTGCTGGTCGATGAGCGGATCAAAGGTCTGTTGTACAGAGCTATGCACCGCGCTATACCCACCATCGAGAAACATTGCGCCAATCATAGCCTCATAGGCGCAGGAAAGGATCGAGGCTTTCTCGCGTCCGTTGGAGCTATCTTCGCCTTTTCCCAGCAACAAGTGCTTGCCCAAAGCAAGGCTACGAGCAATTTCAGCCAAGCTGGTTTCATTGACCAAAGCCGCGCGGATACGGGTTAGCTTGCCTTCACGCATGGTTGGAAAGCGGGTAAACAGGAGATGACCAACTGCCATGTCTAACACCGCATCGCCAAGAAACTCCAAGGTCTCATTGTGGCGACCACAGTCTAAGCGCTCAAAGGCAAAGGAGCTGTGCACCAAGGCCAGCTGAAGCAATTGGCGGTCGCGGAAGGCATAGCCGATCTGCTCCTGAATTTCGGCTAACTGCGCCGCATGTTTGATCGTTAATTCCTCAAGCGTGGTTCCCATGCTTCTCCGGTGACAGCTGGTTGCTGAAAATTTCTGTTCGGGCAGATTTTCCTCTTGTCAACATCACCTCAGATAGAGTATAAATTGCCGCACAGTAAGTAAGGCGACGTAGCCAAGTGGTAAGGCAGAGGTCTGCAAAACCTTTATTCAGCGGTTCAAATCCGCTCGTCGCCTCCAAGGACATTTCAAGGCCAGTGAATTTATGTTCACTGGCCTTTTTTTATTCTCCAGCAAGCGGCGATTATCGTTCGGACATCGGCACAAAGGGCCGCGCTGACTCACCGAGATACACCTGCCGAGGCCGTCCAATCTTGGAGCGTGGGTCTTCTTGCTGCTCCTTCCACTGAGCAATCCAGCCGGGCAATCGTCCCAACGCAAACATCACTGTGAACATGTTGGTCGGAATACCGAGGGCGCGGTAGATGATGCCGGAGTAAAAATCAACATTCGGGAAGAGGTTACGCTCAATGAAATATTGGTCTTTGAGCGCAACCTCTTCCAGACGAAGAGCGATCTCCAGCAGCGGATCAGAGACATTCAGCACGGCGAGCAGATCGTCGCAGGCATTTTTGATGATCTTGCCTCTGGGGTCAAACGTTTTGTACACTCGGTGGCCAAAGCCAGACAGCTTAAAGGGATCAGCCTTGTCCTTGGCTTTGTCGATGTATTTCTTGAAATTGCCACCGTCCCGGTAAATAGCCTCCAGCATGGTAATCACTGCTTCATTAGCCCCACCGTGCAGTGGCCCCCAGAGCGCGTTAATCCCAGCAGCTATGGAGGCGTAAAGGTTTACACCCGCGCTACCGACTAAGCGCACCGTGGAGGTGGAACAGTTTTGCTCGTGATCAGCATGAAGAATGAGCAGCTTGTTCATAGCTGCCACCGCCTCAGGTCGCAGAGCATAAGGCGCGACCGGATTGTCGAACATCATGTTGAGGAAATTGGCGCAGTAGCTTAAATCCGGGCGGGGATAAACCAACGGTTCACCAAGGCTCTTCTTGTAGGAAAAGGCAGCGATAGTGCGAATTTTTGAGATCAACCGGGCCGCTGTGAGGTCAAGCGGAGCCAGCGGGTCGTCGTTCATCTCTGGGTAGTAGCTGCACAGACTGTTGACCATCACCGACAGAATGGCCATCGGCGGCGCACCGGGCGGGAACCGGTCGAAGAAATGAATCATGTCCTCGTGGATCAGCGAGAAGCGATTGAGTAAATCCCGATAACGCTCATATTCCGCTGCGTTGGGCAAGTGACCATGCACGAGCAGGTAGGCAACCTCGACGAACAGACACTTTTCAGCCAAATCCTCAATAGCATAACCTCGGTAGCTGAGAATGCCCTTGTTACCGTCGAGAAAGGTGATTCGGCTGGTGCAGGCGGCGGTGTTTTTGTAACCAAGGTCAAGGGTGGTACACCCTGTTTCTTGGAGCAACTTACTGATATCGATAGCTCTATCGCCTTCTGTGCCGTACACAACAGGTAAGCTGTAGGATTTGCCATCAATGATGAGGGTAACGTTCTCGCTGCGGCTATTGCTCATGACGGGCACCTCTGTCTCTGGTAGTTGACTGATCGCTTTCATGCTCTTGCTGCATGAGAGCAGGCGCGCCCCGCAAGCGGCGGAAAGAGATACGCGGTCTTTCCTAACCGGGTACAATGGTTGCGCTGCAAGGGACTGAAAACAGGCGGCTGTGCGGACTATAGCTGAAGCTCTCGACAGCCTATGAAGTTGGACAAGGGGCGATTGTACCGCACTTCCCAGAAAAGATCAAGGCGCAGAAAATCCCCATCTATTTCCGGCATAAGCTGGGGTGTTGTCCGACTGAGATAAAGTCACATCTTTCCGTCTCTCTTCTCAATCTGTTCTTTCTTTTCTGCGGGCAGAGAGTCATAGAGGGTGTCGATATGCTTTGGTTGTGTGATCATAACATCCGCGATAATATTGACTAATTTGGCGAGTTGGGCAGCAGTGTCAGGATCATCGCGCAAGTCAAGCTCGCCTGGATGCACTGCCTCATTTCCAATCACGCGAACGATGTCCAGACTCTTTTGAATACGAGGGTTCAAGCCTTTCTTAACCAGCCCGGCAATATCCTGATTGATGTTCTTGCCAGACTCGCCCAAGTGTGCGCAGAGTTTCTGCACACAGAGCCGGAGCAGTGCGGCAGCACCACGAGGCGAGCGATTGATGATACTCCGTGCCTCCTCAAAATCTTGGCGGATATCATCGGGAAGATCACTGTTCGGCATAGGTGCTGTGGAGGAATCCGGGTGAACCATGTTGCCTTGCCACCAAATGCTGAACTGGCGGCAATGGAGGCATCGACAGACAGACATTTCCTTGATTAAGGTAGCACGTCGATCTTTCGGTTGAGTTGAGAAAAATGATGGACCAATATCGAAGCCCCCAGCAGACCACTTTTGTTGCGCATATGCGTTACAGAATGGACAATTGAATGATGGTGCATCGAATGTCGGCGGAACATATGGTTGTGTCATATTTTCATCCCTATTCTCGTTATGTTATACAAAGAGCCTCTCCACCACTTCATGCACGGTGCGGACGGGATGCACAAGGATGCCATCGGCGGAACCCGCCTCAAGCTGGCGACGGCTTGATTCGGGCATGAGGAAGGTCTTGAAACCAAGCCGCTGGGCTTCGCGCAGGCGCATCTCCATCTGACCAACCGCCCGAATCTCACCCGCCAGGCCTACCTCACCGCAGACTACGGTAGCCGGGTCAACGATCTTCTCGTAGAGACTGGAGAGCAGGGCGACGATGACTGCCAGATCAAGGGCAGGCTCGTCAATGCGGATGCCACCCGCGATATTGAGGAAGATGTCATGGTTGAAGAGGGTCAGCCCGATTTTCTTCTCCAAGACTGCGGTGAGCAAGGCAAGACGCTGCGGGTCAGCACCAATGGCGGTGCGCCGGGCGGTGCCGAGGTTAGAAGGACTGACTAAGGCCTGAACTTCCACTAAGATAGGCCGGGTGCCTTCCACACTGGGCATGACCACTGAGCCAGGCACATTCACGGGCCGCTCGGCGAGAAAGAGCGCAGAAGGATTATCGACCTCAGCCAGACCGCTTTCCTTCATCTCGAACACGCCAATTTCGTTGGTGGAGCCGAAGCGGTTCTTGACCGTGCGCAGGAGGCGGAAGACTTGGCTGCTATCGCCCTCAAAATACAGCACCGTATCAACCATGTGCTCTAACACACGCGGCCCGGCAATGCTGCCGTCTTTGGTCACATGGCCGATGAGGATAATCGGCAAGTCCGTGCGCTTGGCAAGGTTGACTAAGAGCGAGGTGGATTCGCGCACCTGCGTGACCGAGCCGGGCGCAGAGCTGACCGTCTCGCTGTACATGGTCTGGATAGAATCCACAGCGAGAAAAGCAGGTTGCACTTCCTCCACCAAGCTGATAATGGCTTGCACAGAGTTCTCGGCAGCAAGAAAGATGCAGTCGCTTTGCACAGCTAACCGCTCGGCCCGCATCCGTATTTGACGGACAGACTCCTCGCCGCTGACGTAGAGGAGCTTGTGCTTCTGCGCGGCTAAGGCTGCAAGCAGCTGGAGAATGAGGGTGGATTTACCGATACCCGGATCGCCGCCGATCAGGATCATGGAGCCAGGTACGATGCCGCCGCCCAGCGTCCGGTCTAACTCGCTGATGCCGGTGACGAGGCGGACAGACTCCTCGCCGCCTTCACCGTTGAGCGGGAAGACCTCTGCTACCGCGCTGCCGCGCAGACGGGGCTTAGACTGCTGTTGCTCGCGCAGGCTGTCCCACTCGCCGCACTGCGGACAGCGGCCCAGCCATTTGCGGCTCTCGTGGCCGCAGCTGGCGCAGAGGAAGATAAGTTGTGGTTTAGCTGGGGCCATGCGGTTCATCCGTGATGCCGCTTCCTGTGACAGTTCGGACAAAGAGCGACTGTATTTTCTATGGTGTCTGCTCCTCCTTGAGCCAATGGAACAATATGATGCGTTTCAAGGAAAGGCTCATTCGTCGATTTGCTGATAAAAGGCGCAGGTTGCTTGCAGTCGAAGCATATTCCGTTAGCTTTTCTTTTTGCATATTCGACAATATATGGATTTCTTTTAAATTTTAAAACGATTACACTTAACCGTGACGATTCAATGCAGCAGTTGGCGTTTTTTATTCTCTCTTCCAGATCGTGAATACTCAATTTTTTGACTTCTTTTTCCATTTGCTCCTGTTCTCGATAATAATCATCGATTGCAGTGTAAACAGGATCAGAGGTGCGACTTGATAACACTTGTGACAAATAGGCAGTTAATCCAGGGGAATGAGTCCTTCTCATCAGCGGAGTTATCTTGGTGTTGCGTATCGCATAATCGATAAAACGTCTGTTCGCTTCTTCTAAAGAAGGTAAAATATTAACAATATGCTCATGCGAAACAAGACAGCCGACAGAGTCGGGAACTTTGGCAAGACAGTCAGGGACTTCTTTTAGATTATTAGAAATAATCTTTTTCTTTCCTTGATTCCCTTGAAATTTCACAGCTGTTGTCTCTGTGAAATTTAAAAATTCTTTCAGAACGAGTACTAATGAATATTTTTTATATATAGTTATGCAGTATTCTTGGCCAACATTAAATCTTATAAATTTTCCATCTTTATCAAGATTTATATTCCAATTATCACATCTCAGTTCGTTGGCGTAAAAAATCGCATCTGACAAGAAATGTAGAATATTTTTTCTCAATTTAACATCTGGAAGCAATTCTTCGGCGATCTTCTGAGCCGACTGAACGTTTTCTCTGTCAATTTTTTTAAATTCATTGCGATTATTATCTTTACCGCACTTCCAAATTTCTTCGAGTTCATTTGCCACATCATCAGGGATGATTGACCCAGACCCTCTCGGATGCCAATATTTTTTCTTTAAAACATGATGATTTTCAAGCAGATCAATATTTATCATGCGATCCGCCCCAGGAACAAGTATTCTGTCAAAATCTATATCTACGTATAGTGCTTCCTTCTGAGTCTGACTATTATTCCAATGTGTATCAGGATACACATCTGATGCAGCCCATCCAGAAGCCATGATGCCTTTTGGCTCTTTCCCTAAACGAATAAGAAAAAGACGATCACCTTTTTGAATGGATTTCCGTGATCCTGTACTCCAGTCTCCTGAGAAGACTCCTCTTTTTTTAATTTCCTGAGCTGCATCGGCAATATTATCCCAATGATAATATTCAGGGTTCCATATCAATAAGTACGTGGCCATTTTTTCGTCAAAATTTGACGTTGAATGCCTTAAACGGCTGAACGCTCCGCTTGTCTTATAGAACGGCGAGGCCATTTGCGCAGCCCCGCCGCTTCTCCATTTCAGTGCTGCTGTGACCCACACGCCAGCATCTGCTCATTCAGCCGCTGGGCTTGCAGGCAGAAGGCCTCCATCCGCGCCTCGATGAGCTGCGGGAAAGGATTGCCGTCGGTTTCGATAGCGAGGAAAGGCAACTTGCGCTCTTTGGTCAGAAGAGACTCCCACGCCACGCTGTTGCCAAGCTGAATCTTCTTCTCCGTCGTGGTGAATTTCTCACTCAGAACTGCTTCAGCTACCCGTGAAGGCATACAGCCAAACGGCCCGATGGAGATCACCCCGCAAGACGGATGGAGGATTTCGTGCAAGGCCGCACCCACGGTGAGAATGGTCTCCACCGTGAACTGCTTGGAGACAAACCGCTCACCCGCCTCAATTACCGGTTCAATCGGCGAAGGAGTGCCGTCATAAAAGAAGAGGCCAGAGAGAGAGAGCCGCTTGCGGATAGCCTGATCAAAGTATTTCTTGATCTGTCGCCGGATGGCGAAGCCCGGTGTTGCCTCGCCCTCAATGCCTTCGCCGATCAGCCAGTCCACATACTTCATCCACTCGCCGATGGAAGCAGTGCGGGCAACAAAGCCACGGGCAGCCAGCTTCTCAATCAAGTGTTGCAGAGAAATAGGATCGTGGCGGACGTAGATTTCACCGAGCAAGGAAATCTTAGGCATCTGCGCGTAGGGTATCTTCAGCTCAATCTGGCGCAGACGGAGCGCGCTACGGGAAAGCTGATCAGCTAACACCGGCCAGCGTCGGTGGATGACCGCCTGAATCGCCCGATGCTCTGCGTGGAAAATCTCCAACGCCTCTTCTCGGTCTTTGGCTCCAGCCAGCACCGCAGGCCACATTTCATCAAAGATATCGCCGATGATGATTGCTCGCCAAGCCGCCCGCAGGAAGCTGTCGCTGAGGTTGCAGTAGCCGTTCATGGCAGTCGGGGTGAACATCGCCACGTCTGGAATGTGCTGCTGCTCCACCACCCGCTTGGTATAAACGTGGTACTGACCGAAACGGCAGGGGCCTTCCGCGCTGGCCATATAATAAACCAGCACCTCGCCGGGCTTGCGCTGCTTGACGCTGTTGAGCAATGCGCCGAGCGTGGTTTGCAGCGGCAGACATTCCTTGCAAGAGGCGTTGCCACGGCCCAGCTTAAGAACTTCCTCATCCGCCGCTGGCATGACCTCAGCTTTTATGCCGACTCTGTTAAAGGCGGCAGCCAAGAGCGGGGTGGCATAGCGGCTCATGGCCGGAACTAAAAGCCGCACACGCGGATCAGTCATCGGCAGCCAGTCGCCGTCAGAAGTCCGCACGCCGGTCACGCCATCCCTGTTCTCTACTTCCGCTGCGTGGAAGATCTTGCCGAGAGCCTGCTTCGGCTGGCCCTTCTTCTGAATCTCTCGGTAATAGCGGATGATATCCAAGAAGGCTTCAATCCGGGTTTCCAAGCCCGCATCAGCAGTGTGGCTGTCTAATTCCAAGGTCAGCGAGGGCTTGCGGCCCATGATGCTGCGGAAATAGCTGACAATGAAGGAGTCTGGCCCGCAAGAGAAGTTGGTGATATACGCCCCGTAGAGCTGCGGGTGCTTCTCGACAAAGCGCGCGCCCTTGAGGATGATCTGGCCCATAACCCAGAACATGTTCGCATCATCAGCTAATTGCTCCTCCCAGTAGGGCAGCATGTCAAAAGGAATGATGCTGATGCCCCGGCTGGCAAACTTGGCTGGAATACCCTTGTTGGCGGCACTGGCAAAGCTGTTGTACGGTCGCCCAAAGACCACCACGCCGAATCTGTCCGGGTTCTGCTCAAGATCCGCCAGAGCCTGTTTGCCCATGGCGCGGATGTCTTCAGTGAAGGCATCTTGAGCGGCAATAGCGGCCTGCAAGGCAGCATCTGCCTTGGCAGCATCCATGCCGAACTGTTTGGCCAAGTCACGGATGGCATCGCGGTCAGCCGTGTAGCCTTTGGCGAAATCCAACACCTGATAGATGACGTTCTTGCTGTTCTCCAAGGCTGGGAAGGCAGTGCGGAGATAATACGGCTCGCCTTGCACTAACACGCAAGTACACGAAGTCTTGTCCTTCTCACCAAGATCAAAGCCCTTCAGTTGCGGCAGAAAGATGTAGTCTGGTTTCTCCGCTATGAGCGCAGCAATGTAATTATGGGCGATTTCCACCGGATAGCAGAAGGAAGAACCCTGCTGATCCGCGCCTCTGGGGTCTTGCGCCGCAGGCAAAGTCAGCCGGAAGCCCAGTGCCGCAAAGAAGGCGTTGAAAAAGGGGAAATAGGTGTTGAGCAGGAAGGAGCGGTTCATGCCGACCGTGGGCCGCTTGTCCTCCGGGCTGACTGGGGCGAGGTCACGGAAGACCCGCCGTTCGCGCCGGATGACTAAATCATAGTCGCCAGCCTCCACCTTGCGATTGTGAATTAAGTTGTCATAGCGATTGCAGATGCCGCCAAAGGGATAGACCTTGCCCTTGATCTTGATCCGAGCAATCTCACAGCCCCGGTCGCAGTCCTTGCCACCGCCGCATTTGAACGGCTCGCCGTATTCCACCTCACGGTTGATCAGCTCCTCCAAATCGTACTGCTCGGATTTGAGCAAGCCCTGCTCCATCCGTCGCTCGACCTCCAAAGCCACACCGAAAGCACCCATCAGCCCGGCTTCAGACGGCACCACCACCTGCTTGCCAGTCAGCCCAGCCAAGGCCGCTGGCACAGCCTGATTGTAGCAAACCCCGCCTTGGACAAAGACCTTTTTCCCCACCGGGCGGCTGCCTTTCACTCGATTGTTGTAATTCATGCCGATGGAATAGACTAACCCAGCCACGATGTCTTCCAACGGCACATTCTCCTGCACCGAGCGTTTGATGTCCGAGCCGATGAAGGCCGCGCACTGGTCACTGAAGTTGGGCGGGGCGGTGGCACGGAGAGCGGTTGCGCCGATATCTGTCACCTTGATGCCAAGGCTTTCTTTGGCCGCTTCTTCCAAGAACGAGCCGGTGCCTGCGCTGCACGCTTCGTTCATGGCGTAGTCGCTGGGCACACCGTTGGTGATGTAGGTGTATTTGGCATCCTGCCCGCCGATCTCAAAGATAGTGTCCACTTCGGGATCAAAATGCACCGCTGCCGTGGCGTGGGCGACAATCTCATTGATCACGCCATCAGTCAGGGCGTGCAGTCCGGCAATCTGTCTACCCGAACCAGTCACGCCCAAGCCCTCGATGACCACCGGCACCTTGACCTGATCAGCCAAGGCACGATAGACATTCTTTGATGCGCCGATGGGATCGCCGTTGGTGCGCAGATACTCGGCAGCAATGATGGCCTTGTCCTTGCGCCGCATCAGTACGCCCTTGGTGGTGGTGGAGCCAACATCTAAGCCGAGTATGACCTGATCGCCAGCCTCAGCAATGCCCCGCTCTTGATGCTTGTAATCCACCAGCTTCTGGCACTCGGACAAAGGCGGCAGAGTGGCCAGCCCAGCCCGATGCTCGGTGAAAATTGTATCCAACGAGATGAATTGCCTGCATTCATTGTCCAAGGCCCACAGTGCCGCGCCCACGGCCTCAAAGACAAAGGTCTCGTCTAAGATACGCAGCTCAGGCAAGGCTTCGCGCAAATAATGAATCATGGCCTTGTTGCCTGCGCAGCCACCCACCAGCATCACCGAATCCTTGGGCAGCTTTTTTAGCAGCTCCAGCACTTTGCCGGACATCATCTTGGATAAGCCAGCCACTACTTGATTCTTGGGCACTCCTTTGTTGAGGGCATGGGTGCAGTCACTCTTGCAGAAGACTGAGCAGCGGCCCGACACCTTGTGCGGTTGCTCCGGCAAGTCCATTTCGCTGACTTCATTCAGGGTGATGGACATCCGCCCTAACTGCTGGAGGAAGAATTCACCAGTGCCAGAAGCACACTTGCTGCCGGTATGAATGTCGCTGACCCTGCCGTCCTCATCCAAATGATAGACCATGGTGGTCTCGCCGCCCGCGCTGATTACTACTCGGCAAGGCTGCTCTTTGGGCAGCAAAAAGGCAGCGGCTAACTCCACGGCCTCTGGTTCGGCAATACTGGAGAAGTTCAGCATATTCCTAAACTTGCGCCCAGTAGCCGCGATCTTGAATTCCTGAAGATTATCAATCTGGCCAAGTAGCTCGCGCAGCGTCCGGCGCGGGTTGCCGTCATGGGCCTGAGAACTGGAAAAGAGGATATGGGTACCAGAGGCGTTCCGTTCCAGTCCCGCTAAGGAAATACTGGAGGCCCCAGCGCAGATGCCGAGAGATTTCATAGGCGTATGAGGGAGATCAGGTTCTATTGGTTCTACCGCTGATGAAATGTTGAGCGGCGAACCAAAAAGTATTATAAGGCAGACAACAACGTGGGGCCGCCTTTCATCGTGCCAAATGTAGGAAAACACGTTCCACTTGAACAGGCAAGTTTTTTTTCAGGATGAGGGCGCAACACCGCTCGCAGCAGCGATGATGCGCTGATTTCTCTTGACGCGGGGCTGCAATTCAGTTAGACACAGAGCTGCGTTTCACGGGGGGTGCTTCTGCGGAAGCTGAGAGAGGCGGCTGCCTCAACCCTTGGAACCTGATACGGGTCATGCCGTCGTAGGGACAGTGAGAAAAGCCATGCCGCGCCTTTCCCCCTTCCCTTCGTTTGTCCGTCCGGTAGGGGTGAACCTTGTGTTCACCCTGTTATATCACATCGGGCAAGATCGGGCGATCACAAGAATCGCCCCTACGTGTTGAATTTCCACCATATACCTGACTGTCTGGCATCTCATGCACATAACCCTGAACGGCCAGTTCACGGCAACCGCCGCCCTCACCTTGCTTGACATGATCAATGAGCAAGGCTTTGTGCCGGATGCCGTGATTGCTGAAGTCAATTTCGAGCTGATTAAAAGAGACCGCTGGCAGCAGCACCTACTCCACGAAGGAGATACGGTGGAGCTGCTCAGTTTTGTAGGAGGAGGCTGAAATGGATGCAACAATGAACGCGGCAGACGATGCGCTGCTGCTCGGCGGGGTGCGCTTTGCCAGCCGCCTGCTCACCGGCACGGGCAAGTTTGCCTCGCACGACCTGATTGCCCCGATGCTCGCGGCCAGCGGCTCGGAGCTGATTACAGTGGCCTTGCGCCGGGTTGACCCCAAGGCAGGCGAGCAGGATATCCTGCGCTACATCCCGCCTTCGGTGCGGATATTGCCCAACACCTCTGGCGCGCGAACCGCCGAGGAAGCGGTGCGCATCGCTCGGCTGGCGCGGGCGGCAGGTTGCGGCGACTTCATCAAGATTGAGGTGATCACCGACAACAAATACCTGCTGCCGGACAACGCCGAAACCCTGCGCGCCACTGAAATCCTTGCCAAAGAAGGCTTCATTGTCTTGCCCTACATGTTCCCTGATCTAACCGTGAGCAGGCAGTTGCACGATGCGGGCGCGGCGGCGGTAATGCCGCTCGGCTCGCCCATCGGCAGCAACCGGGGCTTGGAGATGAAGGCCATGATCCGGCGGATGATCGAAACCAGCAAGCTGCCGGTGATTGTCGATGCAGGCATCGGCAAGCCCTCGCAGGCGGCGGAGGCAATGGAGATCGGTGCGGTAGCGGTGCTGGTCAACACCGCCATCGCCACCAGTAGCGACCCGGTCATGGCTGGCCGTGCCTTTGGCCTCGCGGTGCAAGCCGGGCGGCTGGCGCGATTAGCACAGCTAGCCGGGGAGAAAGACTACGCCGAAGCCTCCTCGCCCCTGACCGGCTTTCTGCGAGCATAAGCATGTCCTTCCTCAACGTTGTCCTTGCCTTAGAATCCTTTGATTTCGATGCCAGCCTGCACGCCATTACTGCTGCCGACGTAGAGCGCACGCTGTCCCGCGACGAGCAGCTTGACCGCCGCGACCTGCTCCACTTGCTCGCCCCGGCAGCGCAGCCGTATCTGGAGGAAATGGCCCAGAAAGCGCATCGTCTGACCTTGCAGCACTTCGGCAAGGTGATCGGCCTGTATGCACCGCTGTATATCTCGGATTACTGTGCGAACTCATGCACCTACTGCGGCTTCCATGTGGGCGTTGACTTTCCCCGCACCAAGCTGACGCTGGCTGAGATCGAGCAGGAAGCAGCAGCCATCGCCGCCACCGGAATCCGGCACATCCTTGTCTTGACTGGCGAAGCCCCGGCCCAGACTCCGCTGTCCTATCTGGCCGAGGCAGTGCATCGGCTGCGGGCGCATTTCTCGTCCATCGCCTTGGAGATTTTCCCGCTCGATGAGGCCGAATACCGCATCCTGCGCGAGGCCGGAGCCGATTCGCTGACCGTCTATCAAGAGGTCTATGACCGCGCCATCTATCAGGAAGTGCATCCGGCAGGACGGAAAGCGGATTACGTCTGGCGTGTGCAAACCCCGGAGCGCGGCGCACGGGCAGGCTTCCGGGCGTTGAACTTAGGGCCGCTCTTTGGCCTTGGCCAACCCCGCCGCGAGGCATGGCTGGCCGCGCTCCACGCCCGCTGGCTGGAGGAGGAGTTCCCGGATGTGGAAGTCTCGCTCTCCTTGCCGCGCATGACCAAAGCAGCGGGCGCCATTGCCCCGCGCTCGCTGATGTCGGACAGCGAGTTCGTCCAATTCATGCTGGCGTGGCGGCTGTTTATGCCACGGCTCGGCATCACCATCTCCACCCGCGAGGCCCCCGCGTTCCGTGACCGGCTGGTCCAGCTTGGCGCAACCCGCTTCTCCTGTGGCTCGAAGACTGGCGTGGGCGGCTACGCGGTCAGGAAGCAGGACGAAGCCCCGGTGCAGTTCGCCGTGACCGATAACCGCAGCGTCGAGGAAGTGGCAGCGATGCTCCGCCGGAGCGGTTATCAGCCGATTTTCAAGGACTGGGAGCTGGTGTGATCGTGATACGTATGATGCCGCTGTCGTGATAGGTATCACGACGATGCCATGATACGTATGATGATTTTGCCGTGATACTCGATGCGGCAGATTCGGGATACGTATCCTTTTTGGGGATGGATGGGTGTGCGGGCGAATCTTGTATTCGCCCGCCTTGTTGCCTGCAACCACCAAGCGATCGGTATGGGAAGAGGGATTGCGCGAAAGAGAATATTGTCTGAGAACGGATAGTTAAGGATTTAGAGATGGTGTAAGAAGTACGATATTCCGCATATGAGGCTGTTTCTATGAATATTTTTACGGCAGCAGTGACAGGATTTACCATTGTGGTCAAGAAAGTCGGGATTGTCTTCAAAGCAGTCCTGACCGGGATACGAATTCTGATCACACATATCATCATTTTCGTTGTCCGTGCAATAGAAGCGATTGTTGATGCCTTTCTATCATTCTTGAAGTTAGTTTGGACGCAGATAGTCAAAGTCGTCAATTGGCTCTTCAGAATGTACTTATCAGAGTCAGGTATCGTTTCTTTGGCTCAGGAATCAGTTAGCTTCGCAATCAGGCTGCGCTGGGGCGTTGTAATAATCTCTGGTTTGTATGCGATTTATAAATATTTTGGCGTAACTTATTTACTACTGGCAGTTGTTGTTTGTTGTGCATTGATTTTAATTGGCTATTCAGAAGCAAAAAAAGAGGAGGAGAAATGGAATTCTATTATAGATAGAATCAATGAAGTTATTGCACGTTATTCAAGATATACAATTCGTTGTGCTATCCTTCTGTTCTCAGCTTATATTTTGTACATGCAGATTCCATTGAAAGGCTACAATAGCCAGACAATAATGGAAAAATATATTGATCAGCAGCGCACAGAGAATGCAATACAACCCTGACATTCATCATCGCCGCTCGATCCGCTTGCAGGGATATGATTATTCTCAGGATGGCGCATATTTCATCACCATCTGCGTTCAAGGCAGGGAATGTCTGTTCGGGGATATTGCAGAAGGAGGGATGCGGATGAATGAGGCGGGGAAGATGATTCTTCAGATATGGAATGAATTGCCGCAGCGTTTCAGCAATGCGGAGATAGATATTCTTGCGGTCATGCCAAATCATCTGCACGGAATTATATTCTTGCACCGTAGGGGCGAACCTTGTGTTCGCCCTGCATCACATTGTATTTCCTCCTTGCCATCAAACACCAAGGGCGATCATAAAGATCGCCCCTACGGAACCTTGCCTGATTCCATAGGCCGTCTTGTCCAAGCATTCAAATCCATCACCACCAATCAATATATCCACGGCGTGAAGAAACAGGGATGGAGACCATTTCCCGGCAGGCTTTGGCAGCGCAATTATTGGGAACATATCATCTGTGATGAAACGGAATTGGAGAAAACCCGTGAATATGTCCAGAATAATCCGGCTCAATGGGCACTGGATGAATTGAATCCCTTTTACGCGCCATGACCGCCGCCGAACTCATCCGTCTCCTGAAGCTGGAGCCGCACCCGCTGGAAGGCGGCTATTTCCGCCGCATTTACGAATCATCCCTGCGCTGCGACTGCGGCTATGGCAGCAGGCCGCTGCTGACTTCGATCTACTACCTGCTCACGCAGGAAAGCCCGGTCGGGTTGCTGCATAAGAACAGATCAGATATCCTGCATTATCATCAGCGCGGCGCGGCTGTCAAATACATCATGATATCCCCGGAGGGCAGTCTGTCAGAGCACATCCTCGGCCCGGACATTCAGCATGGCGAGACCCTGCAATTGCTGGTTCCGGGCGGCTGGTGGAAAGCGTCGCGGCTCTGCGAGGGTGAATATGCTTTGATCAGCGAGGCGGTCGCGCCGGGTTTCGACTATGCGGACAATGAGATTGCGACGGAGGAGATGGTGCAGCGGAATTACTCAGAGATGCTTGATGTGCTGAACAGGTGTATCAGGCAGAGACCTTCTGAGGATGCAGATTTATGAGCAGCATACACGACAAGTTGAAGCAATTCAAAAACAACCCGAACGACGTGAAGTTTACGGAACTCTGCAAGGTCTGCGAGTTCTATTTCGGCAAACCGCGTCAGTCCGGCTCCAGCCATACAGTGTACAAAACCCCTTGGCAAGGCGATCCCCGTGTCAATATCCAGAATGACAAGGGCAAGGCAAAGGCGTATCAGGTGAAGCAGGTTCTCAAAGCTGTCGAGCGATTGGAGGTGGAGCATGGCGCTCAAGAATGATCATTACACCTACCGGGTGACGTGGTCGGAAGATGACAACGAATATGTCGGGCTGTGCGCGGAGTTTCCAAGCCTGAGCTGGCTGGCAAAGACGCACGAGGCCGCGTTGAAAGGCATTCGGCAGGCGGTGGCAGAAGTCATTCAGGATATGCGGGAAAACAACGAGCTGGTTCCAGAGCCTATCGCTGTGAAGCAGTTCAGCGGCATCGTGATCTTGCCCTGAAAGCGGCGGAAACAGGTGTCAGCCTGAACCGGCTTGCCAGCTCCAAATTAAGCAGATGAGGTGATGAGTAATCATGAACGAATCCAGACTCCTTGACGCGAACATCAACCGCGCTGCCGAAGGGCTGCGGGTTTTGGAAGACATCGCCCGTTTCGCCTTTGACCGGCAGGAGCTTTCTGCCGAACTGCGCGGCCTGCGTCATACGGTGCGCGACCTCTTCAAAGGCCGAGAGAACAGCCTGCTGGCTGCCCGCAACGCAGCGGACGATGTGGGCAAAACCACCTCCGGGCAAAGCGCGAGCGACCAGCGCCGCAATCTGCGTGACACGGCCCAGGCCAACTTCAAGCGGGTGCAGGAGGCAGCCAGAACCTTGGAGGAAGTCCTCAAGGCGCAGGGCGAATACGCTGCGGGCAAGCGGCTGGAGCAGCTGCGCTTTCAGCTCTATGAGCTGGAGCCGCGTTTCCTGCCGCTCTTCCAGCGCACGCTGCCTGCGGGGATATACGGCATCCTCGGCGAAAAGTTCTCCCTTGGCCGCAGCAACGCGGACGTGGCCCAGCAGATGACCGATGCCGGAGTGCGAATCATTCAGTACCGGGAAAAGCTGAAGGACAAGAGCATCAGGGCGATTTACGAGGAATGCCTGAGCATCCGCCGCATCACCGCAGACGCGGGCGCACTCTTCATTATCAATGATTATGCTGAGATTGCCCTGATGGTCGGCGCGGACGGCGTGCATCAGGGGCAGGATGATCTGCCGGTGAGCGAGCTGCGCCGAATTGCGCCGGGCCTGCTCATTGGTTGCTCAACGCACAGCCCGGAGCAGGCGGAACAGGCGGTGCGCGACGGGGCAGACTACATCGGCGTGGGGCCAATCTTCAGCACCCAGACCAAAGAGGATGTCTGCGCCCCGGTTGGGCTGAATTATCTCGACTACGTGGCAAAAAACATTCATATTCCCTTTGTCGCCATTGGCGGCATCAAACGGGAGACCCTGCCGCAGGTGCTGGCGCACGGCGCGAAGACCGTCTGCTTGGTCACAGAGATCATCGGCGCGGAAGACATCGGGCAGCGGGTCAGGGAGATTCAACAAATTATGGCAGCAGCGCAACCATGAGCCTGCGTTGCCTGCGACGATCATAACGCTTATGTCCCTCCGACTATAGTGCTTATGTCAGTCGGACATACGTGCTTATGTCGCTCTGACCTAAGCGTTATAGTCCGACCGACATACGTGCTCTGGCAATATGGGACTAACTTCAGGAGAACAAATGACACAAACATACACCACCCAGATGGACGCGGCCCGCAAAGGCATCATCACCCCGCAGATGCGCGAGGTCTTGGCCAATGAGGTTATCTCTGAACAGCTTTTGCTGGAGCGGGTGGCGCAGGGACGCATTGCCATCCCGGCCAATAAGCACCACCACAATCTCAAGGCAGCCGGGGTTGGTCAGGGTTTGAAAACCAAGATCAACGTCAATCTGGGCGTGTCCAAGGATGTCTGCTCCTTCGAGGGCGAGATGAACAAGGCTCGCTTGTCGCTCAAATACAAGGCTGATGCGATCATGGACTTGAGCGTCTCCGGCGACACCGAAGGCTTCCGCAAGCGACTGGTGGCGGAAGTGCCGGTGATGATCGGCACGGTGCCGATCTACGACACCATTACCCGTACTGGCAAGCCCACAGAACAGATCACGGTGGAGGACTGGTTTGAGACGGTGCGCATTCACGCTGAGAACGGCATAGATTTCATCACCATCCATGCGGGATTGAACCAGAAATGCGCCAGCAGTCTGCGCCTCAACAAACGGCTTTGCGGTATTGTCAGCAGAGGCGGAGCGATTCTGTATGAATGGATGGCGAAGACTGGTCAGGAGAATCCCTTCTACGAATACTTTGACCGACTCTTGGACATTTGCGAGCAGCACGATGTCTGCATCAGCCTTGGCGACGGTCTCCGGCCTGGCGCGATCAAGGATTCGACCGATGCGCCGCAGATCGAGGAGCTGATCACGCTCGGCGAGCTGACCAAGCGGGCTTGGGCGCACAACGTGCAGGTGATGATCGAGGGGCCGGGCCATGTTCCCCTGCACGAGGTGGAGATGAACATGAAGCTGCAAAAGAAGCTCTGTCACCACGCGCCGTTCTATGTGCTCGGCCCGCTGGTCACGGACATCGCGCCGGGTTATGATCACATAACCTCAGCCATCGGCGGCGCGCTGGCTGCCATGCACGGGGCGGATTTCCTCTGCTACGTCACGCCGGCGGAACACCTGCGCCTGCCTTCCGCTGACGACGTGAAGGAGGGCATCATCGCCTCCAAGATCGCTGCTCATGCGGGCGACTTGGCCAAAGGCATTCCCGGCGCGGCGGACTTGGATCACGCGATGAGCGCGGCACGAGGCAGCTTGAATTGGGAAGGCCAGTTCAACCTTGCCCTTGACCCGGAGAAAGCGCGGGCCTACCGCGCCTCCTCTGAACCTGCGGACAAAGGCGTTTGCACCATGTGCGGCGACTTCTGCTCGATGAAGCGGCTGAAGGGGCTGCTGTAAAATCGTCTTGCTCTTCGCATTTGTTGCATAATTTGGAGAGCAAGGCAATTCATCTTGTGAAAGCAGGGGCAGGGGGTATAATGGCAGAAAACTTCAACTTCGTTCGCCTCCTGACTCTGCATCATGCCTGAACAACCACAAATGATTATCGGCACCCTTGGCCCATCGCATTCCCATGCGTGGCAGGCTGCTGCCCTGCATGATCCTGCTGCTGAGTTGAAAGCCTTTCCGCACACGAACGGCCTGCTTGCCGCTTTTGCTGCTGGAGCAATCGACCGAGCAGTGCTGCCAGTTTATAACACCCGTGAAGGCAGCGGCACTCAGTATTTTGGCCTGTTCAGTCAGATCAAAGCAGGTTGGTGGATCGACAACGTGGTGCTGCCGGTCAGCCTTTCGCTTGGTGTTTTCACTCCAAGTACGCAGCCAGAGGAGTTGAAAACGCTGCTGGGTCGTCGGGCCGTGTTCCGCCAGTGCGAGGAATATATTAGTCGCACGTTTCCTGATATTGCTCTGACCAGCGTTGCTGATCTTGATCTTGCTTTGGCTCGCGTCCGGGCACAGGGGGCACACAGCTGCGGAGTCATCGACACCGCTGAAATGCTCCTTGCTTACGGTTTGCACATCGCCGAGCGCGAGGTGGCACCGCACAGTCGCACCCGTTATGCTGTACTGGGCCGCAAGCTGGCCCGACCCACAGGCTACGATTCGACGGCCTTGTTGACCAAACCGCTCGATGACCGAGTTGGTCTCTTGGTTGATATCTTGGGTGAATTCGCTCGACGTGGGATTAACATCCTCGATATGAGTTCGGAGAATGACCCGCAGACCCAGAAGCTGCAAATCTACGTAGAGGCGGAAGGCCACATCGAGGACGAGGCGATGGCAGGCGCAATCGCTCAGATTGAAGAGCGCATTGTCGGCCAGAAGCATTCTCTCCGTCTGCTTGGCTGCTTTCCGCGTGTTGATATGCGGCCCAAACACATCCGTTCAGTCGGCTTCATTGGCACCGGCGACATGAGCGCGTGGTTTGCCGAGCGGTTAGAGAACGAGGGCTACCGCGTTTTCATGACCGGGCGCAATACTGAGCTGCGGCCTGAGCAAATGATTGCCGAAGTGGATGTGGTACTGGTCTGTGTGCCGATTTCAGTCACCGCAGATACGGTGCGGCAATACGGCCCGTTGATCGCGGACGGCAAGGCTCTAATCCTGCTGGCGGGCGAAGCGGACAGCACGATCAGCACCGCGCTGGAATGCACGAGCAAGGGGGTGGAGGTGATGCTGGTGCATAACCTCTGGGGGCCAGCGGCAGCAGCAATGAAAGACAAAAACGCGGTGGTAGTGCGGACGCGGCGCAGTGGTAAATTTTCCAGTGAGTTTGAAGCGTTCCTCTACAAACACGGTGCGAGCATTCATTATGATTCTGCTCTCCGCCACGACTTACTCATGGGCATCGGTCAGAAGCTACCCACCGCTGTTTCCGTGGCCTTGGCTATGACCTTGGCGGAGAATCAAATCACTGCTGACGAAATCGCGGGCCACTGCACCCTGACTTCCCTTTACCCAATCTTGGCGATGGCGCGGGCGCATTCACAGAATCCGCGTACCTATGCGGAGATTCTCTCCATGCGTGGTGAGAGCGGCAAGATTGTCCGGGATTTTGCCCTTAATCTGGAGCGAGTGATGGCAATGGGCGACAAGGCTAAGATTCAGGAGCTATGCGGCCTGATTGAGCAGAACCGCAAGCATTTAACTGAACGCTTTCTTCAGAACCGGATGGATCAAGCCAAGGCCGTGGACAAGGTGCTGGGTGCGATGATTTGAGCTGGCCCGCAACCCAAGCTGTGACCTATAACACCTTGAAAAATCCATGCTTCCCCGCATGTGGTATATTTTTGCTCGGCAGCCGCTCCATCCTTGCCACTTGGCGCACCTCGTCAACCAAGCTGTTTCGAGGGATACATTCTGACCTGAAGCGACTCGTCCAACGGCGACAGCGGGGCATCCGGCGAATCCAAGCGTCCGCTCAGGGAAATGGATCATGTCCAGCGGGTCAATGACGTTGCCGGTGGATTTGGACATCTTTTTGCCGTGCTTGTCGCGCACTAGGGCGTGTAAATAGACATCGCGGAACGGCACTTCATTAAGGAGATGCAGTCCCATCATCATCCGCGCCACCCAGAAGAAGAGGATGTCGAAGCTGGTGATCAGTTCGGTATACTGCACTGCCGTGCTGCCCGCACCTGCTCCAATTCCTCGCGGTCTTTCTCCAAATCAGGATGGCCGATATCCTCTTCAATCTGCACGGCCCGACTGATGTATTCCTCTGCCTTGGCAAGATCACCTTGGTTTTGGCAGGTGAGTCCAATGTTCCAGCAGGTGAAGGCTTCATGTGATTTATCACCGACCTCCCGTGCTATCACCAAAGCTTGTTCCCAATACTCTATGGCCTTGGTAGTATTGCCCTGCTTATCGTAAATCCTAGCGATGTTGTTCAGGTTTGCACCTTCCACGATCTTGTTGCTAACCTCGATGTTGACAGACAGGCTCTGTTTAAGATAGGTCAAGGATGTCTCATAGTCGCCTTGGGCATCATAAACTTGACTGATATTGTTCAGGGTCATTCCTTCCCCTTCCCGGTCGCCAATCTCTCGCATGATTGTCAGACTCTGCTCAAGATACTGCAAGACTTGCTCGTGCCTGTTCTGCACATGGTAAATTTCGGCGATGTTGTTCAGCGTCCACGCTTCTCCCTGCCTATCGGACAGCTCGCGGCGTATCGACAAGCTCTGCTCATAGCAGGCCAACGCCTTCGCTAATTCGCCACGCTTCCGGCAGGTATAGCCCAGACTATTTAGGCACCAGCCTTCATCCTTGCGGTCGCCTGCCTGCCTTGCTGCATTAAGTCTCATAGTTATGGCAGCAATGTCCTCTGTCCAATATCCCTGCCGGTCTAAGTAAGTGCTGATTGCTCGCACCAAGACTTTTATCTCCTGCCACAGTTGGCTGTTCGAGCAACTCTTCATCACCCGCAAGCATTGCACCCGTTCCTTGTCCAAGCGGGCATAGCCTGCCGCACCACGAGCACTCTCTTTTTCTGCCAATGCGGTATAGTGTGCAGCAAGCCGCTGGCATACTCCGGCAAGCTCGGCACTTGAAGCCGCATGTTCAGGCATTGACGGGACTCTTATGATCACACTATGACCTCTCTTTCGGAGACACTATGGTCACTCCTGCGGAGATACTCTGGTGTCTCCTGCGAAGAGCTACGCCTCTCCGCCCTTTCCTTGTTCCACTTGCCGCGCTGCCCGTACCCGTGCCAATCCCTCGCGGTATTTCTCCAAGGAAGGATGACCGATCTGCTCTGCAAGCTGCACGGCTTGGCTGATGTATTCCTCTACCTTGGCAAGGTTGCCGAGGTCTTTGCAGATGAGGCCGATGTTCCAAAACGACTCTGCTACTCCAACCCTGTCGCCAATCTGTTGATATATCGATAAGGCTTGTTCCAAATACTTCAACGCCTTAGCAGGCCTGCCAAAGGCACGGTAGATCATAGCGATGTTGTTCAGGGTTTGTCCTACTCCGATTTCATCGCCAGCCTCCCGCCTGATAGGTAGGCACTGTTCATAACAGGTCAAGGCTTGCTCGTAGTCGCCTTTGGTGTCATAAACCCCACCGATATTATTCAGGGTCGTACCTTCTCCCTTCCGGTCGCCGATCTCCTGCCAGATGCTCAGACTCTGCTGATATTGTTCCAAGGCCTGCTCATACCTGCCCTGTGCATGGTAAATCGCGCCGATGTTGTTCAAGGTTGCGCCTTCTCCCTGCTTGTCTTCCACCTCGCGATGTATCGGCAGGCTTTGCTTATAATAGGTGAGAGCCTTCTCACGCTCGCCGCGCCTTTCACAGGTATAGCCAAGCTCATTCAGGCACCAAGCTTCATCCCTGCGGTCTTCAACTTGTTGAGCCGCAGTGAGTTGCATTTTTAGAGCAGCTAGTCGATCTGCCCAATGACCCTGCCGGTCAAGGTACTTCTGGATTGACCAGACCAACGCTTGCACCTCCTGCCACAGCTTGCTTGCCAAGCACCTCTCTATCAACCGCAAGCACTGCACCCGCTCCTTATCCAAGCGGGCATACCCCGCCGCGCCACGAGCACTCTCCTTTTCTGCTAATGCAGTGTAGTGCGCAGCAAGCCGCTGGCATACTGCGGTCAGTTCCGCACTTGAAGCCGCATGTTCAGGCATTTGCAATGGTCTCCCACATGGATTTGGCATGAACTGTCAGGAGCGCGTGCATCTGAAAGCGCACCTCGCCATCCTCCTGATACGGCTCCAGCAGTCCGCGCTTCTCCAGCTCGCGGATTGCCGGACGCGGATCATCAACACCCCACGCAGCTGCTATGGCAGCACGATCAAAGGTTGCCGGTTTCGGCGCAAAGACTCCCAAGAAGGCAAACTGCTTCCGGGTCAGCGCATCAAGACGGTCTGTGCTTTTCCGTAGCAGTGCAGTCACAGAGGGTGTGGTCTGGCCGGATAAATCAGCGCGATCTGCGGGCGCAGCTTCTTGCAGCAGTCGGGTGCCTTCAGTCAGCTCGTCCAGCAACTCCCTGACTCCCCAGCCCATAGTTGCTTCGGCAGCAAGCAGGCTACCAGCAACACTTAACGCCAGCGGCATACCGTCTAACTCCTGCACCAGCTGCCGCACCCCTTGCTCATCCTGCGCCACAGACTCAGGCGAGAGCTGGCGGATCAGCTCGATGGAGTCCTCTTCCGACAGCACCAGCAGGCGGTACACCGCCTTGTCCGGCAAGCCGAGCTTCCGGGCCACATCAGGCTCACGGGTGGTGAGCAGCGTTCGGCACGCCCGCCCGCCGACAAGGAAGGGCTGCGCGTCAGCGGCCTGCCACACGTCATCTATGATCAGCAGCATCCGGCGGTCGCGCAGCAGTCCGGCGAGCCGATTCTGCCGCTCTTCAATGCGCTGATACCGCTGCGGATCATCACCGAAGGCAAGCAGCCATTGCCCCAGTCCTGCCAAGGGATTGGGCGACATGCCCAAGGCCGTCCACAGCACGCCATCAGGGAACGCCTTCTTCACTTCGGCATCATGCGCCATAGCTGCCGCCAGCGTGGTCTTGCCAATGCCAGGCCAGCCCCGCACACTGGTGATCAAGGTTGTTGACGGCTCGCCAAAGAGACGCTGCCGCAGCGCAGCCATGTCGTTGTCACGCCCGATGAACAGGTTGGGTGGGGCTGGCAGTAGACTTGGAGAAGGAAAAAGCACAGGCTGCTTGCCGTCTGTATATACGTTAATCATTGTGGCATGGTCTTTGACCACGGTTTGACCGCCACTATTGCTGTCGTAGTTATCACCATGCACCTCAGTCTGGTTGCTCATTCCTTCCCCCTGTCATTATCTCATGCTGCCCAATTCGTCCATTGCTCACCACACCAGATTAACCCCTGACCGAGCAGATTGCCAACAGCAACCGCCGCTTTAACAGTCTTTGAGCTTTCCTCCAAGATGGAGACCGCTTCTTTCAGACTGTCTGCTATTCTTTTCCGGTCAGGAGGATTCCTTCTCGCCAGTCTCAACGCACCATTAACCTCGTGCTCCACATCCTCCTTGACTTCCTGCGCAACAGGCAGGTTTGAAAGCTCCTGCTTTGCTTTATCCAGAAGGGCAAGCAGCTCTTCAACCGGTGCCTGCTGGCTTATATTGATCTGCACAGCGTTGTCTTTGGCGATGTACTGCGGCCCGCCGCTACTTTCAAAGCTGTCTCCGTGAATAATCTTGATGTCACTCATAGTTGTTCCCCCTTCAGAAAACAGTCATCGCAGCTTCCCCAGCCGCTCCCTCGACTCCTCATTCTTCGCCAGACGCGCCTTCAGCTCCTCCAGCTTGGCCTGCTCCTTGGCAACCACATCAGGCGGGGCATTGCTGAGGAAGTTCTCGTTGCCCAGCTTGCCGCGCACCCGCTGCAAATCTTGCTCGATCTTGCTGCGCTCGCGGGCCAGCTTGTCCAGCTCGGCATCCACGTCAATCAGCTCCTTGAGCGGCACCACCACCTCAACGCCGTTCACCAGCGCGTGACCGGCATCGTCAGGCACTGCACCGGATTCCACAATCTCCAATGCTTCGGCGCGGGTCATGGCGCAGATGGAGCCGCTGAAGGAGCGCAGCAGCTCGCGCTTGCCTGCGTCGGGACAAATCAGCACAGCCTGCACCTTCGCGCTCGGATGCACGTCCGCCTCGCTGCGGATGGTGCGAATCGCAGTGATGACCTCCATCAAGAGCTGCATGGACTGCTCCGCCTCCGCGTTCTCCCAGAGCGGCCTTTCTTCTGGGAACGCCTCCAGCATGATGGTGCCGCGTGTGCCCGGCAGCTGGCTCCAGATTTCCTCGGTGACAAAGGGGCAGATCGGATGCAGCATCTTCAGGATATGCTCTAAGACACAGAGCAGCACACCGCGTGCCTGCTCGCGTTTACCTGCGTCATCGCTGAACAAATCTGCCTTGATCCACTCCACGTACCAATCGCAGAACTCGTGCCACGTAAATTGATAAATGGCCGAGGCGATCAGGTTGAAATCATAGCCGTCCAATGCCTTGCGCACGTCGCAGATGGTGGCGTTCGTGCGGCTGAGGATCCAGCGGTGCGGCAGGGACAGCTTGCCGGGGTCATCGGCCACAGCAACAATGCCCGGCTCGCTCTCCTTAATGTGCATCTGGGCAAAGCGGGCTGCGTTCCAGAGCTTGTTGATGAAACGCCTGTAGCCGTCAATGCGCTCCTCATCCATCCTAATCTCACGGCCTTGCGCGGCAAAGGCGGTCAAGGTAAAGCGGAAGGCATCGGTGCCGTACTGCTTGATCATGTCCAGCGGGTCAATGACGTTGCCCGTTGACTTGGACATCTTCTTGCCCTGCTTGTCGCGCACGAGGGCGTGCAAATACACGTCGCGGAACGGCACCTCGTCCATGAAATGCAGGCCCATCATCATCATCCGCGCCACCCAGAAGAAGAGAATGTCAAAGCTGGTGATCAGCACCGAGGTCGGGTAAAAGGTCTGCAATTCTTTGGTGTTACCCGGCCAGCCGAGGGTGGAGAAGGGCCAGAGAGCGGAGCTGAACCAGGTGTCTAAAACGTCGTGCTCCTGCGCCAGATGAATCTTGCCGCAGCGGGGGCAGAAGCCCGGATCCTCGCTGGCCACGATGAGATGGCCGCATTCGAGGCAGTTCCACGCCGGGATGCGATGGCCCCACCAAATCTGCCGCGAAATGCACCAGTCGCGGATGTTGTCCATCCACGCGTAGAAGGTATTGTACCAAGTGTCGGGATAGAGCTTGATGCGGCCCTCGCGCACCGCCGCCACGGCCTTGTCTGCCAGCGGGCGCACGGAGACAAACCACTGTTTGGAGGTCGTCGGCTCGATGACTGTAGCGCAGCGGTAGCATTTGCCGACCGCATGCTCGTAGTCGTCGATCTTCACCAGCAGACCAAGCGCGTCCAAGTCCTTGACGATCTGCGTCCGGCAGGCGAAGCGGTCGAGGCCCGCGTATTTCCCGGCGTTCTCGTTCATGATGCCGCGCTCGTCCATCACCTTGACCCGCTCTAAGCTGTGGCGGATGCCGATCTCGTAGTCGTCGCGGTCATGCGACGGCGTGACCTTGAGCGCGCCCGTGCCGAAGTCGCGCTGGACATGATGATCAAGCACCACCGGAATGATGCGGTCAACGATGGGCAGACGGATGCCGATCTTCTCCAGCCCGGCATAGCGTTCGTCATCCGGGTGCACGGCCACCGCTGTGTCGCCGAGCAGGGTCTCTGGCCGCGTGGTGGCGATCACCACCGAGCCGGATCCGTCCGCGTAGGGATAGCGGATGTGGTACAATTTGCCAGCGGTCGGGTCGTGCTCAACCTCGTCGTCCGCCAGCGCAGTCAGGCAGCGCGGGCACCAGTTGACGATGTAGTCGCCCTTGTAAATCAGCCCCTCATTATATAGACGGACGAAGACCTCGCGCACGGCCTTGGACAGCCCTTCGTCCATCGTGAAGCGTTCCCTATCCCAATCGCATGATGCGCCCATCCGCTTGAGCTGCTGAATGATCGTGCCGCCCTTCTCCGCCCGCCACTGCCATACCCGCTCGATGAACTTGTCGCGGCCCAGCTCGTGGCGGGTCGTCTTCTCAGCGGCAAGCTGGCGCTCCACCACGTTCTGGGTGGCAATGCCAGCATGGTCGGTGCCCGGCACCCAGAGGGTGTTGTCCCCCTTCATGCGGTGGTAGCGCGTCAGCAAATCTTGTAGCGTGTTGTTCAGGGCGTGGCCGATGTGCAGCACGCCGGTCACGTTCGGCGGCGGTATGACAATGGAAAAGGCCTGGCGGCCTTCGTCCATTTGCGCGCTGAAAGTCTTGTGCGCAAGCCAGTATTCGTACCAGCGTTGCTCAACCTCCTCAAACTCGTAGGCTTTGGGCAGGTCGTATTTGGCGGCGGACGGCGTGTTTGTATCGTTCATGGCAGCGGAAAAGGGATAACTTTGTTGAAGGAAAGGCAGTTGAAGAGCAGGAGGTCTATTAAGCAAGTAGTGTTAACAGGCCCTAATGTGCATAGCCTCTTAAAAATACAGGAATTTTATGTGCAGACGGCGAGATGCCCAAGTATGGGGTTATCATGTCAACCAGTTGGGATCACAATAAAATTAGAACCGCAGTGAGACTGTCTTCAGCGACACACTATCCAAAAAAGAGTTGCACATTAGGTTCTCTGTTTATCGGGCGATGAATTTGCCGGGTGATGGGAAACCTGCCGATCCACACTACTGAGAAGGTGTCTTCTATGATTCATGGCTTGCCGATCATCTCCTGCATCCTGATGATGGTTTTCTCCTTACTCCAGAAATAGAGCGGATTGCCGCTGTCGTCGCTTTCCGCAGCAACGAGGCGGAAGCGGCCCGGCTGCTCCGTGCTTCGTAAGACCTGAAAATCAACGGTATAACCGGGAACTTGCTGCGTTTCCCAGAGGTTATTCATCCGGCTGCCATCCCAGCTCAGGACAGAGACCGAAGAACCCTCGAACCAGCGTAGGCTTTTAAAGTATTTGACGCTCGTTACCCGGTTACGGCTGACGATGATCTCTGGTTTACCGTCGCCGGTCATATCTTGGGCAATCAAGCGAGTGTGAAGATACATCCGGTTGCGTTCATGGGGCTGATCTACCTCAGCCTGCCGCCTGCTTGCCAAGGAGCCGAGGGCATCGCGGCTTGCACCATAGCTTTCTTCGCTCTTCCAAAGCGTTTTTTGTTCCTGATTCAGAATCAGCAGCTTGTTCTCCTCGGTCAGACCGACAAACTCGCGCCTGCCGTCCTGATCAAGATCAACGCGGATGAAATCATATAAACCGAAGCCTTGGGGAACTTGCACTTCCTCGGCCCGGCTGAGATCGCCCGCCCGATTGAGGCTTATGCGGTAAATGTTGCCGCCTGCTTGACCGAGCAGCACCGGCTTGCCTGCTGAATCACTATCCGGGCGAAGATAGAAAGGCACCTGATCATGCAGGGTGTAGAACTTTTTGCCATCCCAAGCCATCACTAACGAAGAGGGAACACTGCCGCTGCTGGCTGAGATGTAAATTTCCAAGCGGCTGTCGTTATCGAGATCAGCTAAGTGAACGCTGTGCAAACCGAGATAGCTCGACAGCGGCAACTCGGCAATTTGCTGAAACCGGTCTGAACTGAAGCGGCAGAGGATCAATTTACCCTGCTCCAGCAAAACGATTTCTTCTCTGCCGTCACCGTCCACATCGCCTGCATCCATCGCTCGGAGAGAAAGAGCTAACGCGCCGCTGTGTTGGCTATTCAGTACGTTCAAGGGACCGCTGCCGACAGAAGTAGTGGCAATGGTAGACTGCTCACTCATGGCATAAAGTCCGTTTCGATAGGCTTTATCAGGATGGGAGGTTTGAAAACCGCTGATGCCGTCTTTATCTGCCACAGCAGGTAGTTCCTCTTCAGCCACTTTTTGGTGAAAAACCTTGGTGGCGATTTCATCAGCCAGCGCATCAAGAGTCGGAATAGTCTTGTCCAAGGCATCAATGCGGCGCGAAAAAGAAGCTGGCGCAGCTTTGCCGCTCCTGAAGACATGAATCAGGATTTCATAGCCTTGTTCCTGCTGCTCTAAGTTGCCGAGGAATAGATAATCACCGTGCATATTTTTGAGAATCTTTTTCGCCTCTTGCTGATTGCCTTGCTGAAGCATCTCTTCTAATCCGCCGGTTTTATCAGCTCCATACACTGCGGCCAAGCCGGTGCGGTCAGCCATGCGGGTGGCTAAGACGCTGGTCAATCCGGTACGAAGATGATCCTGCGGCGGCTGACTTTTCACCGTGAAGGGCAGGAAGACAATTTTGCCTTGCTTGGCTTCGGCGTGTGTGTCAACTGCCAATACGGCTGCGGGTAGGGCCGCAAGAAATAGAATAAACAGCAGGACGAACTGGCAGAGCTGGTTGCCGACAGCCAGCCAACTATCTGAATACGCTTTCATGATTGAACTCCGATAGTACGATTTTTTATTGCGAAGCTATGTTAAGTTCTTATTCTACTGAATCTTCGATCAAAAATACACTCCTTTAATCTCCGCCGTACCGCCGTCCTGCACACCGCTTAAAATCCGCTTTGCCACCTTCCACGCCTCCTTGTGCATATCATTAATGCCGATGCCCTGCCAGCCAAAGCCGCAAATATGGAGGCTGTCGAGCATCTCGTGCATCTGGTTTCGCCAGGCAAGCAGGGCCGGATAGCCTTCCTCCATCTGCGGGATGCCCCATCTTGGTCGCAGCACCCGGCTGAAGACTGGCGGATCGGGCAGCTCCATCAGCTGCTTGATGTCTTCATAAGCCCGCGCCACGATTTCCTCATCCGGCAGTTCCAGCCGCTCTGGGTGCCTGCGCCCGCCGACTAAAGTCTCCACTAATAGATGTCCTTCCGGGGCGCGTCCTGGGAACATGTGCGAGGAGAAGAGGGTGCCGAGAGCGAAACGCTGTTCCTGCTCCGGGGCGAGATAACCAAAGCCAAAGGGAACCTGCGCCTTGTCAGCGGCAAAGCCCATCGCCACGGTGGCGAGCTTGGCTTCCGGGATAGACTGCATAGGCGGTTCCGGTAAACCTGCGCCGACCAGCAATTCAAGGCAACGATTAACCGGCAGAGCGATGATCAGGTGGCGGGCGTGCAATTCAAGCTGGCCGGTGCGCACCAGCCAGCCGTTGCCGGTCTGCTCGACACTGCGGGCAGCGGTGCGGTACATGATTTCCTGATTGGGAATCAGCTTGGCGGCCATTGCCTGCGGCAAGCGGGCCATGCCGGTGCGGAAGCTGGTCATCGCGGGCAGCCCTTTCCGCTTCTTGTCCTTCTTTTCTTTTCTTGCCGCGAGCATTTTGGCGATGCCGCCGCGCAGCACCGAGCCATGTTCAAGCTCTAATTTCCGCAGGCCGGGCATCACGCCTTCTATTTTCAGCCGCTCAATATCGCCCGCGTAGGTGCCGGTGAAGACGGCATCGGCAAAAGGCAGCATCGCCTTGCCGAAACGGTGTTCGATCCACTCGGCAACGGTCGGCTCATCTGGCAAAGGCTTTTTCCATAAGTCCGCCATGACTCGAAACTTAGCGGGCCACGACATCAGCGGTGCTTTAATGATCTTGCCCGGACTTTGCGGGATCAGATTGAGCTTGCCGTCTAAACAAATATAACGGACAAACTTCGACAGCGGGGCTTTTTCCACCTCATTCGCCAAGCCAGCCTCATGAATCAACACCCGGCTTTCAAGACAGTTGTCCAAAAAGCCATGCGGCCCGCCTTCAGCCAAATAACCTTCCTCCAAATGCGAGCGCACGGCCCCGCCGGGCTGTTCTTCCCGCTCAATGACTAACAGAGAAATATCCGGCTGCTTGTGCTTGAGGAAGGTGGCGGCGGCAAGGCCGGACAAACCGGCTCCGATGATCAAGACATCTTTGGATGAATTCATGGCGGGCAGAATCAAGGAGAGGATTATCGCTGTTAAACAAACGGCAGGTTTAAGTTTAGCAGTGTTTTCTTGGAATTATTATTGTCTACCGGAATGTTGTTTGTAATAACTGTACAATTTTCCCCTAAATATCTTCTCGTAGGTTAAATGAAATCCCTGTTGATCAGAAATGAAAGTTTTTGATCGTTTGAATTCGCTAACGATGCTTTCAGCACATGATTTATCTAATTGCTTTGGTAAGGGAACCTCGCTCTTGCCAAGATGCCACTGAAAACAGCCAGCCACGAAATCAGCGGCAAGGAGAAGAGGTTCTTCTTGCTCCGTTTTTAGGGCAACATTAGACATTTTAATCTCTAAGTTATATTTCTCTTTTAGCTTTGAACGATTGTGATAATCGTGACACATATCATAAAACATGTCGGCGTTTTCTTCTCCTTGAATATCAGTGTCGCAGATCATGGTAATATCTAATATAGAATATCCTGCTGGAGTTATTATCTTTGGCAATCCCTGGCATCGTAAACAGTAGCCTACTGCTTGCGTGCTTCCTCTGCGAAAGGAATCATAGCGAATAATAGTTGAAGGCTTAAGAAAGCCAATACGAGATTTTTCCGCAGACGCAATAACACTATGAAACTGCATTCCTTCATTCCAAAAGTTTTCCCACATTGGTTGCATTTTCTCTATTTGCATCACCGAAATAGCCATCGCATTATCGAGAATAGCCCTGACCATTTTTGTGGCGGTACTGTTGTCTATATCACGCCACTTTTTTCCAACGATGCTTATTGAGTTCCGTGCTTCCTCGACTTCTGCCGTATCAACTATGATTCCTCCTACTGTATAGTATGAATGATTAGCCGCTTCTTTTGCGATGATGCCTGAACCATCTAAAAACAATGAATATTTTTTCATGACAATAGGATGGTTAAATCATTCCGCTCGCAAAATTCAGCTCCAGCCCCACCTTCTCCTCCCCATCTTGACACCAGCCTGATCGTGCTTATTGTTGCGGCACAATCCGTTATCTAACCACAGATATACTGTCCAGACCATAAAAAAACACCTGCCAACGAGGATGCCGATCATGACCGCACAGGCTCAGACTAAGGAATTTCAGGCCGAGACCAGAAAGGTGCTCGATATTGTCATCAATTCGCTCTACACCGAGCGGGACATCTTTGTCCGCGAATTGGTCTCCAACGCTGCGGACGCGCTGGAGAAATTCCGCCATGTCTCGCTGACCGAGAAGCCGGAATTTGATGCCCATGTGCCGCTGGAAATCACCATTGATTGCAATGACAAGAAGCACATTCTGACCATCACCGACACCGGCATCGGCATGACCGCCGCAGAGCTGGAGGCCAACTTGGGCACCATCGCCCATTCCGGCTCCGGCAAATTTCTCGCCGAGCTGGCCGAGACCGCGAAGAAAGATGTCAATCTGATCGGCAAGTTCGGCGTGGGTTTCTACTCGGCGTTCATGGCCGCCAAGACGGTCAAAGTGCAAAGCCGCTCCTGGGACGGCAGCCAGGGCCACGAATGGTTTTCGGACGGCAACGGCAGCTACACCATCAGTGTCTGCGACGGCCTGCATCGCGGCACCAAAATTGTCATGGAGCTGAAGGAGGATGCGCACGATTACGGCCAGAAATTCACCATCGAGCGGATCATCCAGCAGTATTCCACCTTCATTCCTTTCCCGGTCAAAGTCGAAGGCAAGAAGGTCAACACCGTTGAAGCCATCTGGACGCGGGCGAAAAGCGAAATCAAAGACGAAGAGTACACCGAGTTCTACAAATTCGTGGGCAATGCTTACGATGAGCCGCTCTACCGCTATCATTTCTCTGCCGACAGTCCGTTAGCTATCAACGCGCTCCTGTTTGTGCCGAAAGACAACTTTGAATCTATCGGCTTGGGCCGGATGGATCCGGGCGTGAATCTGTATTGCCGCCGGGTGCTGATTGATCAGCACAGCAAGAACATCCTACCGGAATGGCTGCGTTTTCTCAAAGGCGTGGTGGATTCCGAAGACCTGCCGCTGAACATCTCCCGCCAGTCGCTCCAAGACAACGCCCTTGTCGCCAAAATCCGCAAAGTCATCACCAAACGCTTCATCAAATTCATGGAGGAGGAGGCGAAAAACGACGCGGAGAAATACCAAGGCTTCTGGAAAACCTTTGGCATTTTCATTAAAGAGGGAGCGACCTCTGATTATGAATACCAGGCCGAGCTGGCAAAATTGCTCCGCTTTGAATCATCGGCAACAGAGGCTGGCAAAATGACATCTCTGGAAGATTATGTCAGCCGGATGAAGGAAGGGCAGAAGGAGATGTACTACATCAGCGGCCCCAGCCGGGCTGCGGTTGAGAACGGCCCGTATGTCGAGATGTTCAAAAAGCGGAACATCGAGATCATTTACACTTTGGAGCCGATTGACGACTTTGTGCTGTCGCATCTCGGCACTTTTGATGAGAAGAATCTGCTTTCTGCTGACCGCGCCGACCTTCGTCTGCCAGAAAACACGGATAAAACCGAGCAGGAAAAGGCTGATGACGCAGGCAAGGAGAAACTTGCCGAGGCCGTGCAGACTTCGCTCTGCAAATGGATGAAGGAAGTGCTGGGCGAGAAGGTTCAGGAGGTCAAGCCGTCGAGCCGCCTGGTTGACAGCCCGGCCATGATTGTCAGCGTGGGCGGCCAGATAACCTCGACAATGGAGCGGATTCTGTCCAGCCAGAATCATGGCAAGCACAACCCGATGACGATGGGCAACAAGAAGGACATGGAGATCAATCCGGCCAGCGGGTTGATTAAGAAAGTCGCTGATCTGCGCGTTAAAGATCAGGATTTTGCCAAGGAGCTGGCCGAGCAGATTTACGACAACGCCATGATTCAGGCTGGTTTGCTGATCGACCCGCAGCAGATGGTCAGCAGGAACTACCGGATTTTGGAGCGAATTGCGGGGTGATTCCGTAAAGTGCTTATCGTTTGCAGGGGCAGAAAAAATTTCTCCCCTGCTCATAAAACTTACTTTTTATAAAATTTATGTTACTGTCTCACCTTACGCAACAAGCCTTACAGGATTCAGTTGAAGCAAGGCAACGTAAGCCGATTGAAGGGCTTTCAGGTAGAGCTTGGATTTGAGTGCAAAGTGATTGATCTGAGTTGAGCGTTTGAG
>NQJD01000005.1 GCA_004284765.1 Candidatus Electronema aureum
AGTATGCGAAGATGTCCTTATCACATTCGAGTTTGAAATACTCGCCGCAGATTTCCATAGTGATGACTTCTTCATCTGTTAAGGCAGGGTTAAATCCGCCCCGCCGCAGCCGACATTGCTGCCTGATGACACCGTATTGTTCACAGACAAGCAGAAAGACAGCAATAACAAAATCGTCTCGATCCATTGGCGCACTCCTTGTGAATAGGGCTTAGATACCAATATTCTACAGGATGCGCCCAATGGATCGGGCATCTTTTTTAAGAGTTGCACATTAGGTGTAGCCTCGTATGTCTCAGAGATGTACGAGGCTACATCTCCAAGAACTCCGCTGCGCGAGGTCTGCTTAGTAGTATTTCACCCGGACCCGCCACGTCAGCGTTGTGCTGGCCTTCGGCTCAACCTTGATCTCCCAGACCGCTGTGTTCGAGGTCTCCTTCTTGTGCGGCGCGGACTCTTCAAGCATCTCCCAGTCGCCAGGCACCGGCTCAGTCACCTTCACAGTCACGGCCTCGTCCTTGGCGTTCTTCAGCTCGATTTCGTAGGCACTTTCATAGGCAGTGCCTCTGCTCCACGCCGCCTTCTTGAAGTCGGTCTGCTTCTTGTTCGCAGTCACATCAAAGGCTTCGCCGAGCTTCAGTCGGACGATCTCGTTTTCCGGCGTGTGATCAATGCGGTCTTCGCCGACAAACTGAAGGCTGCCGGAGCTGTCCTTCTTATACACCCGCATCACGCCCGCAGGGAGCGGCTGACCTGCGCCGTTCTCCTTGGCGTTCTTCAGCTCCAAGAAGACTCCGACCTTCATCTTGCGGCCCAGCTCTCCTGCCTGGCTGCCATAATAATAGTCTGCGCCGCGCAGGACAAACTCTTTCTTCACCTTCACTCCGTCCGCTTGCAGCAAGGCGACCTGCTTGCTCTGCTTCTCCTTGATCGTGGTCGGGCGGCCCAAGGTGTAAAGATGATACTCGAACATGAATTCCTCGGCCATGCCGCCGTCCATCACGGCCTCAGCAGCAGGCGCGGCAGCCATTCTCATCATCATTCTCGGCTGCATCGGTTCCGGCGCACGGTTCACTTCGCCCGCCACCAGCTGAAGCTTGGCATTCTGATAGCTTGCGCCGCTCTCGTTGTTCAGCGTCACCCAACCGCTCAGGTTGATGCTGGCATCGTCTGTTCCCAATTCGGCCACATAATCCGCCTTCCACGACAGCCCGCTGGTCAGATAGCTGAGAACAGCGTCCTGCTTGCCGCCGTCCTTGCTGTCAACCAGCATGGTCAGCGTGGGGCGGTCGCGGAGGTTCTCCGGCACATCCGGGAAGATTAAGCGGCCCGGCACGCCAGCCTCAATGCGGTCGCCAACCTTGAGCACTGTGCCGCTGCCCGCGCTGAGAACTGTCGCCTCTTCCGCCGCTTCTTCACCGCTGGTCGGGTGCGTTTTAATCAGCTTGACTGTCCGGCCCACGTATTTATCAAGCAGCGATGCAGGCGTGAGCAGGTCATACTCAAAGTTCTGCTCCAAGACTTGAATGCTGGGCGCGGCGAGCAGGGCGGTTTCAGGCCTGATCTTGGCGCTGACCTCGCGGAAGGCGAGCGTCTGCTGGCCCGGCGCAAGGCTGATGCTGCGGCTGTCCCGCACCAAGGCCAAGTCCTGATTGTAGATGGTCACAGCCACCGCTGTCTGATCGTCCAAGGCGGAGACGGTTTCAGCGGCTTTGTCAGCAGCAACTGCTGCGGCAGCCGGAAGGATCAGGAATGGAAGTAGGGACGCAATTCGCAGCATGGTAGCACCTCGCAAGAAGGGTGAGAGAAGGACAAAGCGGGCCTGAGACGACCGCTCCGGCATAATACAAAATTCCCCAGGAAAGCAACAGAAAAAACCGTCCAGCCGAGAGAAAGATGTTTACAGAACAGCTCTCCTGCCTGATAATAGCAGACAGGTGTCCATGTAGTTAGGTTCCGGCAAAGTCCATCTTCCGTCGGAAAAATATGCAGAATATCCGTAGAATTTAATCCAGACTGTGCTGCCCGACACCTCCTCCCTTTGACCGCAGGGCGCAATTTCTATCTGAAAATATTAAACAAACATGTATCTTGAATATTTTGGCTTTACTAAAGCACCGTTTGCTGAGGAGCCGGATACGGACATTTTCTTCCCAGAAGCAGACCGGACTAACATTCTCCGCCGGGTATATGCTGATCTCCAGAACGGCAATGCGGTCATCAGGCTGACTGGCACAGAAGGCACGGGTAAAACCATTCTTTGCCAGCTGTTAGCCCGATTACTGCCTGCTGAGTTGCACGCGGTGGTGTATCTCGATAGCCCAGCAGGTTCCTTTGATGAGCTGCTTCTGGCTGTTTGCCAGCAGTTAGGTTTTCAGCCACAGCCAGATATGCCTGCTTGGCTGCACGGTCAGATAGAGCAATGCCGGGCGCAGAGAAAAAAATTCCTGTTGATCATTGATCAGGCAGAGAAAATGTTTCCTGCGGCGTTAGAGCGTCTGCTGCGGACAGCTTTCGTTGCTGATGAACAGCAGGGGTTGCAAGTTATTCTTTCCGGCCGCCCGACCTTGAACGACCGCATCAACCAACTGCGTGCCTACTGCGCGGATATGGACATCCAGCCCGGCCATCAGTTAGAGCCGCTTACTGAAGCGGAACTTGCCGCGTATCTCAGCTTTCGGCTCAAGGCTGCCGGGCTGTCTGCTGCGGACAGCGGGCGGGCTTTCAGCGGGGAAGCGGTACATAGAATCTTTGAGCAAGCCAACGGCAGTCTGCGAACAGCCCATCTGCTGGCGGAAAAAGCCCTTCAGCAGGTTTGTTCGGCTGATCGATATATTCCCGTGCAGGCTGCTGATGTGGCCGAGCTGAAGAATGAATCCAGCAAAAAACAAAAAAAGGCTCCTTTGAGCAACACGCTGAAGCTCATAGCCGTCGCTCTACTGTTGCTCTTCTCGGCCCTACTCTTCCGCTACAACAATGAGCTGCGGCACAGAGGGCAGGAAGCTGCAAAAAATATTGTTTCTGCTGTACCGGTAGAGCCTGATGCCCTTTTGCCAGTACCGGAAAAAATAAAACTGAACTCGGAAGCAGAATTGCCGCCAGAGCTTGAGCCAGAAGTAATGACTGAAGAGCAAGCAACAGAGTCGGAGGATATTGTCCAACCTGATCTATCAGCAGAACAAATAACATCGTCTGAAACGTCGGAAGTTTCAGCTGTTGCTGCGGTAGAGCAGGAAATTCCTCCGCCTGTTTCTGTTGTAGAAGAGGAATCTTTAGACGCTCCGCCGACACTTGCGGTGCAAGAGCCGCCTGTCGTTCCGCCGCAAAGTAAAATTGTGCAGCTGAGTCCTGGCATGAGGAAAACTAAGCCCAAGCCCAAGGAAGTGCCGCTTCCGGTTGCACCAGCTCTGCCTGAGGTTGAACCAGAGAGTCAGCGCACACCCGCAACCGAGCGGGCCGCTGTTCCTGATGCCGATCCCCTATATCAGGAGCTGCTGGCTGCGGGTAGCTTATTGAAAAACAGCCGCAGTGCGGGTCGATACACCATCCAGCTGACAGCCCTTTCTTCGCCAAACGCGGCAAAAGAGATGATCGTCCGGGATGAGTATCTCGAACATCGGAGCCAGCTCAAGCTGCTGCGCCGACAGAATTCGCCCTCGTCTCTCTTTGTTTTTTACGGCAGCTACGGTAGCATGGAAGAAGCACAGGCGGCAGTTGACAACATGCCGCTTTTCCTGCGCAAACAGCATCATCCCTCTGCCCTACCGGTTGCTGACGCTCTCCAAAAGACAGGTAATTGAATCCTGTCATGCTTGAACTGCGTAACATTAACACCTTTTACGGCAAGATTCACATTCTGCACGATCTCAGCTTGCGGGTTGAGCAAGGCGAGATCATCAGTTTAATCGGGGCCAATGGCGCGGGTAAATCGACAACCCTGATGTCCATCTGCGGCATCGTGCCGCCCCGCAGCGGCCAAATTTTCTTCAAAGGACAGCCGATTGAGCAGCTGGCTCCGAACAAAATTGTCGCTCTCGGCATCAGTCAGGTGCCAGAAGGACGACATATTTTTCCTGCCCTCAGTGTGGCAGAAAATTTAGAGCTGGGTGCCTTTCTTCGCCACGACAAGGGGCAAATTCAGCAAGATTTGGAGCATTGCTACACGCTCTTTCCTATTCTTGCGGAACGTCGCCGTCAGCCCGGCGGCAATTTGTCTGGCGGCGAGCAGCAAATGCTGGCCATCTCCCGCGCCTTGATGGCCCGCCCCCAGCTTTTGCTTTTAGATGAACCGTCAATGGGTCTGGCTCCGCTGATCACCAAGCAGATTTTTGAGATCATCCGCAAAATCAATCAAGAAGAAAACACTACCATCTTTTTGGTGGAACAGAACGCCAACGTAGCCCTGAAAATTGCAACCCGGGGTTATGTTTTGGAAAACGGCAGAATTATTCTCCATGACAAAGCGGAGAATCTGCTCAACAACAAAGATATCCAAAAAGCCTATCTCGGCATTTGAGAGGCATTTTTTCTGCCTGAACAGAGTATGAATCCACATAAAATACGGATCGGAGTGATCGGGGTAGGCTATCTGGGCCGCTTCCATGCACAAAAATACGCGGCAATGGATGACGTTGAACTGGCTGGTGTTGCGGATGTTGATCAAAAGCGAGCAGAAGCTGTTGCCAAGGAATGCGGCACTGTCGCGTTTACCAACTATCGGGAACTGCTGAAGCAAGTGGATGCAGTTTCCATAGTCGTGCCAACGGTTTATCACCACAAAGTAGCTCTTTCCTGCTTAGAGCTGGGCATTGATATTCTGCTGGAAAAGCCGATGACCGTGACGCTGGAAGAGGCAGACGCGCTGAATTGTTTAGCTGAAGAGAAGCAGCTCATTTTGCAGGTTGGTCATCTCGAAAGATTTAATCCAGCGGTGCTGGCTGTGCAGCCGCTCTTGCATAACCCGCTTTTCATTGAGGCGCACCGGCTTTCGGTTTTCAAAAATCGAGGTACGGACGTGGACGTAATTCTTGATTTGATGATCCACGACATCGATATCATTCTGTCGATGGTCAATTCGCCGATCCAGAGCATCCACACGGTCGGCGCGCCGGTTATCACGCAGCTCACCGACATTGCCAATGCCCGCATTGTTTTTGAAAACGGCTGCACCGCTAATATCACGGTGAGTAGAATTTCGTTAGAAAATGTACGCAAGATGCGGATTTTCCAGCCCGGCAAGTATTTAGCGGTGGATTTCGGCAAAAAGGAAGTGATGGCAGTGCGGCTCAAGCAGGGCGGTACTGGCTTTCCGCTACCGGACATTTCTCGGCACGGCTTTCAGGAGCAGGACGTGCTGGAGCTGGAGCTGCGCGAGTTTATCGAAAATGTTCGCCTGCGAAGAAAAGCTACAGTTTCAGGAAGGGAAGGCCGCCGTGCTTTGGAAATCGCTTTGTCGGTCATTAGCCAGATTGAGGAAAATCAAGGAAGATTTGCTCATCTGCTGAGTGCAGAGGGAAATTTCGGCTTTGTCAATGAGCCTTGACCTATAATTTTGCAAATCCCCATCGAATGAATATCATGATTGTCGCTGGAGAAGCATCAGGCGACATGCACGGCGCGCGTTTAGTCGAGGCCATGTGGAAGATGCAGCCCGACCTGCGCTTCTCCGGCATTGGTGGAAAAGAGCTGGCCGCTGCTGGCGTGGAGCTGCTTTTTGATGCTTCAAAAATTGCTGTGGTCGGTATTACCGAGGTCATCAGTCATCTTGGCGACATTTTGGCGGCGCGCAGAGCAATCATCAGCCGGATGCGGACCGACAAACCTGCTCTGCTGATTCTGATCGATTACCCGGATTTTAATCTTCTTTTAGCGGCAAAGGCAAAAAAGCTCGGCATTCCGGTCTTCTATTATATCAGTCCGCAGGTATGGGCGTGGCGGAGCGGTCGGGTGAAGAAGATCGGCAAGCTGACCGACCGAGTGGCAGTAATCCTGCCTTTTGAGAAGGATTTTTACGCTGAACGCGGTGTAATAGTCGATTTTGTCGGCCATCCACTATCGGATACGGTACGTCGTGATGTTCTGCGCAGCAAAGAGGACTTTTTTCAGGCGCATCATCTCGTGCTTACACCAGAAACCCGCATTATCGGCATTTTGCCTGGTAGTCGCGCTAAAGAAATCAGCACCTTACTGCCGGACTTCCTCGCCGCAGCACAGATATTGACCTGCGAAGATAAACAAAAAAACTGGCTTTTTTTTCTGCCTCGGGCTTCAACCGTTTCGCAAGAGCTGTTGTTAGAAAGTGGGCTGGCTGCTTATCAAGACAAAATCAGCATTCATGTTTTTGCCGACAGCCGCTACGAGCTAATGGCTGCCTGCGACGCGGTTGTCGCCGCTTCCGGTACCGTGACCTTAGAACTGGCTCTTCTCGGCATTCCTACCGTGGCCGCTTACCGAGTTTCACCGCGCACCTACCGGCTGGGTCGCCTCCTTGTACGCCATCTTCGCTCGTTTTCATTAGTCAATTTAATTGGAGAGCGAGAGATTATCCCGGAATTGCTTCAGGATCAAGTAACCCCAGAGGCGATTGCTGTCCAGCTGCGCCTGATGCTCGATGATGCAAACTACCGGAACGCTATTCTGCGAGGACTGGCTGAAGTTGCCGAAAAACTTGGGCCGCCGGACTGTTCTGAGCGGGCTGCTAACATTGCGTTATCCTGCATAAGGTGATTAACCTCTTGGTGCTTCAGGTATATGCCCAGCCAAATATGGTGCAATGTCCTCCGGCTTCAGGCGGCATTCCTCCAAGGCTAATGATTTGATTCCTTCCAGCGGACCAGGCAGCAGGCAGGATTCCGGCTCTTGAAGGATAATTCTACCGCCTTTGCGCACCACTGCTTCCATGCCGATTTTCAAATCAACATCCACACCACTGAGCAGCACCACCGAAAGTTTGGCCCCAAAAACTTCTGCTGCCGAATGGAGTAAGTTATCAGCATCCAAGGACATCTTGTTAAATTCATCTTCCCTGCCAGAGATGAGAGGCATTCCTTGGCGAAGAACGACCTGCCGTTTGCCGTGACAATTACCCATCCGACATTGGCCACCGAGTAGGTCTTCGCCGATGTCAAGACAGCTCACGGCATAGGGCGTAAAGGCATTAAAATACGAAGCAAGATGTTGAGCAATACCAGGATACATATTTTGCAGCACCATCACGGCGGTCGTTTCGTCGTATTCAAGCGCAGGAATAATTTTCTGAAGTTCCAGTAAACCGCCTAATCCACCGAGGATTAACAACAAGCGGTCTGCTGGTTTTGCCGCCAGAGTGATTTTCTTCTCCGCAGGTTTAGGTGACTTAGCCCGGCTGACGTTATCCACGCAAAATTCGTGTACATTCATCAGGATATACTGAAGCCGCTCACTGATCAACTTCCACGATTCCGGGTTGACCGGTTTGGCCACGACATCGACCGCGCCATAGCGCATGAAGTCCATCATCTTGAAAGCCAGCTGCTCATTGAAATTGCTGACTAAAACTACCGGTGCTGGCGAGCGAATCATGATGTGTTTGAGAGCCACGTCACCACTCATCACCGGCATAGTCATATCCAAGGTGACGAGGTCAGGCACCTGCATTTCCAAGAATTTCAGAGCTTCTTTGCCGTTGGTGGCTGTACCAACCACCTTAGCCTTGATCTGATCTTCAAAGAGCTTAACAAAGGCCTTGGTGAAGAAGCGCGAATCATCAACCACCAGCACCTTGGGCAATCCGTCACCTTCTTCTGCCGTAGTCGAAGCAGCTGGTCGATTTTGCTCATCAATGCGGCGGGCTGCTTCTAAGAGGAGAAAATTCCACGAGGCATCAATACTGCGCTGATTAGTCTTGGCGAAAAGCATACTGAAGGTGCCGGACGGCCACGTCATGATCCGGTAGAAGGCTTCCTCTCCGGTCAGCTCGCCGAATTCGGCATGAATGATCTCATTGTCGGAAAAATACAGCACGCCGAGATTATCCTCGCTGAGGACGCTCAGTTTACGGTCATCACCAGACAAGCAAGCAAACTGGACGATATCGACCAAACCAAGACCTTCAATTTCGCCGACAAAGCCGTTTCCGATAGAATTTTTTTTCATGGCTGGGCTATGTTGCGCCTACAGGGCGTTGAAGGTAACATGGGTGGCAACAAAGACCAGCATGAGGACAAACAGCTCTTTGAAAGAAGTTTCCGGCACTCGCTGAAGGAGTCGTGAACCCAGCTGCGCACCGAGCAAAACGCCGATGATAGCTGGCAAGGCCACCTGCCACTGCACAGCCCGTCCGAGCAGTAGCTGTGCTGTCACCGCCGTCACGGAAAGAAGCAGCATCAGGGCAATGCAGGTGGCGACCGAGCGAGTCATAGCTAACCCGCAGCGCATGTTGAAGAAAGGCACTAACCAATCTCCCACGCCAACACCGAGAAAACCGGTGAGCAAGCTAGCAGTGGCGGCAATAGGACGACCCCGGCGGCGGGCAATCTGCATATCCGGTTGATCTGAACCTTGAACAAAAAAATCATCGCCGCGCATAAAAGCATAGGCGATAAAAAAAATCACCAAGCCGAGAAAAAGCTTAATATAAATTGGATTGAGCAAAAAGGATATGAACACTCCAATCAACACCCCAGGCAGACTGACTGCGGCCATCATTATGACCAAAGACCAATGAATTAGCCCGGCGCGACTGTTGCTGACTGTGGCACTGAATTGGCCAAAAGTTTGGATGACAATCGTGCAAAGCAGGGCCTCATCAGGACGAAGATTAGTGACAGAGAGCAGCACTGGCATCCACAACACCCCGCCACCCAGCCCGAAAAACAAAGCCACGGTGGCGATTATCATACCCAAGGGCAGCATCAGCCAGTCCATCAGTGATAAAAACTCCTGCCAAATTCGGCCAAAGTTTCCTCAAGCTCGTCAATCAGCTGCACAGCCTCCTCAATCTTCGTTGCCTCGTCGCCTTCTGTCAAGGTTTGGCGAAGCTGCTCGGCCATATTTTTTGAAAGCAGGATCAACTCCTGCTCGTTGGCATTGAGGTCGTTGATGTGTCGAGACAGTTCACCCAGCTCGTCCTTACTTTCCTCTGACAGGGCAACAGAAAAATCGCCTGCGCTCATGGCTCGCGTCCGCTCGATGATTTGCTCTAGTGGAAACATAATCCGTTTAATGAAGAGCATCATTACTAAGCCAATAGCTAAGAGCAGGGTACTCAACATCACCCTGACCTTGAGGAGAATGCGACCGACAATATCCAGCGGCAAGGTGCCACTAAGATTTTCTTTGAGCAGGCCCAGCACCTCTTTACCTCGGAGAAACAACTCGATCTCCACCGCCATCGTTAAAAAAACAATGCCGATAAAAACGATGTAAAACCCCATCTGGCGCTGAAGGCCGCTTTTAGGAACGAACTTCATGAAAGGTGGTGGTTAGTCGTTTTTGAAGAGCTTTTCTAAATATTTTTTGAAGGCCCGTAGATCGTCTTCATAAATATCCTTAAAGCGCACGCCGATGTCGTACATTTCTTCTTCTGGCAGATGTTGCGCCCAAACTACTTCGGCAATTGCCGTCAGCGGTCTGGAAGCAGTGCCTGCGTCGAGAATGGAGATAATGTTGTTCAAATAATGCTGCCAGCCGCGTAAATCCACAGAAAGCTGAAGAATAGTACCTGGTTCGTACAGGTCCTCTGCGGTAAAGCAGAGACCGTTTTCGGCTAAATTCTTGGTGGTTGCAGGCTTTGCGATCAGATTGGTCATCGGATACTGGAGCTTCGTCACCATCAGAGCCGCGTTTCGCTCAATTCTGGGAGTTTCCCGCCTGCATTTGCCTATGTTTTCCTCCGTCATGCCTTTTCCCATCCCTATTTCTGTTTACTCCAGAATATCCTTTAGTTCCTGAATATCTTCGATGTTCACCGCTGCGGCGAACTGATCATCTACTAACCCATCAATTTTGTTGTCAGCAATCAGCCTGTGCTTGACCATCAAGTCAGCGATCTGCTTCATTTCCTCTGTCTTGGGAGTGAAGTGATCAAACACCACTTTGCGACTGCTGAGGGCGTATTTTGCCACATCAGACGACTGCGACCAATATTCAGCGGCGATATCAGCAGCCTGCTCCTGATGCGTTTTTGCCCAAAGACTGGCACGGGCCGCTCCTTGGACAAATTTTTGCACCATTTTTGGGTCTTGGGCAATGGTGTTCTGTTTAACGATAACCAAGTTGCAGATGAAGTTTGGCCACACATCTTCTACATGCAGAACCAGATCGGCAGAACCACCTTTGAGACTCCGGGCGGCAAACGGTTCACCGACATAATAGGCATCCAAAGAGCCAGCGGCCAAAGCCGAAGCCATATCCGGTGGATTTAGCTCAACGATATTCACCCGGCCTTGCATTCCTTTTTGTTCCATCAGCTCCAGCAGACTAAGATTATGGCCAGAATAGCGAATGGGTACTGCCACCGTCTTGCCGCCTAAATCCTCGAAGCTGCGGACGTTAAGACCTTTTTTCGCCACCAAAGTGCTTTCATGTCGGTTGCCGATATACACAACCTTTACGTCCACGCCCTGCTGCCGCAGCACGACCGACAAAGGCGCGATAATGAAAGCAGCCTGAATTTTGTCGCTGCGGAGTGCCGAGGCCATCTCAGCAAAGGAGCTGAATTTCAGAGCCTTGAAATAAACATCGCTGCTATCCTTGCTCACATGATCGAGCAGCGGGGCGGACATGTTGGTGATGACCGGCATGTAGCCCATCGTGAAAACTTTTTTTTCACCGTAATCAAAATTCAGCCAGAGATGCAGAACAGTGATCAGCACCAACCAGCCACCCACGCCAGCTGCCAGCTGCCAACCTTTGGACAACTTGAGGTCAGACTGCATAATTTACCCCTAGCATGAAGAACAATTCGTCCCGGAGCTTGGCCAGTTCAGTATCCTTTTTAAAAAAATTGCGCGGATGAGAAAAATCGAGTTTGCGGTTGAGCTTGATCTGCGAAGGTCTGCGGCTGAAAACGATGATCCGGTCACCCATGACTAAGGCATCGTCAATGTCATGGGTGACGATCAGGATGGTTTTGCCAAGATACTGGTGCATGTTGACCACTTCTTCGCGCAGCTTCATGTGGGTGAGGAAGTCCAAGCCGCTGAACGGCTCATCCATGATCAGAATGTCAGGATTGACTACCAAAGCGCGAGCTATCTCCGCCCGCCGCAACATCCCGCCAGAAAGCTGATGCGGATAATGTTCCTCAAAACCATCTAATTCAACCATTTCAATGTATTCCTGTATCTTCTCGCATTTTTCGTCCTGATTTTCTATCTTGCGCAGACCCAGTTCTACATTCTGCCAAACTGTCATCCACGGCAGAAGACCACTGTGCTGAAAAACAAAAATGTTGTCTGAACTGGGACCAGTGATAGCCTTGCCGTCAATGATTACTGAACCAGAGGTCTGATGATCAAAACCGGCGACAATCCGCATCAATGTTGACTTGCCGCAGCCAGAAGGACCGAGGAAGCAGACCATCTCGCCGTCCTCAATTTCAATATTGATGTCCTCCAACACGGGAACTGTTTGACCGAAAGGAGCAAGGTCTTCCTCTCGCCTCGTTTTGCGCCGATTGACAAACTCCTTGTTCAAGCCGCTAATTTGAATATGCCCCATGTTTTCTCCTATGGCTGGCGGATGCCCCAAGCTGCGGACTCGATCCTGCCCAGCCGCCGCATAATAGAATCCAGCAGGATGCCGATCAGGCCAATGACAATCATGCCGTCCATGACGTAGTCTAAACGCAGACCGTTGCGGGCATCCAAAATTAAATAGCCCAACCCGGATTGCACAGCGATCATCTCGGCAGCCACAACCACAATCCAAGCGATGGTTACAGTTAAGCGGAGGGCGGTGATAATAGCTGGAATGATGGCCGGAATAACAATTTTTTGAATCACTTCCGCCCGGCTGAAATCAAAATTAGCCGCAACATAAAAAAAGGTCGGGTTGATAGATTGTACCGCCACCGTTGTCGAGACGACAATAGGGAAGAAGCTGGCCAAGAAAATCAGAAAGACCGCAGGCTTGTCGCCAATACCGAACCAAAGCATGGCTAAGGGTATCCAAGCCAAAGGCGAGATGGGACGCAAGAACTGGATGATCGGATTGAAGATCAGTGCCGCAGTCTGGTTTCTGCCGAGAATGATCCCAATGGGAATACCCAAAACAGCCGCTAAATAAAATCCAGCAGTGACTCGAAATAGACTAGCCACGGTGTGCTTAAAGATCGCACCGTTCTTGATCAGTTCAATCATGCTGAAGAAGACTTGACTGGGGCCAGGCAGTACGTGGCTGTCCAAACCGGCAAAGCGCACGGCGATCTCCCAAATCAATACTAAGACAGTGAAAGATAAAAAGGGCGCAAGTTTATGAGCAAAAGCAGAATTCATGGGCGTGTCACCTGTTCGCGATCAGCCGACGATTTCTTGAGCCAGCTGCATGTATTGGAGGGAGGCACTGCTTTTTTCCGCATAATGACTGATCGGCGCGTTGACAATATGTGATTCCTGCATCTTGTCGTCCTTTCCGATCACCGTTCTGAACAGGTTATCCCGATAGGTCTGACGCAGTTTATCGCAGATCACCTTTTCCGAGGTGTTTCTTTCATCGTACATGGTGATCAGCACCTTGCACTCCACCTCTTGGTTGATGCTTTTTTTCAGCACATTGATGATGTCATGAATCTGACTGACCCCGTGCATGGACAAATATTCGCAGGTGGAAGGGACAATCACCATATTGGCAGCTACCAGCGCATTGAGGGTGAAAAATTCAATCGAGGGCGGCGTATCGATCAGCACATGATCGTAGCTGTCTTGGATGGTGCGCAGCTTGTCTCGGAGCAAATACTCAAAATTGTGCTGACTCAAATATTTTTTCTTGAGCAGGGCCATTTTGCTGCTGGAGGGCAGCAGGGAAAGGTTGGCATATTTAGTTTTCACTACCGCTTCGCCAATATTCTTCACCCCACCGGTCAACACCTCATAAAACGAGCGAGTCTTCCTGAAGCCGAGCAAAATGGTTAAGTTAGCCTGCACGTCAAAATCAATCAACAAGACCCGCTTGCCCATTTTTGCCAACGCTGCGCCAAGATTCAGAGTGGTGGTCGTTTTAGCCACCCCTCCTTTTTGATTGCTGATCGCAATGACCCGACTGTAGTCGGGATGCACCTCATCCTGAAGCAAAAAGGAATCCTCAGCATGAGCCGCTCTATAGACAATGAAGCGGTGACTGCATTTGTGACAACGAACCTTCAGCTCTGGTTTACCCAGCAGGTCATCAGCAATCTTGTATTTTGTCCTGCATTTTTCACATGTGATAATCATAGGATTTTTCTCTGTTTTATCGGATTATCGCCGTCCGTATCAGCCGGATCACCGTTTGATCAAGGAGACGATGGCCTCGGCGAGCCTGCTTTCCTCCACGATCATATCCACCCGATTTCGCTTAATGGCTGAGTCGGTCAGATTGGGATAAACGCAACTCTCGACGCTCTGGGCTATAGTTTTTCCACCTTGTTTTTGAATCATAGCAAAGCCTTCTGAACCGTCGTCACCGTAACCGGTGAGCAGCACGCCCACAGATTTTTCCCGGAACGTCTCAGCGGCTGAAATGAACAGAGTGTCCAAGGGCTTATCGGTTGGCTCGCCGATTCTGAAGCAAGGATCACCGTACTCGCTGAAATCGACAGTCACAGACAGCACATTGGACTGAATGTAACAAACCCCTTGCTCGATCACCTTGCCGTCCTCCGCAACTGCAATTTTCCAGCTGGCGAATTCGTTGAATTTTTCGACAAAGGCAGGCAGTATCTTGGGCGAAATCTCCAGCAAAATCACCGCAGCTGCCGACAGGCCAGATTCTAACCGAGTCATCAAGCGGATAAAAGAATTTGGCCCAGTGAGCGAGGTGCCAATAACCACCAACGACTGCGGCCCGCCGGGATTTTGCGGGTCGGTGCGACCGCTTTTTCTCACTCGCACCCGGCGGATGTTGCCAAAATTAACGGCAGTGGCCAATTTGATTCGATCAACAATCTGCTGCTTGGCTACATGAATGTCGCTGGAAATTGCGCCAGAGGGCTTGGCGACAAAATCAACCACGCCAAGACGCAGAGCCTCAAAAGTGATGGAGCCGTCGCTGAAGAGCGAACTCAGAACGACAATCGGTACCGGAGCCTCGATCATGATATGACGGATGGCTTGGAGACCGTCCATCACCGGCATATCGATGTCGAGCGTGATTACGTCTGGGTGCAGCTCTTTAATTTTTTTCAGCCCTTCTAGGCCGTTGCGAGCCACCCCGATCACTTCAATCTCTGGATCAGACTCCAACAGATCGCTGATCGCCTTGGTCATGAAGGTGGCATCGTCAACCACAAGAACCTTATATTTTTTGTCCATGCCCGCTGTTCAGCCTCCGTGCTGCTGAAATGATGCCAATGACTTCCTTCACTACCCTTAATGGATGACAGCCTGCGGCTGCTCCTCCTCCGTTCCTCGCTTCCGTCTGCGCTTGAAGCTCATATTCCGCTGGGCTTGCTTGTCGGCTTGCTCTTCGCCCGCAATCTTCACCAGCTCTGGGATATCGAGAATCAGCGAAATACCGCCGTCACCGAGGATAGTTGCTCCGCCAAATCCACTGCCTGAACGCAGATAATCAGCAAGAGGCTTAATAACAACCTCTTCTTGGCCGAGCAGCTCGTCAACCACCAGTCCGACTTCTTGGGTACCAGTGCTGACCACGACCACGAACATTTTGTCCTCTTCCTCTTGGGAGCGGTCGATGCTATAAATCCGCCCCAGCTGGAAGATAGGCATGGTAGTATCGCGGATGTAAATAACATCTACGCCTTCAATTTGAGAAATTTCATGGCGGAAAATGCGCAAGGTTTCCTCAACTGAGGTCAGTGGAATGGTGAATTTTTCTTTGCCCACTCGCACCATTAAGGCTTGGATAATGGCCATCGTCAGCGGAATTTTGATCCGCATCCGAGTACCCTGCCCTATTTTCGAGCTGATCTCAATCATACCGTTGAGCCGCTCGACATTCTTGCGCACCACATCCATGCCCACGCCTCGGCCCGAAGTTTCGGTGGCCTTCTCGGCAGTGCTAAAGCCCGGCTCCATGATGATGCGAATAATGTCCTCTTCAGACATTCGGTCTAATTCTTCTTTGTCAAACAGACCCTTTTCTAAGGCTTTCGCTCGGATGCGCTTAGGATCAATCCCCCTACCGTCGTCAGTGATTTCCACCACGATATGATCACTTTCGTGATACGCTTCCAACATCAGCGTACCCTGTGACGGTTTGTTTGCTCGTTTCCGATCCGTGATCGTCTCGATGCCGTGATCGACTGCATTGCGGATGATGTGGATCAGCGGATCAGAGATGGACTCGATGACCATCTTGTCTAACTCGGTTTCCTCACCCTTAGTGATCAGGCGAATATCCTTGTCCGTGCGATGAGTCAGATCGCGCACCAAACGGGGATAGCGTTTAAAGAGCTGGTCAATAGGCAACATCCTGATTTTCATCACGCCTTCTTGCAGCTCATTGGAGACACGGCCCAAATGCACACCTGCCTCGCTCAGGCGGAAGGCAAACTCTTGGAGCGGCTTCAGCTCACTTTTAGTGAGTTTGGCCCTTTCTTGGAGGAGCAGCTGGAGACCGCGCATCTCGTTGACCAACTGGGCGAAATAGGCACGACTAACGACCAGCTCTCCCACTTGGTTCATCAGATAATCGATCTTATCTGCATCAACCCGGATGCTGCTGCGTGGAGCAGATTTCTTGACCGCAGATTTTTTCGACGTATCGGCATCTTCTTCATCAGAAAATTCCGGTGTTTCCTCGATAACGGCTTTCTCTTCTTCAACTATAGGTAGTGGTGCATCTGCTTTTTTCAACGCCACAGGCTCTGGCATTATGGCAGCAAGAGGGGCAGGTTGTTCCTTCTCAGGTGCAGCGGTAGGCTCAGTTGCTTCAGGGACAGAAACAACAGCTAATTCTTCTGGCTGTTCTTCCTCCGGCTCTGACTCAGTTTTGTCCATGATCTTCTCGATCACATTGTCCATTTGATACTCGGAGGCATCGCTCCTCGGGGACATAGACATATCCAAGGCACTGCTGAGGCGGGCGAATAGCTCGCTGTCGTCCTCCTTTATCTCTGCTGATGGAGGCTCAGGCCTAGGTCTGACTTCATCAGGCGGAACAGAACGCGATGGTGGTGGAACCGGTGCTGCTACTTTTTCGCCAGTAGGTTTGCTGAGAAGCGAAATAACTGTGTCCTCGGCATTGTCAAATTCAACCGAACTAACAGCTTCGGCAACTACAGGCTTGGGCTGCGGAGCCAGAGCCTGCTTTCCGGCTTCGGCATCAACAACAGCCTGCGGATAAACCTGAATCAACGCCTCAGTAAAGCGGTGTAACGCTCCGGTCGCATCTACGTTGCTGCCATTAGCAGCCTCTCGGAGAGCTTGCTGCCATTCACGGCAAAATGCAGCCAAGCTGTGATACTCCATATAATTGGCCGACGAAGAAAGTCCTGCCACTGCCTCTCGGCAACGTTCTAACAGTTCTTTTTTGTCAGAAGCAGCAGGCAATGCGGCCTCCTGCTCTCGCAGGAAACGGATATCAGTCTGGAGCTTCTTGAGAAAAATGGAGACCAATTCTTGATCGTGTTCATCTTCGGACAGCTCATATTCGAGACTCAGCGGCTTGCGTTCCGGCGGCGCAGGTGTGGTAGGTGCAGAAGACGTAGTCACCGACCGCACATTTTCCTTCTCATCCTTGTCGTTTTCTTCGTCCTCGTCATCATCCACCAACCCAGAGATAGTGACAGCAATTGGCCCGTCTTCCTCATCTTCATCTGAAAAGATGGAATCTAAGGCTAAATCAAGATCGTTTGCCTGCGCAGCATCTTTCTCCTCGTTTTCATGTTGCGGCCCGTCAGACGAGAAAATGTAGTCTAATGCGGCGGAATCGGATTTTGGCTTTTTTGTTGCGGCTTGGCCCGCATCTTCCTGCGAGTAGCCGTCCATCGCTTGCGGGAAAGAACGGATGATTTCGTCGATGTAATCCTGCATGAAGCCGAGATTCGGCATTTTACCCGCTGAAAGCTGATCTACAGCATTGCTGATCTCGCGCTGCCAGTCGGTGTAATGCTTGGCCAATTTCTCATAGCCCATGTAATTGGCTGAAGACTTGAGGCTTTTAATCGAATCGCTGCAACGGTAGAGTACGTCTTGCTTGTCAACTGAGATCGACAGCTCAACGGTCTGGGCGTAAAGGAAGGGAATGTTCTCTTTGAGCTGCTGAAGGAAGATGCTGTACAGCTCTTCGTCATACTCCTCGGCCATATTTTCTTCAGCCAAAGAGCCTTTGCGCGGCTCTTCGTAAGGCGGTGGCGCAGGCGCAATTACTGAACTCTCAGGCACACCACCCTCAACCAAGTTTTTGATTCGCGCGAGCAAATCATCAACCTCTGAATCTTCGACTTGATTACGCTCCAACTCTTCTACCAAGAGATTGATGCGGTCTTTGCTCTCAATCAGCAAATCAGTGACTGCTGGAGACAGCGACTGCGTACCCTTGCGGATCAAATCAAGCAAATTTTCTAATTTGTGCGACAACCCGGCAACCCGGTCAATGCCGACAAATTGGGCCGCTCCTTTGATGGTGTGAACAGAGCGAAAAAGTTCATCTAAGACTTCTTTGTTTTCCTTACCGTGGCCTTCCTCCAGTTTGAGCAGGCTGTTCTCCATCTCTTCAAGATGTTCCGCCGCTTCAACGATGAAATCCGGCAGCATTGACGTGTCTATCATATTGCTCACCCTGTCGCAGTCCGACCATGCAGGTTGTCAAGTTTTTGCAGCTTTTCCGGCCCGGCTCCTCCGCCGGACATGTTTTCCTTATCCTTCAGGCCGTCGGATATTTGCAAGCCGCACCGCCACCGCAGCAGGTTCCATCTTTGCCGCAGTCCGATTCAGCCATCATCCGCTCGTGTTCCAGTCTGATTTCAAAATAGCTGAATGACGTAACGATGTCTTTCAGATTTTCATTACTTTGTCGCATTTGTTCAATATCTTCGTCAAGTTCTGATTGCGGCTCCGCGTCGCTCAACGCTGCGATTCGTTCCAACAGTTCGCGGCTCTCTTGGCCGTGATTCCAAACAAAAAGCAACACTTCCTGCATGTTGACGGCCAGATCGTTGATGCTTTCGCCCAGCCGCCCGATCTCATCAGCCCTGTGGATACGATTAAGGCGGTCCAAATGGCCGTCGATCATCTGCCGAGTGACAGCATGAACATCTGCCAGTGGCTTCAGTACATAAATTTGAAAAGAAAGGAGGGCCGCTGCTAAAACACAGAGTAAGAGGCCCAGAGCTGCAAGCGCGGCGACTGGCGGTCCGCCGCGCATAACGAAAACAGCCGTGAACAGAGTCAGCAAAACGGTCAAAGCAAAGAACGATAGAGCCTTGTTCTTCAGACTCATGCCGTTAGCTTCCTGGGGCGAGGTTGACATAGGCGACAAATCCGTGTTAGTGAAAATGTTCTTTGTGGCAATGCCCGCATTGCCGGATTGCTCCCTGCTCAGACAGAGAGTCAGATACCAGAGTCTTGGCCTCCGCCGTCCTCTTCCTCCTCGATCATATCCAGAATTTCTTTGGCCTTGTGCTTGCTGGCAAAGCCACGTGCGCCCAGCTTCTCCACCTCTGCTCGATAGACTTCCTCGTCAAGATTGGAGAGGAAAATGATATGAGCTGATTTATCAAAGCGGAGAATTTCCTTGGCCGCAGCTAAACCGTCCATATCCCGCATGGTGATGTCCATGGTCACGATGTCGGGCTTCAGGGCCTTATACAGCTCAATCGCCTCAATGCCATTTTTGGCTTGCCCCACCACGATGTGTCCCGGCGGCTGGAGCAGCTTGACAATCATCTTGCGCATCATGGAGGAGTCATCGACAACCAGAACCCGTTTGCTCATCTGCGTTATTCTCCCTTGATTGAACCCAGCTGTTGCAGCTCATCCGCCATCAGAATGCGGTTGAAATCCAACAGAATGAGGAGGCTACCGCCGATGTCGCAGACCCCCTTAATGTAGCGGTTCGCCAGCCCGGCCATGATCACATCAGGCGGCGGCTCGATGGTGCTTTCCATAATTTTGAGTACCTTAGTCACTGAATCGACAATGAAGCCGGTAACGCGGCCTCCAATGTCAAGAATCAGTATCCAAGCATCTTTGGTGTCGCTTTCTTTCCGATATAAATTCAGCCGCTTGCGCAGCTCAATAACCGGAATGATGTTGCCGCGCAGGTTAATAACACCCTCAATAAAATCCGGTGAATTAGGCACCGACGTAATCGGCGCGGAACGGATGATCTCCTGCACCATGAGTATGTCCACGCCGAACTGCTCCTTGCCGATGGTGAAACCGACCAGCTGCATGAGCTGCTCTTTTTCTTCCCGGTCGGCAAACCTCTTTTCGGCTGCAAATCCCTCTGGCATGAATGGTCTCCTCGTTGCGCGGTGTCCCGCGTTTTCTTCGTTGAAAGCGAACTGCTCCGCGCCGGAAAGATAGACGCGGAGCAGCAGACAAGAGGCGGTCCAGCAAATTAGAGTTTGAACTGCTCAACCTGCTCCCGCAACTTTGCAGAAGCGGAGGTCAACTCACCGGTGATCGCCACAACGGTACCTGCGCCTTCTACGGTCTTCTTCGCACCTTCAAAGGACTGCTGGGCGATTTTGATCGCGTTCGCAGAACGCTGACCTTGGGCAGTAACCAGCTCGTTCAGTACTTCGGTACGACGCACAATCTCGCGCATCTCACCGTCGATGGTGGTCGAACCAACCGTGGCTTCGGCAACCAGCGCACTGATGATTTGAGACTGTTGAACCATCGCAGCGAGAGCGTCCTCAGCAGCTTTACGACGAGTACCCTGCTCACCGGCCATTGTAGCAATCTGCTGGGCCAGTTTGTTCAGCTCTTGAACGAAGTTCTGAACACCTTGGATGTCTTTCTCAACAACGTGGGCAACCGACGCGATTTCCTCAATCGACTTCATGTTGTTACGACCGCTGGCATCGATCAAGGCGAGCGCGCTTTGCAGCTGCTCGGAGTATCTCGCACCCTCGTCCACTTTGGCGGTCGAATCTTTGATCAGCTGGGTAATTTCCTTCGCAGCTTCAGAGGAACGTTGCGCCAGCTTACCAACCTCGTCGGCAACAACCGCGAAGCCCTTACCGTGCGCACCGGCACGGGCGGCCTCGATCGCAGCGTTCAGAGCCAGCAAGTTGGTCTGCTCCGCGATCTCGGTAATAACGCTGATGATTTCAGAAATCTGGCCAGAAGACTCAGCAATAGCGTGCATACCAGCAACCGTGTTTTCAACAGCGGTACGACCGGCGTTCGCAGCTTTCAGTGATTCTTGACCCTGCTGGGTGGCGTTGTTAATTGCTTGACCCATGTTACGCACAGCGGCGGTGATCTCGTTCATCGAGGCCGTCACCTGCATAACCATTTTACCTTGCTCACCGGACGTGGACACAACCATTGCGCCGGTCTGTCCCATGTCGCCTACGCGGTTAGTAACGGTTTCAGCTTCTTTTGATTGCTTGATAACCGCGCTACTTACCGTGTTCATGGATTGAAGCAGCTCGGTAATCGTGCGCTGCGATTTCTGCGCTGATTCCTGCTGGGCTTTCGCGCCCTCAGCAACCTGACCAGCGGTCTGACCAATCGTTTCCAACAGCTCTCGGGTTTTTTCAGACTGCTTCACCTCGATCTCAGCACGGTCACGGTTACCAGCGGCGCGGTTAGCCACGTCCTTGGCGTTGGTCGCAACCGTCTGCGAAACCTGCTCAACCTGTTTAAACGACCTGTTCAACTCAAGCAACATAGAGTTAAACTCCGCAGCCATCTGTCCTACCTCGTCGCCCGAAGCAACCGGCACGTTCAGGGTCAGGTCTCGTTCAGACGCAACCTGTCGTACAACCTCGGCGATGGAAACGATGGGTTTAGAGAATGCACCTCCGATGAACCAAGCCATGACGGCGATGGCAGCGAGCAGGAGGATACCGGTGAAGATAGCGCGGTTTCTTGTGTCAGTTACGGCTTGAAGAGCCTCTTTGGTGTCGATCTTGGAGACCAGAACCCAGTCAAAGCCAACCCCCAACTCTTTGTCCAGCCGCAGCTTGGTAGCCGCGCCGATGATCGGGTCGCCGACGTAATCCACAGAGTGCGTGAAGATGCCTTCCTCGCCCGCCTCAATTGCTTTTTCCACCAAGACGGTTTCCAGCTTTTTCTCGCCCAACAGCTGCAAGCCTTTCCGGGAGTCGGAACGGGGCCGCAGATCTTCGGTACTAACCATGAAGGTCTCACCGGTCTGACCCAGACCCGTCTGCTCATCCATGTAGGCCTGAAGAACGGTGTTGGTGACGCGGATGGCGATCATGGCGATAACTTGATCCTTCTCGATGATCGGCGCGGCGATGAAGGCTAGCGGTCTGTTGGCCGGAGCGTAGTGCGCGTAGTCGGCCAGCATGACCTTTTTGCTGTCGCGGACATTCTGGAGCAGCTTGCTCAGGTTGGTGTCCTTGAATTGACTGTCGGAGAAAAGGTTGGCGTGATACTCCTTCTCCTTCTTGACGGTGTAGTAGCAGTAGCCGGAGGGGTCAGTCAGATAGATGTCGAAGTAGTCATACGCCTTGCTGAACTTTTGCAGCAAGTCCTCGGTTTGACCCGCGCCTTGCGGTACCAGAATCTCGGTCAGGGCACCGGTGGTGATCAGACCCCAGTTCACGCCGGGAACGTTCAGCGGCAAATAGGTGGTGATTTCGTACAAACCCGTCGGGCCGACTTGGAAGAAGGAGCCTTTCTGACCGGAGAGCACCAGCTCGGAGTTCTTACCGGGCTTGGGATCGCCGATCTTACCTTGCTTGACAGTACGGTCAGAAGCCAGCTTGGGGTTATCCTTGGTGCCTGTGACCATGTAGGACTCGAAGGAGGCTTCCAGACCCTCGCGCTCTTGAACGATGTCGTTGATGTCTTTTGGAGAAAGCTGAATAACGACGATGCCGAGAACCTTGCCTTCCGACTTGATGGGCGTACCCAAGAAGAGTGCTTGCGCGTTGTTGGAAGGCGCATAGAGGGAGTAGTCCTCCATCGAGGTTTCCTTCAAAGCCTTGGGGAAGAGACGGCCTACACCGGAGTCTTTCAGGCTGCCCTTAACCACGTTCTGGCCTACGTCCGACTCTTCTTCGGCAGAGGCATAGACAATATCGCCCGCTGGCGAGATCAGCATTACGTCATAATAGCTGTGCGCTGCCGTGAACTCTTTGAACATCGGGCCGTATTTGTCCCGGTAGCCGTTCCACATGCTGCCGCCGATCTTGCCGCCCTCCTCTTGGAACGCCTGGTTGAACTCCTGCATGGCGGTGGCGGTGGCGTAGCCAGCGGCCATAACCTGCGCGTCCGCGAACCGGCGCTTCATGAAGCGCTCGATGGCCTGTTTCTTGCCGGCCTCGAAACCTTGCATCTTGCCGAGAGCCTCATTGTGCAGACCCTCCATGATGTCGCCGAGAATCTGCATGTCGCCGTAACGCTCATGGAAGTAGCGCACGATCTCTTTCTTTTTCAGCTCGCGGACAGACTCAAGCTGCTGCTGGGCACGGGCTGTCAGAGCTTTGGATGTTGACCAGTAGTCCAGCACCGCGTTGATCAGGTAGGGCACCGTTCCTACCATGAGCAGCAGGGCCATCAGCTTCCACCGGAGGCCCCAGCCCTGTTTGTAGGTTTTTACCTCTTGTCGTTTCATTCCCTCACTCCCTCCTGTCTCTGTTCCGGTTTCGGCACTACGGGCCTGCGGTTCCGCCCGCCTGCCGCCTCCTGACTACGGTTTCCTAAGGAAACCGTAGTCAGCCGCGCTCCAAGGATGATACCCATGTCTTTTCCATGTCCTCCTGTTAAAAAAATTGGTGCCACGCTCTTTTGTTTATATTGATATATTGCAAATTTCGCAAGCCTATCCTGCTGTGGTGGGTGTTTTTTTGTGTTTCGGTACCCAACATTCCCGTAGGGGCAGGCCCCCGTGCCTGCCCAAAAATGCCACGCCGTGCAATCATTGCCGCGCCCGTGCAATCAAGGGCGGACACAGGGGTCCGCCCCTACATGAACGGCGTTGGGGCATTTAATTGATCTTCCGTCCACCGGGCCGGGTTGTTTTCAATGTATTCACGAATTCCGTTCAATTCGTGTTCGTCACGAATGACGCGCTCCCAATAATTGCGCTGCCATAATTTGCCGGGAAAGGGCCGCCATCCGCAACCCTTCACCCCGTCCGCATATCGTTTTGTGGTCAGGGTTTTGTAGCGGCGCATTACATCCGGCAAGGTAGGGGCAGGCCCTTGTGCCTGCCCTATCATTCCTTGTATCTGCCCAGAAAGAACCACAATGCCATGCAGATGATTCGGCATAACGGTAAATGCGTCAAGCGCAACACCGGAATAATATTCTGGCATTTCATGCCATATTTCCCGAATCATCTGCCCCGCTGTATTCAGCCGCATTTCAGAAGGAACATCAGGGTAGGCACAGGGGCCTACCCCTACAACAATCTCGCCGAATAAACATTCCCGATCTTGGGTGCAGATGGTCACAAAATATGCCCCGCCCTGCGAATAATCATAACCTGTTAGACGAATGGAACGGCGATGATGAATTGCCGGTTCGTAACGCATCGCATAAACGCCCTCACGCCGACAAAATACCGTGAATCGTCTCCGGGATAGCCGCATCTACCAGCACAGCTGCCTCACGGCAATGCGCGGACACTGACCAAGGCATATCCCTATACAGGCAACCCGCCGGGTCTTGCACGATACCTGCGCCGCCCACTCGGAGGATTTCTGCCATACCTTCAGTGCCATCCTCACCCACGCCGGAGAGAATCACCGCCACCGCGTCGTCTTTCATGATTTCCGCCACCGAAAAAAATAGCATGTTGATCGAGCCGCGCTGGGTGGCAAAAGGCGCGGAGGAAAGGTGCAGTACCAAGCCGTCTTCGCGTTCATGCACAGTCATATATTTTTCGCCCGAAGCGAAATAACAGACACCCGGTTCCAATGGAGCGTTGTTCTCGGCCCGCCTAATTCGCAGCGGTGAAAAACGATCCATGTATTCAACAAAGGCATCAAGATGTTTGGCCGGGGCGTAAAACATGACCAAATAAGCAGCGGGATACGCGGCGGAAAGATGAGGCAGGAGTTTGAGTAACGCACCGTAGCCGCCTTCTGCTGCGCCAATAGCCACGACTTTTTCGCAGCGGCTACCTGGCGGAAAACCCGCCTGTTTGTCCTTGTTCACCGCCCGAACATAACGCACCGCCTCCAACTCCACTTCAGCAGCAAGATGCACCTTACGGGCAATGTCCCTCGTCTGCTCTTCAAGATCGGTTTCAGCGTTTCGAGAGGGCTTGGCAACAAAATCCACAGCTCCGTACTTGAGTGCATCAAAAGTAACGATTGCGCCGTCTTGAGTCATGGAACTGAGCATTACCGTGGGCGTGGGTGCTTGAATCATCAAATGTTTGATGGTCTTCAAGCCGTCCATGATTGGCATTTCTACGTCCAACGTAATGACATCCGGCTTGAGCTGAGGAATAAGCTGAAGAGCCTCTTCGCCGTTCTCAGCCTCACCTACCACCTGAACAAAGGGATCGTCCTTAAAGATGCCCGCGATCACCTTGCGCATCATCTTGGAGTCATCCACGATGAACAGGCCGATCTTCTGCTGCGCCATGCGGTTTGTCTCCTGTGCTAATCCGCTATTTTTAGCGGTTTCCCGTTTCAGCCTTGAGGTCACGCGAATGGTTTCCAGCTCCTGCGTGCTGATGGTGCGCTCTGGCGTGTACTCCTCTGATTCAATCAGAAAGCCTAAAGGCTGCCAGTCGAAAATTTCCAAGGCCGCTTCAGCCGCCTTTTTTTTTTCGCAGGCCGCGTTGATCAGGATTCCTTTGTCAAAATCGAGCAAGCCGTGTTTTTTACTGCCGAAACGGACGGAAATTCTTGCTGTCTTCTGGACTGCCTCAAAAAAAGCCACAATTTTGGCTACAGAAATACCAGGCTGATAATCGTTTTCATCTAAGCGTTGGAGACTTTCCAAAACTGCGCAGCCGATGGTCTCTAAGTTGGAAGGTTTGGCGAGGAAAAGAAAAATGGAATCTTTACAAGAGCAGTTTGCCACGGCCTTGATCGCGGGATGCTCGCCGTTGGTCATCACAATGCACTGGATGTGCCGGTACGACGTGGAGACCAAAGAAAGTACCTCTAAGCCGTTCAACCCGCCGCCATGTAAATTGACCACCAGCACCGCGATCTTTTCCTGCCTGAGGATAAACAACTCCTCACCCCGGCTGGTGGCGGTCAACACCTCATACTGGCGGAAAGATTCCAGCAATTCAGAAAGATCATTGACAAAGAGCAGATCATCGTCAACGATAAGAATTTTGGATTTATCAGACATAAATAACCGCTCGTCTGATGCTCATGAGAAATCAATTATATACATAAAAAATACTGGGTTCCACAAGGACAGTCCGCACTGAAGCCAGTTCTGGCTCTACCACTATCAAGGATAGCACATCTGAGTCTGAAATCAAATTCTTTCTTCAAGAGCCGCATTTCCTGCTATTTTTTCCGATCTACCAAGAAGCAGGCCGCAGTCTGAGCAAAGTAAAAAATACGGTCAAAGCTATCCGAGCTTGACATCACCGTTCTATGTGCGATAATTCTATTAATACCATTATGTTGAATTGTAATTTTTACTGCTTTCGATTTCATGGCAGCAGAGAGTATATGCCACAATGTCGCTCTTTTCAAGTAATCACTGCGGAGGTCTGCGGATTCTCTGCCCGAAGGAGAAAAAAATGAAGAAAAGAACAATTCTTGCAGCTGCGACTGCCCTGCTGTTTATGTTTGCCCCTCTCGGTCAGGCGGCTGAGGGAAATATCAAAATTGGTTTTTTGGTCTGGAACGGACCGTTCAAGGGGATGCAGCAGTGGGCTGCCACGGGTGAGCATCTCACAGAAAAACTTGGGCAGCCTATTTCGGTTATTCCTTTGGAATTTAACGAAGTCCTGCCTGCGGTAGAGTCAGGCGAGGTAAATTTTTTCACTGCTGATCCTTCAATGTTCGCCGCTGCCAAAGCCCGACACGGCGCAGAAGCAGTGGTCACAATGAAAAATTCCGTCATCGGCACTGACCACATCGGCGCGGTCATCTTTACCGCTGCTAACAAGCAAGGTATCAATGGGATAACTGACCTACACGACAAGAAGTTTGGCGGGCTACGGCGTTGGTCTTTTGCTGGCTGGCAGATGACCGAGTTGGAGTTTCAAAGTGCAGGTATTGATGCCTACAGTTTTGTCTCCACGCTTCGTTTTTTTGAAACCCCACAGGCGGTGATCAAGGCGGTTCTCAGTGGCCAAGTGGATGCAGGCACTGTACCTACCGGCCTGTTGGAGCAGGCTTCGGCTTCTGGAAAACTGAATATGGAAGATGTTAAAATTTTAGAAAAAAAACATCACCCAGACTTCCCCTTTGTTTGCTCTACTGTCCTTTATCCCGGCTTTGTCTTAGCTCGAACCGCCGCAGTGGATAAAGCACTGGCGGATAAGGTTGCTGCGGCCCTTAAAGAACTCAAGTCAGACAATATGGCCCTGCTCGATGCGGAAGTAAACGGCTGGATTGATCCACTCGATTACTCAAAGATTAAGGTATTACACGGGCAACTTAGGGGTATGAGCGTGGCGCAAACAGAATTTTCTCAATAATTTTACTGGTTGAACAGGGGCTGCTGAAGGCGATTCTCCGTACTTTTCCCCCAGCGGCCTTCACTTCAGCAGCACCGATAATTTGCTCTTCAGGCCAGTCTGCACCCTTAACCAAAACATCTGGCAGCAGGGCGGTAATCAACTGCTGGGGCGTGTCTTCAGCAAAAAGAACGACAAAGTCAACACAACCGAGCGCGGCCAAAACTCTGGCCCGCTCGCCTTCATTATTCACCGGTCTGGTCGGCCCTTTTAACCGCCGCATCGAGCTGTCCGCATTCAACCCTACCACCAAACAATCGCCGCAGGCGCGGCTTTGTTCCAAATAATCCACATGCCCAGCATGAAGCAAATCAAAACAGCCGTTGGTGAAAACCACCTTGCTCTTCTGCCGCCGGATCAGGGCCAGTTGCGCCTGCAAGGTTTTCAAATCAACAATCTTGTTTCTGTCCCAGCCGGGCCAAGGCCGCTCGCCCGCAGTGCAGAACCGAGATCGCAATTTTGTCAGCTCTTCCTCGTTCAGCGCGGCCTGAATGACTTCCCTCTCCTCCCCTGCTTCTGCCAAAATTTGGCCGATTGGATCAACAATCAACGAATGCCCGGCTAACCTGCCTTCACCCACTGCACCGCTGCCATTACAGGCGACAACAAAGGCTTGATTTTCCACCGCCCTCGCTTGAACGAATAATCGCCAATGATCCAGACGTGTTGAAGGCCATTGGGCGGAAACGACAATCAACATGCTGCCTGCGAAAATTTGGTTACGGCAGAGTTCAGGGAAACGGAGGTCGTAGCAGACCAAGGCGGCTATCGGCCCGAAAGGACTGCTGATCGGCAGCGGCTCTAACCCGGCTTGTAGGTATTCCTCCTCTTGCCAGAAACGGAAAAGATGGTGCTTGCGGTAGCTGCCTGCTACGCCTTCCGGTCCAACCAGAAAAAGGGTATTGCAGGGATTGCCTCCCGCCTGCGGCTCTGGTAGAGAACCGGCGAACCAAAGTTTTCGCTCCGCTGCCTCCTGCCGCAGCACTTCAAGAATCGCTGGCGTTTCCTCTGCCAAGGCAGCAAGCTGGGGATAAGCAAAACCGGTGGCCCAAAGTTCGGGCAGGACAACCAACGTATTTTCAGGAAAATGCTGCGCAGCCAGCAACTCGCGGAACTGCTGGAGATTAGCCTGAATGTCGCCGACATGAATTTCTATTTGCAAACAGGCGGCATGAGGGAAAAGAGTTTTCATGCTTGCAGTCGTTCTAAGGCCTGCGCCGCCAATTCAGCCACGGTCACGGTGCTAATCCGCCCGTTTTCGTAAAGCCGCAGTGTCGCGTTGTCCGCAGTTAGCTCATGCAGTCGCTCTTGGCATGGGCAGCTGCCTAATAGACCTACCGCTCTGGCTGATAGCCCACGCACTGTCGCATCTGGCGAAGACAAATATTGTGGAAGATCATCGGCCATGCCTTGAGCCAAGGCCAACTCGCGGCGACACTGTGCCAATCGTCCAGCTGCCCAGAGTAGGCCACGCTGCAAGATTTCATGCTCTAAAAAATTACCATCCTGATGCGCTTCCTCGCCGTCAGGTCGCATGTAGGAGAGCAGCATGTGGACATATTCCTCGGCCAAGCCTTCGTGATAGCAGAGTATCTCTGCTATCGCCTCCGGTGCGCCCCAGCCTATACCACCTGATTCCTCGTTCAAACTCCAAAGCAGGCGGCGGATGATGATCCGGGCTTCCTTTATCTCTTTCTCTGCTAACCGGGCAACTGTCCAACCCATCGCCGAAACCGCGTGCCAGCGTAGTTTTTCGTCGCTCTGACAGATGGCGGAGAAAAGAGCGTTGATCAACTCTTTGGCGGCAAAGCCAGACAGCTCCTGCTCAAGGCGGCTGAGGTCGTTCTCGGCCTCCAGCAAGGCAATAACTAATTTTTTGATTTTACGGGTACTCATGTGCTATCCAATGTCGCCCGCAGCAGACGCAGATGCTCTATTCCTCACCGATGTCCTGCTCCTCGTCGATGCGCTGGAGTCCTTCCATAACCAAACCCATGAAGCCGCCCAGCACCGACAGTTTTTTTTCTTCATCTGTCAGGCCTTTGATGTAGGTGAAGCGGCCCTTCTGTTGCACTAAAAGAGCGAAGAAGGCTTCCTTGCCCGTCTGCCCGTTACAGCTACACCCAACAATTTCTCCTTCATTGAACAGGGCTTCTGCCTCACCTTCCTCTAAATTGAAGCTCACTCGGCCGGATTTTCCACCAGAGTTGATCATTTGGAACAAGTCAACTGGGTTGATATCGGTCAAATCACCGCTCATGCCGGAGGTAATTTTTCCTGCCCGCAGGGTGTTCTCTTGGGCACGACTGACTAAAACGCGGTAGAAAAATATTTGGAGAATGGGATATTTGGAAAGGACGTGCTTGAAATCTTTGGCATTGAGAGTCGCTAATTGGCAGGCAGTGCGCGAATAAACAGAGGGATAGGTCAATTCACCGGAAAGCAGGCTCATTTCACCAAAAATGCCGCCCGGCACAATCTCGGCGATGAGCTGACTGCTGTCCTTTCTGACCACGGCCACTTTGCCGGACAGTACCACGTAAAAATTGGTACCCCGCTCGCCTTCCTCAATGATGATCTTGTTGGGCGGGTAGGTTTTCATTTTCATCAGCAGAGCCAGATCCTGCAAATCAAAATCGCTCAATGGTTCAAAAAGGTCCATCTCGCGTAGAATGCCGAAAAATTGGGCGATAATCTGCTGTTTCGCCCGCTGCTCCGCCGCCTTGAGCAGATTCATCTGCAAGGTGGAGTAGGCTTTTTCTTTTTTGTATTCAAAACGAATGAGGCCAGTGCAGCCACCGCATTCAAATTTGGCTTTTTGCTGGGGCTGGAGACTGATCCGTTGCTCCATAGGCTTGGTGTCGGTCAGTGCTTTAAGTATTTCTCGCACCAACAACAGGCAGACTTGTTTGTCCCGATCTACCGACAGAGCGGAATTTTGCACACTGAATTCCTCACCCACATTGTATAAAGGGCAGGAGCATTCTTCGGTCACCACAAAGACAGCATTGCGGAATTCCATTCACTCAAGCCCTATATGTGCTGCTGGTTGGCAGCGAAAAATGTCGGCGGAATTGGGGAAAGTTACTCTTCTTCGTCCATATCGAATTCTGGATCCGCCGAAGCTGGGCCTGCTGCTTCGGCCTGCTGCTCATCGATCTTCTGCAAACCTTCCATCAGCAGGCCCATGAAACCGCCTAACGGCTGGAGCTTGTGGTATTTTGCGGCTAAGTGGGTGTTGTAGCTGAAAGAACCTTTTTTCTTACCCATCACCGCAAACAGACCCTCTTTGCCCTCTAACTCGCCAAGAGTGGCATAGACAATCTCACCCTCATTAAAAAGGATGACCGCATGGCCGTCGGGAAAAATCAGATCGACCTTACCGGATTTGCCGCCAGAATTGATCAGCTGAAACAACTCCACCGGACTGATATAAATCAACTCACCACTCATGCCAGAACTGATTTTACCGGAGCGGGCCATGTTCATCTGCGCCCGGTTAACCAAGAGGCGGTAGAAGAAAATTTGCAGCACTGGATACCGGTTGAGGATGAACTTCAAATCCTTGCCGTTAATAGTGCCGAACTTAACCACCGTGCGCGAATAAACCGAGCTGCCCGCCGGTTCACCGGAAAGCAAGCTCATCTCGCCAAAAATTTCTCCCCGTCCGATCTCAGCGATGACTTCTTTTTCGCCTTTGACAATGGCCACTTTACCGGAAAGGATAATGTAAAGATGGGTACCTCGAGTGCCTTCGGCAATGATCACTTTGCTGGGATCAAATTGCTTGAGCTTGAGCATGGAAATCAGATCAAGCAGATCGTGATCTTCGAGCAGCTCAAAGACCTCCATCGTGCGCAAGTGCTTGAATAAAGCCTCAACATGCCGCTTGCGGGCCTTCTTATCCGCAATCCGCAGCAAGTTCATCTGGAGGGTAGAAAAGCCCTTTTCCTTTTTGTACTCAAAGCGCATCGAGCCGGTGCAACCCGGACATTTGAACGAAGCCCGCTGCATCGACATTTGGGTGAAACGCTGTTCTCCCGGTTTTTTGACCAAAGCTTTGTGCAGTTCCTGCACCAGCAACATGCAGACAGGCTTTTCAAAATCGGCACTGACCGCACCATCTTGGACTTGGAGCTCTTCGCCTGTATTGTAGATGGGACAGGAGTCCTCCGAGGTGACGACAAAAACAGCGTTGCGATAATCCATGCTGGTCAACCCGATTCAGAAAAAAGGAAAAAGTCCCGGCGATGCTCAAGATCGTCCGAAGAATAGATAAATGACAAAGGCTAGCACTGCGGCAGCTCCAGCTAACACTGGTAGCACTTTTTTAATCTGTAGCGTACCGTCCACAACTAAGGTTTGCATATACTCAGTTCCTGAGAGCCACCAAAGAGCAACGAAGATTACGACAATAATCAGCTCGTTGAAAGACTGCTTCCAGATGAGATAGCCAATCAAGGCGACAAAAGGAACCATAAACCAAGGGTTGGTAAATAGGCCGGTAAAATCAACATCCTTGATCTGCTGAGGGACATTGGTACTCTGGAGCCAAGCACCAATTTTTGCGACAAAACCATCCGCTGCTGCGCTTGCCATTTTTCTACTCCTCTTATCTTTGGTATTCTGCCCTCCGGTGGGTTGCATCCGCTTCTGACCCAACTCGGAAAAATTATTTTTTATATGGTTTAGAGTACCAGCGGAGGTAAAATCATGTCAATTAAAAACCTTGTCCATCGCAGGCTATTTTCCCGCCGTCCGTGGAAAATCCGGCAGACGGCGGCTCTTGCCCGGCAGTCAGGAAGAAGCAGGACAAGTTTTACAATCTCCTGCGCAGGCGACAGGAAGAGTTTTGCTCTCGCTGCTTCCGGCTTCCTTGCTGCTGCCGGAACTATAGCCATCCGCATACCAACCGCCGCCCTTCAAATGAAAGGCACTCGCGGAAACTAACTTTTTCACGGTGCTACCGCATTCGGAACAAATGGTCAGCGGCGGATCGCTAATTTTTTGCTGTAGCTCAAACACTCGTTCGCAGGTGGAACATTTGTACTCGTACACAGGCATTTCGTCACCTCGTTGTATATCGTCAACTGATCAATATTATTGTTGCAATCTACAGTCAGCACAGCTGGCAACACAATAATGCTGCTTCAGCGACCTGTCAACTATGAAAGAGTGGAATAGCGCAGTCTCTTTGCAGACTACAGACTGTTCTGCATGACGATAGAAACCAGCTTCGACCATCTGATTGTCGCAAAAATTCAGGCCGATCGTTACCGATCCTCTATGTCAGATCGCACTGAGGAAATTCAAAATAAATTTTTCCCGCTGCGTAATAGTATTGCACTGCACAAATAAATCAGATACAGTAATCAAATTTGATTTATATATCATCGGTAGCGGACACCAGCTTGTTCGCGTATGACCATGCGGCAGCGAGTACAGTTCTGATCCTATCGGCGGCAAAAAAAAACAGCAAATATGCTATAGAATCATCGACGTTTTTTAAAGAAAAAAAGAACCGATGTACAGCTGGTCTCACAAGATTGGCAACAGCTATTTTTCTGTATTTTTTCGCCAGCAAGAGAGGTGGATTGCCGATTTTATTTTCATCCGCTACTATATTCTCAACCATTCATTTGCAAGGAGTACAACATGAGTAAAACATTAGTTGAAATGACCGCTGAAATCATCCAGTCCCAAATCAGCGGTTCCAGTATGAATACCGACGAAATCAAGGCAGCTCTGCATCACACCTATCAGACCCTGAAAGAGTTGCAAGAGGCTGAGGCTGTTGGCGGTGGCGTGGAGGAAAAGGATGTTGCGCCTTCTATGGACCCAAAACGTTCTATTCGCAAGAATGAAATCGTTTGTTTAGAATGCGGCCAGTCGTTCAAGATGCTGACCAAACATCTGAAGTCACACAACATGACTTCAAGGGAATACCGTAAAAAATACGGTTTTGCCAGCCGTCAGTCGCTCTGTGCTAAGGCACTGTCCGATGAGCGTTCTGCGGCCAGCAAAGAGCGTGGCATTCATCCTAACCTGCGTAAGTCTATCGCCGAGCGGGCTGGCAAGAGCAAAAAGAAGTAATATCTCTTTTCGCTGTTCAGCATGATCGGCATTTTTGACTCTGGGGTCGGCGGGATGACTGTCGCCAAGGCAATTGAAGACCTTTGTCCTCAATTGCCGCTGATTTATTTTGGTGACATCGCTCGTAGTCCCTACGGTTCCAAAAGTCCTGAAGTCATTACCGACTGCTGCCGTCGCAACACCGACTTTTTGCTCAGTCAGGGAGCGGAAGCGGTGGTAATTGCCTGCAATTCGGCAGCTGCCACTGCTTCTGCAACCTTGCGGCAGCAGTATTCGGTGCCAATCATCGACGTGGTCGCGGCCACAGCGGAAAAAGCTGCGACTGTGACCACTACTGGTAAAATCGGTATCATCGGCACGAGGGCGACTATTCGCTCGCAGGTCTATGAGCAGCGTCTGGAGGCAATTCGGCCCGGTTGCCGAATTGTCAGCCAGGCGTGTCCGCTGTTAGTTCCTTTAGTAGAAGAAGATTGGCTTGATAAGCGGGAAACGAAAATGATCCTGCGTCGTTATCTGCACCCATTACGTCAGCAGCAAATCGACACTCTTATTCTGGGTTGTACCCATTATCCCCTGCTCGGCGGGCTGATTCAGGAACGAATCGGCAGGCGAGTACGGCTGATTGACTCCTCAGCAGAGGCTGCTCGACATTTAAAAGAATTTCTTGATAAAAATCCTGAGATCGGCTCAAATATGGCGGACGATAGTCGGCAGAGCCGTTTTTTTGTTTCCGACTCCACCGGCCCGGTGCAGCAGCTTGCTGACCGCATTTTTGGTCGATCTATTCATTTGGAAAAAATAGATGTGTAATTCGGTGTTCCGCAAATCTTTTATCCTTCCCTTATTGTTCCTTTTTCTGCTGACGGCTACCGGGTTACATGAAGCCCGCGCTGCTTCCGAATCGGAGCTGCGTCAGCAGGTCGAAAATATGCAGAAAGTTTACCGTAGCTTGACCAGTTTCAGCTTTGATTTTCGTCAGCTTACTCGCAGCGGTGGGCGTGATCGGCATGGTGCGGGCAACAGTATTTTTTATCGGCCCGCAAGCGGTAGTACGGGCATTATGCGCTGGAACTACAATGAGCCGGATAAACAAATTATTCTGAATGACGGCAAAAAATTGTCTGTTTATACGCAAAAGGACAAACAAGTGCTGGTTTCATCAGCAGCAGAGTTAGAATCTGACATCACCTATTCTCTCTTCGCAGGAAATCGTAACTTAACCGATGATTTCAACGTGCGACCTGCCGAGAGTCGTTTTACCACCGGTGGTATTCGTCAGGATATTCAAGTGGCGCAGCTCGTTCCAAAACAGCCGCACGGTCAAATTAAGGCAGTGCATGTATGGTTTGACGGCAAATCTATGATTCAAAAATTGGTAATGGAAGATCATTTTGATACGCTAACGGAATTGGTATTCAGCAATATCAAATTCAACGCTCTTCCTGCCGGTTCTGCCAAAACGGTGGAAGAGCTTGTCCGGCTGGATTTGCCACCGGGAACTGAGGTGGTGGAGCAGTAAGAGATTTTGGGAATCTTTGTAAGTTTTTAAGAATATTTTCATGTTGATTCAACAGATTAACAAAAAGAATGTACGCATAGGGTGTTCATTCAGCATATAACCGCTATATGTTGAATAGGAGGATAATATGAAAAAACTTCAAAATATCAATGATAGGTTGACGATGTGCCTAATTGAAGCGGTTAGAGTCTCTTATCTAATCGCTGAATTAAATTATAATAATTTATTAGAATCGTTAAAGATATTCGATAATTCTAACACGAAATCCGTCGTGTTGATTTATTCTTCGGCATGGACATTGGTTGACATGCTGCATAGATATGGTGATTGTATAGGGAAAATACGAGGGCTTTCTCATAAAGATGAGAGATATTCTCATTTTTCTAGTTGCATCAAAGAAATAAATTCTTTTAGAAATTACATACAGCATTTATCTGGCTCAAAAACTTCCCCTAAATTGGCAAAAGATGATGTGTATCCAGTGATAGGCGCAATATCCTATTCATTTGATAGTGTAACTTCAAAAACAGTAGCATATGCAACATTGCCAACCGGGACTGTCTTTAATACGTTAGCATACAGTGTAAATGATAAAAAATATGAAATAGATATTAAAATAGGATGTCTTGACAAGGAGCTGTCATTAATGAAGTCAATAGAAAAAATGAAAAGTTGTCACTCTTATTTCAATGAATTTCTTCTTTCCAAGGGATTCATTTCAGATGAAGAGCTGAAAGTTCTTTATCTTGAGAGTGGGCCTATCTCTACGAATATAATTTCAGAAGAAGGGATTGATCTCTCTGATATTTATAGAGATATATTTAACAATCATAAACATAACGTGCGATTAAAAGCAACTATTGTTAAATATTAAATAATTTCTGCATGTTCGTGCAAAATAATTTTTCCAGAATCCTTTGATTATCCACCACCATGACCCAAGAATCCTTTGCAGACCTGTTCCAAGAAAAAACCGTCAATAGCCAAGATATCCGGCCTGGCGATAAGATAGAGGCAGTTATTGCCGACATCAGCGGCGAGAACATTTTTCTTGATCTCGGCGGCAAAAGCGAGGGTGTCCTTAATGCAGCCGAATGCCGCAACGCAGACGGCGAGCTGACTGTCAGCGTTGGCGATAAAGTTTTCGTCTTTTTCTTGGCGCGACGTGGCGGTGAAATGGTCTTTACCGCTCGTGTCGGTTCAGGACATGTCAGCAGTGAAGAGCTGGAGCAAGCGTTTCAAGCGGGCATTCCGGTCAAGGGCAAGGTAACAGCGGAAATTAAAGGCGGCTTCCAAGTGACGGTAGCTGGCCAGCGAGCCTTTTGCCCCTATTCTCAAATGGGCTTGCATCGGGTCGAATCAGCGGCAGATACCTATTTAGACCAAGAAATGATCTTTAAGATCATAGAATTTGGCAACAAAGGTCGCAATATCATCGTCTCCGCCCGTGCTGTGCAGGAACAAGAGCGCGAGCAGCGCAGAGAGCAACTTCGCGAGAGCCTGCACGAAGGCGACCGGGTTGAGGGCACTGTCAGCTCAATCCGCGAATTTGGGGCCTTTGTTGATCTCGGCGGCGCGGACGGCCTGATTCCGATTTCCGAACTCGCTTGGGGGCAAACTGAGCGGGTTGATGATGTTCTCAGTATCGGCCAGCAAGTCGCAGTGGTAATCAAAAAAATTGACTGGGCCAAAGAGCGCATCTCTCTCAGCCTGCGTGATACGCTGGAAAATCCTTGGGATCGGGTCGAGGAAAAATACGCACCTGCCAGTATTCATAACGGCACGGTTTCGCGGTTGACCGCCTTTGGCGCGTTCATTTCCTTGGAGCCGGGCGTTGACGGCTTGCTGCACATTTCCCGGCTGGGTTCAGGTCGTCGCATCAATCATCCTCGCGAAGTATTGTCTATTGGCCAAGCTGTAACGGTAAAAATCGACGGCATAGACAAGGAGCAACAGCGCATTTCCTTGGTGCCAGAAGATTACACCTCCAAGGCAGAAGAGGATCAAAATTACACCCCGCCGCCTAAAGACGCTGAACCCAAGTCAATGGGTACTTTTGCCGATCTGCTCAATAAGGCAGCAAAAAAGAAGCGGTAACTTCAGCAAAGGCCCCTGTCTGAACAAAATTCAAACAGGGGCGGAAAGAAATCTACGCCGCTTGCTGCAACGCCACCGCTACCGCTACCGAAGCCCCAACCATCGGGTTGTTGCCCATACCGATAAAGCCCATCATTTCGACATGTGCAGGCACTGAGGACGAACCCGCAAACTGCGCGTCACAGTGCATCCGGCCCATCGTGTCAGTGAGACCGTAAGAGGCTGGGCCAGCAGCCATGTTGTCCGGATGCAGCGTCCTGCCAGTGCCGCCGCCAGAAGCGACAGAAAAATACTTCCGGCCCAGCTCTAAACATTCCTTCTTGTAGGTGCCTGCGACCGGATGCTGGAAACGGGTGGGGTTAGTCGAGTTGCCGGTGATCGACACATCGACCAACTCCAAATGGTTGATCGCCACGCCTTCGCGCACATCATCGGCACCGTAACAGCGCACCTTGGCGCGTTCTCCGATAGAGAAGGATTTTTCCAGCACGATGTTAAGTATGCTGCCCGCATAGTCGTATTGCGTCTTCACATAGGTAAAGCCGTTGACGCGCGAGATGATATAGGCCGCATCCTTGCCCAAACCGTTAAGAATCACACGCAGCGGCTCAGTACGCACCCGATTAGCGGACTTGGCAATGCCGATGGCTCCTTCCGCCGCCGCAAAAGACTCATGCCCAGCAAGAAAAGCGAAGCATTTGGTTTCCTCGCTGAGGAGCCGCGCTGCCAAATTGCCGTGACCAATGCCCACCTTACGATTTTCCGCCACTGAGCCGGGAATACAGAACGCCTGCAAGCCAATACCCAAAGTGGAGGCGATTTCTACCGCTTTTTTCTGCCCCTTTTTCAGAGCAATGGCGGCACCAGCGATATACGCCCAGCAGGCGTTTTCAAAACAAATCGGCTGCACCTCTTTGACTAAGGCATAAACATCCACGCCCGCATCTGAGCTTATTTGCTTGGCTTCGGCCAAATCTTTGATCCCGTGTTCAGCCAGCACCGCATTGATCTTGTCGATTCTCCGCTCGTATCCTTCAAAAAGTGCCATGATTTTACTCCTTCCGGGGATCAACTGTTTTGACGGCCTCGGCAAACCGCCCGTAGGTGCCAGTGGCCTTTGCCATTGCCTCTGCCGGATCAATGCCTTTCTTGATCGCATCCATCATCGGCCCGATTTTGACGAACTTATAGCCAATAATTTCATCGTTCTTATCTAAGCCAAGTTCCATAATGTAGCCCTCGGCCAGCTCCAGATAGCGCGGCCCTTTCAGCCGGGTGCCGTAGGTGGTGCCGGTGACAGAGCGTAGCCCCTTGCCCAAGTCCTCCAGTCCTGCGCCGATGGGCAGCCCGCCCTCAGAAAAGGCAGATTGGCTGCGACCATAGCTGATCTGTAAAAACAGTTCGCGCATGGCCACGTTGATGGCATCGCAGACCAAATCGGTGTTCAGCGCCTCCAAAATGGTCTTGCCCGGCAGAATCTCCGAGGCCATCGCTGCCGAGTGGGTCATACCGGTGCAGCCGATGGTCTCAACTAACGCTTCCTCGATGATGCCGTTTTTGATGTTCAGGGTCAGCTTGCAGGCCCCCTGATTCGGAGCGCACCAGCCCACGCCGTGGGTTAAGCCGTTGATCTCGCCAATCTGACGCACCTGATTCCACTGCCCTTCTTGGGGAATGGGCGCAGGGCCGTGGTTCGTTCCCAAGGCAATACAGTGCATCTCTTTGACTTCGTGAGAATATTCCATAGTAGTTCTCCTCAGTAAAAATAAATGGTAAACTGCGCCCATGATACCAGCCGCCGCTGCAAAACGCCACTGCATTCAGGAACTTCCCGTTTTTTCCTCCTCTTTGGGGCAGTGGTTGACTTTTTTGCTTACCGCCGCTAAGGTGTTTATACTCAATCGATTGATTTTCAGAACAGCCCGGTAGCAAGGAGCAAGGCATGGCAAACAATGGCAAGAAGCTGTCCGCTTTAGAAATTCTTCATACTGGGCCGGTGGTGCCGGTGGTGGTGCTGCGCAACGCTGATCACGCCGTGCCATTGGCCAAGGCACTGTTGGCGGGCGGCATCCGGGTGGTGGAAATCACTCTCCGCAGTGCAGCTGCGTTAGAAGGCATCCGGCGCATCAGCGCAGAGGTGCCTGAAATTATTGCTGGAGCAGGTACTGTACTGACTTCGGATGACCTGCGAGCTGTGGCCCAAGCAGGCGGGCAGTTTGCCATCAGTCCAGGTCTTACCCCTGCCCTTTTTGCTGCTGCTCATGACGGACCGATTCCTCTGATTCCCGGCATTGCTACGCCCTCCGAGCTGATGCTCGCCCAAGAACGCGGCTTCACCGAGCTGAAGTTTTTCCCGGCAGAAGCAGCAGGCGGAGTGGAGATGCTGAAGGCGTTGCACGGCCCTTTTCCTCGGATCACCTTCTGTCCTACTGGCGGTATTTCGCAAGAAAATTGCAAGAATTATCTCTCGCTTTCCAATGTTTCCTGCGTCGGAGGCTCTTGGATCGCTCCGCCGGAGTTGATTGAAAAGGGTGATTGGGATACAATCTCGGAGCTGGCCGTGAACGCAGCGTCAGGCAACTGAGCAATCAGTAAAAATTTACAGCAGAAACATCAGCTGTTCAATCAGTTTCAACCACTGTTTTAGTTGACAGATGAACGGTTAGCCTTTATTGTGTATTGTTGAAAATGCGGATGATAATGGTGGTATAAATTGTACGCACCTGTTGTATAATGTCAAACTAACTCATGGGGTGATCAATGAAGAAGAAAAACATGCTTGGCCTGTTGTGCGGTCTTTTGCTTACTGTTCCTACTTTAGCTTTTTCTCAATCTTTTAGCCGAGATGCAAATGAAGTTGCTGATGCCATTGCTCGCTCTTCGGTACGCACCATTTATAACAATCTCCGGGCCGACGGTATTTCTTGGAAGAAAATTCGCGATGTACACATGCCGAAAATATTGACCAAGTCATTACGCACCATTCAGCAGAATTATTCCAGCGAGGTGATTCTGAACGATTTCCTCCCTACTCTGCTCCGCTCCTACTACAGCGAAATTGACAAGATCAATCGAGAAAATCGTATCACCTGTGTAGATGCAACTTTTATTGTCAGTACGATTGTACCTTTTATCCGTGAATGTGAAGTACAACTGGGGCATTGGAGGATCACTGTCACACAGGTGGTTGACATGGTGCTGAATATTTCTTATCCCTACCAAGTGTGCAGCACAGATTGTAAAACTAAGGTAAAGAAAGAATTTTCTTCTGCCTTTAGTTACAATTTTCCAGCGTCCAAGTTCAGTAAAATCTGCTCTGAATAAGTAACAAGTTTGGATAACCCAAAACAAAAGAACAACAAGGAGTCAGCTGTGATAAAAAAAATAGCCTTATGCGGTGCGCTGCTTACTGTCTTTCTGCTGCACGGATTTTCAGATGCTGATGCTGCCAGACAGAGTAGTTTTTATAAAATGGCGAAGAAAACCTCCTCAACGCTCGTTTCCAGTTCATGGAATAGCTTGGGTAAAGACTGCCACCAAGCGGACAAGCTGGTGCAAATCATCGGCGACGGCGTTGATCGAGTTACCAGAGACCTGCGCAACAGGCGATTCAGAGGTCAGATGGCTGTGGACTTCGGTAACGGCTACATTGAAGGCTTAGTCAGCACCTTGGATGACATTGTCAATCAGTGTTCCAATCAATGCAGTATCATCGGCCAAGCATCAGGTGAGTGGTCATCAGAAATCTTCTGCGCCGTATCTGAAGTTATTGGCAATCCAGCGAAGTTTGATGGTCTTATGGACAGGCCAAATATCGTCTGCGGCGAAGCGTACCGCATGAGTTGTGAGTCCACCTTTGTCGGTCAGTGCAACAGCATCTGCCCGCAATACAACAAAGGCAAAAACTTTGACACCTACTATCCGGCCAGCACAGGCGGATGCTGCTCATATGATGTCCGGGATTAGTTTTCTACCTGCAATCAAGTGAACATACAGGGGGAACAACCGTTCCCTCTTCTTTATTTAACAGGAGAGAACAATGTTGAACTTTGCAAAGAAGTCAACCGTGCTAACCGTCTGGGCTGCCAGTCTATGTTTATGCGGCACAGCGTGGAGTAATCCGCACGGACTGAGCAGCAGCGGCCATTGGGCACTCCATCTGCCCTTTGATCTGGAGCCTTCTGAAATCGGTGGTGGCGCGAGAGCGTTGGGTATGGGCAATGCCTTTGTTGCTGTGGCAGATGATGTGCGAGCTGCTACTGTCAATCCAGCAGGCTTGTCAGCACTTCAACAGCTTGAGCTTGCCGCTGATCTCAGCTATTCGTCCTACGAGATGGAATATATGGACACGCAAGCTGCGGTCAATAACATCGGAGTAGGGCCTGCTTTAGATGAAATCAGCACGTTTGACGACACTGTCACTGGCTTGTCTTTTGCTGGTGCGGCAATTCCGATCATTCCTGATCGATTCACCGCTGCTTTGTATTATCGTAGTTCCGCTGTTGAAGCCAACGATAGCCAGAACTCTGGGCCACAGTCTGTTTTTAGTTCACTGAACGTTCGCCAGCAGAATATCTCAGAGAAAAGCATTGATGAATACCTGAAAAACAGCTACGGAGCAGCTGCTGCGTTCAAGTACAGCAAGATGCTTTCTTTCGGTGCAGGCGTTAGCTTAGAAACACTCAATGCCGACATGCGCGAGATGTGGACAACGAATAATTTCAACGGTAGCACGCCTTATTCTTCACTCAGCTACGGTGGAAGAATCGAAGGTGATGACACTGATTTCGGCTTTAACTTAGGCGTAATGGTCACACCGATTTCAGGTGTATCGACTGGCCTCTCGTATCGTACAGGAAGCTCGTTTAGTATCGATTACACCAGTATGGACATGGATTGTGACAGTCTGGGTCACTGCCAGAACGGTGAAGAGAAATCACAAGCTGCCTTTGATACCCCGGATATCTGGAGTGCAGGCGCATCTTGGCAGCCAGCTGCTGATTGGCTCCTCTCTGCGCAAGCAGATTGGGTCGGGTATTCAGCCCTGGCTGATTCAACCACTACAGGCATCACGTTAGACGAGGATATTGATGACGAGGTGATTCTTCGCTTTGGTGCAGAAAAGACCTTTGCTATGGTCAACGATATGAACTATCAGCTGCGGGCGGGCCTGTTTCACATACCGGATCATGACGGCTTTGCAGCTCTGGATTCAGATCGGATGCACTACACGTTGGGTGGTGGTATGACGTGGAAGAAACAGATCAAGGTTGATCTTGGTACCAGCTTTTCCGAAGACACCTTCAACAGTGTGCTCTCGCTGACCTACAGCCTGTAAGCAGTTCTTTTCCAAACAAGGGGGCAGAACAACTCTGCCCCTTCTGTGTTTCTCCCCGCAGAGCAGGTTTATTCTGCCCTTCATCCCCGCCATGTCTTATACCGCTGCCAAGCTGCCTCGCCTACTGCTCTTAGGTTGATGCCAAAGCCGAAAAGCTCTGGCTCGGCTTTGAGATTCTTGCCTACCACATCAAGAAACGACTCCTTATCTTTTAAACCGTTAGGCACATTCTCCAGCAGCTTCAGCATCTTTTCCTCATCCACCGTATCGAGCAGCTCGCGTACCTTATATGCCTGCTTCGAGCCTTCTGGGATGTACTTTTCTATGCCTTGTTCAGCATAGTTGAGCAGCGTATTGTAATCAGCAGTGCGCTCTGGGTCATCAGGCATCGGCACCCGCTCGCTCACCTTCAGACCAGCAAAGCCGGTGTTGATTTCTCGGAGCGTGAGCATGATCACAGTGAGGAAGGCTTTACGCTGCGTGCCTGTCACCGCGATATGAATACGCCGGGTCTCGTTATCCGCCCGCACCACTGCGGTTGCTTCGAGCAGCGGATTTGCCAAGACAACGCCGCTCCGCCAGCGCAGCTTGTCCTTGATTTCGTGGTGCCGCTTGACGATGAAGCGCGGCATGACCGAAGGCGGTAGAAAGTCCTCATAATGGAGGACAAAGCGGAGCGCGTCCTCGCGCTTGAAATCAAAGGACGGCTCTGACACATCGAGGAGCTGGGGCAGCAGAACCTCTTTGGCATTGAGTTCGTAGCACAGCTCGAACTTCTTCATCAGGTTGATGATAAAGATGTAGTCGTTTCGTTCATAACGATAGTCGTCACCCTCCTGCCATGCCAGTATCTCCTTGAGCGCATCTAACTTGAGCAGCCCTTTGCCTGCGGCAATCAACTCGGCATTGATAATTTTATACACCGCGCCTGTCACCCACTTTGGATCAAGGATGTTGTTGCCGTCCAGCTCAAATTCATCAAAGTGAATGACAATGCCGAGATCGTGCAGGAAAGCAGCCAGCACATTGCGGCTGATCTTACCGCTCACGCCTGCTTCCCGGCAGACTGCCTCGAACTGCTCATAGCTGATGCGCGGCTCGTTCATCTGCTCCAGCTGCGCCTTTGCTCTGAACCAACTCGTAGGCCATTCATTCTTGGTCAGAGGGACGTTGTTCAGCTCCTCGCACAGTGCTTGCTTGAAGGCTTCGATGCCGTTGCCAGTGTTGCAGGAAGTCTTCCAGAAGCCCTTGATGAACGGGTATTTCTCTTTCAGAAAAGGCCGGTTAAGATCAAAGCCGGGATTGGTGTCATACTTATTCAGCACAACTAAGACCGGTGAGCCACCGCCGAAGCTCTCAATATACCTCAGCCAGTATTCGGGCCGCTCGTCACGCCTGCCATCGAGGACAAGAACATACAGGCTGCGGCGCGAGAGGAAAAACTGGTGCGTGGCGTGCATGATCTCCTGTCCGCCAAAGTCCCAGAGCTTGCAGCGGATGTGCTGGCTGCCGGTATCGAGTTGCCAGTCCTTGATGCGGATGCCGTGAGTGGTGGCCTCGTGCGGATTGAACCGCTCATCGCGCAGGCAGCGGGTGAGCGAGGTCTTGCCCGACGCGCCTTCGCCTATAAGAATGATCTTGACCTCAGCTAATGTCTGCCCGCCTTCTTCGAGCGAGGTGAAGTATTCGCGAATGGCTTCGATGCCTTGGACAGCGAGTTCGTAGGGCGGGGAGATGAGGGGGTTGTTGCGCAGGTAAAGCTCTCTTAACCTGGGTAGCTGAACGATCTCCGGCGGGAGACTGGTAAGCTGGTTGTAGCGAAGGTTAAGCCAGGTGAGATTGGTCAGCTCAACAATCTCACCTGGCAGGGTGGAGAGATGGTTGTTGCGGAGGTCAAGCGTGGTGAGATTCTTCAGCTCAAAGAATTTTTGCGGCAGGATAGAAAGCTGGTTATCGTAAAGCAAAAGCACTTGCAGCTTGGTTAGCTGAAAGAGTTCTGGCGGCAAGGAGGTAAGTTGGTTGCCATTAAGCCAAAGCCCATATAGATTCGTTAGCTGAAAGAATTCTGGCGGCAGCTCGGTCAAGCCTTGATTGCTCAGTTCAAGCGTCGTTGCCCCTGTCTCCGCCGCCTCTTTAATCAGCTGCAACGCTTCTTCTTTGCCCATTGTCTTGTTCCTCCGTGGGTGTTTTTGCCGCAACCATGTAGGGACACGACATGTCGTGTCCCTACGGCCTGTCATCATGCCTCGAACGAATCTTGCTCCATAACCTATGCAACGCAAAGAGGATACCACTATCCTCCTCAAGAGCATAACGTTATCCTCTTTGGGAGCATAGTACTATGCTCGGTAAGAGCATAGCGTTATGCTCCGCATGAGCATCGCGGCATTCTGTTCAAAACACAGCAGCAAGGGAAAGTCAACGGCAAAGTGGTACGGGCAGGACGGCAAGGGTCGTCAGGCTCTCTTTGCCTGCGTGAAATCATAAACAGGGATATGCAGCATCTTGACCGGCTCGGTCTTCTTTTGGGCGATCTCCATCAGCATGTCCGCAACAGCCGGAGAATACACTTTCTCGCCGCAATGTGCGCAGACATCAGCCGGAACATGCTCAACCAGCACATAGGCTTCCTCATCGTCATAGCTGAACGTCACTGTGCCGCTTCTGAGCGGCCCTCCGCAGAACACGCATCTCATTGCCGGTGTCTCCTTGTCTTTCCTTCAATCCACTCTTCAGCATCTGGTTCGTATGCAGTGACAACGACCACCAGGGGCGGCAGTGTGATCAGCACGTGCAATGCTCTGCCCAGCCACGTCATCCCGCATATCAGACAGCTTGGGAGTATTTGTCGTGAGGATACTCTTCGATGATCTCGTCATGCAGCACAACAGCTTCCATCTCTTCTCGCCTGATCGAACGCTTGATCATCCTCTTCACGGCATGGTCAGAGAACTTGTAGTTTCCCGCCCTGATCTGCTCACGTATTGCATGGATGTCCATATTGTCTAATCTTCATCGCAAGGATTCTTCTTTGTCCATAGCCTGCTCCTCCGTGGGTGTTTTTACCGCAAACTGTAGGGGCGAAAAATTTTTCGCCCCTACAATGGTGCCATCATAGCTGCGTCCGTCCTCTTTTCATCCGCCTTGGCAAACTAAGAACCATAGCCTATGCACGGTGCAAACCATAGGCTATGCTCCCTGCGAGCATAAGCTATGCAGCGCAAGAGCATAGGTTAAGCTCGATGGGAGCATAACGTTATCCTCTGTACGAGCATAAGCTATCGAGGCAGGCTCGATAAGCTGTCCGAACGCTGCTGCATAGCCTATCGAGACAGCCGGGCAGCCTGTGGCGAAAGAGGGAGCTGGAGGGAGGAGCGCGGCTCAGGCAGCCGCTGGCGGGAGAGGCTGCCTGCTCTGGCCGCCCCTCCGCATCAGGCAGGAGGCAACGGGGCTACCACGTCACCATGTAGCAGGAGAGCGTGCGGCCTTCTTCAAGGTCTTTGCCCTCCATGTAACGCTGCATGGACTCCGCCGCCACCTTGCCTTGATAGACGGCCTTGGCTGCGGTCTGCGGGCCAAGCACGTCATCACCACCGGCAAAGATCCACGGCACCGAAGTCTGGAGGGTGCGGGGATTGACTGTGTAGGTGCCCCACGATTCTAACTTGAGATCAGTACCTCGGTCGGCCTCGTGCTGCACGTTCTGGCTGATGGCAGGAATGACCGCATCCGCCTCAATGATGAAGTTCGAGCCTGCCTGCTCCACTGGGCGACGGCGGCCTGAAGCATCAGGCTCACCTAACCCCATGCGCACGCACTCTAACCCGGTGAGCTTGCCGCTGGCATCAGCATGAATCTTGACCGGAGCAGCCAAGAACTCAATCCGCACGCCTTCCTCCTCCAAGTGCCGCACCTCTTCCTTCGAGGCAGGCATCTCTTCTTTCGTGCGGCGGTAGAGGATGAAGACTTGATCCGAGCCAGTGCGCAAGGCGGTACGGGCTACATCAATAGCCACATTACCGCCACCCACCACCACGACCTTTCTGCCGATCTGCATCTCCTCACCGGTAAGCACCCGCCGAAGATAGTCCACGCCATGCAACACGCCCTTGGTATTCTGCTCGCCCTCAATGCCGAGCTTCTTGCCCTCATGCGCGCCAACGCCGATGAAGACCGCTTCGTAGCCCTCTTCGTGCAGCTCGTGCAGGGTCTTGTCCTTGCCAATGGTTATGCCGAGCTTGATCTCCACGCCACAGCTCTTGAGTGAAGCCAGCTCTGCTCCGATGATGTCGCGAGGCAAGCGGTAATGAGGAATGCCCACAGAGAGCATCCCACCAAAGACTGGCAGTGCCTCATAGATCGTGCATTTATAACCCTGATGCGCGAGCAGATACGCGGCGGTGATGCCTGCCGGGCCAGAACCGACAATGGCAGCCTTGCGTCCGTTAGGCAGGGCGCAGGCATGGGACATGGCTTTGCGCTTGGCAATCATCCAGTCGGTTAGGTAGCGTTCCAGCATCCCGATGGCCACTGGCTCGCCGCTCTTGCCGCGCACACAGCTGCCCTCGCACTGGAACTCGTGCGGGCAGACGCGGGAGCAGACCGAAGGCATGGTGCTGGTCTCACGCACCTTCCAGTAGGCTTCCTCGAATTGCTTCTCCCGCAGCAAACCAATGAAGCCGGGGATGTCATTGCGGATCGGACAGCCCTGCACACAGGCAGGCTTCTTGCATTGCAGGCAGCGGTTAGCCTCCAGCAAAGCCGTTGCCTCGTCGTAACCTGCGGTCACTTCAGCAAAGCTCCTGATCCGCTCCGCAGGCGCAAGCTCTTTGGGATGCTGGCGGGGAATGGCCATCCGTTCTTTGGTGTTCATGGGCATCTCCTGTAACAAGTTGGTTCAAAAAGAGTGACTAATCGTTTTCTATGAAGCGCACCAAATCATTTCTGCTCATGTAGCCTAAGTTTTTCTTCACCTCTTTGCGGTTCTTGAGTCGTAGTACAAAAGGAACACTCTCGATGCCGAACTGCTCGGCCTTGGCCCTGTTCTTGTCCCAGTCCACTTCATAAAACTGCACATGCGGATAGAGCTTCTTCACCTTCTCATATTCCGGTTTCATCGCTTGGCAGGGACCACACCAGTCAGCGTAAAACTTGAACACTTTGACATCTTGGCCTTTACCGTAGTCAGCATTGGCTGGGAGGTCGTGCTCTGGGCCGCAGCCGTATAAAGATACAAGGAACATCATTACAAGGAGGCTATTAAGTAATCTCATCATGATGAAATAACTCCCAACGTTGCCGGGAAGACTGTCGAAGTTTATCTCATACGAAATGAGAAGGATGGAACAGTACAGCTGTTCCAATTGGAAACTACCTACATGAAGATGCTGACGAGCAGTAATAGCGGCACAAAACAGGACGCACTACCTTGGACGACGTGCTGATAGATGGCTCTCGCTTAACGACCCTTCCGTAACATCTCAGGATAATCCGCTCGCAGGAAGTTATGCAGCAGCACAATTCCTGCTTTAGTCATGATGGATTCGGGATGAAACTGCACGCCTTCCACGGCTAAGGTCTTGTGGCGCAGGCCCATTAGCTCGCCTTGATCGGTGTGGGCTGTGGCTTCCAAGCAGTCTGGCAACGTGCTTTCTTCTACCACCAACGAATGGTAGCGCATCCCCTCAAAGGGATTCTCTAAACCAGAGAACACGCCTTTGCCGTCGTGAAACATGGGACTGGTTTTGCCGTGCATCACCCTGCCTGCTCGGATCACCTTACCACCGAAGGCCTCACCGATGGACTGATGACCGAGGCAGACACCAAGAATCGGAATCCTACCGCTGAAATACTGGATCGCCGCGATGGAGATGCCTGCTTCCTTGGGCGTACAAGGGCCGGGTGAGATCAGTAGGCGGTCGGGCTGCATGGCCGCGATTGCCTCTACTGTAATCTTATCGTTACGGAAAACCCTGATTTCCGGCGACTGCCATCCCTGTGGCGCATCAGGCGGCGCAGCGGCCAAGGTCTGGACAATATTGAAAGTGAACGAATCGTAGTTATCAATAAGAACAATCACAGCTGCAACCCCTGTTCGGCAAGTTCCACGGCCCGGCGCAATCCGCGAGCCTTGTTGACGGTTTCCTCGAACTCCTTCTCTGGTACGGAGTCAGCAACAATGCCTGCCCCAGCCTGAATCCAGAGATCATTACCCTGCATGACAAAGGTACGGATGGCAATGCAGAAGTCCATGTTGCCAGAAAAGCCGAAATAGCCGACCGCACCTGCGTAGGGGCCACGCCGATCAGGCTCCAGCTCGTCAATGATCTTCATCGCCTGAATTTTGGCGGCACCACTGACCGTGCCTGCTGGGAAGCAGGCTTCCAACACATCAAACTGGTCTTTGCCCGGAGCCAACCTACCGTGTACGCCGGAAACGATGTGCATGACGTGGCTATATTGCTCTACCACCATCAAATCTCTGACTTCGACTGTACCGTGCTCGGCAACTCGGCCTGTGTCGTTGCGGCCTAAATCAACGAGCATCAGATGCTCGGCCCGCTCTTTGGGATCAGCCAGCAATTCCGCTGCTAACGCCTTGTCTTCCTCAGCAGTCGCCCCACGCTTACGGGTGCCAGCAATCGGACGCAGCTCAATCTTCCCGTCCTCCAAGCGCACTAAGATTTCCGGCGAAGAACCGATTAAGCAGAGGTCGTCTAAGCGGAGATAAAAGAGGTAGGGGCTGGGATTAACGTGCCGCAGGGAGCGATAGAGCAAGAAGGGGTCAAGCGTGGTGGTTGTCCGAAACCGCTGCGACAGCACCACTTGGATGATGTCGCCCGCAGCGATGTTCTCTTTGGCCTGTTCGACCATGCGAGAGAATGCTTGCTCATCCATGTTCGAGCTAAACTGATGAGGGCCGCAGCCTGTGGCAGTGCAAAGAGTTTCAGGCAGCGGCTGACGGAGCTGGGCAAGCACTGCGTCAATGCGTTGACAGCCGTCCTGATACAACTTCGCAGCATCCTTGCCTTCCTCGCGCACTACATTGCAGACCACGGTCAGCTTCTGGCTGATTGAGTCGTGAATCAGCACTAAACGAGGCACAATGAAGGAGGAATCAGGGAGATCAAGAGGCGGGTGGCGATCCGGGATTTCTTCGATAAAGCGAATCATGTCGTAGCCGAGGAAACCAACCAAGCCACCGTAAAAACGAGGCAATCCCGGTGCGGTACTCGCTTTGAAAGATTTCAGCAGTTCACGTAGCTCGACCAGCGGATTGACACCCTCGCGCACCTCAGCAGCTCTGCCGCAGCGAGACACGTTGACCTGCCCGCCCTTGGAGGTAAAGGTCAGCAGCGGATCAAGACCGATGAAGGAATAGCGGCCCCATTTCTCGCCGCCTTCCATCGACTCAAAAAGAAAAGCGTGCCGCTCGCTGCCTGCGGTTTTGGCAAAGATAGTCAGCGGGGTCTCAAGATCGGCGATAACCGTGCGGTGGAGCGGCACTAACCCAGCCTGCTCCATCATGCCAAAAAATGCTTCTTGCTCAGGAGAATACATACTCATCTGCGGAAAATAAAAAAGCCACGGAAGCACTGCGCTTCCATGGCCGACAATCCTTCAGCACCAGCTGCCGGACGCATGAAGCCGACAGATTAGGCGGTAGCCACCATGCCGTTGACTCGCTTGGTTAGCCGGGAAATCTTCCGGGCGGCGGTATTCCGGTGGATGGTACCCTTACTGGCGATTTTCTGGATAATCGGCATGGCTTTTTTCAAAGCCTCTTGCGCTGCATCCCCTGCACCTGCGGCCATCGCGTCTTCCACGTGGCGGATTGCAGTATGGATTCTTGACTTGTTCATCCGGTTGCGCAAACGGCGCACTTTGGACTGCCTATCTCTTTTCTCTGCCGATTTATGATTGGCCATGAAAGCTCCTTGCTGCTATGCTTAAAAGATGAATATTTCCAGAAGAAATAAAAAAATATAGCTGAACTGTCCGCACTTGTCAACTGTATTTGCAGCCAAGCGGATTAGTTCTTTGGCGGTAGAGCGTCTGCGCTGGGCGTACCGGAAGGAGTCGTACAACTGGTTCCATTTCCGACGGGTTGAGCAGGCTGAACTTCGGTCTTTGTTGCGGCAGTTTTTTCTGATGGAGAAACAGTCCAGACATCAATCTGATTGATCTTCTCTACGATTGGCTGATCTTTTTTGATTTCTTCGGCGATGTTTTCTGAAACTGTTTCCGTTTCAATGACGGGTATTTCATCCACATCACGGCGGCGTGGCAGGGTAGTTTCTTGAGTATTTAGCGCATCCGCACCAAGTTCCCCTGCAAAAATGCCGGAAAGGACGTTATTGACTTCATTCGCCGCCGCCGCAGTGACTTGCTGTCCTGCGCTGTTGCTTGGCTTGCCGCTCAAGGTAAAATCAGCACCTTCCAAGTTGGTTCCAACCAAATTGGCCCCGGTGAGATCAGCACCGCCTAATGATGCACCCCGCAGCACTGCACCGCGCAAATTGGCTCCAGTCAGACTGGTTGCATTCAACCGCGCATCGGTCATATCCGCGCCTTCCAGATCAGCCTCGGCCAGATTCAGCCGGTTGAGTACCGCACCGCGCAGATCGCAACCTCGGCAAGCATTGGTGACGAGCAGTTGATTGAAATTTCTCCGAATCTTCGGGTCGGGTGAGCCAAGCAGCTCAACTGCACCAACCTTGCTACAACAGAACAAGGCTGCACAGCACATGATGCTTGCATGAAATTTCGTCCTTATTTTTTGCATGAGCCTTCCGGTACTAAAAAAACTCAAGGCCAGACTAACTGCTTATGTATCCAGCCAGAGGGGAGCTGCGGATGAGAAACCTTAATCCAGTCGCCCTGCTGCTCTAACTTTTTAAGGATAACGTCGCGTACCACTTTGCCAACCTGCGGAGATTCCGTGCCTGCGCCAGACCGGATATTGCCTTTCGCTGCCTTGACGATCACAGAAGGGGTATTGGCCACCAAGCTGGCGGCAATCCAACCCTTGTCGTTTTCATAATCACTGACATTAAGCCAGTCGCCTTTGCGTTCAATGACCTGAAGCGGATATCCAGCAGGTAATTGAAATAAGACGGTCGCGTTGGTGTCCGGGTTAGCACGAAGATTCACTCCATCCTTGACAACGGATACGAATTCAGCTGCAGAAACCGCTGATGCCAGCAGCAGTGCTGTTAGTAGCGTCCCTGCTTCCGCAATAAAAGTCCGATGGTTCATTACATTGCCTCCTTTTCTTCACTCTACGGTGCTGATTTGAAATACAAGAGAAATTCTTGATTGCCCCCGGCTCCGCAGATATCAGCAGCAACGCTGCCAACGCAAACAAATCCAATGGAAGCCGCAAATTGTCTAATTCCGGCCAAGACTTCCTCGTGGAGATGCTGCTCACGAACAATACCGCCCGTTCCGACCTTGTCTTTAGGCAGCTCGAACTGTGGCTTAACCAAGGCTAATATCCGCGCTCCATCTCTGCCAAACAACGGTAGTAGCGGCGGCATCAGAAGCTGGAGCGAGATGAATGAGGCATCAATAACGGCTAAATCCAAGGCTTCGGGGATTTGCTCTTTGTTCAGGTGGCGGGCATTGGTGCGCTCCAGCACTGTCACCCGTTGATTTTGGCGCAGCTTCCACGCCAGCAGCCCGTAGCCGACATCGACACTGTAAACCCGCGCGGCACCGTGCTGGAGCAAACAATCAGTAAAACCACCAGTTGAACAACCGATATCCGCGCATATCCAGCCGCTAGGGTTCAGGGCGAAATCACGCAGCCCACCCGCCAGCTTTTCACCGCTGCGACTCACATAAGCCGCACTTTTTTTAAGCTTGATCTCGCTGTCCACCGCAATTAAACTGCCTGCCTTGCAATCCGAGCGGGTACCAACCAGCACCCGGCCCGCGCCGATCAGGGCCGCAGCCTTGGCTGAGTCCGCTGCTATACCGCGCTCGGTGAGCAGTAAGTCCAGCCGTTTTTTTGCAGGCATCAAGGCTGACGCAGATTCTCCATCCGCTCTCGTGCCACCTTAGCCTCGCGGCTGTCAGGATAATCAGAAGCTAATTTGCCGTAGATAATTTTGGCGGTCTCTTTGTCGGTCAACTTTTCAAAAGACATAGCCTGTCGCAGCAGAGCTGCCGAGCTGTGCGAATCATCGCTGTAATTGGAAATAACCTTTTGATACTCCAAGATGGCCAAGTCATATTCTCCTTGGTTGAATAGGCATTCGCCCATCAGGTAAAGGGTCTTAGCCGCCTGCTTCTTGCTCGGTTGACCAGACAGATATTGCTCGAAAGATTTGTACGCTTTTTTGTAATTCTTCTCTTTAAAACTGCCCATGCTTTTATCGAACAGGCCACCTTCATCGCCGCTGACAGCATCTTCGGCGACTGGAGCAGAATCATTCTTTTTTTCCTCAGCAACAGGCGTTTCAAAGCCGTCCTCTTCCTCATCAGGCTGTTGAACAGGCGCAGATTCAGTTTTGCGTACTTTTCTGTTCTTCGGCTCAATAGTGGCCACATCATCGCCGCTGTCAATTTTACTGCTACTACTGTCCTCAACAGGCACTTTGCCGCCCTCAGCAGCAGTACGCAACGCCATGTCTGCCTTACGTCTGGCTTCTGCTGCTTTGTCCGCCGCCTCTTTAGCCCGAAGTTCCGCTTCTCTGGCCTTTTGAGCAGCTTCATGCACTTTGTTCTGGCTGGCCTGCTCAAGACCACTGGAAAGCTGCTCGATTTTCAGCTCTAACGAGCGCACCAGCTCTTGGTTGGATTTGCTCAGATGGCCGTTTTCCGACTGCATCTGTTCAATCGCCGCGTAAAGCGAAGAAATTTTATCCTCGGTCTCGGCCTTGTATTGATTGAAACGCTCAATATTTTCCTGATTAACCGAGCGCAGCTGCCGGGCCTCCTCAGCCACCTCCTCCAGCCGATTGGTAGAACTGGCTGTTTCCTTGAGCTGTTTGTCCGTGGCTTTAGATTCAACCTCTTTGATCTTTTCCTCCGTCTTTGATTCGACGGTCTGTACCTTCTGATTCATACTGCGGAGCTGATAATTCAACCGCCGTACCTCATCTTGACTGGCACACTGGCAAAGCAGCAAAAGTGTACAGGCCGCTGCCGCTGTATTGCTTAATCCTTTCATGAGCAACCTCTGATGGAATAACTGAACAAAAAGAGAACGCAGCTCAATTGCGGCGTGGAGACCAGCGGGGATAAGACTGATTGCCCTTCAAACGAAAGAGCGTTCGCTCGCCCTTACCGTTGGCATGGATGATACAGAGTTCCATCTGCCCATTCCGTTTTCTGGCAAAGGCAATTTGTTTGCCGTCTGGTGACCAAGTCGGTGACTCATAATCGCCATAGCTGGAAGTAATGCGGGTCGGTGAACCACCACCTACTGGAATGGTGAAGATGTGATACCGCCCAGAGGTCAAGCTGGTGTAGGCGATTTTATCGCCTTTGGGCGACCAAGACGGTTCCACATTTTCCTTTCCTTGTAGGGTCAACAAACGAGTTCTTTTGCTACCTATATCCATCACATAGACCTGGGGCTTGCCACTGCGATCAGAGACAAAGGCGACCTGGCTACCGTCCGGTGAAAAAGAAGGCGAGACATTAATGCCGGAGCCTTGAGTCAACCGATCAAGGATTTGTCCCTGCATGTCCATGCGGTATAAATCTGGGCTGCCATCTCTACTCAGGGTGACGATCATGGTTCTGCCATCCGGCGAAAAAGCCGGAGCCAAGTTCATGCCTTCACGCCGAGAAATCGCCTTGGTTGTCCTGTTTTGGTTCAAGTCGGTGATGTATAAATTTTGATTACCGCGATGATACGAGGAATAGGCTAACTTACTTCCGTCGATGGAGAAGCGGGGCGAGACGCAGAGATGGTTATGGCGGGTGATTTGGCGTACATTGCGGCCCAGCACATCAGCAATATAGACCTCTTTGCTGCCCGTACTGTCGGAGACAAAGGCAATAGAGGTACGGCTAATGCCCGGTTCACCGGTGAAATCCTCAACCAACGCATCGACTAGCCGAAGTACCAAGTCGTCTTGCTGGGCGGCGGAACCTCTGAACTGTCGGGTAGGAAGGGTTTTTCCAGCCGCTGTATCGAGCAGGCTGGCTTCAACCATCATCTGGCCGCCCATCGAGGAATATCTACCTTGCACGACATAATCTGCACCGTTTGTACTCCCCTCAACTATCTGAATAAATCCGTGAAATTCAAGCCCGCTAATGACTAAGCGAGCGATGTCTTTTCCAGCGGCACTATTCGGATTGCCAGAACCATTGGCAAAGGACGGTACGGCAACAGCCAGCTTGCGCACTCCTGAGCTAGCGATGTCTAACTGAATGCGTTCGGCAGCGGCATGAAAGGCGGTTAGCAGCACGAGGAGCAGAGCCAAGGGAACAGCAGAACGGAACATGGACAGACGGCGGTTCATAGCATGCATAGCCAATAAAATGAAAATGTTATAAAGTGGTCAACCCTTGAGGGGTGAAATTCAAAACAAACTCTAATTTTTGTTCAGGAATCAGAGAGGGAAAATTCGGCAGCGGTGCCGCGCTGCGCAGTGCTTTGAGAACCGACTGATCAAACAGGGCATCACCGGATTTCTGCTCGATTTTCATATCCTCAATCGCACCGTTTCTGCTTACGGTTAATGCGACTACGGTTTTCAGCTTTCGGCTGGGAACGACCATTTCTGGCACTTTCCAGTGGTTACTGATTTTTTCATTCAACAAACCAGCATAGCGACTCAAAGCAACAGGACTACCTGTGCCGCTCCCGCCGCCAGACCCCAGTCCGCTGCCCAATAATCTCCCACCGCCCCCGGTTCCGCCAGTCCCAGCCGCTACAGCGGAACTCACCGCAAGATTTTCTCGCAAGGCTTGAACTAACTGCTTTCTGGCGGTAATGGCCTCGCGCTGCGCCGCTGCCGCCTCTTGCTCAATGCGCTGGGCTGCGGCTAAGGCTTTCCGCCGCTCCTGCGCTGCTATTTTCTTCCGAGCCTCAATTGCGGCGGCTTTTTTTTCTGCCTCTATCTGTGCAACCTTGGCTACTTCTTGTTTTTTTGCCTCAGCAGCAATTTTGGCTCGCTCTTTCTTTGCTTCCGCGATGTTCGCTTCTTTCTCCCGTGCAGCCTGCTCTTCAGCAACCCGTTTTTTTGCTTCGACGGCAGCTTTTTTCTCTGCTTCCAGCTTGGTTGCCTCCTCTTGCTTTTTTACTTCAGCAATACGGGCCAGCTCTGCCTGTTTTTTTGTTTCAGCGATTTTTGCCTGCTCTCTCGCCTTTTCCTCGACAGCGGCCTTGGCTTCTGCCTTCTGCTTTACCGGATTGAGGGAAACCACATTTTTTTTTGCCTGCGCTATAGGTGTCGGTGTCGGGGCAATTTCGGGTTTCGGCACAGAAATTTCAGCAGCTTTTGGCTCCGGGGCTTTCTCAACTATTTTTTTAACCGTCGGCTCTGGCTTAAGTTCAACCGGCGGTGCCGCTGCTTTGACAACTGTTTTTTCAGCAACAACAGGCTCTGGCTTAACTTCCTCGACTGCTTCTTTTGCTACCGACTGCTTAACAGCTATTTCCGACGTTGCTTCAATTTCTTTAGTCACCGGCTTTTCTGGCACAACCTCTTTTTTCGCAATTTCTTTCACAGCTGGCTCGACAGCCTTCACCGCAGTTTTGCGCTGCTTACTCGCCTTAATTTCTACAGGCGGAGGCAATTCTTCAATCTTGGCCGCAGGAGCAGCAGCCATAGGTGCTGTTGCCAACGGTGCAGTAGCTGGAGCCGGACCGAATTCATCCAAGCTGACAAAATTCACTGTGACCGAATTATCTAATCTGAAGCCGGGACTGCTGCCAGCCATGTTTTGCAGGACGATCGCGCTGGCGAAAAGGGCAAGGTGCATCGCTACAGCCAAGTTCAGCGGCCACTGCCAGCCCGGACCATTCTCTCGCTGCTCTAAAAATGCCTGCCATTCGTCATAGTTCATCCCGCTCATTGCGCTGTACCTCCTGTACGCTTCTCCTCATCTGGCTCTTGCGTCACCATACCTAATTTTTCAAACCCAGCCTGTTTGATTTGAGCCATAACCTGCACCACAGTGCCGTAAGGAATAGATTCGTCTGCTTGAAGATAGATAGCTTGCGCTCGTTGCTCCGGCGGCAATTTTTCCAGCTCATGCCGAAGGCCAGAGACTGTGAACGGTGCCGAATTTTTGCCGATAAATATCTGGCCGGCACTATTAATCACTACTTGGAAAGGCTCTTCACCTTCCTGAGGTAAGGATTCGCCCGTGGTTTTCGGTAAATTAATGTCGATTCCTTGGGTCATCATCGGAGCTGTAACCATAAAAATAATCAACAGCACCAGCATGACATCGACCAGCGGAGTCACGTTGATCTCCGCTGCCAGCGACTTGCGGCCTTTGCCGCCTATGGAACCCATTCCCATAAAATAATTTTGCTCAGTTTGATTGTTCTTTGTTTGTGTTTCCGAAAAGAAACAAACTGCCCGCTGTTACTTTCTTGTCAGCATGTCACGTTCAATCAGATTGAGAAAATCAAAAGAAAAATTTTCAATGTCCGCCTGAAAGTCAGCTGCTTTGTTTGAATAGTGGTTGTAGAAAATAACTGCCGGGATAGCGACGGCAAGTCCAGCGGCAGTGGCCACTAGAGCCTCTGAGATGCCAGGTGCGACAACAGCTAAGGAAGCTCCGCCTCTTGCGCCAATCTCCTGAAATGACACTAAAATTCCCCAGACTGTGCCAAACAAACCGATGAAAGGGGTCGCGCTACCAGTGGTGGCCAAAAAACCAAGCGAACGCTCAAGCCGCTCATTTTCGATTAACTGAGCTTTGCGCACGGCCCGCTTGAGGTTGTCCATCACCGCCAGCTTCATCTGGAGGGTTTCCGGCTTTTCTGCAGAAGCAGTCGCAGGTGATTGCCCACCAGCGCGTACTGCGCTGATTTTACGCAACTCGTTAAAGCCAGATACGAAAACTGCTGCTTCTGGACTAAGAGCCGAGGCTTTAGCCGATTCGTAAGCATTATTCAAGGTTTTTGATTCCCAAAAATCATTGAGAAATTTCTCAGATGCTTTGCGGGATCGGGAAAAAAGCAAATATTTGGAAATGACGATCCACCAAGAGACCACGGAAAAAAACAACAGCGTGAGCATGACTAATTTGACAACCAGACCTGCATGGGCCATCATGCTAAAAACAGAAAAATTCACAAAAATACTCCTGCGGCGATAATTAGTTGAATTTCATAGTATTAAACATCGTTCGCAACTCACCCATTCTCCTGCCCGCCGGTGTCGTGGTAGCTGAAGCATCTAAGGCAAGGGCGGGAAAATAAACGAAGACGTTCCTGACTGATTATAGCGGGTTCTGAAAATTCTGTCGACCCTCAACTGAATATAGTGTACATAGCCGGAAAGAAAAGCAAGGGTATTGTCGAGTACAATTCATCAGCAGGCAATGCCGGAATCAGCATATACAAAAAATATCCCGAAAGGCAAGAGGGAGGTCTTCATGTCGGATTCAATCTATGATGTGATCATTGTTGGCACAGGTCCAGCAGGTATTCAGGCGGCTATTCATGCGTCGCGAAAAAAAACCAAGGTGTTGCTACTCGGTAGGATTGAGAATAGCGCGCTCTATCCGGCGCATGTGGAAAATTATGCCTGTATTGAAGGTGTTAAAGACGGTAGACAGCTTCTTGAAACTGGCATGACCCAAGCCAAACGCTTCGGCGCGGAGCGTTTGGCGGAAGATTTACTGAAGATCAATCAGCAGGAAAACGGTCTCTTTGCTGTCGAGACTGAAAGCGGCAAAACTATCCTTTGCCGTGCGCTGATTTTGGCAATGGGTACCGCCAAAACCAAACTGGCCGTGCCGGGCGAAAGTGAATTTGCAGGCCAAGGTGTGAGTTACTGCGTTGATTGCGATGCAAATTTTTTTCGGGGTGCAACAGTGATGGTGGTTGGCAATCACAGCGCGGCTATCGACGGCGCACTAACCCTGCTCGACTACGCCCGACAGGTTTATCTGGCCGCAACTGAACTCAAGGTCTCCGAGGAACTGCTCCGGCGGTTGCATGAAAGCAAGGTAGAGGTGTTAGCAGGCCGTCGGGTTAAGGAAATCCGGGGCGGCGATACCGGAGTGCAAGAAGTGCTGTTAGACAACAACGAAGCAATCAAGACTGAGGGCGTATTCATCGAACTTGGCTCTAAAGGAGCACTTCAGTTAGCTGCCCAGATTGGTGTACAGATGGACATGGAATTGTTCAAATACATTGATGTGAACCGACGACAAGAAACCAACATCCCCGGTGTGTATGCCGCCGGAGACATCACTGGGCCACCCTACCAAATGGCCAAGGCAGTGGGCGAAGGCTGCGTGGCAGGCATGGAGGCCGCTGTATATGCCCGCAACAAGCAGAAGCAGCAGAGTTAAAAGAAAAGGTTGAGTTCAGCAGCGGCCAATGGTTTATTAAGGCTACTGTAATTTTTTCCCCATCAAACAGCAGAGGTGCGAATCCAAATGACTGACGAAAAAAAAATAAATCAGCAGGATATTCCAGTGTTTCGGATGCAGAAGATGTACATCAAGGATTTGTCTTTTGAAAATCCCAATGCCCCGCAGGTCTTTTTACCCCAAGAACAGGAAGCCAAGGTTGATTTTAACTTACGCCTTGGCAGTAAAAAAATTGATGAAGATCACTACGAAGTCTCTATTTTCGTCAATGCCAAGGTGTTGAATCAGAAAGCTGATGATGCGGTCATGTTTGTTGTTGAGATGGAACATGCAGCAGTATTTTTGCTGAAAAACATTCCAATGGAGCATGTGCAGCGTGTGTTAGCTGTAGATTGCCCGCTGATGCTTTTCCCTTTTACCCGTCAGATCGCTTCCCAGCTGTCAGTGGACGGTGGCTTCATGCCTTTCTTGATGGAGCCGATTAATTTTGTCGCCCTTTACGAGCGAGCGCAGCAGAAAGAAGCCTGATAAAAAAAGCCCGGACAGTTTTGCTGTCCGGGTCTGCACCTCATATTTCCGGTACGAGCTACTGCTTCAAGCCGGTCTGCACAAAATCAGTCATCAGCGAGCTGGTTGCCTTTTTGATTGCCTGATCGAACAAGTCATCATACTGACTGTCAGCCAATACTGATTCCGGTGCAACCCGCACCTCAACCTGATTGGTCCAAACTACTTGAGCATCATAGGCGTTCTGCACCCAGATGCGCAACCGTACCACGGCCTGATCAACCCGACCACCGTGGTTAGCCATTGATCCAGCAGCCCCGCCGAGCATTGACCAAACGATAGTGTTAGCCCCTTGGCCGCCGCTTACGCCGAAAAAACCTTTTGAGTCATCTGGGTCCCAAGGCCAACCTGCATTGTTGCCAATTGCCGCGCCCCATGCACTCCCTGAAACTGCATTGCCCAAGTTGTCATATTGCTCTGAATCGGCAAAACCAAAGGCCATACGATTGGTGCTACCAATAACAAAGGGTAACAGACCACGCTTGCGTGGATCCCACGTATGTTCTTGCCGGGTTCTGAATTCCAATATCCGACCCCGTATAATGTAGTCCGCTCCAAACCTGCGTCCGACCTTGACCACCTCTTGATCGCTCAATCCGTGCGCACCAGGACTATCAACAGCAGGATTTCTTCCGCCGCTTTCCTGCTGTTGCTGCATCTTCATGTAATCCCTGATCTTATCCTTCATCACGTCAGACCAATCAGGGTCTTCCAGCTCACCGACAAGGGAGACAGAACCGGACTGGTTTTCGTTGTACGAAGCAAGATTGATAATCTTCTGCTCAACCAAATGTTGAAACACATCTTCCTGCACTGGTGCGGCAAAACCATTGCGGCGGAGAGTATCGGTCAACGATTCCGTAATCATCAAGTTGCGGCGAAATGCCGAAGCAATGCGATCGCCGCTGCTGTAGTCAGCAAAAGGCAGAACAACAGCGGTCATGCCCTTTCCCTGAGCATTCGGATACTCTCCGTTCGGAACCATCATGGTTTCCACAGAGGTCTGACCGCAGCCGGCCAGCATTCCTGTCAGCAGTATCCCTGCGGATACAAATTTCAGCAGGTTCATGGTTGCTCCCAGATAGATTGATATAAATCGCAATCAGCTCAGTTAATGATGCGCGGACGCAGCAGGATAATCAATTCACGCTTCTTTTTCTGCGTTTCCTCATAGCCGAACAGATATTTCAGATAGGGAATATTTTTGGCTCCGGGAAGAAATTCTCCGCTTTTTGTATCCACTTCACTGATCAGTCCGCCAACCACGAGCATCGAGCCGTCCTTGATTTTAACCGTGGTACTCATTTCTCGCTTGTTCACCACCGGCAGGCCAATTTTATTACCTTGACCAACTTCAACGTATTCAATGGGTTCTGAAAGCTCGGAAGTGATCGGCACCAAGTTCATAACGATTTCGTTATCTTGCTTCACCACCGCTGACAAGGCCAACCCGATGCCGGAGAGGATGTCAGCCGTCGTCACGGTAGAGGCTAATCCGCCGCCTTCGGTTTGCGTTGTCGCTATCGATTTAATGTAGGTCACATTTCTTCCGACAGAAATCAGTGCAGGCTGACCATTCATCACACTGATCTTTGGATTAGAAAGAATCGAAGTCTGGCCCTGATTCTGCAACGCCTTGATGAAAGAAGTAAAGTTAAAACCAGCTAATGTAACCCCTGTGGACACAGCTTCTGCCATCCCGCCGCTGCTGGTAATAAAGGTGGCAGCAGTGGTTCCCATAGACAAGGCATCGGTCAGACTGCGCACTGTTGACCTGCCGCTCGAATTCATGCTGGACTCTCCGCTTAACGTTGCGTCTGAAAATCCAGAATTGAGCGCACCTGACAATGTATTATTAGAACTATTGACACCTGTGGTAACGCCTGTGGTTGTATTTGTACCAGTATTTGTATTTGTCGTGCCAGTGCTGTTAGTCACAGTGCCGGTATTTGTGTTTGTACCGGTATTGTTGACGGCACTGTCAGATAGTTGGCTATTCGTTCCATCGCTACTGCTGCTATTGGAACTGTCTTGATTGGAAAGGCGAGAATTTGCTTGGCTTGTTGTATCAGTTGTGGTATCTGAAAAATCAGCTGAAGAGGTCGTTCCACTGTCTTCGCCACTATCCCTGTTGTAAGTTTTCATTTTACCGTAGCGAATGCCGTCCAAGCTCAAACCCTGTAACAGCATGTTCCAGTTGACACCCAGCGAGGAGCTATCATTCAACTGTACCTCAATAATTTTTGCTTCAATCAGAATTTGCTTATACAGCTCCTTTTCCAAGGTAGCAAGATAATCGGAAATTCTCTTCTGTAGCGATTTGGGTGCGTGTACCGTGATCAAGCCGACAGGCTTATCGATGGTGTAGGTTGAATCGGTGGATGAAACCCGGCGAGAAAGCGGGGCAGGAGCGACCGCTTCCTCTTCATCACTCTTCTTTTTATCAGCAGTTGCAGCTCCCTTTTTTTCTTCTTTCTGCTCCGGTACAGCAGTTGTCTGCGCTTCCGGCGTGGCAACAGATGCACTCCATGTGCTTATGAGGCTATCGATATTTTTCTGGATATTTTCCCAGATATCAAATTTATTGTCGCTGCTGGAAACTGATGACCCTGAATCAGTTCCGGTGAACGATTTATAATCCTGCTTAATGAAAGGCATAGCAACATGATAACGTTTTGTCTCCCGGTATTTAATAACCAGTGTCGATCCTTCCACTTCGTGGAAATAATCTAACTGACGCAGGATATTATCAATCGCCTCATAAAAATTATCATTAGCCGTGGCATCAATATCAACAAGCAGCTCTTGATCTACATCGGGAGACCAACTCAGACTCATGTTTTTGGTTTTAACTATCGCCTTCATTGCCTCCCGCAGCGGAATCGGTTGCGTAGTGGTGATGTTGGCTCCAACTTTCAGCTGGAGGCCATCTAACGCTGCGGCATTGCTCCCACTTAATGAAGTACCTGTGTCTTTTTCCTCATTGATCATATAGCCTGTTTGCCGAAAACGATTTGGCAACAGAGCTGGTTCAACCACCGTGCGATGCTGAGGCGTTTCCGAAGCTGCCGCTGGCGGCGGTGTTTCAGTTTTTTTGTCTTTTTCCACGCAGGAGCAGAGCAGGAGCAGCGGGAGAGCCGCCGCAAGACAGCTAGGCAGCAGGCGTGTATGAAGTTTCATTGCAATTTTCCCTGATTTTTTTAGTTGGAACGGGTCCTGTTGATGATGAAAGCCCTCAAGTCTTGCGGGACACTGAAACCGGCATGAAGAATTGCCGTGTATGTCTTGTCCGCTTCCTCTTGTCGGCCCTGCTGATCCTGGATGCGAGCACGAGAAACCATAGAATCCAAATCTTCTCCGTACAACTCGCTGTATTTGTTCAGCAGCCGCAAGGCTGCATCATACTGTTTTTGCCGCTCACTGAATACTGCGTAACTAAACAGAGCTTCCCGACTTGGCTTGCTCATGCTGATACTTTGATCAAAATACTGTTGCGCTTGGCTGTTCTCTTCCATGTTGGCATGACCAATCGCCGCATTCAGAGCTGCACTGCCGTTTTTCTTGTCAATGGCAAGTGCTTTGTTGGCGTAATAAACTGCCTTGGCATTTTGATTGAGTTTAACAAGATAGATAGAAGCTATCCTGTTGGCTAACTTGCCTTTTTCCTTTTTTTCTACTTTCTCCGGCCAAACATCAAACGCTTTTTCATAAAGCTGAACAGCCGTTTCTACGCTGCCCTCTTTTTCTGCCTTGATTGCCAAAGCTGCAATTTTTTTTGCTTCCATAGCTTCTGGCGGCACTGCCTGTCCATCACCCTGCGTGATGACAATAGGAATACCTTTGCTGTTCGTTTTTCCAGCGTCCACTGTGTCGATATTCAGCGAAGATTCCGCTGCTGACCTCTGTGGCCAGACAAATTCCTTGCTCTTAGGATAAATGACAATGGTGTTGTGCCGTTGCTCTTTGGCTAAATCTTTTAAATTTAGAATGATGTCTAAGACAAAATCCCAAGGAACTTCGTGCAAAGCAAGGGTTAAAGTGCCAGCAACGCCTTCAGATACAATAATATTGTAACCGCTGATTTCTCCCAAGAGACGGAATACATTATGCAGATCAACCTTATAAAAATCGACTGTGATTAAACTACTGTCCGCCCCAGCTAAAGGAGAGGTCGCCGCAGCAGGCCCTGCTGCGGTCGAGCTGCCGCCGAAATTTCCAGCGTTTTTCATGGTCGGATTCACCGGTGGCAGATGCGCTTCAAGAGATTCGCCACTGGGTGTGCTATTTTTCACCTTATTTGTATCAACAGGAGCTGAACTGGTCGCTGGAAGTGACAAAGGCCCAGTGCCTCCTGCTGGAGACTGCTCTTTGAAAAAATTCACAATAACTAAAATGACACTATTTTCCTTTAAGCTGGATGTATATGAAGAATACGGCTCTGGAAAATCAAATTTTAATCGCAACCGATCAATTCCATCCTCTATTTTTGCTGAACTGTTAAGTACAACATTAAAAACTTTTAACGAACTCAAATCTGCTGACTTCTGCATCTCCGTATTAGCGATATCAACACTAATACCTTTCCTGTCGCTGCCGGGTAGCTCATATACATTTGGCGGAGGTTCTATTATTTTTTCGCAGCGGATAGTAATTTCCAGATTTTTTTCAACCTGCTGCGCACTTATTCCGAGAATGCTGTTTCCTTTCGCAGCAGGAGCAACTGTTGCACCCGTCTCCTGCTGTTGCGGCTGAACAACAGCGGCTCCAGTGTCCTGAGCGACCGCGTCAGAAGGAATTTTTGTCAACAAAAGACCCGCAACCGCAGCGGCGGTAAAAAAAAGATGATTGCAACTGTATCTGTTGTTTTTCTGACGAGCTGACAAAACGAAATGCGACATTTTTATTGATCTCCCTCTTTTTTCAAGCGAATGACCGTTCTCTTCGCAATAATTCTGTCACACAGAATGTGATATTTTTTCATGATACATCCGTCTTTATTTTCATGACAGTGTCCTCTCTGCCCCGATTCTTGATCAGTATCCTATCTCAAAAGAACTGTTACGAACAATAATAAATGCAAAATATACGCACCGTATTGACTCATTCCTTACTTATCTTCTTCTTTTTTTAAGGTCATTATAATTTCATTATTTATCTCTCTGCCGGATTGCGTTTTACGAATTTCTTGGATAATGACTTGACCATCTTTAATCATCACTATTTTTCCGTGTTTACCTATGAGTATGTTTTCACGCAGGATATACCCCTTGCCAGCCGTATCTTCTGCCATAGCGATTTTGCTGCCCTGAACCCCCATCACCGCTACCAGTCTCAACTGACCTGGCTCAAATAAACGCATTCCAGTGAGCCGCTCGTTGTTTTCGTCAATAATCGGGTCTACAGTATCTTTTTTTTCTTTAGCTTCCTTAGCTATGAACGAATAAAAAGGATCAGGCCGGTTATCTAACTGATATTCAAATTTAGCCCTTTTTCGTCCCTCTCCTGCATCTAATGTTTGTTCCGCTGTCGTTGCAGCAGTCTCTGCCTCTACCACAGCGGGAGGAGGCGGTTCTTGAGCTATGGACACCATCACCCGGCATAGTTCGCCTGTCAGCAGCGTCACTATCAGGAAAGCGTATTTTTTTGAGCTAAACCGCATTGCATCTCGCCCGCTTTTTTTGTGTTTTTGAAAAGCTACGCCCCGCCTGCTACTTCGCTGCCGCTGGTGGAGGAGCCGCCGCCTGTCCCGTATAACGATAGGTCAATAAGTTACAGGAGGAGTTGAGCATTATGTCTCCATCTACTTCCTGAGGGCCGCCCATGTTGATGTTGTTCACTGTCACCAAGCGTTCCAGCCCGCTTACTTCACCAAGAAAATAACCTACATTATGATACGGCCCTCTGATTGATATACTGATTGGGATTTCAGCGTAAAAATCTTTTGGTGTTTCAGTTCCCGGTACAAAAGAGATAAAATCTAAACCTGCCCTTTTTCCAAGATCGGAAATGCTCCGCAACAGAGCAGGGATTTCTGGACCTTTTGGAAGAATCCCCGATATTTCTTCAAATTTTTGCGTCGCTCTTTTAAGCTCTTCTCTATGGTGGTCGATGTTCGCTGCTGCGGTTTCTGCTTCTTTTACTTCAGCATCCAGTTTGCTTTTTGTCTCTTCCAGTGTAGCTATTTCCTGCTGCGTTGGATTATAAAAGAGAAAAATAAAAGCAGCTATCGGCGCAATGATTAATCCTGCTGCCAAAGCTATTTTGACATTTTTTTTCCACGGAATATATTTTTCGTTAACAAATTTATCAAGCTGTACCGCAAATTTTTCCGAAGCCATGTTGTCCTGAGCCTTGTTCAGTTTTTCTGTGCTGTAGCCGCTCCCGGCCCTTCTGGAGTTGCTTCCTTTTCTTTCTCTGCTTCAGGCATTGCAGCAGTACAAGAGAGAGTGAAACTCTTCAGACTTCTTCCTCCTTGCGCCGCAGTCAATGTAGCATTGACCAGCTTTACTTCTGAGATGTATTGTGATCCATCCAGCTTGTCAAGATATTCCGCCACGGTCTGATTGTCCAAGGCAACACCACTCAGATTCAGAGCGGTACCGCTCTGGTTAAAGGAAGTCAACCATAGTCTCTCGTTCGGCGTAACATTGGCGACTTCATCCATAATATGAGCAGTCAGCGCGGAAGATTTCTCTACATTTTCAATCAAAGCAGTCTGTTTGTCTATGGCATCTTTCTTTTGCTTTAGTTCTTCAATCTGCTTTAATATTTCTGCGAGTGCCGTTTTTTTCTGTTCAAGATTGGCGATATCAGTCTTTAGGCCGCTCACTTTTCCGCTCAGATGAAGGAAAGCTAAAATCAAAATAACAAGTAATGCTGCGAAAACAGCACCGAATATCTTCAGCTGCTGCCACGCAGCAGCCCGCTGCTTGATTTTTTTGACTGGCAGGAGGTTAATCCGCAGCATGGCTCAAAACTCCGCCGGACGGATGGCAAGTCCGGTTGCGATGGACATTTCAGGAGCAGCAACCTTCAGATATTCCATATCAATTTTTTTACTGATCTTCATGCCTTCAAAAGGATTAAAGGCAATGACCTCCAGTCCAGTCTCTTTAGCAAGATATTCATGCAGCCCTTGGACTTTTGAACCGCCACCACTAAGTACCAAAGAAACCAGCGGCTTGCCCGGATTGTTGTTTCCGTACAAATCAATAGCTTTTTTGATTTCTAACACCCAGCGAGTGCAAATCCGGGTGAAAATACCGTGCAGCTCCTCCATGTCCTCTTCCTTTGCCTGCTGGCGACCGAGCTTAATCTTCTCCGCCTCCTCGTAGTCAATCTCTAACGTGTTGGCGATTTCTTGGCTAAGATTGTCGCTACCTGTCACCACATCTCGCGCCAATACCGAAGCACCACCCGCGATGATATTGATGTTCATCTTGGAAGCTCCGATGTCAACCAAGCAGACATTTTTCTCGCTACCCGCGATGGTGTTCCAGATATTTTCCAACGCAAAGCCATCAACATCTACCAGCACTGGCAGCAGTTTAAGCCCCTCGATCATTTCCAAATAATTGTCGATGACCTCTTTTTTCGCTGCCACCAACATGACTTCGCTGCGCTCTGTTTCGCTTTTAGCCTGCTTGATTACTTGGAAATCAAGATAAACTTCGTTGATATCAAAAGGAATATATTGTTCAGCTTCTTGGTGGAGCCGTTCATCCAGCTCTTCTTCGTTCTCTATTTCAATGTTGATTTTTTTTACAATCACCGAGTAGCCAGAAATAGAAAGGCCCACTCGTTTGTTTTTAATTTTGAGATTTTTGAACAATTCGGAAATAGCGGCTGCAACATCCCCGGCATCTTGGAGTACACCGTCATCGACAGAGCCGGGAGAGAGCGCAGCAGCACCGAGAGCCAAGAGCTGGTAGCCGTTCTTGCCCACTCTTTCTACTTGGCACACTTTCACCGCATGAGAGCCGATGTCAATGCCAACTACGGGGATTTCCTTTTTTGCCATGTTCGGTCGTTAAATCTTTTTTTCTCAGGCTACTCTCGCCAAAAACTGCATATAAGTATATAGCGCAGAATATGAAAAAAAAGCAAGGGCGGTTTCATTTTTTTTATTTTCGAGCGGCTTCATTTCGCAGTCAATTGATGATAAGCTGCCGTACCCGAATGCTCGTCTTGGGCGGCGAATAGGTGGAATAATAAACGCCATAATCGCTGCCTTGATAATTCTGATACTGACGCATCACTTTGCCTACATAGTCAACTGTCTCCGGGATGCGCGGGATTCCACCACTTTTCATCACTCTGGTCGGACCAGCATTGTAGGCTGCTAAACTAAGATGTACATCTCCGTTAAAATTATCAAGCATCTCACGTAAATATCGAGTTCCGCCGTAGATGTTTTGCCAAGGATCAAACGGATCGCTGATATTGAGATATCTGGACGTACCCGGCATGAGTTGCATCAGCCCTTGAGCACCTTTGGAAGACACGGCGTAACGGTTGAATCCTGATTCTGTTTTAATGACCGCCTTGATCAGCATAGGGTCAACATGATGTACGCGAGCTGCCTGCTGAATATGATAATCAAAGCTACTCCGCTGAGTTAATGCTGGCCTGCCAAAACGCAGATAGCGGCGGTCAATGCTGCGTACACTGGGTGCTGCGGAAGTAATCGTCAGTCGAGGTTGATTTGACGAAAAAGGGCTGTAGTTCATGGGCTTGCAGCGTTTGTCGCCGGACACGTTAGTGTAGTGAACTACCCCGCGCTCGTCGGTATATTTGCAGATTTCTCCCTGTGCCTGCCCTACGTGAGACAACAAACTCGACACAGCAAAAATGCAACACAGCATACAGGTTCGCATGGCAGAACACCCCATTCTTCGATTATTTTTGCCGTTTTTCCCAGTCGGCAAGAAACTGCTCCATACCGATGTCAGTCAGCGGATGGCGGGCAAGCTGGGCAATGACTTTGTACGGGATCGTGGCGATATCAGCCCCGATCAGCGCGGATTGAATCACGTGCATAGGGCTACGCACTGAAGCAACGATGACTTCTGTTCGCAGGCTGTAATTACGGAAAATTGTCATGATCTCGTTCACTAACGACATGCCATCCTGAGCAATGTCGTCTAAACGACCGACAAAGGGGCTAACATAGGCTGCGCCCGCTTTGGCCGCCAGCAGAGCTTGAGCAGGCGAAAAAATGAGGGTGACGTTGGTGCGAATGCCTTCAGCGGCTAACCGCCTAACTGCCTTGAGTCCGTCTGCCGTCATTGGCACTTTAATCACGATATTTTTGTGCAATTTTGCCAATTCGCGGGCTTCAGTCACCATACCGTCAGCGTCTAAGCTAATTACCTCAGCACTGATCGGCCCGTCAACTAAGGCGCAAATATCAGCGAGAATATCGGCGAACGGACGTTGTTCTTTCGAGATGAGAGAGGGATTGGTGGTTACGCCATCAACCATGCCTAATTCTATCCCTTTTTTGATTTCGTCGATATTGGCCGTGTCAATAAAAAACTTCATTCCTTTGCTCCTTCCTTTCTGCTAATAAACGTATCACAGCAAGTATCACTGCAAAAATAATAGGTTTTACCGTCCTGTCGTAGCCGGATAGCCTGCTGTCGGGGAATCAAAATACCGCAAACAGAATCTTCTTCCAGCACATCCTGCGCCGCTGACTCTGTTTTTTGACGCTCTTGTTGCTGCCGTAGCTCGCTGCGGATTTTGTCTCGTATCAGATTGCGCAACAGCCGCCAAACGATATAAAACAGTCCAGCAAGAATGATCAGGCGCTGCGGACTCATGCTGCGCCTCCGGTTGGCCAGAGTTGACAATTCATAAAATCATTATAGTCGCGGGAATACAAAAGTCGAACCAATTTTTTATTTTCCGGTGCAGTGTAGAGTGTAAGAGGATGAAAAAACGTTATTTACGATAAGCCTCGCCAATTTGGGGTCTATCTCGCGTCTGCCTTAAAAAAGATTTGACATACCCCCGCATTTCTTGGTAGTAAGTGTCAATCAAATTGATCAAAGCAGCCGCTGGGTTAGGCTGTGCAATTTTTTAGGTGCACTAGGAGCTGTTAAATATGATTTCCATCGACAGTACAGTCCTTATCCATATCATCAACATGATCGTGCTGATGATCGTCCTTAACCAAATTCTGTACAAGCCTATTCTGGCGATCATGGACCGGCGGCAGGAAAACATGGATGCCATGACCGGCGATGTAGAACATTTTGAGCAACAGGCTCGCGACCATCAGGCTCTCTTGAATAAAAAAATGCACGAAGCCAGCGTTAAGGCGAAAAAAGCCTTGGATGCGGCAAAAAGCGAGGCTGAGGCCGTAGGCGCAGAAAAAATGGCTGCAATCCGTCTGGAAGCCGACAGCGAGAAAGAGCGGCAGCTTGCCGAAATCCGAGTCAGTTTTGATGTCGCCCGTAAGGAATTGCTGAATAATATCAACGGCGTTGCCCAAGACATGGCGGCTAAGATACTGGGAAGGAGTGTGCACGCATGAAGGTGAAAAAAGTTCTGCCACTGCTGGCTGCGACTTGGCTCTGCGTCGGAGCTGCGGGAGCGGTTTTTGCTGAAGAGCATGGCGCAGCAGCAAGTCACGAGCAAGCGGCTGTCCAGGACGCTCATCAGATTGATCATGCGGCGGAGGCTTCTGTCGGACACGATGCCCATGCGGGCGGAGAAGAAGGCCACGGTGAAAGTCATGCCGCACCGATGATCACCGGCGAAAAATTGAAAGACCTGCTTTGGCGCACCCTGAACTTTGCCGCCTTGGTCTTTTTGTTGGTCAAATTTGCGGGTAAACCTATCGTCGAAGGATTAGGTAGCCGTCGCAAGGCAATTGAAGACGATCTGCAAGAACTCCAAGCTAAACGCAACGAGGCCGAGCGTTCCTACAAAGATTTTGAGGCGCGGCTAGCTGGCATGGAGCAAGAATTTGAGCTGATCGTCGGTCGGGCTGTGGCCTTGGCTCAAGACGAGCGCAGCCGCATTCTTGCCGAAGCTGAGAGTTCGGCGCGGGACATTCGGCGGCAGGCCGAGGCCGCAGTGGAAGCGGCAGCGGCAGCAGCTCGGAGCAGCCTTCAGGACGAAGTGGCGGAGCAGGCAGCGGCGATGGCCGAACATTTGATCCTGAAGAATCTGACCCCAGCGGATCAGGTCATGATTATTGAACAGTATCTTGAAAGGGCGACGCAGTGAAACAGATCATTTTAGCCAAAAGGTATGCCAGAGCCATCTTCGCTTTGGGCAAGGAACATGGGACGGTAGATGTCTATGCGCAAGCACTTAAAGCTATTGCCGATCTCTTTGTCAATCCCGATCTGGGAGTCGCTGATGCGCTGACCAATCCCTTGTATCCTCTTGAGGTTCGGTTGAAGGTCATGGCTGGAATCGCGGAGTCTGCGGGCGCGGATTCTCTTCTGGGGGCCTTCCTTCATCTACTGGTGGAAAAAAAGCGGGTCTCTGTGCTGCCAGAAGTTGCCGACCAAGTGCGAGAGATGATGGAGCGCGAGGAAAACATCAGCCACGGCTGGGTTACGTCCGCTGTCAAATTAGACAAAGCACTGTTAGCGAAAATTCGGGCCACGTTAGAAAAAATTACGGGAAATAAGATACTTCTTGAAACGCAGGTCGATCCCTCAATTATCGGCGGCATGGTGGCCAGGGTCGGCGATCTGGTGCTGGACGGAAGCATCCGCACACAGCTTAATGGATTAAAAGAATCTATCAAGGGGAGAGAATAGTCAAGATGCAGATTAAAGCCTCAGAAATTAGCCGGATTATCAAGGATCAGATCGCTGGTTATAAAAGCGGTATCGACCTGAAGGAAACCGGAACAGTTATTTCAGTGGGCGACGGTATTGCCCGCGTGTACGGCGTAGAGAACTGCCAAGCCATGGAACTGCTTGAGTTCCCCGGTAAAATTATGGGGCTGGCTCTCAACCTTGAACAGGACAACGTCGGCGTGGCGGTTATGGGCGACGTGCGCAACATCAAAGAGGGCGACATTGTGCGCCGTACTGGCAGGATCGCTGAAGTGCCGGTGGGACCGGAGCTAGAAGGCCGGGTTGTGGACGGCATCGGCCAGCCTATCGACGGCAAAGGGCCGCTGAATGCCAAGCTGACCCGCAAAATGGAGGTCATCGCTCCCGGCGTTATCGCCCGTAAAAGCGTACATGAACCCTGCTATACCGGCTACAAGGCGGTTGATGCAATGACCCCGGTGGGACGCGGCCAGCGCGAGCTGGTTATCGGCGACCGACAGATCGGCAAGACCGCGCTCTGCGTTGATGCGATCATCGCCCAAAAAGGCACGGGTGTGCATTGCGTCTATGTCGCCACCGGCCAGAAAAAATCCACCGTGGCTCTGGTGGTCGAAGCCCTGCGCAAGCACGGGGCGATGGAATATACTACCGTAGTGGCTGCGTGCGCCTCTGATCCCGCGCCGATGCAGTATGTCTCGGCCATGACCGGCTGCGCAATGGCTGAATATTTCCGCGACAACGGCCAGCACTCGCTGATCGTGTATGATGATTTGTCCAAGCAGGCTGTTGCCTACCGCGAGCTGTCCCTGCTTCTGCGCCGTCCGCCCGGACGCGAGGCCTATCCCGGCGACATCTTCTTCAACCATTCCCGTCTGCTGGAGCGGGCAGCCAAACTGAGCGATGCGCTCGGCGCAGGCTCAATGACCGCTTTGCCGATCATTGAAACCCAGGCGGGCGACGTGTCCGCCTTCATTCCGACCAACGTTATTTCGATCACCGACGGTCAGGTCTTCCTGGAGCCGAGCCTATTTTTTGCTGGTGTTCGTCCGGCAATCAACGTTGGTATTTCAGTTTCCCGCGTCGGCGGCGCGGCCCAAGTGAAGGCGATGAAGCAGGTCGCAGGCACCTTGCGGCTTGATCTTGCTCAGTACCGCGAACTGGCGGCCTTTGCTGGTTTCGGTTCTGATCTCGACGCAGCCACGCAAGCCAAACTGACCCGTGGCGAGCGGCTGGTGGAAATCCTCAAGCAGCCCCAATATCAACCGCTGCCGATGGAGAAGCAGGTCACGATCATCTTTGCAGGCACCAAGGGGTTCTTGGACGAGCTACCGGTTAATCTGCTGGCCAACTACGAGCAGGAGCTGTATGGCTACATTGAGATGAACGAGCCTGCGATTTTTGCTGAACTGCGGGAAAAACAGGCGATTTCTCCTGAGCTGGAGCAGAAGATCAGAGCCACGCTGAAGACTTTTGGCAGCACCTTCAAAACGGCTAACGGTCTGAACTGAGGCTGGATTAAACCAGGATACGGATCACCATGCCAGGATTAAAGGAAGTCAAGAACAAGATCGAAGGCGTTTCCAAAACTTCGCAGATCACCAAGGCGATGAACATGGTTGCCTCGGCCAAGCTGCGCGGTGCTCAGATGCGGATGGAGGCGTTTCGGCCTTATGCAGGCAAGTTCGCCGAAGCCATGCAGAAACTCTCCAGCGGCGCAGGCAGCGGCCAACCGCTGATGGTTGCCCGCGAGGTGAAGAACATCGAGCTGGTGGTCATCACCTCTGACCGAGGGCTGTGCGGCAGCTTCAATACCAACGTCATCAACAAGGCCCAAAAGTTGATCGCTCAGTACGAGAGCGAGGGCAAAAAGGTCACGCTGGTGACGGTCGGCAACAAGGCAACGCGGGCTTTCAAGCGGTCGGGTAAAGTCCGGCGGTCGGTCATGGACATCATGGGCACCTTCCAGATGTTCAATGCCCGTGGAATCGCTGAAGATGCGGCCCAGCAGTTTCTCAGCAAGACGGTTGACCAAGTGGAGCTGATTTATGCCCGCTTCAAGTCGCTGGCCGCGCAGGTGCCAACACAGGAAACTTTGCTGCCGATCAGACCGGTCGAGAAAGATAAGGCTGCGGAGGATTCGGTTGAGTATATATTTGAACCGACTCCTGCCGAGATCATGGAGACCCTGCTGCCCCTGTACTTAGACGTGCAGGTTTTTCACGCCATGCTGGAGGTTGGCGCAGGTGAGCAGGCCGCCCGAATGACGGCGATGGACAACGCAACCACGGCCTGCGGCGACATGATCAAGGAACTAAAGCAGCTGTACAACAAGGCCCGCCAGGCAGCCATCACCGGCGACCTGATGGATATCGTCGGCGGTGCCGAGGCACTGAAAGGCTGACAGAACAGAAAACTTACGCAGAGACTGCTGAAGATATTGGGAGGCTGGTAGAAAATGGGAGCTGGCAAAATCATACAGGTGATCGGGCCTGTCGTTGACGTAGAATTCAAGGCGAACGAGCTGCCTGACATCATGAGTGCCCTGTTTGTAACCAATCCGGGCATCAACGATACCAAGGAAAATCTGGTCATTGAAGTGGCCCAGCATCTGGGCGATAACGTGGTGCGCTGTATCGCGATGGATCAGACCGATGGTCTGGTGCGGGGCATGGCCTGCCGCGATTCTGGCAAGCCGATCTCTATCCCGGTCGGTGCGCCTGCCTTGGGCCGAATTATGAACGTGGTGGGCCGTCCGGTTGACGGTCTGGGTGAAATCGACGCATCGAAGACCATGCCCATCCACCGTGCTGCGCCGGAGTTCACTGAGCAGGACACTGAAGTCAACGTGCTGGAAACCGGCATTAAAGTGCTTGACTTGCTGGTGCCCTTCCCGCGCGGCGGCAAGATGGGTCTATTCGGCGGCGCAGGCTGCGGCAAGACGGTCATCATGATGGAGATGGTCAACAATATTGCCATGCAGCACGGCGGCATCTCGGTGTTCTGCGGCGTGGGTGAGCGCACCCGTGAAGGCAACGACCTGTATATGGAGATGAAGGAATCCGGCGTTCTACCCAAGGCCGCGCTGGTTTATGGTCAGATGACTGAGCCGCCGGGTGCCCGCGCCCGTGTCGCTCTGACCGGCCTGACCGCTGCCGAGTATTTCCGCGACGAGGAAGGCCAGGACGTGCTCTTCTTCGTTGACAACATCTTCCGTTTCACCCAAGCTGGTGCCGAGGTTTCTGCTTTGCTGGGCCGCATTCCGTCAGCGGTAGGGTATCAGCCCACCTTAGCTACTGACCTTGGTGCGCTTCAGGAGCGCATCACCTCCACCAACAAGGGTTCGATCACCGCCGTGCAGTGCGTCTATGTGCCTGCTGACGACCTGACTGACCCAGCTCCGGCCACCACCTTTGCCCATCTGGACGGCACAGTTGTTCTTTCCCGTCAGATCGCCGCGCTCGGCATTTATCCGGCAGTTGATCCGCTGGACTCCACTTCGCGCATCCTTGATCCCAACGTGGTCGGCGCGGAGCATCACCAGACCGCTCTCCGGGTGCAAAGGACGCTGCAAAAGTATAAGGAGCTAAAAGATATTATTGCCATCCTCGGCATGGATGAGCTGTCTGATGACGATCAGCGTTTGGTCGGTCGCGCCCGCAAGATTCAGCGTTTCCTTTCTCAGCCCTTCCACGTTGCCGAGGTGTTCACCGGTATGGACGGCAAATACGTGAAGGTTGAAGACACGGTGCGCGGCTTCAAGGAAATTCTGGACGGCAAGCACGACGATCTGCCGGAGGATGCCTTCTACATGGTCGGCACGATTGAGGAAGCTGTTGAAAAAGCCGCTGCCGGGAAAGCGTCGGCGGAACAAGTTGCGGCAGAGAAGAAGGTTGCGGTTGCCGCCTGACCCTGCGCGGAAAATCTCAGGCAGAGGTAACGAATAATGGCACAGATTCATCTGGAAGTGGTGACACCCGCCGGGTCAGTGGTTAGCGAGGATGTGGATATCGTCACCGCGCCCGGCACCAACGGCGAATTTGGTGTACTGGCAAATCACGCGCCTTTTCTGACCACGATTAAAACCGGTGTTCTGCACTACAAAAAGGACAAGGACGTTAAATATCTGATGGTCAGTGGTGGTTTTGCTGAGGTCTCAGGCAACGCCATCACTTTTCTTGTAGAAAATGCTGAGTACGGCCAAGAAATTGACGTACCCCGCGCCCTGCTGGCCAAAGAACGGGCTGTGAAACAGCTGGCGCAGGAACAGGCTCATGCGGAGAATATCAACCGCATTTTGGTAACCTCAGCCCTTCAGCGGGCGATGGCCAGACTCGCTGCGGCAGAACGTACTAAACTACAATAGCAGTCAATACGCCGGAATAGCTGTGAGCAGCAAGGGCCGCCCATTCGTTGGGGCGGCCCTTTTTTGTGCAACGGAGATAGATCACCTGCATAACTTCGATAGTTATTTATCTATCCTTTGATCACCGCCAGCGGCAGCAGGCTCACTTCAGCCGCCACCAAATCGCTCTGATTTGCCATCACTGTCTCAATATTTTTGTACGGGCCGAGAGCTTCGTCAAGGTCTTTTTTGCAGCAAGCGGCAGAGCGGTCTTCAAAGGTCGAGCATTTTCAGCAAGTCCGGGGCATCTTCGCAGGCCAGTTCCGCCAAGGCATAGAATTCGGACATGGCGCTGTCCAAGGCATCTGTCTTCTCATCCCGATCCTTTGTTGCCTGCTGGGCTTCGCCGGTTTCTTTAGCTTGAATGATGTTGGCCTGTTCCGCTGCAACGACCAAGGCCTTTGCTGCGTTGACGGCATCCGGCGGGGTGTTGTACTGGCTGTATTTTGCCAAGGCATTCTGATCACTCAGGAGATTGCTGAAAAAGGTGTTGGCTTGGGCCAGCCAGCCGGAAAAGGTCCGCTTGCGCTCCTCGTTCAGGGTCAGCTTGATAAAGATGGCGTGGTTATCCCGGAACAGAATCCGCCCCAGCCGGATCAGGCGCATATAGGTGTCATGGGCGGTCTTCCAAGCCTGCTCAAAGGCGGCGGTGGCGGCGTGCTGCTCGCTGTACTCGGTTTTCTGGGCAAGATAGAGGTCGAAGGCCTGCTGCCGCTGCGCCAGCATCTGATTGAGTTTGTCCGGGGTGTAGCCGTACAGAGCGACCCGGCTTTGCAGCTCCGGGACATCGCGGGCATTGGTGAGGCCGGTCAGGTAGCGATTCAGGCGGTCTTCGATGGAATGATACGGGGCTGGCATAGTGTCCTCCTGAATTGGGTTGAGGGAAGAATTTCCCGGATGATGAGCGGGTGCAGCAGGAGAAAATGGCGTTGCAGTGCTGCGGAGCCGTTTTCTCCCGCTGCGAAATGACTTTTTCCTGTTGCAGGATGAGTTCTGCCTGCTGTAGAGCCTTTTTCTCTTGCTTTAGTGCGATTTCTGCCGCTTCGGGAAGGGTTTTTCTCAATGCAGTGAGAGAGTCTCCTCTTGCAGAGGGAGTTTTTCTCGGTGCGGTACGTTATTCGTTGAGCGATGACAACATTCACTGGAAAAGGAGAAATTTCTTGAAATGTATAAACCAGCTTTCCGGTTGCGGTTTAATACTAGCTATCACTTTAAAAGAATCTTTATGAGAAGCCTCGAATTTTCCTAATTCTTCCCATTTATTAACTTTTTCATAATCAAATGGATCCGATAAGTAAATGTGACGAATTGTGTCTAAAAACACATCCTGACTAAACGCTGAACTTTTTGCAAGAATTTCAAGAACAGCGGGGTCTATATTATCATTGTGTTTTTCTTTATATAGTTTATATGCATTTTGGACGGCACCAGTAGCATTATTTGCCCTAGCATGTAGATCCCATGTTTGTGAATGCACAAGTTTTTTCAGCTGACTATTTTTTATCCCCTGATAAATTCCATACACAAAACTTAATGTTGTAATAACTAAACCAGTTATAGTCCAAATATCAGGCATGTTTTACTCCTATTGAAAAAGTATCAATGTGTTCTACCGACTACCCCCAAAAGCTCCTGCACCTTCTCCCCGGCCACAAGATGTAAAACAATTGCGGAAAAATCGCAAGACCTATCCCTTGATCACCGCCAGCGGCAGCAGGCTGACCGCGATGTCCACCAGATCGCTCTGATTTTCCATCACCGTCTCAATATCTTTGTACGAACCAGGAGCTTCGTCAAGGTCTTTCTGATTGCGGATGCCGTGCACCACGCCGAGCGCGTCCAGCCGCTCCACTTCGGCCTGCAAATTCAGCTCGCGCTGGGCTTGGCCGCGCCCCATCTTCCGTCCTGCGCCGTGACTGCACGAGCAGTAACTTTCCCTGTTCCCTTTGCCGATGACGATGAAGCTGCGGCTGCCCTGCGAGCCGGGAATGATGCCAAATTCCCCGGCAAAGGCGCGGGTGGCCCCTTTGCGGTGAATCAGCACTTCTTTGCCGAAATGCTCCTCCATTGCTGCGTAGTTGTGGGCGATGTTGATGAACTGCGGAAACTCAACCGCGCCAACAACCTCCTGCACCGCTGCCTTGACCCGCTCCATCATCAGCTTGCGGCTGGCAAGGGCGAAATCCACGCACCAGCTCATTTCCGCCAGATACTCCTGCGCCTCTTGCGTCTCCAGCGGCAGAAAGGCAAGCTCCCATTTCTTCGGCACCTCGCTCCGCCACCGCTCGTTCAGACTGACAGCCAAGCGGTTGTAGTGCTCCGCCACCTTCAGGCCGATGTTGCGGCTGCCGGAGTGAATCATCAGCCAGACATGGCCGTCGTCGCCCTGCTGCATTTCGATGAAATGATTGCCCCCGCCCAAGGTGCCGATCTGCTTGCAGCCCGCCTCGAACTGCTCGCGGACAATGGATTTTTCCACGCCGTCCAGCCGGGCCGGATCGGGCATCAGGCTTCTGTCCTGCTGCCGCTTGTGGTGGTCAAAGCCGACTGGCACCGCTGCCCGGATCAGGCCGAGAATCTTTTTCAAGGTTTCGCGGTCAAGGCCGGGCAGAGAAGTCTGCACGGCGCATACGCCGCAGCCAATGTCGCCTTAGTCCGCATGTTTTCATGCGGCGTGGACTATACCTTCATCCCGGTCTCAGGAATTAACAGTTCCTCGCGGGAGTCCGCCGTGTTAACAGCATCCCAGTCCCAATGCACCAGCCGATGGCAGTTGGCGCACAACAAGTCACATTTGGCAGCCTCTTCACGTATAGCAGGCAGGCTGTATCTGTTGACAGAGTTGTTGTTGAGATTAAACAGTTTTTCCGAAGCGTCACGATGGTGAAAGTCAAATATTGCTGTGCACTCTCCATCGAAATCAAGTCCGCACAATAAGCATTTTCCGCCAGCCTCGATGATAAGCTGTGCTTTGATGCTGTGAGTGCGGATTTTTTTGTATTTTTGACGCTTCGGCCTGTTCCGGTGATTCCATTCACGTTTATACTGGCGCGGATCATCATATTTTCGATTGTTATGACCACTGACATACTGCTTGTCACGGCCATAACGATCCTTTGATTTAATGACAGTGCCGCAGCCGCAAGCACATGGAACCTCTGGGGCTTCGTTGTAGATGCGGTCGAAATATCGCTGTTTTATCTGTTGTGCTGTCAGTTTCATTTCAACGCATCTGCAACATTTTTGCTGTTCTGCGGCCCTGTCTGTTGCAAGGCCGCAAGTCTCTGAACCATTTGACTGCGTCGCCGCAGCCTCTGGCTGCTGATTGCCATGTCCTTTCGGATTTAGGGTTCCAGCAATTGAGCGGATTTAACGGGGGCCGATCAATTAACCCCCACAGCGTTTGGAATCACCGCGCCGTCGCAGGCCAGCACGCCGCCAATGGGCATTCCGTAGCCTTCGTGGGCATCGGGCATGAGCGCCACGTGGCGGAAGGTGAAGGGGTGATTGGCCAGATTGCGGGCCTGCGCCAATGCGCCCGCCTCCATGTCGTCAAGCCAGAGCTTAATCGGCCTTTTTTCCGAGTCTATGACCTTTTTCATGCTATTCAGTTTAATTGAGGAGCATTTTCGTTTTTTGTAGCCCCTGTAGCTCAGGCAACACTGCGCCTTGTTGATCGCTAAAATACCTATCTGTCGCCGCAGAATCGTTTTGATGCACAGGAAAGCAGCCGAAAAAATTCCGGCTGCTCAAGTCAGGCCCGATTACTCTTCAAAGGGCTTAGGCTGTGGGGTTTTATCTGAAGAAGGCGGCAACATCGGCAGGGTAAATGCAGGTTGATCGCCAGTCAAGCTCTTGAGGAAGGCGACAATCTGTGCGTTCTCCGTATCGGAGAGCTTCTTGCCGAGCTGGAGACGACCCATGACATCCACTGCCTCAGTCAGAGTCTCCGCTTCGCCGTCATGAAAATATGGATAAGTCAGCTCAACATTGCGGAGATTCGGCACTTTGAACATGAAACGGTCTTCATCCTTGCCCGTGACCGCTTTGCGGCCCTCAGCCGGACTTTTGGCTTTGTACTCCTCAACCATGCCCATTTTATGGAAGGTACCGCCGCCAACAGATTCGCCGTAATGACAGGAAATGCAGCCAAAATCCTTGAACAATTTGTAGCCAGCCAGCTCTTGCTCGGTCACAGCCTTCACATCGCCCAAGAGCCATTTGTCAAAGCGGGAATTGGGCGTGACCAAGGTTTTCTCAAATTCTGCAATAGCATCTGTCACTCGGTCGATATCAATTTTGTTATCACCAAAGACTTGCTTGAATTCAGTTACATAACCGGGAATGGAAGTCAAAATACCTTCCGCCAGAGCATGGGTTAAGGCCATCTCGCCGGGGTTGGCAATCGGCCCGCCCGCCTGCGCTTTCAGACTGTCAGCTCTGCCGTCCCAGAACTGGACAAAACTGAGGCTGGAGTTGAGAACGGTTGGCGCGTTGATCGGCCCTTTCTGCCAGTTGTGGCCGATAGAAGTTTTCAGGTTGTCCGAACCACCTATGCTGAGGTTGTGGCAGGAGTTGCAGGAAATGAAGCCAGATTTGGACAGCCGGGGGTCAAAAAAGAGCTTTTTGCCCAGCTCGGCTTTCGCTTGATTGATCTCCTTGGGCGGGGTGATTGGCTTGATCGGCTCCTCTGCCCACGCTGCTCCAGCGGTTGTAGCCGCAAGAAAAATGACTGCTGTGACACATTTTTTTACTGCCATATTTCTTCTCCTGTTTTTTTTATTACAAGCCTACACGCTTAATCTCTGCTCGCACTGCTATCGATTCCTTTTACAGTGTAAGTAAAAAGTATTTTTACTTTTTATTCAACACGAAATTACGCTTACAAAGATAAGCTGCTCATTCGTATAGCAATAAAGATGATGCTCAATGAAGGTGATCATCCGCAGCAAAGTTGTTCATCCAAACTACCCCGCTGTCGTACATAACCCTCTGCCGTTTTCCCTGCTCATGGGAGGTTGACAGCGGGCAGAATATTCTGTTTAATAAAAGTTATTGAATCAGGTTTCATTCTGTATCGTTCCAAACATAGCGCAATCATGTTATGACTGATCTTCCTGCAACAGATTTATTTTGCCGGAGACGATACGGTTTTTCTGAAAGAATAATTTAAACAAGAGACTGCCATCATGGATAGACGTTCTTTTCTTGCCCTCGGCGCAAAAGCGGCGGCTGGAATTCTCGTTGCCCACGCTGCTCCCGCTCTGGCTGCCGTTCCTACCCGTCCTCGCGCCGATAAAGGCACCCGGAACTTGGCTTTTTATCATACCCATACCCGCGAATGTCTTGATATTAATTATTTGCGCAACGGAAAGTACGATTTCAAGGCACTTCAACAAATCAACAAATACCTCCGTGATTTTCGTACCAGTGAAGTATATCCTATTGACCCAGAAATACTGAACATCCTTTGGACGATACAGCAGGAAATTGGCTGTAGAAGCACCTACGAGATCATTTCCGCCTACCGTTCTCCCCAGACGAATCAGAAGCTGCGCGGCAATAGCGATGGCGTGGCCAAGCGCAGTCTACACATGCAAGGCCAAGCTGTTGACATCCGCCTCACCGGTAAGAATACCCGCATGGTGCGTGACTGCGCGGTTGCGCTGGAGGCGGGCGGTGTGGGCTACTACGCCGCGTCAGATTTTGTTCACATTGATACCGGTAAGTTCCGCACGTGGTAGCCGACAGAGAAAATCAGTCAGCCACCACGTAGTACGCTCATGCTACAGCAAGGAAGGGACGCATTGCCGCATCACTGCGGGCGATATCCATCAGTGTTCGGTCGTTGCAGTTGAGAATGACTGCGTCTAAGCCAGCAGCGGCCAGCAAAGGCAGCAGCCGATGGTGGAAGGCTGGGCGTTTAGCCGCAGGCAGAAAAGTGGAGGCACTGGACAGTGCCAGCAGTGAAGGCACTTTTTCTTGGCTCAGAAGCGGCAGAGCGGCAAGAGTTTCCAGCACCGGATCAATGTCCGGCAATCCTTGACGAACAGGATCAGGGCTGGGACGAAAAAGCGGATCAACGTAGAGTTTTTTCAACGGAAAATTGGTGCGAGTTGCAGTTTCCAACACCTCGGCAGCCAGCTGGAGCCGGTCATCCGCCGTAAAGGGCGAGAGACCGGGCCGAGCCAGCAGCACCACCAATTTAGCCCCGCAGTCCCTTACTTTTTCCATGTCAGTGGCTAAAGTCATCGGATCAGCGGTCACAGAGTTGACAGTCAACTTATCCCCGTGTTTCCGCAGCAATGCGGGTTGGGACAAAATCTGAGAGGCAACAAACAAAGGCAGCTGCGTTGCTGCCAGAATGGTCTCAACCGCCCAAGTGAGCAGGCCACCGTTTTTCTTGGCCGGGCCGAGGTTTAAATCCAAGGCATCAGCCCCGGCCTCTGCTTGCCGGACAGCTACAGCTGCCAGCGCACGGCTATCTCGCCCCTCAATTGCCCGGAAAAATAACGGATTCATGATCTGCATGTCTTGGCCGATGAGGCGCAAGGCGTTCCTCTCTCCGTCGGTATTCCGGCGGGCTTTTTCTTGTTCAAAAAATATCATCTGTTCTCCTTGTTTTCAGGCGAAATGGAAATCAACAAACGCGAATGAAAACAGGGGACAGGCAGGACTACGGATGCAGGGAAAACCGGCACGGTTAGCCGTAGATACGGCGCGGACAAACTGCGGCATACCTCTCTCCTTTCCTCGAAGGGGATTAAGTGGGATGGTGCGTTGTCGGCAGGTTTTCGGACTTACGGACAAGCAGGCAAAACGCCTACGGGCCTACTAACCGTCGCTTCCCGTACCTTTCGGCACAGTGCTTTTCCTTGTTCAAGGAGACGGTGTTCGTTTCCGCTTACCGCTGCGGGACAGTCCCGGTTTTTCACCGGATTCCCTGTTGGCTGCCCTGCTCAATTCAGCAGGACAGCGTGCCACGCTTCCCATGAAGCGTACCGACAGCCATTATGATGATGGATACTTTATATGGTGGATACAGATTGGTCAAGCACTGAATGATGTGGAAGCAGGTAAAAAACTCCGCTATCGTCCAACGAAATCAAGCAAAGTCTTTTTCATGCAGCAACGTATAGGTGAATTTGTTGCCGAATGCTTTTTTCCCTTCCTTGCATTTCAGGATGAAGTCATTAAACTGACGCTGATCGGCAAAAACTTGACAACCTGCGGAGAATTTTTGTTCATTCGCGTACCTGTCGGTAGTGCGATGAATGTTGATTGAGAACATGCCGGTTTCTGTTTTTTCAGCCTTGAGATTGAGCTTCGCATCGCGGTTACTGTCACGATAAACCGTGACCGAACCTAACCGTTGACAAAGAGCTAAGTGGCCACTTATTCGTCCTCGGTTATGAATATCCATCTGATACGCTCCCTTGTATTGACCTTCCTTGAGAATAGCAGCACCAGAGCTGTTGACTGGATGAGTAAGATAATAAATACTAGGGTCAGTAGTGATGTGATAATAATATATTTCCCAAATTCCACGAAATCTCTGGAAAACAGTCAAGGTATCGTTGAATTTTCCAAGTTCAGGATCAAGCGCGCGAATGCCAACAATATTCAGATTCCAATCAATTCCAGGGGTGTCATAGAGTGCGTATCCCTTGGCTTTAATCACCTCAATCAGCTTATCTACAGATGGTCTGAACATAATGCACCTCCTCCTTTGCATGAGTAAAAATTGAAGTTGCCGCCCGCAGGCGTGAAGCAACGGGCGGTTCCATCTATCAGGCAGCGTACTGCTGTTTCAGTTTACGCAGAAGATTGCCGACATGAATATCCGGCGCAGTCTGCGGCCCCCAATCCAACGTAGTGTTGGCACGGCTATCGGGGATAATGACATTGCGCAGCCTTTGCTCTTTGTTGTACCAATCCCGTTTAGTAGAACCGTCAGGGCAGGATGTCGTTTGTGTATCGCCCCAGCGCAGTTCAGGGCAGTGATAGGGGTCAAAAGAAAGCTTAAAGAGCCGATCCATGATATCCGACAAGGTCAGCGATACTGCTGCTCCGACTGAATTGGTATAACCGATCCGCATTGCTGCCGAATTTGCAGTCCAGATTGCATCGTATTCGCGCACCAGCGTTCCCACGCTCCCACTGAACAGGTAAGGATGATTGCCACGTTCTACTGCGGCAACGCTGCTGGTGATAAAATTAAAAATTTCTCTGACTTGTGCCTTTAACCGCGCATCACGGCCTGGCGTGGAGTAGGATTCCCATTCGCCTTCCGCTCCGTAGATATTGTAAGGCAGACTGGTAGGATGTGCTTTCGTGTGGATGTCTTTGGCAACCGCCGCATCGACAGCATCAACCCGCTCTTTCAGGGCTTCGTGCAGAGCAGTCAGTTGCTGGGTCAATTCTTTGGTCGGATCAATCCTAACGTTACCAGAGGCAAGTCGCCGTTTTACCCACTGATGATAATTGAGGTCAAAACCGTCAACGCGGTAGTTAGATTGGCACTGGCTTTGTCCGGCATCAAAAAAGGCTGAATTTTTGTTTGAAGTCAAGACAAAGCTACCGCTGCTATCCACCGTCTGCGGTCGCCAGCGACGGAACCCGCCGCCTGTTTTACAAGAGCCACGTGACAGTGATTCGCCGAATCGTTTGCTGGTCAGACTGTTGTCAGGATGTCCGTCCACAAACCAAACCGTGCCGTCGGCATCTACCTTGGAAACGACCAGCACATGGCCGTTCGCATCGTAATATACTACGCCCGGAACAATGCTCTCTCGGTTGATTTCCGCCAGATAGGTATCTGTTTTTTCTGTCGTCCAAAAATAACGAAAAAAGCCGCTGTGGACACTGTTGCTGATTGCTTTAGCCAAAAGGGAAAATTTGGCATAATTCATAAAAGAGCGACGTGATCCTGGCGTGTTCCCGCTGGTATATCGCCCACCAGCAATGGAAACGTTGAATGAAAACGGCAGTTTCTTTTTGTAACAGAAATACGCCCGCACCACATACGGCAGATCGGCGCAATCGCTGAACACCGAAAGATTTTTATCTTCGTCCGAATACAGAGAGTTAGCTGCTTGGTTGCGTAAACAGGCAGTCAGCGTTGGCCCTTTCTTGGCAAACAACTGCTCGATCCAGCGAGAAAATTCGACTTCGTAACTGTCGTTCCATTGGTGCTGGGCAATCCACGCGGTGCTGGCGTTGCCGAGATTCAGATCAGGCATGGGCAATTCCTCCTTATTCGTTGACGACGAGTGTGTGTTTTGCTCTGAACAGAGCCTCTAATGTTCCACCTTTTCATATCAAACGAAGCTAAAAGACACCCGCTTGATATGACGAATTATATTCCTCCTATCCTTTCTGTCAATCGCATAAATTGTATAAAATGTAAATTTGCCAAACAAGATATAAATCACGGTTTCATTATCCGTGAAGAATGAAAACTGATTTCAGTTGCTCCTGTTGGAAAAGATGGTATAACAGTGCGAAACAGGACAGTAGCATCCGAATCAGTTTGTCAGCGGAAGTGAGAAAGGAAAAATATGTTTGATATCAAACAGTATCTTCAGGAACAGCGGCAGCTTGTCGAGGAGGCACTGCGCCAGTATATGCTGGCGGCGGAAGGAGATTTTGCTGCTCATATTGAGACGATGCGCTACAGTCTTTTTGTCGGCGGTAAACGAATTCGGCCTATCCTGTGCTTGACTGCGGCCCGCTGCGTCAGCGATGAACCGGACGTGGATATGTTACTCTTGCCTGCCGCCTGCGCCTTGGAGTGCATTCACACGTATTCGCTGATTCATGACGATTTGCCCGCGATGGACAACGACGACCTGCGCCGGGGTCAGCTCACCTGCCATAAAAAATTTGGCGAAGCTGAGGCCATTCTTGCGGGCGACGGCTTGCTCACCTACGCCTTTGAGCTGATCAGCAGCGAGCAATTCCTTGGCCTGTCCTTGGAAGTTCGTCTGCGTCTGATCGCAGTGTTGGCGCGGGCTGCCGGTTCTTTAGGTATGGTCGGCGGCCAGTTTTTAGACATTGCCAGCGAAGGAAAGGAAATACCTTTTGCGCTGCTCAAGACCATTCACCGCTCAAAAACCGGCGCATTGATCACTGCGGCGGTACAAATGGGAGCCATCGGCGGCGGTGCGGTTGCGGCGCAGCTACAAGCACTTACCGAATATGGGGGCGCAGTTGGTTTGGCGTTCCAGATTGTCGATGACCTGCTGGATGTAACGTCCTCCAGCAAGCAGCTCGGCAAAACCGCAGGTCATGATGCCGGGCAAGGCAAAGCCACCTATCCGGCCTTTTTCGGAGTAGAAAAAACCCGCGCTCTGGCAATAGAGGCAGCGGAACGCGCTGTGGCTGCGCTGGTGGGCTTTGATGAGCGGGCAAACCCACTGCGAGCTTTGGCACGGTATATCGTTAGCAGGACAAATTAAAAATGCCATGAACTTATGAGATTTCCCCTATGCTTAATGCTTACCGTAGAGCGAGAGATAGTTTTGTCCGCAGTTGCCAAAATTGGTAGCCAGCGGTTATAGTGAGGGCAATTCATGAACTGCCCTTGCGGTTACCCGCTGACCACCTCCTTGCTGAATAGCCCATGCCTGCACCCCGCAAATCCTTCCGCATCCTCGCTGCTCTGCCCTTTATCCTCCTTTTGATCGGCTATTTGGTCTATCAGGAGCGACAGACCGAGCGGCCTGAGCAGATTGAAGTCACCACTGCTGGTTTTTTGGAAATGTGCCTGTCCTGCCACAAAGATGAAAAGCCTGATCCAGCCCACGCAGCCCAGATGATCGGCTGCTCGCCTTGCCACCTCGGCGACGCAACGGCAATTGACAAAGACAAGGCGCACAAAAACATGGTGTTGAATCCCGGCGACCTGCGGGTAGTGGAAAAAACCTGTGGCACAGAGGGCTGTCACCCGGCAGATGTGCATAAGGTGAAAAACTCGTTGATGGCCACCAATCGGGGCATTCTTTCCACTCTGCTTTATTATTGGGGCGAGCGCGACACCCAGCACGCGGGCATCACAGTCGAGCAGTTGTTAAAAAGCGGTGAAAATTCCTTAGCCTTGGATTATTTCCGCAAACTTTGCGCCACCTGCCACCTCTGGAAGCAAAAAAATGATCTACCCGACAAGCCAGAGCTGAAATTCTTCAACGAAAAAGGCGGCGGTTGTTCGGCCTGTCACTACATTCCAGCCAAAGGCGATCAGCGTAGCACCGTGACCTCCTTTGAGGATAAAAAATCGGAAGGCAAAAAGCCGCATCCACTGATCAGCAAAAAGGTACCGGATGAAAACTGCATTCGTTGTCACAACCGTTCAGGCCGGATTGGCATTTCCTACACCGGACTCTTTGAAGGCGAAGGCTACGGCACACCTTACGAGAAAGGCGGGCCGTCCTCAAAGAAGCTGCCAGGCGGACGTTTTTATCTCGAAATTGCTGAAGATGTGCATCACAAGAAAGGTATGTCCTGTATCGACTGCCACACCCGCGAGGAAATCATGGGTGATGGTACCCAGTACACCCACTACGAGGAGCAGCTGGAGATCAGCTGCGCTGGTTGTCACACCGCCGAGCCAGGCTTGACTCGCAAGGGCCGTAAAGTCACCAATATAAAAAAAGAAAAGGACAGCTTTGTTCTCACTGGGCGCAATGATGGCCAAGTCCGCCCGCTCAAGCCACCCAAGCAGGATGCCTGCGCTTATCCGGGCCATAAACGGCTCTCTTGCGAGTCTTGCCACGCTACTTGGGTGCCACAGTGTTACGGTTGCCACGTCAAACGCGACATGAGTGATACCGATTTGGACAAACTTAGTCTTCAGGAAACGCCGGGCTGGTGGAAGGAAGGCCGCTCCTACATTCGCTACGAGCAGCCCATGCTTGGGGTGTGGAAGGACAAAGTGGTGATTGTTACGCCCGGCTGTCAGGATGTGGTCACGCTGATTGATAAAAACGGCAAAGTAGAAGGCGGCTTCAATCGCTTCACAATGGCGGCGATCAATCCGCACACCACCCAAGCCCAAGGCAGACCCTGCGCTGACTGTCACACTTCAACCAAGACCGTCGGCCTCGGTCAAGGCACGGTGACAAAAAAGAACGGCAAATGGGAATTTTATCCGGTGGGTCAGGGGGTGGAAACGCTCAAAGGTAGAACTGTGCCTTTAGATGCTTTCGTGACTATTGATGGTCAGCAGCTACAGCACGGTTCCCGGCCTGATTTACGTCCCTTTAATGCCGAGGAACTGCGGCGCATTCTGCGAGTTGGGCTATGCTTGCAATGTCACAAGCGGTACGATGATCCGGCTTATAAGGATTATGACGGGAAGCGGATTTGCCCTAAGTATCAGGAGCCATGATTCTGTAGACCTCTTGCATAAATCGCAGTTAAGCTATGTCTTCTCGCTACGATGCACGTAGATACTGTTGTCCGAGTCAAGCTCCATGGAGGGCCGGGTTAAACATTTTTCCTGAGTTGAGGACACCTATGGCGACATGCACCAGCTTACGCATCATGGCGCAGATGATGACCATCGGTGGTTTTCCGTTTGCGGCGAGGCGTGCTTTGAACGCCTTGCCCCAGCTTGTCCTGCTGACCGCGACCATCGCGGGCATGTAGAGGGTTTTTCTGAGAAAGGCATGGCCCATCTTCGAGATTCTGGGCTTTCTGCGGACGCTGCTGCCGGACTCGTGCTGGCGCGGATCAAGACCTGCGTAAATTGCCTTTCCAAGGAAGGCAATGTGTTCCTCAACGCCAGAGCGGACTTGGCCGCAGGAGACATGCAGTCTGTTGATTTCCTGCGTCCTCATGCGCTCCAGCGCGGCGCATGACAAAGGCGCGGAGTTCCGCAAGCTCAGGCGGAGGCGGCTCCCAGAGCGGCGGCTTCCGTTCCACGCAGAAGCGGGCGATGGCCGCGCGTCTTTTTTATCCGTCTTGGTGCGGTTCAGGACGGCGGAGCCGAACGCTTTGATCTGGGCCGGGTTGACCACGCTGACGGCATGGCCTTTTTCCGCGAGAAAAGTGGCAGATTCCCAATAAATTCCGGTGGCTTCCATGCAGGTACGCACCTGCGCAGTGCCGTTCCGCTCCAGCCAGGTGGCCAGCCTCGCAAAGCCTTCCGGCGTGTTGGGGATGACTTCGCTCCTGAACTTCCCGTCCGGGAGCAGCAGGGTGATGTCCAGTTTGGCTTTGGCAACGTCGATTCCGAGGATGCGCATCTGACTGAGACTCATGATAAAACCTCCTGCAAACTTAACCTTGCAAATGCGGGCTGCCGACTTGGCCGGGCCATTGCTGCTGTCCAAGTTCCAGCAGGAAAAAAATTGGAGATGCCGACGCATTATCTACGTCGCGGAGTCTTTGCTCCAAGGGGCGAATCTTGTGATCTCCCTAGATGCTTGCAAGAGAGGGAAGCAAGACGGCAGGAGTATCGGCACCTCTCCGCCCTTGGTAGGACATCACCTCAACCGCCGGACACTATTTATTTATGCAGATACAGAAAACACCTGCCGACAGCATCCGCTCCTGGCTCGCCTGCCGATACGGAGGCGTGCTGATCTTCCTTCTCGTGTACCTCTGCCTTTCCTTTGCCACCCGCGCCACGCTTCTTCTGCAAACCACCTCCAATCACAGGCCCTTCACCTTCCCAGAGGGACAGATTGATCTGCCCTCGCTCACCTCAGGCCGGAAGGGTGGAGTCAAGTACAGTGATCATGCTATTGGTGAGTTCATCCGCAATGCCTCCAGCAAGCCGTGGTTCAAGAACACCGTCTTCGTGATTGTCGCTGATCACTGTGCTTCCAGTGCAGGCAAGACTGAGCTGCCGGTGGATAAGTACCATATCCCTCTGCTGATCTACGCCCCAGGTGGCCAGATTGCGCCCGGTAAGGTGGATACCCTGATGAGCCAGATGGACTATGCACCCACCCTACTGGGCCTCCTGCACTGGACATACCCTAGTCGCTTCTTTGGTCACGATGTCCGCAAGATCAAGCCCGCTACCGATGCTCATGCCCTGCTGGGGAACTATCAAAAGGTCGGCCATATAGAGGACGGAAAAATGACGGTGCTTGCTCCAAAGCAGGTCAAAACCTTCTATGACGTTGCTGCTGATTCAACTTTGCGGCAGCGCAGCTCCTTGCCCAAAGAGAATGAAGAGGAAGCAATCAGCTATTATCAGATGGCTGACTACCTTTTTGATCAGCATACCTACAGCGAGCTGAAGGCAGAGGAGTTTGCCAAATAGATATCTTGCTGGATTCCCTCGGACATATATCCCAATTTCCCGCCTCTGTTCTTGACCAAAAACCTGGAGTTCTCATACTACCAGCCTGCCGCTGCCCGTATCTGCCGGGCATTTTGCCTAGTAAAATGAGGTGGCCACCTCATTGTTCGGGCTGACCGAATCGTTTACTATCCGCAGATACGATCAGCGGATACACCAACTAGACTATGATGCAACAGACGCTCCGGCTCATGCTCACCCTGCTGGGCGTGTCGCTGCTTACCTTCCTGCTGTTGGAATTTGTGCCGGGCGACGCGGCAGAGCTGCTGCTCAGTGGCCAGCAGAACCTAAGCACCGAGAAGATCACCGCGCTTCGGCAGGAGCTGGGCTTGGACGCGCCGCTGCCGCTGCGTTATCTCCGCTGGCTGAGACGCGCTGCTGTGCTCGACTTCGGCACGTCCTTCCGCAGCGGCGAGCCAGTCAGCCAAGAGCTGCTGCGCTGCCTGCCAATCACCCTGACGCTGGCCTGCTGCACCTTCTGCTTCGCAATCAGCATGGCGATGGCGGGCGGCATCGTTGCCGCGCTCTTGCAGAATCGGTTGCCCGACAAGATCCACCGCCTCTGGACAGTGCTGGCGGTCTCCGTTCCAGACTATTGGATGGGCCTGATGCTCCTGCTGATCTTCGGCCTCAAGCTGCGCTGGCTGCCAGTGGCAGGCGGCAGCGGCCTGAAGATATACATCCTGCCAACGCTTGCCCTCGGCCTCTCGGTCTCGGCAGCAGAAGGCCGGGTCTTCCGCGCCAGCATCATTGAGGTCATGAACCAAGACTGGGTGCTCTTTGCCCGCGCCAAAGGCCTGAGCCGGACGCAGGTCTTCCTTGGTCATGTCCTCAAGCCTGCACTGCTGCCGATGCTCTCCATCTGGGGAATGCTGCTGGGGCATCTGCTCGGCGGCGCGGTAGTGGTGGAGTCAGTCTTCTCACTGCCCGGATTGGGCAAGCTGGCTGCTGACGCAGTGCTGCAACGGGACATGCCAATGGTGCAGGGAACGGTTCTTCTAATGACCTTCTTCTTTGTTGCAGCAAGCACTGTCATGGAGTCGGCACGGGCCGCGCTGCTGCCATTCCGGTCTGAGGCTCGGCTGCACTAGACTGCCTAACTTTCCCTGTATACGAAACCATGCATTTGATTGGATCGAAACCATGCATTTGATCGGATCGAAACCATGCATTTGATCGGGACGAAACCATGCATTCGTGGATGCTCCGGCTATAACAAAAGACCTACTACAACATGAGGAGACGATGAAGAGCACAGCTGTTTCAGTGGCGGCGATGACTGCCGTCCTGACGATTATGAACGGGCCGTCCGCTGCCCAAGAGCAGGCGCACACCATGAACGAGATCGTGGTCACTGCAACCAAGACCGAGCGCGAGGTGAAGGAGATTCCCACCAACGTGGCCGTGCTGACCGAAAAGGACATTGAGCAGATCCAGCCAACAGACACTATGGATCTGCTCCGCCATGTGCCTGGCTTGGTGCTCAACGGCATGGGCAGCAGCAAGGCATCGCATTATGCGGGAGTACGCGGTATGCAGCCCTCGTCGCGGGGCATGTTGCTGCTGATGGACGGGATTGAGATGAATGATCCCAGCAACTACCTCTCTGTTTCGACCATTCCGCTGGATGCCATCGAGCGAATCGAAGTGATTAAAACGCCTGCCTCGGTGCTCTACGGCCCGGCAGCAGTTGGCGGCGTGATTAACATCATCACCAAGAAGCCAAGCAAGCCGCTGGAGGCTAGGGTTGCAGCAGGCTATGGCTCCTTTGAGCGCAAGGAAGTGTCAGCGAATATCGCCGGACTGCGGGAGAGCGGCCTCACCTACGGCCTCAATTATCAGATGCTGGACAGCGACGGCTACCGCGACAATAGCTGGCGCACGCAGCACGCCTTCACCCCGCGCCTTGGTTATCTTGGCGAGCAGGTGGACTTTGACCTTGTTGCCAACGTGGTTGATGCGGAATACGCCTTCCCCGGCGGTCTGCCTCTGAGCACGTGGGAACAGGATCCAACCAAGTCCCTCCAGCCTGACCGCGAGGGCGATTCGGTCAAGAGCACAGTCGGCGCGACCATGAACTGGAGCCTGAACGAGAGCAACATCCTCAAGCTGAAGACCTCCTACCGCGACAACGACTGGGAGACTGAGGACTACGGCATGTTCTTCAAGGGCGATAACTACAAGGTCTGGACGGGCGAGGCCGCCTATCAGCACCTTGCGGTCATCAATGGGATGCGCAACTCGCTGCTCCTTGGCACAGAATACCGGGACCTGAACAATGAGCCGAGCATGTACATGGACGATCAGCACGGCTCCATGCTCCTTAGCCAAGCGAAGATTCAGGAGCAGATCACCGGCTTCTTTGTTCAAGATGAGCTGTCGCCAACGGACAAGCTGCTGCTCAACCTCGGTGTGCGCTACGACCAGATTGACACTGACTTCACCAACAAGCTGATGTCCTTAGCCAGCTTTGACAGCTCGCATGACAAGTGGAGTCCGCGCTTTGGCCTGACCTACACGGTCGCGCCAGAGCTGGCCTTCTTCGGCAACTACTCGCAGGGCATCCGCTCGGTCAACTTGGCCCGCTCGGCCTTCCAGCTCAAGAGCAACATCGTGCCGGAGACTGAGGAGAGCATTGAGGTCGGCCTGCGCGGCGTGCTGGGCGGGGTGATGGAATACACGGTGGCAGGCTTCCAAGTCAATACCGAGGACAAGATCATCCAGAAGGAGCGGTATCTGTATGAGAACGCGGGCGAGGCCGAGTCCAAGGGCATCGAGGCCAGCCTGACCCGCAGCCTTCCCTGCGGCTTCTACGCCTCAGCAGACTACACCTACATCAATGCTGAGTTCACCGAGTTCTCCACGTCCAGCACCACGCCAGACGCGGCCATCTCCTACAACGGCAAGCGCGTGCCGTTGGTGCCGGAGAACATCTTCGGCCTGACCGTTGGCAGGAAGGACCCGCTCTATGGCCACCTGAGCGCATCGCTCCGTTATGTGGACGAGAAGTTCATTGACAACGCCAACACCCTCAGCTTGGGCGACTACACAGTGGTGGACGTGAAGTACACGGTCGGCTTGCAGGCGCTCTTCCCGACGGCACAGGGCTGGGACTTCACCTTGGCCGTCAACAACCTCTTTGACGAGACCTACGCTGAGTACGGCGAGGCCAACGGCGGCTCCTATGTTCCTGAGCCGGTGGCCTTCCCGGCGGACGGCGTGTCGGTCTTTGGTGGTATCAGCTATTCGTTCTGAGGCAGGCCGCCCGAAAGCCGGGAGCTTTGCCTATGGAAATGAGCTTCCCGCCTCATTGTCCGGGCAGTGCTGGCTTGTTATAGTAGGCAATTGAAAAGCAGCGGCATCCCCCAGCACTACCGCCGCTGCGTTTGGATGTCTGAGCTTTGCCCAACGGCGGTCTGCAATTCCGCAGGCCGCTTATCACAACCCTTCAACACTAAGGTGATTGAAATGGCTATTCAAGCAGAAGTTCTCAAGCCCGAGTCTTCGTACAACGCTGCTCCCTGCGCTTGCTGCCACGGCGGTGCCTATCAGGCTGCGCCGTGCGCCTGCTGTCATGGCGGAGCGTACCAAGCCGCACCGTGTGCATGTTGCCACGGTGGTGCCTATCAGGCTGCCCCCGCAGCGTGCTGCCACGGCTGAGAGTAACGGTCGGAGCACTCTGACCTGAACGAAAAAAGGGGGCCTGCCTATCGGCAAGCCCCCTTTTCTTTGCAACAAGGTGAGTGCGGTTCCAGCAGAAGTTCTCAAGCCCGAGTCTTTGCGCAACGCCACATCCTGCGCCTGCTGCCTCTGCCCCCGCAGAGACGAGCAGGCCATTCACCTCTTTTATCATTCTAGCCGCTCTGGAAACGCCATGCAACAAAATGTTCTAAAACTCTGCCGCTGCCGCCAGATTCCTGTGCAGGAGCACAAGCTGCTGCTCAAATCAGCGGACACGTCGCTCTCTCTCGCCGCTGAGGGCATCCAGCGGCTGGCGGACTGCCTGCTGCCCCTGCTCGACGGCAGCCGCACTGAAGCGCAGGTGCTTGCTGCTGTGCCGACGGATTTACAGGAAGGGGCCAAGGAGCTGCTCCAGCTCTTTGCCAAGGAAGGCTTTCTCAGCACAGAACCGGCCAAGAGGCTGGCTGACTGCCGCATTGTCCTGATTGGTGGAGGACGGCTGGCGCAGAAGATCGCCCAGAGCTTGCGGGAGTCCGGCGCAGCGCAGTTAGAAGAACTCAGCGGCAGCGAGCCGGACAGCTGGTCTTTGCTGGAACGGCTGCGCAGTGCCGACATGGCTGTGGTCTGCACTGATCTCCCCCGCCCGGATATCTGCGAGCTGGTCAACAAGGCCGCCCTGACCCGCAAGCTGCCGTGGCTGCTGGTACAGATGGACGGCAGGGACGGCTGGGTTGGGCCGCTTTTCATTCCCAGAGAGACTGGCTGCTATACCTGCCTGAGGCAGCGGCTGCTCTCCTGCTCCTTCCACGCGGAGACGGACAAGGCTGTCCATGCCGCCGCCTTGCGCACGCCTTTCACTGAGACGCTGGAGCTGCTGCCGCCCTTCGCCGACCTGCTTGCGGCTCTGGCCGCGCTGGAGGTCATCCGCCACCTGACCGAACTTAGTCCGCCGCTCACGTATCAGGCCCAGCTGCTGCTGGACTGCATCACTGGCATTTCCCGCAGGGACGTGCTGCACCGGATTCCGCGCTGTCCGGCCTGCTCCGAGACTGCCGAGCAGGTTTCCGCCATCCAGCCTTTCTCAGGGTGAGCCGCCATGATGATGAGCCATTTGCAGATCACCCCGCAGCAGCGCGGCCAAGAGAAGCTGTTGGATGAATTCGTCAGCACCCGGCTTGGCCCGGTGAGGAACCTCTATGAGCTGACCCGTGAGCCGGACGCGCCAGACATCTTCAGCTATGTCTCAGAACTCTGCGACATGACGCAGTTCAGCTTCCAGCAGTCCGGCACAGTCAGCACCGGCATTGGCATCACCCGCTTTCATGCCCGTACAGCAGCTATCGGCGAAGCACTGGAACGCTACGCCAGCGGCTTCTATAATCCGCAAAGCCAAGTCCGGCTCGCCTCCTACAAAGAGCTGCGTGCAGACGGGCTACGAGCTGCCCATCCCTCAGACTTCGGCCTCTACTCTGAGCAGCAGTATCAGCAGTGCGGCTACCTCCGTCGCTTTACCGAGGAGACTAGGATCGGCTGGGCCAAGTCAGTCGCACTGACTGACAGCCATGCTGAGGTCTGGCTGCCCGCCTGCTTTGTCTTCCTGCCCTATACGTACATGGCAGGTGAGACGCAGATATCCTCGCAGATATCTACCGGCCTGTCCGCCTCCTTCGACTTTGACACAGCGGTTATGGGCAGTATCTGTGAGATCGTCGAGCGCGAGGCAGCGATGCTCACCTGGCTGCACAATCTCCCCTGTGCTGAACTCAGCTTCAGTCCTGACTGCTGGTTCTCTGAGGTTTTTGCCCAGCGGTTTGCCCGCTCTGGCTTTGCATACCGTCTTTGCCATGCGCCGGGCGACCTTGGCCTGCACACCGTCTTTGCCATGATGGTAGATAAGGGCCGCCACGTCGTCTCCACCGGCTCTTCCACGAAGACCGATCCACAACAGGCAGCACTGAAGGCCCTGCTGGAGACCGTGCAGGTGCGCGAGCTGCTTCAGTCCATTCCCAAGAGGCGCACGCCAGCCAAGTTCCATCTAGAGCTGTACCAAGATATTCCTCTCAGTCCTGACCTGCATCAGTTCTTCCATTCAGGTATCACCCAGCATTCCGTGGGTGAGGAGACCGCGTTGACGCTGCCAGAATTGCTGGCCAACTGCAAGCAGGCGGGCATAGATGTCTATGTCATTGACCTGACCACCGCTGACCTTGCTGACGCGGGCCTCAAGGTGGTGCGCGTGGTGATGCCGCAAGCTGTACGCCTCTACCGCGAGTTTGAGCTACCCTATCTTGGCGGCAAACGGTTGTACGAGGCTCCGGCACGGATGGGCTTCGCTGCCATGTCTGAGGCAGAGCTGAATCTGCAACCCCATCCCTTTGGCTGATACGATGACAGAAAACACGCCCGCGCTGCTGCGGAACCACCGCTTCTGGCTGTTCTGGGGCGGCCAGTCGTTGTCCAAGATCGGCGACAAGCTGCACTACATTGCCCTGATGTGGTATGTGGTCAACCGGACCGACTCTGGCATGGCGATGGGCAGCGTGCTGCTTGCCTCTTCGCTGCCCATTGTCCTCTGTGCGCCCAAGGCTGGGGAACTGATTGACCGACTGAACCGCAAATGGTTGCTGGCCGCTGCTGACTTACTTCGGGCTGGAGCTGCGCTGGGCATTGGCTGGGCAGCCTCTTCTGGGGAGATCAACCTGCCTCTACTGCTGCTCTTCACCGCCCTGATGGCTGTGGGCACTGCCTTCTTCCAGCCTGCGGTTAATGCCCTGCTACCGTTGATCGTCCGCGAGGAAGACCTGCTCCGCGCCAACTCTGTCAACGAGAGCGCGACCCAGACAGCAGGCCTATCCGGGCCAGTGCTGGCTGGTGTTTTCCTCAGCGTTGCTGCTCCGTATCTGGTTTTTTATCTCAACGCCTTCTCCTTCCTTGTCGGTGCGCTTTCTGTTTTGCCCTTGATAGTGCAGCAGCCAAAGGTGGAAGCTGACCGGAAAGGTGGTCTGCGTGAGGGTCTGAGCTATCTGCTGATGCGGCCCGCGCTGCGGGACATTGCCCTAACCTTCGCGGTGCTCAACTTCGCTGTGAGCTTCATGGAGGTTTATATCCCCTTCCTCAACAAGGAGAGCTTCGGCGGCGGCGCACAAGAGTTGGGCCTGATCTTCAGTGCGATCTTCGCCGGTGCCCTCTTGGCCTCATTCGGCCTGCTGCTGAAGAAGGACATCAACCAGTGGGAGAAGGTGATTGGCGGCGGCATCATTCTGATGGGCCTGTCCTTTGCCGCCATATTCTTCTTCCGCCAGCAGCATATTGCCCTGAGCCTCTTTCTCCTCGTCGGGGTTGGCTGGGGCGTGTTTGGCACCAATGCGCGGGTTTATATTCAGAAGACCGTGGAAGACCAACGCCGGGGCCGCGTCTTTGCCCTGATTAGTGCCGTATCCAACCTGATGATGCCGCTCGCCTATGGCCTAGCCGGGCTGGCCGCCAGCGTGTTGCCAGTCTATCCGGCCTTCCTACTGGGCGGCAGCGTCGTCCTGTTCTGCGGGCTTTATCTATTCTCAAGGAGATTCAACCATGCCGAGTGTCAATGTCCGGCTTAGTCTGCCTGACGACAGCCCCTGTGAGCTGTTCCATACTGCAACTAAACTCTCGCCCTATCAGTTCCGGCAGTGGTACTACCAACAGCCCCCCGTGACTGAGCATCCGGCCATTGCTAAGTGGATGCAGGCCCCGTTCAAGGAATATCTCTCCTTGCCGCAGACCGAGCTGCCTCCGCCTGCATCTGCGGCTGCCCAAGCAGGCCAGGTAGATGCAGCCTGCCTTGCTGCGCTGCTCCAGCAGCCAGCCGAGATCAGTTCATTAGAGCTGTATCTCTGGGTGAATGCTGCCAGCGGCATGATGCCGGGCCTGCATCATTACAACAAACGAACACACCGGCTGGAGTCCTTCCCTGCTGCCGGGCCGCTGCTGCCAACAGCACAACTGCGCCGGCACATGCCAGAGCACCTCTCCGCCCTGCTCTTTATTAGCGGAGTCGTGACCAGAGTGCGCCTGCAACACGGCGAGCGCGGCTACCGCTACATGCTCTTTGAGACTGGCCAAGTGCTGGAGCGGATGCGCTCCCAGGCGGCAGCCTTGGGCTTCTCGCTGGCTTTGATGCCGGACTTCTATGACGATGCGGTCAACAAGCTGCTCGGCTTGGATGGCGTAGAGGAGTCAGTGCTGCATATGGCTGGCGTGCTCATGCCGACATAGGAGCCTATGTCAGCATGACGTAGGTACCTGTGTCATGGTGATGCAGGCACCTCTGTCAGGTTGATAGAGGTGCCTCTGTCAATCTGAGCAAAATTGCCGGTGGCGGTTTGCGAACGGCTTTACGGATATCTGGACTATGAATCCTCTGCAACAGTGGCGGGCCTTTCAGGACAAGAGCTTGTACTATCAGGCCGTGAAGGCAGATGGCGAGGAATCCTGCTGGCGGGAGATCGCCCGCCAGTATGATCAGCTGGTCTATCCGCAGCATCAGCAAAGAGCGCTGCTAGCCCGGCTGCTGCCGCGCTTAGACGGTGTGTCCAGCGCGATTGAGATCGGTGCGGGCAGCGGCACGCTCACCATGCCGCTGGCACGGCAGTTCAGGCGGATGACGGCGGTTGAGCCGTCCCCATCCATGGCCGAGGTCTTGCAGGGCAATCTCGTCCAGCAGCGGCTTGGGCACGTCACTATCATCCGCCAACGCTGGGAAGAAGCACAGCTGCCGCCAGCAGACGCAGTGATTGCCGGTGGCTGTCTTTACGTCTTCTATGAGATTGAAGCTGCGCTGCGGAAGATGCGGGAGGCGGCCAGGTCAACGGTGCTCCTCACCCATGTTGGCAATGAAGGGCTGTGGGATATTGACCTGCGCGCGCAGGAGCTGCTGGCCGCGCCCAAGCCCTGCCTCTTTCCGCCACTGCCGCTGCTCATGGATGTGCTGACCTCGCTGCGCATTCCAGCCACAGTTGAGCTGTTCTATGTCACGACCACGAAACGCTTCACTGAAGAGCAATGGCTCAAACGCTGCCAGCGGCTTTTCGCGGTGCGTCCTGAGCAGCAGCCGCTCCTGCTGGACTTTCTCCGGCAGGAATTGCATCAGGAACACGGCTGCTGGACTGTTACCGAGGATGTTCCCGCCACGATAGTCGAATTACGGAGAGAGAATTGAACAAGTTCATGCTGCTGACGCTGGCTGCCCTGTTGATCTGTTCTGCTGCCCTTGCAGGCGAGGACAAACTGACTGTCGCGCTCGGCAAAGATGAGTACATCACCGCAGGGCCAAGGGCAAATCTCGGCAAGTACCCGCTCAACGCCAAGATCTTTGAATCGCTGACCACCTTTGATCAACACTTCAGGCTGCTGCCTTGCCTGGCGGTCTCTTGGACGCAGCACGATAGGAAGATATGGCGGTTCGTCCTGCGCGAGGGCGTGCGGTTCCATGACGGCAGCCCGCTTGATGCCGCAGCCGTGCGTCGCTCCTTTGAACAGCAGGCGCAGAGCGGCACACTGCTCTTTGAGTACGAGAGCCTCAAAGACATCGCGGCCAACATCATTGAGATCACCACGCCGCAGGAGAATAGGATCCTGCCGTACATCCTCTCGCATCCCTATCTCGGCATCACCAAGATAGGCAGCAAAGAGCCTGTCGGCACTGGGCCATTGCAGTTTGTTCGCTACGAGAAAGACCAGTTGCTGGAGGTCAAGCGGTATGAAGACTACTGGGGTGATCAAGCCAAGAATGCAGGCATTGTCTTCCGCTTTCTGCCGGATAACGCAGCCCGAATGATGGCTTTTCAGGCAGGCGAGGCGGATATTCTCGCCGATTTGCCATGGGAGGCTCTGCCGGAGCTACAGGCCAGCAGCGGCATCACGCTGCGCACGTCGCCAGTGGGCAGCTATGTCGGCCTGATGCTCTCAGGCAAGGGGGCCACGGCAGAGAAGCGCGTGCGGCAGGCCATTGCCCTCGCGTTTGACCGGCAGGCGATCAGCAAGGCGGTTTGGCACGGTCTTGGCGAGACACGGCAGACCCTGCTGGCGCCGTCCTTTCTTGGCAGTCATGAGGCACTTCTGGCTGACCTGCCATGTAATCCAGCCAAGGCCAAGGAGCTGCTGGGCGGCAGAACGATCAGCCTTGCTTTGATCTCCGGCTTTCCCAATGCCAATGCCCACGGCATACTGCCGGAGATCCTGCAAGCACAGCTTCAGGCCGCAGGCTTTGAAGTACGTCTGCAGAAAATCAACGACGCTGGTCTGTACCACTCGATGATGAAGGCGGGAAAGGGCGACCTATGGCTGGAGAAAGGCAGCGTCAACAGTGCAGATCTGACCTTCCTGCCGCACCTGCTCTTTCATCCTGAGGGCTATTACCCTAAGCAGCTCGGCACAGCAGCAGGCACAGTGGCATTCGTTGATCACATTGCCAAGGCCAGAGCTGCGGAGAGCGATGATGCCTTGCGGAGAAACACCGCGCTGGCCTTGAAGGAGATTGTTACGGAGGAGCTGCTCTTTATCCCGCTTGCCGAGCTGCCCTTCCTGCTGGCAGCGCAGCCAGATGTGCAGACACCTGAGCTGCACCCGACGCTGCTCACCACCCGCTGGGATCAGTTTGCATCTGTCCGGCGGTGAGGAATTCCTCTCGTTGCAAAGGAACACTGCCGGGCAGATGCAACATAGCGGCAGTTGCTCCCTGTGTTGAACGTGCCTTTGACTCTCCTCGTCCTGCCGCTGTTTTTTATGCCACCCAGCCATCCGGGCATTTCACCCAGAAAAATGAGTTTTCTGCCTCATTGCGCGGGCGGGCGGAATATGGTTTAAGGGTGAGTATCAAATCTTGAACCCATGCGATACGCATCCCGCCCGGCGCGGGAATCCTGATACTCATCTCAAAGAAAGGAAGAACGAACGTGCGCACAAAGAGATACCGGAAGGCCGCCCTCATGGGACTGACCGCCGCAGCCTTGGCTGGACAGGCCGCCGCAGCGGAGACAGAGATGGCGGAAGTGCTGGTGACTGGCGACAAGCTGATCACGCCGTCCATGCAGGCCAGCGAGACTGTGTACACCGGCAGCGAGATCACGCCCAAAGGCATTGAACTGCAAGGCGCGAAAGCCAGCACCAGCGTGTACAGCGCCTTGGACATGCTGCCGGGCATCAACGTCGAAAGCCCGGACAGCACCGGCTTGGCTGCGGAGATGAGCAGCGTTCGGGTGCGCGGCGTGCGCAGCTCAATGGGCGCGATGACCGTGGAGGGAATGCCCAATCATGGCGGCAATCCCATTGGCCCGCGCGACTACCTCTATGACATGGAGAACATGCGCGGCATCTCCATTTACAAGGGCGCGATACCGGGCGACATCGGCACTGGCATAGGCTCACGCGGCGGGGCAATAGAGCTACGCCCTGATTGGCCGGGCAAGGGCTTCGGTCTGCGCTTCAAGCAGAGCCTCGGCTCGAACAGCTACACCCGCAGCTATGTCCGCTTGGACAGCTGCCCGGCGGCTGAGACAGGCACTGCCGTTTCCGGTTCCTATTCCTTTAGCCAGGCGGACAAGTGGCGCGGTGAAGGCGAGCTGGGACCCCGCAACAACGCCAACGTCTCCTTGAGCCAGCCGCTCAGTGAGAAGGCTGATGTCAAGCTCTGGTATAACCACAACGACCTTGACCAGCACCTCTACCGCCCGCTGACGTGGAAGGAAACGCAGAACCTCTCGGCAAACTATGAGAAGGACTTCAACGCTGCCCGCAGCGGCTTGGCAGAGAAGGACTTTGAATATTACGACTACAACCGTGGCACGTATGAGAACAATGACCTGCTGGCCATTCTGACGCTGCGCGCCTCCGATTCCCTGCGGTTCACGGTCAAACCCTACCACACTAGGGAAGACGTGGAGATTCTACAGGGAGTGGCCACGGTTGTCACGCCTTCTTCTGGGGCCTCCTCCTCAGGCACTTCAACCTCCGCTGGAAGCTCCTCTTCCGGCGGAGCCGCTGTTCCTTCCTCCACCTACAGCGTGCAGAAACGCCTGCGCGACATCAAGCACACCGGCATGGTCGCGGAAGCAATGGCCGAGCAGGGCGACATGAAGGGCACGCTGGGCTATCATCTGGAAAGCTCAGACTCCAGCATACTGACGGAGAACTACGCCCTCACCGGTTCTGGCCTTGCATATCGGGGCTATGGCCGCATGACCGTCGGAGAAGATAACGATTACATCAACAGCCCCTATGTCAAACTGGCAGGCACACGCGGCGCGTTTGACTGGCAAGCTGGTCTCAAGTATTTCCACTACACCGAAGCGGCGAGCAAAGGCTATATCTCTGACAAGACCGCGCCCTACTCTTTAAAGCGCGCTGCTGACATTGATCAGAATGAAAAGACCTTGGACATCTGGCTGCCCACGGCAGCAGCAGCGTGGCGGTTCAGCAATGAGCTGGAAGGCCGCGCCAGCTACGGTAAGACCTTCATCCGGCCATACTCGTATCTGCCGCTGCACAATATCTATAGCCAGAACCGGGCCACCTTCTTGGCCAAAGGCATCAGCCTGCAAGACCTCTTCGCGGGCTACGACTTTGAACAGGCAGACATCTTCGATATCGGCGTGCGCTGGACTTCCGGTATGTTCGAGATCGCCCCGACCTTCTTTTATGGCAAGCACAAGAACTTGCTGACCACCATCTATGATCCTCGCGTTGATCTGAACTACCAGCAGAACGTGGGTGAGGCCACCGGGTATGGCCTTGATGTGGAAATGAACGCCTATCTGAGCAGCAATCTCACCGCCTTTATCAACCCAACTTGGACTTCGATGACCTACGATGAGGATCTGAGCTACGCGGGCAAACGCAGGGCCACTGAGGGCAATCAGGTGATTGACACGCCAGAGTGGATGGTTAAGACAGGGCTGATCTGGAGCTGGCAACAGTTCGAGCTTGCCCCAATGCTGCGCTATCTCGGCGAGCGCTACGCCGACGCGGAGAACCGGAGCGAAGTGGACTCCGCCTTTGTTGCTGACCTGCGCATGAGCTATCTGCTGCCGCCCATGCTGCACAGCAAGGAAATGAAGCTCTCGCTGGAGTTGAACAACCTCTTGGACGAGGAGTACATCTCCAGCATCACTGGCTCAGACGACAGCCGGGGTGGCCAGTCGAGCTTCTATCAGGGCGCGCCGTTCTCAGCCATGCTGATTTTCTCTGTCCGGTATTGATTTTTTGCTATCAATTTCAACGCAAAGGGTAATTATGTCTGTTGCAACACAGAACGACTGGGAGCAGTGCGTCGCCTTTCACGGCCACGAATGCCCCGGCTTGGCTATCGGCTACCGGATCGCCAAAGCGGCGCAGAACAAGCTGGGCGTAAGCTTCTCGCCGGACGAGGATGTGGTCTGCGTGACCGAGAACGATGCCTGCGGCTTGGACGCAGTCCAGTATCTCACCGGCTGCACCTTGGGCAAAGGCAACCTCATCTACCGCGACCGGGGCAAGCAGGCGTTCAGCTTCTTTGTCCGCTCGCAGAACAAAAAGCTGCGCGTGGTGATGTCGCTGAAGTTTGACCGGGACAAAATGGATCGGGAAGCTCTGAAAAAACAGATACTGACCATGCCGGACGAGGAGCTGTTCGCCTTCAGCGAGCCAAGCTATGACCTGCCCGCCCGCGCCCGTCTCTTCAAAAGCGTGACCTGCGAGCAGTGCGGCGAGACCTGCTCGGAGCGCAATGTCCGCCTGCACGAGGGCAAGCAGCTCTGCATGGACTGTGCGCCGGATTATTCCAGAGGGTGGTGAGATGAGCGCAAAAATTCCTCGGCATCAGCGGGCCTTTTGGGAGAAAATGGCCACAAAATATCCTCTGCCTTTTGAGGAGAAAAGCTTGGCCGACACGATTCGGCTGATTGAAATGGTTGAAGCTTGCGGAGTACGGATTGACGGAGTTTCCATTTTGGACATCGGCTGCGGCACAGGTCGGCAAAGCCTGCTACTGGCCCAGCGGGCGGTCAAGGTGTTGGGGCTGGATTTTTCTCAAGGCATGGTTGACTGCTTTGAGCGCGAACGGCAGAAGCATGGCATTGCCAACGCCGCTGTCATGCGGTGTGCGTGGAACGAGCTGGATATCACCGCGCAGGGGCTGGAAAAAGGCTTTGATATTGCGTGGGCTTCCATGACTCCGGCAATGCGCGGAACGGACGATCTGACCCGCATGAACCGCTGCGCCCGTGAATGGTGCGTGTATATTGGCTGGGGCAGAACGCGGCGCAATCCTTTTCTGGAAGAGGTCTTCGCCGCCCATGCCTTGACCTTTGGCCCGCCGCCAGGAGCCATCGCCGCGCAGGCGCTGCTCAGGCAGCTGGGGATTGACACTGAGGTGAGCTGGCTTGAAAGTTCTTGGGACTGGCAAGGCACTGAACAGGAGGCTGTTGACCATGCCGCCGCTTTTGTCGAATCGCAAGGCGATGTCACCTCGGACAGCGGGATTATCAGGGAAATTACCGCAAAGTTCAGCCGCAATGGCCAAGTCAGCTGCTGCACTGAAGCTGAAAAGGGGGTGCTGACGTGGCGGGCAAGATGACACAATGTGTGGCCAAGTTGGCCGCCGCGTTCGCGTTAGCCGCCGCCCTTGCAGCCGGAAATGCCGCAGCAGCAGGCTCGCGCACCCTGTCTGACATGAACAGCCGGACGGTCACTGTGCCGGAGACAATCCGCAAGGTTGTTCCGTTAAGCGGGGCATTGCGTTTTCTGGTGTATATGCAGTCCCTTGATCTGGTCAGCGGCATGGAGCGTATCGAGCAGCGGCACACCGCCGCAGGCAGACTGTACGGGCTGGCCACCCGCGATCTTGCCCGGAAGCTGCCAATCGTCGGCGAAGGTGGCCCCGGCAAGCTGCCTGATTTTGAGCGGATCATCGAGCTTGGGCCGGACGTGATCATCGTCATGGGACTTGACAGCAGCCAGATTGCGAACATCGAGCAGAAAACCGGGATTCCAGTTTTTTCACTGAATTACGGTGCGCCGGGCGTGCTTGATGTGCAGAGCACCCGCACCGCTCTCGGCCTGCTGGGGCAGCTGCTTGGCCGCAGCGGGCGTTCAGCGCAGCTCATCGCCGAGATGGACCGGCTGGAGGCTGATTTTGCCCGCCGCACTGCCGGACTGGAGACGGAAGACCGCCAGACGGCGTATGTTGGCGCAGTTTCTTTGAAAGGTGTTCAAGGAATCACCAGCACGGACGCAGCCTATGCCCCGCTGGCTTGGGCAGGCGGCAAAAACGTGGCTGCCGAGAGCGGCAAATCCGGTCATCTCTTCATTGACCCGGAACAGCTGCTTGCGTGGAATCCGGCCATTTTGTTCCTTGATGCCGCCAGCTTGACCACGATTCAGGAGGACAGCCGGAAACGAGCTGATTTTTATCAGCGGCTACAGGCCGTCCAAAAGAATCAGGTCTATTTGGTGATGCCCTACAACGCCTACCACACCAATATTGAAATAGCCTATGCCGACACCTACTTTATCGGCAAAACTCTGTACCCGTACCGCTTTCAGGATGTTGATCCTGCGGCCAAGGCCGACGAAATCTTTCAGGCGTTTATCGGCCTGCGCGGCTACGAAGCACTGAAAAAGGAATACGGCGGGTTCAGGCAGATGGAGTTTGGAGCGCAGCATGGCTTCCGCTGACCTTTCGTTGACTGCCGACTATTTGCGGCTTGTCCGCCGAAAAAATATGTTCGGCTTCGCTCTGCTGCTCCTGCTCGCTGCCGCAGCAGGGCTTTCTTTGCATGTCGGCTCGTTGCAGCTGCCGTGGTCGGAAATTTTCTCCGCCCTCTGGAACTGGGATGCCGCCGACCGGACGGCCCATGTCATTCAGCAAATACGGCTGCCGCGAGCCACAGCGGCGGTTTTGGCTGGCGGCAGCCTCGGCATTGCTGGCGCTGTCATGCAGACGGTTCTGAAAAATCCCTTGGCATCGCCCTTCACCATCGGAGTTTCGCACGGAGCCGCCTTTGGGGCTTCCTTTGCAATCATTTTTCTGGGCGCGGGCCAAGCCGCAGGAGCTGGAACCTTCACTCCCGGCCTGCTGATCGCCTCTTCCTTTGCCGGCGCACTGCTGGCTGTGGGTTTTATCCTCATGCTGGCCTCTATTAAAGGGGTGAGCACAGAGGCTGTGATTTTGTCCGGCGTGGCTCTGTCCTCTTTTTTCGGAGCAGCCACCATGCTGCTCCAATATTTTGCCAGCGATGTCCAAGTAGCTGCCTCTGTCTTCTGGACCTTCGGCGATCTTGGCAAGGCTGGCTGGACGGAAAATCTGCTGATGGGAGGGGTCTTGGCGGCGACTTTAACCTTCTTCCTCTTCGACCGCTGGAATCACAACGCCCTGCTCTGGGGGGATGAAGTGGCGGCCAGCCTCGGCATCCGGGTGCGGAAGCTGCGGCTCACCGCCATGCTGCTCTCTTCGCTGACTGTTGCCGTGACCACCTCATTTCTTGGGGTGATCGGTTTTGTCGGCCTGATGGCCCCGCATCTGGCCCGTCTGTTTGTTGGCAGCGACCACCGTTTCCTTCTCACCTCCTCCGCCTTGACCGGCGCACTGATGCTGCTGGTGTCCGACATCATCGCCCGCATCCTGATTCCGCCGGTCATCCTGCCAGTGGGCATCATCACCTCCTTTGCCGGAACCCCCCTGTTCCTTTACCTGCTCACCCGGAAGGGGAAAAGCTGACCATGCTGGCTTTAGACAACCTCTCGTTCGCCTTCAACGGCAGGGCGATCCTGAACAAGGTCAGCTTCCGGCTGGCCAGCGGAGAAATGGCCGCCCTGCTTGGAGTCAACGGATCGGGCAAATCAACCCTGCTGAAAACCATTAACGGCATTCTGAAACCCAAAGAAGGTGCTGTACTGGTGGAAGGCGTTGCCCTGCACGGCCTTTCCGGCAGAGAAATAGCGAAGCGGATTGGCTATATGCCGCAAAAAAGCAGTGGAACTGCCTGCACCGTCTTTGATGCGGTGCTGCTGGGAAGAAAGCCGCATTTTGACCGCAGCGTCACTCCGCATGATTTGGCGGCAGTGGAAAGAGTGCTGAAAAGGCTTGGCTTGGAAAAGCTGGCCCTGCGGGAGACTGCGGAACTCTCCGGCGGAGAGCTGCAAAAAGTGGTCATCGCCAGAGCATTGGTGCAGGAACCGAAGGTGCTGCTTTTGGATGAGCCTGTCAATCATTTGGACATCCGCAACCAGCTTGAAACGATGTCCATCCTGCGCGAGATCACACGGGAAATGAATCTACTGACCATCACCGTGCTGCACGATCTGACCATAGCCCTGCGCTACGTCGACCGCTTTGTCCTGCTGAAGGACGGTGCGCTGCACGCCTGCGGAGACCGCCGTGTCATGACCCCGGAAGCAATCCGCGAAGTCTTTGGAATGCACGCCGTGATCCGGGAGATTGACGGCATTCCGGTCGTCCTGCCTCTCGGTTCAGCAACCTGCTGAAGATGCTGCAATATAATGCGAATCAGAAGGGCTTGGCGCACAGGCTGTGACAGATGGCTGCTCAGAACAAGACGATCTTTCCCGCATCAGCAAGACCGCTCAACGGAATGCTGCTGACAGGAATTCTGCTCTGCACCCTGCTGCTGGTGTTCTGCATGGGCGGGGAGCGACTGGTTCCGCATGACCCGCTGGCCGTCAATTTGGCGCAGCGGCTGGCTCCGCCCTCGGCGGCGCATCTCCTTGGCACTGACCAGCTCGGCAGGTGCGTGCTGTCACGTGTCATCTGCGGAGCGCGGAACTCGCTCGCCTCGGCCCTTGCCGCCGTCGGCCTCGCCCTGAGCATCGGTCTGCCTGCCGGTGTTCTTGCCGGGCTGGGAGCGCGGCGCATTGACCAAGCTCTGATGGGCCTCTGCGACGTGGTGCTGGCCTTTCCCTTTCTCATTCTCGCCCTTGCTTTGACTGCCGTGCTGGGGCCGTCGCTGCGCAGCCTAATTCTCGGCGCAGGGCTGGCAGGCTGGGCGTGGTGGGCAAAGTTTGTCCAGGGCATGACTGCGGCTGCCAAGGAAAAAGACTTTGTCCACCAAGGCCGGGCAATGGGCCTCAGCCGCTTCCGCCTGCTGCGGCATCACATCCTGCCGCAAATTTTGCCGCCGCTCTTGGTCAGCGTCTCTCTCAGCGCGGGCCGGATGATTGTCGCCATTTCCAGCCTCAACTATCTCGGCCTCGGTATTCAGCCGCCGCAGCCAGAATGGGGCGTGATGCTGCGCGAGTCCATGCTCCACATCGCCTCCGCGCCGTGGCTGGCTGTCGCGCCGGGCTTGGCGGCCAGCATATCCGTGCTGGCCTTCAATCTGCTCGGCGAGGGACTGAAAGATCATTTCCAAATCCGGCCTGTTCATGCTGCTTGAACTCGACAACCTGAGCATCAGCATAGGCGGACAGGAGCTTGTCCGCGAAGTCAGCTTCAGCATAGAGCGCGGCGAGGTTTTCGGACTGCTCGGCGCAAGCGGCAGCGGCAAAACCCTGCTCGCCTCTGCCCTCTGCGGCCTGCTGGCACCGCCGATGCGCATCAGCGGCGGCGCAATCCGCTTTGCCGGAGAAACGCTGCATCCCGGCAGCACGAAGCAGCTCGCCCGCAAACGCGGCAGACATGTCTTCATGATGTTTCAAAGCGCGGCAGCCGCCCTCAATCCTTACATGACCGTGGGCAGGCAGATTGCTGAAGCCTTGCAGTCAGCGCACAGGCTTTCCGCCAAGGCCGCTCTGCGCGAAGCGGGCGCACTGCTGGAGAAGGTCGGCCTGCGCGGCGATTTAGTCAGCGCGTATCCGTTTCAACTCAGCGGCGGCATGCAGCAGCGCGTTTTAATCGCTGTCGCCTTGGGTCTTCATCCTGAACTGCTGATCGCCGACGAGCCAACCACCGGTCTTGATGCCGCCGCCGCGCTGCATGTGCTGGAGCTGTTGCGCAGTCTGCAACAGGAAGGCGCAGCCATCCTCTTCATCTCACACGACATCCGGACAGTCTCTTTTCTTGCCAAGCGAACCGGGGTGATGTGCGGAGGCCAGCTCGTCGAGACGGGAGAAACTGAGCAGCTGCTTGCTGCGCCACAGGATTCTTACACCCGCGAGCTGACATCCGCTTTCAATGTGCTGCGATGAATGTGTGAACAGAAAGAAAGCGGCGGGCCGAAGCGCAGGCTCTCCCGCAGAAACAATAAAAAGTGCATAGGAAGAATATTATGTGGGAACTGATGGACAAAGGCGGATGGGTCATGTGGCCGCTGCTGGCCTGCTCGGTGATTGTGACCGCCGTCATCTTCGAGCGGGCTTTCTTCTGGACAGGCATAGTCAGACGACGCAACCGCCCATTGCGGGACGAGCTGCTGGCCCTTGCGCGGCAGAGCGAATGGGCGATGATCGAGGAAAAGACCGAGGGCTGCACGGATCCGGTAGTGCGCGTGCTGCATGTCGGCATTTTGCATCGGGACTTTGACATGGCCAAGGCTATGGAAGATGAGGCGCAGCAGATCGTGAAAAGAATGTCGCAGTTCATGCCGGTGATGGACACTATCATTACCGTGGCGCCGATGCTCGGCATATTGGGCACAGTGACCGGCATCATGTCCGCATTCAACGTCTTGAGTGGCAGTGGCATGGCAGATCCGAAGCTGGTTACTGGCGGCATTGCCGAGGCCTTGATCACCACAGTCGCAGGCTTGGTCATCTCCATCGCCACAGTCTTTCCGTACAACTATTTCAAAAGCCGGATCGAACATGCCATTCACTTTATGGAGAAATACGCCACCCGCCTTGAGGTGGTCTGCCGTAAACTCCACGCGCAGGAGAACATGCAATGAAGCTGAGTAGGAAAGGTATCTCGCCGGTCCGTCTGGAGATGACTCCTCTGATGGACATTATCTTTCTGCTGCTGGTCTTCTTCATTTATGCCATGATGTCCATGACCGTTCATCATGGCAAGCAGCTGGATCTGCCCCAGTCAAGCAGCGCGACAGTGGAAATGCAGGAGGCCGTGAGCATCACTATCGAGTCGGATAAAGGCGGTTTGAGAATCTCCGTCGATGGCGGTGCGGCCTTCAGCGGCGTTGAGCGTCTGCAGGAGATTCTGACGGAGAAGAAGGCCAAGGCCCCACAGGGTAAGGAGCTTGATCTGCAAATATTTGCCGATAAGACAGTCTCCTACCAGAGCCTGTACAGCGTGCTGGATAGCATCACTCAGGCAGGGCTATTCCGCGTCTCCCTGCAAGCCACGTTGCAGGAGGCCCCATGAACGAGGCGGCGCATCGCTTGCTACCTGCTGGCCTGCTGACGTTGGCTCTGCACAGCGCGTTTCTTTCATGGCAAATGGAGAACCGGCCCATTGAGCTGCCCAAGCCGGAGAAGATATCCGTTACCCTGCGGCAGCCACCCCCGCCGCCACCGCCGCCGCAACAGCAGAGGATCGTCAAAGAGCTGCTCCCGCCACCAGAGCTGCAGCCCGTGGAGCGGCAGCCCTTGGAAACCCTGCCGCCGCCGCAAAGTAAAGTGGTCAAACTGAGAAAGCCACTCCCGGAGGTCATCAAGCAGATACAGCATAAGCCCTTGGAACAATTGCCGCCCGCGCAGAGCCGGATAGCGCGTAGGATGCCGCCTCCGCCGCCAGTCGCTCCCGTCGCGCTGCGGCCATTGGAGACCTTGCCGCCTGCGCTTCCGGCCCAAGGCCGCATTCTCCGCCCGCTGCCGCGTCTGCCTGATACTCTTGCCATCAGCCAGCCGACACTGAAGCCGCTGGAGACGCTGCCGCCAGTGCAAGAGGAAGTCTTTGAGGAGGTGTTTGAAGAGGAGCTTGTCCAGACGGAGCCGGTGCACGAGGAGATTGTGGAGGAATACAGCCCGCCGCCAGTCGAGGACTTTGTTGAGGTGGTCGAGGAGCAGGAGCAGAGAAGGCAGCGCGACTACGTGCCGCCGCAGCCACAGCCTGCACGCCAGCGGCAGGCGGAGAGCAGCTCTGCTTCTTCCAGCGCAGGCGATCAGGAGGCTGCGCCGCTTTATGCCAGCAATCCGCCGCCTGCGTACCCGATGCAGGCCCGGCGACGCGGGCTTCAGGGGATGGTTATCATTGAAGCCCTGATTGATGTCAGCGGCAATGTGACTGATCTCCGCCTCTTTGCCAGCAGTGGTCACGGTATCTTAGATAAGGCGGCTCTGAACTCCGTGCGCGGCTGGCGTTTCCAGCCAGGCACAGTCGGCGGCAGACGGAAAGCGATGTGGGTGAAAGTGCCGGTGCGTTTCGAGTTACATACATAGGAGTTACGCAGTTCGATTGCCAACCCATTGATTTTATTTAACTGGCGATTTATGTGACAAAAAGACAACTTGCTGTAATGGTTGAGCTTCGTATTTCAACTGCGTTTAACTCCTATATTTATACATTGATACATGCGGATTTTTTGCGAATCAAAATGGCACCCTTCTATATACTAAAAGGTCTCCCTTTTTAGATATAAAAACCTCCCTTTTGATATATAGAAGGGAGGTTTTTTGATAGGCAAAACCTACGCCTTTTGACAGGCAAAATCTCTGCTGTTTGTTAGCTCATAGGTTGCGGGGAAATGAATGGGGGTCAGAGCGGTGGGATGGGCGCGGAGTTGGCCTTAACCAGCTTCCGGTGGATATGATTGAGCGCATCGAAGTAGTCAAGGGGCCAAGCTCCGCGCTCTACGGCAGTGATGCCTTGGCAGGCGTGGTTAACATCATCACCAAAGACACCCCAGACAAGCCCAGTGGCAAGGCTGGTGCTGCGTATGGCTGGTACACGGTGAAAGAGAAGGTCAATAGCGACGGCAGTATCAGCCTGCCCAGCGATGACGGCGACTATCGCAGCAGCAAGCAGGCGTATGCCTCCTTTGGTGACCGGCCTATCGAGCGTTTCGGCTACTTGGTCAATTACAACTACGAATCGGCAGAAGATGTCAGCCAGAGTCCGCTTGAATCGCTCCGCCACTCTTTGCTGGCTAAGATGAATCTGGCAGCTATAGCCGGAGCAGGATAATTTGAAGAGCGCATCTCCCTCTGTCAACGGGAAAAATGCAGCAGACAGCTCGCCGCCTTTCACGCAGCCGCTGCTCAAATTCCCAGCCTCCCTGCTTCTCCCGGAAAAGCACTAGAGTGCTTTCAGAAAAACCACTCTCTATGTCGTAGCACGAGTACCAGGGTGCTTTTTTCAAGCCACAGGGCAGCGTCAAGGTTGTGATTCCGCCCATGCCGACAATTACTTCGCTCTCGAAGCATCATTTTATAATACATGCGGCGGAGCAAGACTTTGTCCGCCAAGGCCGGGTAATGGGCCGCAGCTACTGTCGCCGCTTTTAGTCAGCGTCTCCCTCAGCGCAGGCCGGATGATCGTGGTCATCTCCAGCCTCAGCTATCTTGGCCTCGGCATTCAGCCACCCCACCCTGTCGGTGCTGTCCTTCAACCTACTCGGCGAGGGGTTGAAGGATTATCTAGGGATTGCACAAAACTGACCTGCCTTATGGGCGAACGATCTTTCGCCCCCTGCTCTTCTGCAAGATATCTAATGGCTGCAAACTGAGCAGATATCCGTATCGTGAAGCCCATCAGCGTGAGAACGAGCACGTTGCCTCATGCTGTTTTCCACAGTTTTTTATGGACAGGGAGGTATTTTCCACATAACCTGTCATCAGGTAAACTGAATGGCGAAAGCCACGGAAAAATCAGGCTGAAGAGATGAAGAAGAGCAGCGCAAAAGTTTTAATCGTAGATGATGAAGAGACGCAACGGCACCTGCTTCGTGCTATCCTCGAAAATTGGGGCTGGCTGTGTGTAGAGGCGGATGACGGCGAGACCGCTGTAGATGAGGTACGCGGTGGGCCGTTTGATCTCGTGCTGATGGATGTCTGCATGAAGAATATGAACGGTCTGAAGGCACTGTTGGAGATTCGCGCCATTAACCCGGCCATTCCAGTGGTGATGTTGACCGGAAATTCGTTTATCGAGACAGCGGTTGAGGCGATCAAGCTGGGCGCGCACGATTATCTGACCAAGCCGGTCAATAAGGAACGCCTTCACGAGACCGCAAAAATCGCCATGAGTCACCGGCAGCCGCCTGATGAGCCAGAACCACACGGCGGCCAGCCTCTTGACGAAGACGGTAGGATTATCGGCACCTCCCCGCCCATGCAGGCTTTGTGGGAGATGATTCTTCAGGTTGCGCCTACCGAAGCAACGGTGCTGATCAGTGGCGATTCAGGTACGGGCAAGGAGCTGGTTGCCTCTGCCCTTCATTACAAGAGCCTGCGCAAGGACGGCCCCTTTATCAAGGTAAACTGCGCAGCACTGTCTGAGAACTTGTTGGAGTCTGAGTTGTTCGGCCATGAAAAAGGGGCCTTCACCGGTGCCGACCGCCGCCGCGAGGGGTGTTTTGTTCAGGCCCAGCACGGCACTCTTTTTCTCGATGAGATCGGCGAGACGACCCCAGCTATGCAGGCCAAGCTGCTGCGGGTACTCCAAGAGCATGAAGTACAGCGGGTGGGTGGCCAGGATATCATCAGTATAGATGTCCGCATTGTCACTGCCACCAACCGCGACTTGGAGGTAGAGGTACAAGAAGGCCGCTTTAGGGAAGACCTTTACTATCGCCTGAACGTGGTCACACTGGACGTGCCTTCCCTTCAAGAGCGCAGAAACGACATACCTCTGTTGACTGATTTCTTCATCCGCCGCTGTGCCAAGCGGAATAAACGAAAAGTCAGGGGCCTCACTCCTAAGTGCATGGATGTCTTGACTCGCTACCCTTGGCCAGGTAACGTGCGCGAGTTAGAGAACGCGATTGAACGCTGCGTGATCCTGACTCGTGGAGAATATTTGAATGTGGACGGTTTACCCTTAGCCGTGCAGCGTTGGGTCGGTATGAATTTGTCGCATGAGTCGGAAGAAGACCTGCCGCAGGGTACGCTCAAGGAGGCGGAACTCCAGCTGATTACCAGAACCCTTGAGGAGACCGGCGGCAACAAGAGCGAGGCAGCCCGCCGTCTTGCTATCACCCGAAAGACCCTGCTGAACAAGCTCAAGAAATACGGGCTTGACAGTGGCAAGTCCTGAGCAGCACCCCCTTCCTAGCACATCCCGGATACATTTCATTCATCAGGCAGTTGACGTGGTTCTCCGACTGTGGTAATGACTTGAGCTTTCAGAGAGAAGGAGGGCATTTTCTTGTCGTCTGAACGTGCAACTTAAACGAAAAAGAGAGACTGTCCATGCGAACGGATATTCTGCATATCGGAGCGGGCGAACTCACCTACGAGATTCGCAACATCGTCAATGTTGGCAATCAGCTCCAGGCCTTAGGCGTGAAGGTGAACTGGGAGAACATCGGTGATCCTATAGCCAAGGGTGAGCAGATTCCAACGTGGATGAAAGACATCGTTGCTGCTGCTGCCTGTGACAACGCCAGCTACGGTTATTCACCAACCAGAGGCGTGTTAGCTACTCGGCAGTTTCTTGCCGAGCAGACCAACGCCCTCGGCGGAGCGCAGATCACTGCTGAGGATATCCTTTTCTTCAACGGTCTCGGCGATGCAATCTCCAAGGTCTTTGGCTTACTCAAGCCCACGGCCAGAGTGGTCGTACCCACGCCCAGCTACTCCACCCATTCCTCGGCTGAAGCGGCTCATGCAGGCGACCGCCCACTGACCTACATCCTTGATCCGAACCACAACTGGTACCCGGACTTGGATGATCTGGAGAATAACATCAAGTATAACCCAGCGATTGCGGGTATCTTGGTGATCAACCCAGACAACCCCACTGGCGCGGTGTACCCTGAACGCATTCTGCGGGCGATTGTTGACATTGCTGAACGCTACGACCTCTTTATCGTCTGTGACGAGGTCTATCAGAATATGGTTTATAACGGCACCAAAGCTGTACCGTTAGCCACGGTGATCGGCACGCGAGTACCTGCGCTCTGCATGAGAGGTATGTCTAAAGAAATGCCGTGGCCAGGCGGTCGCTGTGGTTGGATCGAGGTGTATAACGGCCATAACGACCCGATGTTCGAGAAATATACGAAGTCCATCCTCAATGCCAAGATGATGGAGGTCTGCTCCACCACCCTGCCGCAGCTCGTGTTGCCCAAGGTGGTGACGCACCCAGAATATCCCAAGTATCTCAACGAGCGTATCCGTCGCTACGAGCGCTACTCCAACATCGCCTATAACATCCTCAAGGAATTGAAAGGCGTGTTAGTCAATCGTACCAACGGCGCGTTTTACATGAGCGTGGTCTTTGAACACGGTTTGCTCAATCACAAGCAGAGCCTGCCTATCGTCAAGGACGAGGTGCGCACCACGGTAGAAAAGATGGTCAGCGGCTCTGGTGTGGAGCCGGACAAACGCTTTGTCTATTACCTGCTTGGCTCGACCGGCATTTGTGTGGTGCCGCTCTCATCTTTTGCCACCACCTTGCAGGGCTTCCGTATTACCTTGCTGGAGCGCGACGAGGAAACCTTCACCCGCATCTTCAACACCATTGCTGATTCCATTCGGCTGTACGTGGCCTCAGCCTGAGACTTTCGCCTTCCCGCTTTGGTGGTTTTTCTGAAACCACCAAAGTGTCTTGCCGTGGCAGTAACCCCTCCCTTGACAGCATTCCTCCCCGTGCTTACTCTTGCCGTAAATTCGCTGTGCCCCCGATCATACATAACAACCGCTCAAACGAGGGAGAATATACGTGGCTGAAGAGAACAAAAACGAAACGACTGAGGAGAGCTTGGCCCAGCCTGCTGAGGCAGCTGAATTGGTGGAAGAGGTTTCCGCTGAGGAGAGCCTGATGAAGGAGCTGGAGGAGACCCGCGCCAAGTTAGATCAGGTGACGCGCTTTGCTGCCGAGGCGGAGAACTCGCGCAAGCGGATGGAGCGCGACAAGGAGAAGCTGCTCAAGTACGCGGGCGAGAACATTCTGCGCGATCTGCTGAACACAGCCGACAACCTTGAGCGGGCCATTGAGCAAGGCAAGGTCGAGGGCGGCGAGGCGGAGCAGAAGCTGGCCGCGCTGCTGGCAGGCGTGGAGCTGACCAAAAAGGGCCTCGACACCATGCTGGAACGCTGCGGAGTCACGCCGGTTTCCGCAGTTGGCCAGCCTTTTAACCCTGACCAGATGGACGCGCTGACGATGGAGGCCAGCGAGGAACTCCCGGCCAACCACGTCGTGAAGGAGTTTGCCAAGGGTTACGCCTTCAAGGACAAGGTGCTGCGCCATGCGCAGGTGGTGGTGTCCAGCGGCCCGGCGAAAGCAGCGTAGGCCTGCCCAGAATTCTTGCTGCCGCTGAACAAGTCCCCTTGACAGCGGTATTTTCATGCACATTGTAGAGAGCGGCAGGTAGCTTTGAACCATTTCGTTTACACGACAACATATTGAAGGAGATATATCATGGCTAAAATCATCGGCATTGACCTCGGCACCACCAACTCGTGCGTGGCGATCATGGAAGGCGGCGACCCCAAGGTGATCGAGAACAGCGAAGGCAACCGCACCACCCCGTCCATCGTTGCCTTTCCTGACAGCGGCGAGCGGTTAGTCGGCCAGATTGCCAAGCGGCAGGCCGTCACCAACCCCACCCGCACCCTCTTTGCCATCAAGCGGCTGATCGGGCGCAAGTTCTCTGACCCAGAGGTAAAGAAGTCCATCCAGCTCAGTCCGTTCGCGATAGTGGAAGGGCCGAACGGCGACGCGATGGTTAATGTCGAAGGCAAGAACTACTCGGCGGCTGAAATCTCAGCCATGATTCTTGGCAAGATGAAGAAGACGGCGGAGGAGTATTTGGGCGAGCCTGTGACTGAGGCGGTCGTCACGGTGCCGGCCTACTTCAACGATGCCCAGCGCCAAGCGACCAAGGACGCAGGTAAGATTGCCGGCCTCAACGTGCAGCGGATCATCAACGAGCCAACTGCCGCCGCGCTCGCCTACGGTTTGGACAAGAAGGGCGAAGAGACGGTGGCGGTCTTTGACCTTGGCGGCGGCACCTTTGACGTGTCCATCTTGGAGATCGGCGACGGCGTGTTTGAGGTTAAGTCCACCAACGGCGACACCTTCCTCGGCGGCGAGGACTTTGACATGCGCATTGTTAACTGGCTGGCTGACGAGTTCAAGCGCGACAGCGGCATTGACCTGCGCACGGACAAAATGGCCTTGCAGCGGCTCAAGGAAGAGGCGGAGAAGGCGAAGAAAGAGCTGTCCTCCTCCTTGGAGACCGACATCAACCTGCCCTTCATCACCGCCGACGCGACAGGCCCCAAGCATCTGAACATCAAGATGTCCCGCGCCAAGCTGGAAGCCTTGGTCGCTGATCTGATCGACCGTTGCGAAGGGCCGTGCCGCACCGCGCTCAAGGATGCCGGACTTGATCCGTCCAAGATTGATGAAGTGATACTGGTCGGCGGCATGACCCGGATGCCGAAAGTGCAGGAGAAGGTAAAGGCGATTTTTGGCAAAGAGCCGCACAAGGGCGTGAACCCGGATGAGGTGGTTGCGGTCGGCGCGGCGATTCAGGGCGGCGTGCTCAAGGGCGATGTGAAGGACGTGCTGCTGCTGGATGTCACCCCGCTGTCCTTGGGCATCGAGACCCTCGGCGGCGTGATGACTAAGCTGATCGAGAAGAACACCACCGTGCCGACCAAGAAGAGCCAGGTCTTCTCCACCGCCGCTGACAGCCAGCCTGCCGTGTCCATCCACGTGCTTCAGGGTGAGCGGGAGATGGCCACGAACAACAAGACCATTGGCCGCTTCGAGCTGAACGACATTCCGCCTGCGCCACGCGGCGTGCCGCAGATCGAAGTCACCTTTGACCTCGATGCGAACGGCATCCTGCACGTGTCGGCCAAAGACTTGGGCACCAACAAGGAGCAGTCTATTCGCATCACCGCTTCATCCGGCCTGACCGAGGCGGAGATTGAGAAGATGAAGAAGGACGCGGAGCTGCACGCCGACGAGGACAAGAAGCGCAAGGCCGTGATCGAGGCCCGCAATCATGCGGATTCGATGGTGCATATGGCCGAAAAGAGCCTGAAGGATTTGGGCGACAAGGTGGATGCGTCAACCAAAGGCAACGTGGAGAATGAAATCAGCAAGGTGAAGAAGGCGATGGAAAGCGAGGACGCGGAGGCGATCAAGGCCGCCACTGAGTCACTGACCCAGGCTTCGCACAAGCTGGCCGAGCTGATGTATGCGCAGGCTTCGCAAGGCGGTGCGCCCGGTGCTGACGCAGGCGGCAAGAAGGGCAAAGATGATGACGATGTGGTGGATGCTGACTTCGAGGAAGTGAAGTAATTCCAAACAGCGTTTACGTCGCGCAAACAAGGGGAGGGCAGAGGAATCTGCTCTCCCTTTACTGTTTGCTGCTGTAAGAATACCTTTCCAAGTCTGCCCGCGCCTGAGGTGCTAAGGAATTATTAGAAAATTCTGCGTTTCAGGTTGATTAATTCATACGCAGGTATCCTGCTGCCAGCAAGTATGGGTGAGGGCGGGTGGAGGTCATTATTTTATTGCTCCTTCAATTGCAATGTCAAGTGAGTCTATTTGCAAAAATGCATTTGTTTCAGGGAGATCAACATCACATTCAACAAGAAGGAACATAGTTAATTGATACATAGTTCCAGTCTCAATCTGACTGTCAATACTTTGAGTGAAGTTATCATCCTTGAGATTTTCCAGATCAGCTATTATGGTATTGCCAGCCACGTGAATCACCAGAACTGCTCGCGCTGAACCTTCTATATTTACATGACCTCTAATATATTGTTTGACATTAACCTGTTGATGGTCGCTATCAAGAGGGATTTGAAACGATACTGTACGTGTCTTTACAAGAATATCTTCTCTTCCACCTATAGAATTGATTTGAAGATTGCTAAAAAGTAGCGAGACTTCTTTGTTGTCTGGAGAGAATACAGTGGACACTTTCAACGAATTCGTTTCAACGGCAAGACCTTTAAACTTTGTGGCATTCATGACGAGATCTCCTTTTTGATTTATTGAAACTATTGTTATCGTGCATATTTTCAAGACTATTCTCGTTGATTTATCCTGCGTTGGTGCCTATTTTCCTCTTACTTATCCTCCTTTGTTAAGGATTAAAGATTGGCACATTAATGGCAATCAAACATGCCTTCCTATGCTAAAGGATGGGTAATGGTGAACCATGAGTGGCAAAGCGAACGGCTCCCTAAAAAACACATTGAATTTACCATTAAAAACAATATAATATTGAAAAAGTTGACTTCCGACTTGGTCTCAGTTTTCAGAGGGCGAAT
>NQJD01000006.1 GCA_004284765.1 Candidatus Electronema aureum
CGTCTGATTCGTAAAATTTTGGCGCACACTGTTTGTGTCTTCCTTAATTTGGTCTATAACCGCCCTCCACTTGACTTGGATGGCTTGATTGCTGCCTAATCAAGTTTAAAAGAGTTGCACATTAGGTCGCTATTTTAACTTGCTTGATTTCTTCCAAACCTAACTATCCTGCTATTCCTCAAGTGAATCTTCAAAAACTCATCGACCGAGAGCGACTGGCTCGAATCTTTATCCAGCTTTGTGAAATTGACAGCCCTTCCGGTGAGGAAGGACGCATGGCCACGCTGGTCACGGAACTCCTCTGCGGTCTTGGTGCGCCGCCGCCGTTTGAGGACAATTCTGCCGCAACTACCGGCTCGCAGTGCGGCAACCTCATCTTTCGCTTTGAGGGCGATGCAGACCGAGAACCGTTGTTTTTTAACTGCCACTTGGACACAGTCGAGCCGGGACGCGGCATTAGGGTGCTGCGTCAAGGCGACCGCTTCACCAGCAGCGGCAATACCATACTTGGTAGCGACGACAAAGCCGGCATTGCCGCGATGATCGAAGCGTGGCGGATAATTAGGGAAAATAATCTGTCCTATGCGCCTTTAGAATTCGTCTTCACCACTGCCGAGGAGACTGGCCTACTCGGTGCTAAGGCTTTCAACCCAGCCCATCTGCGGGCAAAAATGGGTTACGCTTTGGATACCAGCGGTTTTGGCAGAGTAATTATCGGTGCGCCTGCCTCCAACCGTCTGAGCATCACAGTTAAAGGGGTCGCGGCACATGCTGGCCTGTACCCAGAAAAGGGCATCAACGCCATTGTGCTGGCAGCTAAGGCTTTGGCTGCGTCTCCTTGCGGCAGAATTGACGAAGAAACGACGGTCAATTTTGGCACCATTCGTGGCGGCGCAGCCACGAATATCGTGCCAGAACACGTGCTGATTGAGGGCGAAGTCCGCAGTCATTCAATGGAAAAATTAGAGCGATTGACCAAGGAAATCGAAGCCGTTTTCCGCAGGGTGATTGCTGACTGGCGCGATCCGTCTGGGCAGGCCAAGGGTGCGCCTGAGCTATATTTTCAGACTGAATTAGATTTCCCGGCAATGAAACTGAGCCGAGAAGACGCGGTGATCCGCCGAATTGCCGCCGCCGCAAAAAGTATTGGCATGGATTTGAGCTACGAGATTGCCGGAGGGGGGAGCGATGCCAACATCTTCAATGGCTGCGGTCTCCAAACCGCCATTGTTGCCACTGGTATGACCAATGTGCATACAACCGCTGAAGAGGTCAGTTTGGAGGATATGGTAGAACTCACCCGGCTCATTTTGGCTCTAACCACCGGGTGATACAAGATTTAGCAGGCCGTCCCGGCCTGAATATTGATTACCTCGAATTCCCGCATCCCGCCCGGTGTTTTGGCGACGATCTCATCACCCACAGCCTTGCCGAGAATCGAGCGGCCCAGCGGCGCGAGCACAGAGATGGAGCCGCGTTGCACGTCAGCCTCTTCTGGCCCCAAAAGTTGATAGGTCACTTCCTCGTCGGTCTTCATGTCCATCAGGGTAATGACTGTACCAAAAACCGCCCGTCTGGTGGTCACTTTGGTGCAATCAATGGTCTCAGCTCGACCTAATTTGTCCCTCAGCTCCATGATCCGGCCCTCGACCAGGCTCTGCCGCTCCTTGGCTGCATGGTATTCGGCGTTTTCCTTCAGATCACCGTGGGCGCGGGCGATCTCAATCGCCTTGACCACGTCAGGCCGCTCGACTTTCTCTAACCGCTCTAACTCTTTTTTGAGCTGCTGGTATCCGCTCTGGGACATGGGGATGCGTTCAACCATGATACTTCCTTTTTTCAATATGTTGGCAAAAAAGAATCCTTCCGCTACGGGCGGAGCCGCAGGGGAAGGAAGACCTGTTTTTTGGGACAGCTTAAGAACGATAAAACTCGGCGATAACCGAGACTACATACTCCTGCTGCTCCCGGCGCAGTTCCGGGAAGATCGGCAGGGCGAGTGAGTCCTGCGCCAGCTGCTCGGCAATGGGCAGGGACAGCTCGGTTGTGCCGTATTTCTTCATGCAGTCCTGCTTGTGCAGGCAGACCGGATAATAGACCTCGCAGCCTACGCCCTGCTGCTGGAGATAGGTGCGCAGAGCCTCGCGATTCGGTATCCGGATGACAAACTGGTTGTAGATGTGGTGGTTATGCGCCGTAGCTCCAGGGCTGGCTGCATGAACCGCCTTGGGCAGCATCACCGGGTTGTCCGTCAGCCCAGCCTGAGCGAACAGCTCCTGATAAACCCGGCTGTTGGCCTGCCGCTGCTTGTGCCACTGCTCCAGATGCGGCAGCTTGACGCTGAGGACGGCGGCCTGAATCGGATCAAGACGGAAGTTGCCGCCGATTTTAGCGTGATAGTATTTTGGTTGCGCCCCGTGGTTGCGATAGCAGCGCAACGTGTCGGCAAAGGCTTTATCCGACGTGACGACCATGCCGCCGTCGCCCAAGCAGCCGAGGTTTTTCGACGGGAAGAAGGAATAGCAGCCGACCAAGCCCATTGCGCCCGCCTTGCGCCAGACTGTGGAGCCGTCTTTTGCCAGCATCGGATATTCTGAGCCAATGGCTTGGGCCGCATCTTCGATCACTGGGATGCCGTATTCTTGCGCCAAGGCCATGATTTTGCCCATGTCCGCGCACTGACCGAAGAGATGCACCGGGATGATTGCTTTGATCGTCCGTCCATTCTTGGTATCTTCAGCAAGCAGCTCCGCCATCTTGCCGGGATCAATATTGAAGGTCTCACCTTCAATGTCGGCAAACACTGGCAGCGCACCCACCCGCAAAATCGCCCCGACCGTGGCGAAGAAGCTGTACGGCGTAGTCAGCACCCGGTCGCCCGGCCCGATCTCCAAGGCCATCAGCGTCATCAGCAAGGCATCGGTGCCGCTGCTCACGCCGATGCCGAAGCCTGCGCCGCAGTAGGCAGCCACATCCTGATCAAGCTGCGTGACCTTAGGGCCGAGGATATAGGTGGTGGAATCAACCACCTCGGTGACGGCCCGCAGGATGTCGTCACGCAGGGCAGCAGTCTGCTGGTGCAGATCCAAAAGAGGAACGTTCATTTTGACCTCAATTCAAGATAAACAGCGCATGATGGTGAACAATCCCGCTCAATGCAGATCAGAACCGCCAGCGGGGGCAGCAGCAATATATTCGGCATCAAGGAAGTCCCGGACATCAGGTAGTTCCTTTTCAAACACGGCGCGGAGCTTTTTCAGCAGATTGGTCTCAATCTGCCGCACCCGCTCTCGCGAAATTTCAAATTGATCGGCAATAGTCTGAAGGGTCTCCGGCTCGTCACTGAGCAAGCGGGTGTTGAGGATGACCTTTTCTTTGTCATTCAGCAGCTCGTCGACCTGACTGAGGATGCCAGAAATTTTCTCCCGCACCTCGTGCATAGCCACGATGTCTTCGACCGCTGGGCCGCTGGCTGGAAAGAAGTCCTTCTGCTCGTCGTCCGAATCGCCCATCAGCGGAGCTTCCAAAGAGACATCCCAGCTATCCATGCGCTGGCCCATCTCGACAATCTCGCTTTCCTTGACGTTGAGCCGTTCGGCCAGCAACTTGACATCCGGGGCGAAACCCTGCGCCTCCAGCAGCTTCTTCTCCTTGTTCAGGCTGAAGAAGAGCCTGCGCTGGTTCTGGGTGGTGCCGATCTTCACCAGCCGCCAGTTGTCCATGATGAACTTGAGGATGTAGGCGCGAATCCAGTAGGCAGCGTAATAGGAGAACTTCACGCCCCGGTAGGGATCAAATTTCTTCGTCGCCTGCACGAGGCCAACATTGCCTTCCTGCACCAAGTCCATGAAATTCTGCATCCAGTATTTCTGGAAGTCCATCGCCACCTTGACCACCAAGCGCAGATTGGCGGAAACCAGCCGGTAAGCGGCCTCTGGGTCGCCAGTCTCCCGGAAGCGGACAGCCAGCGCATCAGTCTCCTCGCGGGAGAGCAACTCGTATTGGCTGATCTCCTGCAAATAACGGTGCAAGGCAGGATTGCTGACCGCTGGCAGGTTATCCTCGTTCGAGGAGACCAAGGCCATTGGATAATAGGGTCGCGCTTCTATTTCCTCAACTTCTTCAGTGCTGTGTTCGATCTGTTCGTTCATAAAAAATACGTGTTCGGTACTGCTCTTCACTGTACTGCATTCCGGCAGAAAATTCACGCAGCAGGCAGAAAAAACAGGCCGTCTGGCCGGAGTCTGTGCTGTATTGCTTGAAAAAGTTTCAAATTCAGTATATTTATACTTCCCCCTTTCTGCAAACCGCAAAGAGTAACCCTTTTTCAATCAATATACAACAGAATATGAAAAACATACGAAATTTCAGCGTAATCGCCCATATAGACCACGGTAAATCAACCTTGTCTGACCGCATGATTCAGCTCTGTGGCTTGGTCACGGCCCGCGAGTTTAAGGACCAGCTTTTGGACAACATGGATATTGAGCGGGAACGCGGCATTACCATCAAAAGCCAGACCATCTGCCTACCCTACAAGGCCAAGGACGGTCAACAGTATTATCTCAATCTGGTTGACACCCCTGGCCATGTTGACTTCACCTACGAGGTCTCGCGTGCTCTGGCTGCCTGCGAAGGTGCGCTGCTCTTAGTTGACGCGGCGCAGGGCGTGGAAGCGCAGACTTTGGCTAACCTTTATCTGGCTATGGAGAACGACTTGGAGATCATTCCGGTGATCAACAAGGTAGACCTGCCTGCTGCCGAGCCAGAGAAGGTTGCGCGGGAGATCAGCGAAGACCTAGGCTTAGATGCTCGGATTATCCAGCAATGTTCAGCCAAGACTGGCTTAGGCGTGGAGAACATTCTTGAGGCCATCGTCAAATACCTGCCGCCGCCGAAGGGTGATGCTGACGCACCGCTGCAAGCCCTGATCTTTGACGCGAACTACGATGCCTATCGTGGCACGGTCATCTCGGTACGGATTGTCAACGGCATGGTCAAGCCCGGCGACACCATTGTCTTCATGCACAACAACTCTGAGTACAAGGTGGAGGAGGTCGGCCAGTATCTCCTCATCCGCACTCAGTGCGACAGCCTGTCTGCCGGGCAAATCGGCTATCTGATCGCCGGAGTGAAGACGCTCACCGATGCCAAGCCCGGCGACACTGTCACCCGCAAAGATGACCCTTGCTCTGTCGCCCTGCCCGGCTTCAAAGAGGCGCAGCAGGTGGTTTTCTCCTCCATCTACCCTATCTCCGCTGAGGACTACGAGGATTTGGGCGCGGCCTTGGAAAAGCTCCAGCTCAACGACGCTTCCCTCACCTTTCAGAAAGACTCTTCCGCCGCGCTGGGCTTCGGCTTCCGCTGCGGCTTCCTTGGCCTGCTCCATTTGGAGGTGGTGCAGGAGCGCATCGAGCGCGAGTTTGACCTCTCGATTATCCTCACCGTGCCGTCGGTGCGCTACGAGGTCTATCTGAACAGCGGCACTGTCCAAATGCTCGACAATCCCTCGTTCTTTCCTGATCCGAGTTTGATTGAGCATGTTGAAGAGCCGTTCATCCGGGCATCCATCCTCATCCCAGAACGCTACATGGGCACACTGATGAATCTCTGCATGGAACGGCGCGGCGAGAACATCACCCACCACTACCCAACGACAGGCCGGATTGAGCTGACCTGCGAGCTGCCGCTGGCTGAGGTCATTTATGACTTCTACGACAAGCTCAAATCGCTGACGCAGGGCTATGGCTCCTTTGATTATCAGATGCTGGACTACCGCACCAGCGATTTGGTTAAATTAGATATTCTTGTCAACAGCGAGCGGGTAGACGCGCTTTCTCAGCTCACCCACCGCCAGCGCGCCCGCGAGCGCGGCCTGAAAGCCTGCGAGAAATTGCAGGAAGAAATTCCCCGCCAGATGTTCAAGATCGCCATTCAGGCCAGCATCGGCGGCAACGTGGTGGCCCGCACCAATATCTCGGCCTTGCGCAAGGATGTCACCGCCAAATGCTACGGCGGCGACATCAGCCGCAAACGCAAGCTGCTGGAAAAACAGAAAGCGGGCAAAAAACGAATGAAAACCGTGGGCAATGTCGATATCCCGCAGTCGGCTTTTTTGTCGGTGCTGAAGTCGGAGCAGTAAGGCGGAAGGGATGAGGAGGTAGGCGCGGCCTGTGAGAAAGTAGAAAAAATATACCTTCTCATAGGCCGCGCCTATCTTTTAATAGGAAAAATATATGAGGAAATAGACGCGGACTATTTCCTCATATATTTTTTGGATGAAAAGGTATAAAAAATATACTTTCCGGCAGGCGGAAGAGGTTTGGCGGTTGTATGGGCGAAAATTTTTTTGCCCATACGAAACAAGGAGGCATCAACGATGAACGTTGACAAATGGATTGAGGCGTTGCAGCACCCTTTGGTGCTTGCCGGATTCGGCCTGTTTCTTTTCGCGGCCCTGATCAAGCCGCTGTTTCTCAACAACGAGAAGCTCTCTGGCACGGCGATGGAGCGGCTGCTGCACAAGGGGATGAATTTTGCCTTTACGCTGGCCTTGCTGGCTATTGCGGGCGGCTTGCTGCTAGATTGGAAGGATGGCAGCAAGGCAGCGGCGAATAAAGAAAAAAATGTAAAAATTTCGACAGAAGGCGTTGATGTTAATCAAACTATTGATGGAAGCAATATCAGCATAGACGCGGCTACGGTCATGACTTACGGCCTAAGTAAAGAGCAGTACGAGGAACAAATAAAAAAGTTATTGAATGAGCTTGCTGCCAAGTCGCAGAATGCCGCTACCGGACAGCGTGCGCTCCTTGAGCAGAAGTTGAAAGTTGTGGGTGAGAAATTTTCCGACATCGAGAAAAGCTACAAGGAAGAGATAGAACGGCGCAAAGCGGCGGACGACGCCCTTGCCCAGATGAAAGGCCAGCTTCCTGACGAGCAGATAAAACAGGCCAAGCTCAAATTGGAGCAGGGCGAGACCACAGCAGCGGAAAAAGCCTTTGATGCGGTGGTTGAAAAGGAAGGCGGCGCGGTCGCGCTGGCAGCCTATCAGAGCGGGCAGTTGGCCGAGGGCAGGCTGGATTATGATAAGGCTATGATACAGTATAAAAAAGCAGTTATACTGGAGGAATACCACACTGAGTATCTTTTTGCCGCTGGAAAAATGGCTAGGGCAATGGCGGAGTATAGGCAGGCAGAAGATTGGTTTCGCCGCCTGCTGAAGATCAGCGAGCAGAGGAAATATGCTGCGGAACTCGTTACAGCTCTCAACAATCTGACTGAGTTATATGAAGAACAGGGCCGCTACGAGGACGCAGTGCTGCTGCACAAGCGTATCTTGACGATCAGGGAGCAAAAACTGGGTAAAAAGCATCCCTCAGTTGCTGCCACATTGAAAAAATTAGCTTGGACTTATGAAGTGTTGGGCCGGTATGAGCAAGCAGAATCGCTATATCAGCAAGCCATCTCCATCATGAAAAGCAAATTCCCCGGTGGCCATCCGAATATTGATGTGATGCAGCAAAACTACGACGAGCTGAAACGCAAGATGGCAGAGCAGCAATAATCCGCCGCAGCCCACGAGGAAGAGTATCTACTCAAGTTGCGGCTTACGCAAGAGGTCTATTCACGAGATTCTCTCTCGTTCCTCTTCAGATATATCTCCCAACCAATACCGGGCAGCAGCGAAATGAGGGCCAGTGCCAAGACAATCTGGCGTGGATCAACCTTCAATTCCATTGCTTTTCCGGTGAGCCAAATAGACAAGCTCATCACTAAGGTAAGGAATGCCATTTCAGCAGAGAAAACGCGACCTCGGAAGCGGTCTTCCACGCTGCGATGAATCAGAGTGGTACTAAACACCCATTGAATTGAGCCGCAGGCGTGGCCGCAGCAAACCCAGACAGCGGCAAGTAGCATGTTTGGTGCCTGACTGAAGAGGACGTAGGCAGCAGCATAGACAAAGAACGCCTTACCAACAACTTGCCGCATCGCTGCGCTTCCTTCGCCGAAGAGTCTCCACGCGAGGATGGGGCCAATAGCCGCGCCGAGGCCACGCATGGCAAAAAGGATACCGCTGCCCCCCCCTTGACCACCAGTGGCAAAGACTTGTTCGCCGAACACTGCCAGCATGACCAACACCCCACCGGACAAGGCCCAGCCGCTTTTCACCAGCAGCAGAGCAGCGATCTTCGGCTGCGCTTGCACATAAACAACGCCTTCTTTCAAATCATCCCAACCTGTAAGTCGCCCCAGCGAAAACGTACTTTCTTGCTTTTTCTCTCTCTTTGGTAGAACAACTGTGGCCATCATTCCCGCTGAGAGAAGAAAGCTCAGGCTATCGGCGATGATGGCTGCTTGCCAGCCAAGCTGCGCAGTGAAAAAGCCACCTAAGGCCGCGCCCGTTGCCAGCATCACTGACCACGACGCGCCGGATAAGCCATTGATGATGCTCAGTTCCTCTTTGTTTGTGCAGAGATCAGGCACAGAGGCTTGGCGGGCCGGGTTGCTGAAAGTCCACACAGCTTCTTGGCTAAAGGCAAGAAGATAGATCAGCCAAACATCAGCCGGATTTCTAACGAAGAGATAGCCCAGTACCACTGCCACCCGGATCAGATCGCAGCCGATCATAACGGTTTTGCGACTATATCTGTCTGCAATGACACCAGCGGCCGGGCCAAAAATAGCCGGAGCTAAATGCTTGGCGATGAGGAACCAGCTCACTGCTTTGCCAGAGCCGGTGAGCTGATTCAGCAGAACAAACAACGCGATATAATTGAACCAATCACCGATTTGACTGACACAGCCGGACAGCCAGTAACGGCGGTAGTTGGCGTTAGAACGCAGCAGGTGGAGATAAGACGAAAGGTGGCCAGCGGCATAGGATTTTTTCTTTGACTGCATATATTGTTTTGAATATAATAGGCGTTGGTTAATTATGAATTATTGACATGACAGATAATTGATTGCATCAATAGTAAATGATCATGATGAATTAAATTTCAAGTTGCTCTTCATGACTGTGCAATCAGTCTTCACTTGTTCCAGAATACATTATCCAGACCAAATAGAATAATATAGAATTGATCGTCTTCCAAGCAGATAAAACCGTGATTGCGTAATATCCTCACTCCTATCATACCCTGAACTACCTACCCATGAACACCTATTTTGCCTCCCCAGAACGCGCTGATCAGGAAACCCTTGCCGCTACAGTTGATTTCGCCGGCAAAAATCCTATCATTTCCGGTCTGCTCTCTTCTGTGGGCGGCTTATTGGCCGTTCTGGATGAGCATCGGCAGATTATCGCCCTAAATGACGAATTTCTCCAGATGCTCGGCATTGATAATCCGGCTGGTGTGCTGGGTCTGCGTCCGGGTGAGGCTCTGTGTTGCATCCATGCTCAAGAAGAGCCGGGCGGCTGTGGTACCTCACAATTTTGCTCAACCTGCGGCGCGGCCATTGCGCTTGTCTCCAGCTTGAAGCACGACAAACCTGAAGAACGAATTTGCGCCCTTTCCGCACTCAGAGACGGCAGGGCAGTTGATGTGGCCCTCCTGATTCGCTCGCGGCCTATTCGTATGGAACAACAACGCTTTTTACTTCTCTTTGTGCAAGACATCACTCGGCAGCAGCAGCGGGCAGCTTTGGAAAGAACGTTCTTCCACGACATCAACAGTATGCTTGGTCTGCTCGCCGGAGCCGCGGAACTCATGGCACAGGATGAGCGGTCGGAGTTAGCCGATACTGTCCGGCGTACCTCAATGCGTCTGTCTAAGGAGGTGGCGGTGCATCGTTATTTGATGAATCAAACAGTTGCATCTCAGCCAACGCTGACTTTGAATGAGGTTGCTGCCGGAGAAATATTAGAAGAACTGCGCTCGTTTTTCGCCAGCTATGCAGCGGCATATCAAAAAGAGATCAAGTTTCCTGAACACGCCCCAGCAGCAATTATTCGTACTGACATCTCCCTGCTGCTGCGGGTTTTGTGCAATATGATTACCAATGCCCTTGAAGCCTCTTGCGCTGATGCGGCTCCAGATGCCGGAGTAACGGTCTGGATTAAGCAGGAAGCAGGGCAATTGGTCTTTCAGGTATGGAATGCGCAGGCAATTGCGGCGGACACGGCGAGGAGAGTTTTTCAACTGCACTTCAGCACTAAGGCTGAGGCAGGACGCGGAATAGGTACCTATTCCATGAAGCTGATTGGGGAAAAACTACTCGGCGGAACGGTAAGTTTCACTAGCTCTAAAAAGGAAGGCACAATGTTCTGTTTTGCATTGCCGCTGAAGAACGCTTGAGATGACCAGAGAACAGAAAAATGAATCAAGACAAATACAAAAAGATAGCAAGTAAATACCACGTTGAAGATATACCTGCAGCCTTGATACCTGGCAGTAGGTTGTCTAATATTTTGGACAGATTAGAATCAGGTCTTCAGATTTCTAACTCTAACCACGAGTTCTTGCGAAGAAAAGGAGTGTCATCTCTTTCAAGATATGCAACTTATCTTGAAACTTTTATAAAGGAAGCGGGCCGGGAGCGGGCAGAACGTTATCGTGCCGCCGGGGTTGATTGCCAAGAACAAGAGACTGAAAGAAGATTAAAGGAAGAAGCACTTCAAGCAAAACTGAAGCAGGAACAAGAACAGGTAACGGCAGCAGCAGAAAAAGAGCGACAAGAAGAAGCCAAACGGCAACGACGGGAAAAAGAGAGGGCAAAAAAAATTGTAGTTCAGAATACTCAGAGACAACTAAGCGAAACAGCAGAAGACAGGATAGCGCGAAAGTACGGCATTTCCCTATCCATGCTTAAAGCTAATTTTCCTCATCTCGTGGAAGATGATTTAAAATTAGAAGAAGAAGCTCGGAAAGTGAGAAGGCAAGCCGAGGAAGAAAGACGTATCTTTCAAATAAAACTGATAGAAGAGGCCAACAAAGAGAAAGAACGCGCTGAGGCGGAAAGACTGGCACTTGAAAATGATCCTGTGAACATAGCAAGGAAAGCGCAGGATAAGTTAATGGAGAAATATGGCATCTACTGTTGGCGTACAACCGTGACAGTTCATTTCGACAAGTTGATTGACATGCTGCAACGTCTTGACAGTGGATATCGCCTGCTGGAAGTCGATATTGCTTGGCTTTCAACAACTGGATACTACTCAAAACCTCTAAAAAGACGATACCATAAAAATGAAGCTGCGTTTTATGCAGAAGAATTCAAGAAGAAGAAAGATTACTGGCTGGCTGTCAATGCAAGCAGTCATTACCGTAAATGTGAAGAAGCCGATACATCTGATGCACTGCTCAATACGATCAACATTTCAGCTATAAAAGATGCCAAACTGAAATCGGCACTCTGCACAACACATGGCGGTGTAAAACGTGATTTGCGTAAATTTGATGCAGCACTTAGCTTGGGAGAACAAGCACATTTGCTGACTCCAAAAGATTTCCGTCCCTGTACTTTATTAGGTGCTGTGAATATGGAGATCGGAAATTATGATTTAGGCCGTTCTTGGTATGATAAAGCTATAGAGCGAGGCTACAGTGAAGAAGCAATGGATGATGAGCTGCGAAGCATTTTCATGCGGGCAGAAAAAATCAATCAGGATGAAATGCGCGAGTATCTGCTCAAAACTGATCCTATTCGTTACAGCTGGGCAGAGAAAAAACAGCTCATAAACAAAAAAACAAGGGCAGCGGCAAGAATAACCATCTTCTCAAAAAAAGATGAAAAACGCTGTTAGGAGTTACGCAGTTGGCAAGATTTGATCGGCACCCAATGCGTACCTCCCGTCAACTTCGCCAGTTTATCCAGATGACTGAACGGCTTTGGTCGGAGAAGCGCAAACCCATACAGCAGATGACATTGCCAACAAAGGAATATTAGAGTAGCTGCTTAACAATAAATTTTACTCACCTTGACTTTATCGACAATATTGTTGTATCCTAAAGACAGGAGAAATTATTAATCACAAAACATGGAGGAACCCAAAATGAAAAAAATGTCAGCATCTCTTGTTGCAGCAATATTTATGTTAGCATTCTTTATCTCGCACTCCTCTGCTGCTGAAACTAAAATTGATCCGTCAATACTAAAGATCATTAATGAGATAGTGCTGAAGATGCAGCAGGACACTATGGCTGCAACATATGCTGAGATGCCGTTCAAAAATCAGATGCGAGGCAAAATGATAGTTCAAAATGCTTCAAAGAATTACATGCAGAGCGTAATCCAGCCACAGATGATGCAGAAAAACATGGGCGCGGAAAAACTGAAGCTGATGAATCGAATGAGTCAGTTTTGATTTCCCCGTATCGCCAATCTATCCGGAGGAGCATGTCTTCTCCGGCTTTGCTTTTTTAAAAAATTTCATTGAGTCTAAAAAGGCTGCACGGATTTTCCGTACAGCCTTTCTTGCTTCAGTCAAACAAGCAGCAGCTTATTTGGCGTACTTGGCTTTGAACTCCTCTGCACCTTTCGCCCGTTCAGCTTTATCAGCCTCGTCTTCCTTGCCGAGGAACCACTTGTGATTGTCGCTGTTCAGCGTTTCGGTCAACAGTTTTTCCAGCTCTTCAGCCGCAGCAACCGCTTCCTTGTTCGCACTACCTTTGCCCTGCTCAATGAGTTCCTTCAGCTCAGGAATGTACTTAGCAGCCCAATGCTTGGCTACCTCGTAGGTTCCGTGCCAATGGGTATAATCCGGGGCCATCATCGCAGCACCGTGACGAGCGCGGCGACCTTCATGATGCCATATTTCATACCACGTGAAGTCAATTGCTTGAGCAAACTGCACATACTCTTTGCCCTTCATTGCCTTCAGTACCTTGGTTGCGGCAGCATACAGCTTCAGACCCGGTTCGCCGAACTTCTCATGATAGAGCTTCAGCAGCTCTTCATACTGCACGTAGAAGTTGTCGGTGAAGTTTGTGTTATGGCAGGAAACGCAAACCTTCTTCATGTTAGCGCGGCGCATATCACCAGTGATTTCAGCCGAAGCAAGACCCCAGCCTTTATCAACCGTGTGCGTCTCTTTGGAGATTGCCGGACGATTGTTCCACTTGATCCGCAAACCGACGTTGTGGTTAACGTCCATATCCTTAGTGGCGGACATGTGGCAGGTCGCGCACGTCGGAGCAGCAGAATAATCCTCACCAACAACCCACTTAGAGGAATTCATGTTCATCCGATCTTTGTTGGCCTGATACGCAATGCCGTGCTTGGACTCGTTGTAAATCTCAATCTGAGGATGATCCGGTCCCATGTGGCACTTGCCGCAGTTCTCAGGATTCCTGGCCTGAGCAGCAGAGAAGTTGTGCCGTGAATGGCAGGCCGCGCAGCTGCCCTCGCTGCCGTCCGGGTTGATGCGGCCAATGCCGGTATTCGGCCAAGTTGCAGGATCGAGCTTACCGTTCGGGAGCACTTTAACCACATTGCCGTGGCATTGCCAGCAGCCGTTGACTGCTGCGGCAGAAACGCCTTTGGGGAAGGCTTCGGTCTTCATGCCTTTGTTGCCTTCAACGACTTCAGCCAAGGTGTTGTCCAAGGAACCCATGATCTGACCAGCCTTAGAATGATGGGAGCCTTCAAACTCCTCCACTTCTTTGGCATGGCAGCGCGAGCAGTCCTTAGGCGAAACAATGACAGCGATGGAGAAGCCATTATGATCAATTGCATCTGCCTCGCCTTTTTCCGCCTTGTGACATTCATAGCAGCCGACATTCGCGCCGAAATGCTTGCTTTCGCCCCACTCCTGATACATGCCTGTGTTGATATCCTTGTGGCAACCGAGACACTGCTTGGTCTCTTGCGACAGTGCTTTAGGACGACTGTCTTCAGCGGCATAAGCGGTGCCTGCGAGCAGCAGCGCGGCACACGACCAAACTACAACCTTCATAATAACTTCCTCCTTCTTTGAAATTTAATAAGTCAGACGACTGACTTTTCCAAAATTTTTACTACAGGCAGCATTATCACCGAATTTGCAGAAAATGCAACAGCAATTTTTTGCCGGGATGAATAAATATGCCGTCTGGTAAAAATTTTATTCCTGCTCCTTCTTGCCCAATGAATACCTTCCTTTGCTGCCGAAGACATTTTCCACCAAGGGCGGTACATCAGCCTGCCCAGCATGGCATTGCGTGCAGTTAAACCAGCGGGCGGCGATGGTCTCTGTCACCTTGCCGTCGCGGTCCATATAATGGGTTTTGAACGGCTTGGGTGCGCCTGATCCTTCTACGCCATGACAGTTCAGACAATCATTGTCGTTAAATTTTGGATCAATCTCAAATCCTTCAATGTTGTGCGGAATCACCGGCGGCTGATGGATGAAAGTGCGGGGCACTTTGGTATCTTTAGTCTTCCAATCCACATCCACGGGCGGGTCTTCAGGCCCGGTAATCGGGTTCTTGCGAAGGGACTTCAAGGTCTCATCAGCTACAGTGACATCAACTTGCTGCACTTGTGACCCATCACCTTGTTGTAGTGAATTTGTTTCCTCCTTCTTGGCAGAGGCAAGAGAACAGGAAAGCGCAAGGGCCAGCAGGGAAAGGGTAAACAATGTCTTTTTCATGGTATATCTCCATCAAGCTCGTTTGGAAAAAACAAAGACCTCCTGCGGGCAGACATCGATACATCGTCCGCAGTTGAGACAGTTATGCGACAAAATCACATCTGAACTGCCTTTGAGCGCAGGCCGAATAACCTGCGGCTCTGGGCAAACAGCAAAGCAGTCTGTGCAGTCTGTGCAGCGTTCACGGCGAGCAGCTTTCACCCTCAGCGCGGCGGTAAAGCCGAGCAAGCTGTAGGCCGCTCCGACTGGGCAGAGATGGCCGCACCAGCCATGCCGGAGGACAAAGGCATCGAGGATAAAAATTTCTGCGGCCAGCAGCCAGCCAAAGCCCATGCTGAAAAGCAAACCCCGCTGCACCATTGTCACCGGATTGAACCATTCCCAGATAATGCTGCCGGTGACAGCAGCGGAGATGATAATCATACCGAGCAGCCAGTAGCGCAGGCTTCTGCTCAGGTTGAGGTTTCCTTTGATCTCTAGCCGCCGGTTGAGCCAAGTGGCTATGTCGGTCAGCAGATTGATCGGGCAAACCCAAGCGCAGTACATCCGCCCGCCGATCACGGTATAAACAGCCAGCACTACTAACATCCCGACCAAGACCGCCGCTTCCGGTACATGACCAGCAGCCAAGGACTGCGCCACGGTCAGCGGGTCAGTAAGCGGTAGGAAGCCAAAGGCGGTGCTGGCAGACAGCGTGCCTTTGATCAGCCATAAACCTGCCAGCGGCCCTAAGAGAAACATCCCCAAGATGCCAAGCTGCGACAGACGGCGCAGCAGCAGCCACGTATTGGCTCGCAGCCAGCCCTTTTTCTCAACCGCTTCTTGGCCCGGCGTTCTTCGTTTGCTCATGGCTTTTCCTCCGGTCTGCGTGTAGGCAGCTGCAAGGCTTCTGGGATCAAAGAATGACCAGCCTTCTCTTTTTCCTCCCAGCCCACCCGATAATGGCTGCCCAAGGTTCCTCGCGCTTGGGACAAGGGCAGCACCTTGATCGCTGCGTTTTCCAGCACACAAGACCGCTCGCACTTGCCGCAGCCAGTGCAGTGCTTGGAATGCACTGTCGGGATGAAGCGGGCATGAACTCCAGTTCGTTGATTCACCTGCATTTCCAAAGTAAGAGCCTTGTCAATCACCGGGCAGTTGCGGTAGCAGACATCGCAGCGCAGACCAAGGCAGTTGAGGCAGTTTTCCTGATCCACCAGCACAGCCAGCCCCATTTTGGCCTCGTTGATAGAGGCCATTTTTTTGTTCAACGCGCCGGAAGGACAGGCTTTCACGCAAGGCATGTCCTCACACATCCGGCAAGGGCTGATTCGGGGAATAAAATACGGTGTGCCAGCGGCGATATCCCCGCCGAATTCAGCTAACCGCAGGGTTGGCACCGTTGTTTCCAAGGGCGCGTTCTCACCCAGTTCCGCCAGCTGCGAGATAAATTCCCCCAACTGAGGAGCTGAAGCCGCTGGCGGTGCTGTTGTACGACTTTTATCCTGCCGAAGATTTTCCGCACAAGCTCGCACGCACTGACCACAGCGCAGGCAGGCTGCAAGGAATTTCTCCTCTGGCAAGGCACCGGGTGGCCTGATTGCATAAGGAGGCAGAGCTTTGGCGGAATGCTGATGCTCAACCAAACCAACAGCTAATACCAACGCCCCTGCTGCCGCCGGGATAGTCTCGGTCAGGAAACGTCGCCGCGATGGTGACTGCTCTTGCCCGCTTTTGTTGTGTGCAGAGTCCACAATCAGCCTCTTAGGCTTTGGTCACTTTGACCGCGCACTTTTTGAAGTCAGTCTGCTTGGAGATCGGGCAAGTGGCATCTAAGGTCAGCTTGTTGACTAACCGTCCTTCGTCAAACCAAGCAATGGAGATCAAGCCCTGCGGCGGTTTATTGCGGCCCTGAGTCTCCACCGAGCAGGTAACTTCACCTCGACGAGAAGCAATCTTGGCTAACTCGCCACGCTTCAGTCCCCGGCTTTTCGCATCTTCTGGGTGTATAAAGACCACCGCGTCTGGCACGGCCCGGTACAGCTCCGGTACGCGCCGGGTCATCGAACCAGAATGCCAGTGCTCCAAAACTCGGCCCGTGCAAAGCCAGAGGTCGTATTCTTTATCCGGTATTTCTGGCGGCGGCTCGTATGGCAGAGCAAAGATCACCGCCTTGCCGTCCTTGTGGCCGTAGAAGCGAATGCCCTCGCCTTTCTTCACGTAAGGATCATAGCCTTCCCGGAAACGCCAAAGGGTTTCCTTGTTATCAACCACTGGCCAGCGCAGGCCCCGCGCCTGATGGTACAAGTCAAACGGAGCGAGATCATGACCATGATGGCGACCAAACTCGGCGTATTCCTCAAACAGACCCTTTTGCAGATAGAAGCCGAAATGGTTCGATTCATCGTTGTCGTGGCCTTTTTGCAGCTCGCTCAGAGGAAACTTATTGACCTGACCGTTGGCATACAGCACCTCAAAGAGCGTCTTGCCCTTGTATTCCGGGTTCTTGTCTAAAAGTGCCTTGGGCCAGACCTCATCGGTCTTGAAGCGTTTGGAGAACTCAACGATCTGCCAGAGGTCGCTTTTTGATTCGCCAGGTGCCTTGACCTGCTGACGGAAAAATTGCGTCCGCCGCTCGGCATTGCCCCAAGCCCCTTCCTTTTCCACCCACATCGCCGTGGGCAAAATTAAATCAGCGGCAAGGGCGGTCACCGTCGGGTAAGGGTCAGAAACGATGATGAAGTTATTAGGATTGCGGAAGCCGGGGTAGGTCTCCTCGTTCAGATTGGCCCCAGCCTGCATGTTGTTGTTGCACATCACCCAATAGACATTGAGCTTGCTGTCTTTCAACATCCGGCTCTGCACGACCGCGTGAAAGCCAGGTTTGTCCGGGATTGCGCCAGCGGGCAGCTTCCAGATTTTCTCTGCCTTCTCACGGTGTTCTGGATTGGCAACCTGCATGTCCGCAGGCAAACGATGAGAGAAGGTACCAACCTCGCGGGCCGTGCCGCAGGCTGAAGGTTGTCCGGTGAGCGAGAAAGGGCCAGACCCCGGCGTAGAGATTTTTCCAGTCAACAAGTGGAGATTGTTGCCCATATTGTTGACCCAAGTGCCGCGCGTATGCTGATTAAAGCCCATCGTCCAGAACGATACTACCTTGATGTTCGGATCAGCGTACAACTCGGCCAGAGCTTCTAAATCTTTCTTCGGCACACCAGACATCTCGTGCGCCTTGTCCAAGGTGTATTCAGAGACAAACTTGGCAAAGTCTTCAAAGCTGCACTCCTTGGCATCATTGGCAGTGGCAGCATTCTTGGCTGCTTTTTCTTTCGGATGATCGGGCCGCAGACCGTAGCCAATGTCGGTGGTGCCGATCTTGAAATTAACATGCTTACTGATGAAATCCTGGTTCACCTTGCCGTTCTGAATGATGTAATTGGCAATATAGTTGAGAATCACCATATCGCTCTGTGGCTTAAAGATGATGGGTAAATCAGCCAGATCAAAGCTGCGATGTTCATAAACCGACATCACCGCTACCTTGACATGATTGGCTGTCAGGCGGCGATTAGTGATCCGTGACCAGAGAATCGGGTGCATCTCGGCCATGTTGGAACCCCAGAGAACAAAGGCATCAGCTTGCTCAATGTCATCATAACAGCCCATCGGCTCATCAATGCCAAAGGAGCGCATGAAACCGGCAACGGCAGAAGCCATGCAGTGGCGGGCGTTGGGGTCAAGATTGTTGGTGAGAAAGCCAGCCTTGCACAGCTTAGAGGCAGCATAGCCCTCCCAGATTGTCCATTGCCCAGAACCGAACATGCCAACTGAGGTTGGCCCGTTCTTCTGGATGGCAGTCTTGAACTTTTCCTCCATAATCGAGAAGGCTTCTTCCCAAGAAACCGGGGTGAACTCGCCGTTCTTGTCGTACTTCCCGTTCTTTTTGCGCAGCAAAGGCCGGGTTAGCCGGTCTTTGCCGTACATGATCTTGGAGAGAAAATAGCCTTTGATGCAGTTCAGACCCCGGTTGACCGGCGCGTCTGGGTCTCCTTGGGTGGCCACTACTTTGCCGTCTTTGGTGCCAACCAAGACACCGCAGCCGGTGCCGCAAAAGCGGCAGGGCGATTTGTCCCATTTGATACCGCTGTCATCGTCCTTTTGCGCCAAAGCCTCTGTAGCCGGGAGATGTACGCCAACGACTGCCGCAGCAGCGGCGGCAGCATTGGCCCGGATAAAATCACGTCGAGTCAGTTTCATAGGTCTCCTCCTATTTTGTGCAGTTGCGATGAATCCTCATTCATCACAGTAATTATAGATCATCGCCGCAGACAGCACGCCAGGCAGGTTCTGCACCTGCATCAAGGTTTCTGCTGGGCCAATTTCTGGCGTATCTTCAATGGTAATCACCATTCTGCCGTCGTCTTGGGTCGCATGAACCTCAACGCCAGCCAGAGCCGCTATCTGCTCCTGCAAGGCCGCAGCGTTTTCAGGAAGGGTGTGAACCACTACGCCGGAAATATTCATGCTCTTGCTCCTTCTTGGTAACGGTCAGGCCACTCATTGCCCTGATGGAAATAAGGGACGCTGTTCTGCATTGATCCGAGATAGCTATAAATCATGTCCGCAGACAACACGTCCGGCAGACTTTGCACTCGTTGCAGCATCTCTGCCGGTGCGGTTTCCAGCGCATCTTCAACGCTGATTACCATTTTGCCGTCTTCCCTAACTGTGTGAATCTCCACACCGGAAAGGTCGGCCAGCAGCCCGCGCAGAGCCACCGGGCAGGCAGGGTGGATATGGACAACAATGCCGGATAAATTCATTTCATTCACCATCGTTGATGGTTACCAAGGAGATTGCGCCGACCGGGCAAGGCCGGCAACAGTACCCGCAGCCGTTGCAGTGTTCAGCGGTAATTTGAGGTAACTGTCCTTCTATCTGCGGCAGGCGGATTGCTCCCGTTTCGCACTGTTCGACACAGGTAAGACAGAGCATCTGGCTGCGAAGTAAGCATGTTTCAGCAATGCGGACACGAAGATGCCACGGTGCTTTTTCTGCCTCAAACTGCAAGGCACCGGTTGGACAGCTGCGAGCGCAATCACCGCAGAAGGTGCAACTGCCTTGGGTGAAATCAACTGCCGGGAAGCTATCTTTGCCTATCACGATGATTCTGTTGCCGCAGGCAGCAGCACAGTTCCCGCAGCCGTCGCAAAGAGCGCGGAAGTCTTTGCCAGCAACAGACCAAGGTGGATAAAGCGGCATCGTCTTTTGCTGCACAGTGCTGGTCTCTTCCTTGAGAAGATATTCAAAACACTTGCTGGCGAGAAACGATGTAAGGCTCATTTTTACCTCCCTCCGGGCGTACAATCAGGAGAAGGAGAAGGAGAAGGAGAAGGAGAAGGAGAAGGAATTCTCTCCGTTATGTCTGTAGGTTGCAACACAATACCACCTGCTTTCAATTTTGAAAGCCACGCTGCATTTTCGTGACACTCAAACCCTTCTATGCAAAAAAGCATAGAATGTCAAATAGTTTTTCAGCACTCCCCTCTGTTGTTTTCTCTTGCAGATTAAAGAGAGATGAGGTTATAGAAATATAATACTTGCCCAACACGACTCATTCCTTGATCCAAGTCAAGAAAGAGAGAAAAAACACATGACCAGCAAAGAAAGAATCTTAGCCGACTCCATCCTCTTTCAGGGAATCTCTGAGCCACTGCTGCACCAGTTAGCCGCAATTGCCCAAGAAAAGCAATTTAACCGGGGCGAGACGGTCTTTTTGGAAGGAAGTCGCAGCAGTGGCTTTTATGTGGTGGCGCAAGGACAGGTCAAAATTATCAAGATGGCCTTGGACGGTAGAGAGCAGATCATCTATGCGCTCGGCGCAGGTGAACCATTTGGCTTGGCTCCGATCTTTCACGGCGAGTACTTCCCAGCCAGCGCGGTTTGCATGACCGTTTCTGTAGTGTATTTCTTCAAGAAGCAGGACGTTATTGCCTTGATCACTGCTCATCCTGATTTAGCCTTGGCGGTGATTGCCCTGCTGTCGTTGCGGCTGCGGCGTTTTGCTACCAAGATTGAAAGCCTGTCGCTGAAAGAGGTGCCAATGCGGTTGGCCACGCATTTAGTGTATCTCGCTGAGGAACAGGGCAAAAGCGAACAAGTGACGCTAGATATGCCCAAGAAGCAGCTTGCCAATTTACTCGGCACCAGTGCAGAAACGTTGTCGAGAATCTTTGCCGAGATGAGCGCAGCAGGGCTGATCCGGGTGGATGGCAAGAAGGTTGCGTTGCTCTGCTATGAGGAGTTGAAAAGAAAAAGCGGCTGAACGAGCAAGCCGTCTCCGTCTTGCGCTCGACAAAAACGCCGCCATCCCACCTTATTGTCGCATTCATAACAAAGCAGTTCCCGCTCTACCAGCAGCAGTTCTCGCAGCCTTCCCCTGAGTAGTCTCTTTAATCGCTTAGTATTGCGGCTGATATTTTCTCACATACATTCTGGCACGCCCTTTGCTTTACTCAAGGCAAAGAACATGCAGCTCTGACACGGAGCATTCCGGGACATCATAGAGACACGACACACGAGGAGAACGCGATGAGAAAGGTGGCAATCTACGGCAAGGGCGGCATTGGTAAGTCAACGACCACCCAGAACACGGTGGCAGGACTGGTGGAGATGGGCAGGAAGGTGATGGTTGTGGGCTGCGATCCCAAGGCCGACTCTACCCGCTTGCTGCTTGGCGGCTTGGCGCAAAAGTCGGTGCTGGACACCCTGCGCGAGGAAGGCGAGGACGTTGATCTGGAGGACATCCGCAAGAAGGGCTACGGCGGTACCTGGTGCGTGGAGTCCGGCGGGCCAGAGCCAGGCGTAGGCTGTGCTGGGCGCGGCATCATCACATCCATCAATATGCTTGAGTCGCTGGGTGCATACGAGGAGAAAGAGGGGCTTGACTACGCTTTCTACGACGTGCTGGGTGACGTAGTGTGCGGTGGTTTCGCTATGCCTATCCGCGACGGCAAAGCAGAAGAGATCTACATCGTTGTCTCCGGCGAGATGATGGCTATGTACGCAGCCAACAACATCTCCAAAGGCATTATGAAGTTTGCCCAGACAGGTGCAGTGCGCCTCGGCGGACTGATCTGCAACTCCCGCGCCGTGGACAATGAGAAGGAGATGATTCAGAAGTTTGCCGAGAAGCTGGGCACTCACATGATCTGGTTTGTGCCGCGTGACAACGACGTGCAGCGGGCCGAGATCAACCGCAAGACGGTCATCGAGTGGAAGCCGGACGCTCCGCAGGCCGACATGTACCGGGGGCTGGCCAAGGCCATTGACGGCAACACCAAGTTCGTCATTCCCAAGCCCTTGGAGATCGAGGAGCTGGAAAAGCTGCTGATGGACTACGGCTTGCTGAATTGAAATGGGCGTGGATGATAGCATGGAAATCAAGCCGGACAGATGATGCAGAATTGCATGTAGGGGCGCGGCATGCCGCGCCCCTACATGCCCCTACAAGATACCGAACATACAAGGAGACATGAATCATGCTGATGATCAGAGCGATAGTACGACCGGAGAAATCAGACGAAGTGCTGGCCGCCCTTATGGATGCGGGCTTTCCGGCGGTCACAAAGTATTCGGTGGCCGGACGCGGTAAGCAGCGTGGCATCAAGATTGGTGACGTGACCTATGATGAGATCCCGAAGACCATGCTGATGATGGTGGTCAAGGATGAGGACAAGGACTTTGTTATCCAGACGGTAATGGACACAGCGCGCACCGCTGGCAAGGGTGCCTTTGGTGACGGTAAGATCTTTGTCAGCGCGGTGGAAGAAGTCCACACGGTCAGCTCCGGCCAGAAGGAGGCCTGATCATGAAAGAGGTGATTGCGGTTGTCCGCATCAACATGATGAACCAGACCAAGAAGGCTCTGAGCGATGCTGGCATTGCCGCCTTCTTTGCCCACGAATGCCAAGGCCGGGGCAAGGGCTTCATCAACCCGAAGATCCTCGAAGGCGTGGACAAGGGCTATGAGGAAGCGGCCTCGGTGCTGGGCGAGAAAGGCAAGCTCTACCCGAAGCGTATGGTGACGGCAGTGGTTGAGGACAGCCAAGTGGATGACGTGGTGCAGGCCATCATTGCTGTCAACAAAACAGGCAAGCCCGGCGACGGCAAGATCTTTGTCCTGCCGGTCGCTGACGCAATCCGCGTCCGCACGGGTGAGAAAGGCGAGATCGCCATTGGCTGAGGTTCAACCGTTCAGGAGAATGCAATGACAGCAGTAAAGAGCAGAAAGGCGCAGCTAGGGCCTGCGGAGGTCAAGGCCGAGCTGCTGGCCAAGTACCCGCCCAAGGTGGCCCGCAAGCGCAGCAAGCAGATCATGATCAACGAGGCGCTGGAGAATGGCACCCCGGAGATCACCGCCAACGTGCGCACCATACCCGGCATTATTACGATGCGCGGCTGCACGTATGCGGGCTGCAAGGGCGTTATCATGGGGCCGACCAGAGACATTGTCAACCTGGTGCATGGGCCGATAGGATGCAGTTTCTACGCCTGGCTGACCCGGCGTAACCAGACCGACCCTGGTCCGGAAGGACCAGACGGCGAGAACTTCATGACCTACGCCTTCTCCACGGACATGCAGGAGCAGGATATCATCTTCGGCGGAGAGAAGAAGCTGGCAGCGGCGATTCAGGAAGCCTACGACCTCTTTCATCCTAAGTCGATAGCGGTCTTTGCCACCTGCCCGGTGGGTTTGATTGGCGATGACATCCACACCGTGTCGCGGCAGATGAAGGAGAAGCTGGGCGACTGCAATGTCTATGCCTTCAGTTGCGAGGGCTACAAGGGCGTGAGCCAGTCTGCCGGGCATCACATCGCCAACAACCAAGTCTTCAAGCACATAGTAGGTGTGGACGACCGGCCTGTGGAGGGCAAGTACAAGATCAGCCTGCTGGGTGAGTACAACATCGGCGGGGACGGCTTTGAGATCGACCGTATATTCAAGAAGTGCGGCATCACCAACATCGCCACCTTCTCTGGCAACAGCACGTACAAGCAGTTCGCCACTGCGCATCAGGCGGATCTCAACGCAGTCATGTGCCACCGCTCGATCAACTATGTGGCCGACATGATGGAGACCAAGTTCGGCATACCGTGGATCAAGGTCAACTTCATCGGGGCCAAGGCGACCGCCAAGTCCCTGCGCAAGATCGCGGCGTATTTCGAGGACAAGGAGCTGATTGACCGGGTAGAGGCCGTGATTGCTGAGGAGATGCCGGAGGTCGAGGCAGCAGTTGCGGAGATCCTGCCGCGTACTGAGGGCAAGACCGCGATGATGTTCGTGGGCGGCTCACGGGCGCATCATTACAATGAGCTGTTCAAGGAGATGGGCATGAAGACCATCTCTGCGGGCTACGAGTTCGGCCACCGTGACGACTACGAGGGCCGCCGCGTCATCCCGACCATCGAGGTGGATGCGGACAGCCGCAACATCGAGGAGATTGAGGTCGAGGCGGATGCCACCCGCTTCAAGCCGCGCAAGACAGCCGAGGCCATGCAGGCCCTCGAAGCAGCAGGCGCGGTCAAGTTCAAGGACTACGAGGGCCTTGCCCCGGACATGGAGGCAGGCACGCTCATTATCGACGACCTCAACCAGCATGAGGCGGAGACGCTGGTCAAGCTGCTGAAGCCGGACATCTTCTGCGCGGGCATCAAGGAGAAGTTCTCCATCCAGAAGCTCGGCATCCCGATGAAGCAGCTGCACAGCTACGACTCTGGTGGGCCGTATGCGGGCTTCCAAGGCGCGGTCAACTTCTACAAGGAAATAGACCGGCTGGTCAACAGCAAGGTTTGGTCGTACATGAAAGCGCCGTGGCAGGAGAACCCGCAGCTGTCTGGCGCGTATGTGTGGGAGTGAACCGTAGGGGCAGGCCCCAGTGCCTGCCCTGAACGGAGCAGGGCGAACACAGGGGTTCGCCCCTACGGTAGGACTGCTACTTGGTGTAGACACCAAGTTTGCTTTGGTACAGACACCAAGTTTTGGTTGGTGCAGACACCAAGATCTGGTTGGTGCAGACACCAAGATCTGGTTGGTGCAGACACCAAGTTATACCCTACAGCAGCACGTCCAGATGAGTTGTCCATTTTCATACAATGAATTCCTACGAGGCAAAGAACATGCTCTTACGACATACACCGAAAGAAATCACTGAGCGCAGTGCCTTGACCATCAACCCGGCCAAGACCTGCCAGCCCATTGGCGCGATGTACGCGGCACTGGGCATCCACGGCTGCCTGCCGCACAGCCACGGCTCGCAGGGCTGCTGCGCCTATCACCGCTCCGCCTTAACCAGGCACTACAAGGAGCCGGTCTCGGCAGCCACCAGCTCGTTCACCGAAGGCTCGTCGGTCTTCGGAGGTCAGGCCAACCTGATGCAGGCCTTCAGCAACATCTTCACGGTCTACAACCCGGAGATCATTGCTGTACATACCACCTGCCTGTCCGAGACCATTGGCGACGACCTGCCGCAGATCAGGAAGAAGGCCATCGCCGAAGGCAAGATACCGGAAGGCAAGTACGTGATCAGCGCGTCCACGCCGAGCTACGCAGGCTCGCACGTGACTGGCTTCTCGAACATGGTCAAGGCCATGACCGAGCTGGCCGAGCCGACTGGCAAGAAGAACGGCAAGGTCAACTTGATCCCCGGCTGGGTCGAGCCGTGCGACATGGAGGAGCTGAAGCGTCTGAGCAAGCTGATGGGCGTGGGCACGATCATGTTCCCGGACACCTCCGGCGTGCTCAACACCCCGCTGACGGGCGAGTACAAGATGTTCCCGGACGGCGGCGTGACCATCGCCGAGCTGAAGTCAACCGCAGACTCCATCGGCACCATCGCGCTGGGCGAGTGGTGCTCCGGCGATGCGGCCCGCGAGCTGGACAGCAAGCACAAGGTGCCGTGCAAGGTGCTGGACATGCCCTTCGGCCTGAAAGCGACTGACCGCTTCGTTGACGCGCTGCACAAGATGGCGGGCGTGAATGTGCCGGAGGAGATCATGGTCGAGCGCGGGCAGCTTGTTGACCTGATTTCGGACATGCACCAGTACTTCTACCACAAGAAGGTGGCGCTGGCTGGTGATCCTGATCAGCTCATTGCCATGACCGAGTTCCTGGTGTCTATCGACATGTGCCCTGTGCACATCGTCACCGGCACGCCGGGCAAGAAGTTCGAGAAGCGCATCAAGGAGCTGACCGCCGGAATGCCGTATCAGGTCAACGTGCGGGCTAAAGGTGACTTCTTCCTCCTCCATCAGTGGATGAAGAACGAGCCGGTTGACCTGCTGATCAGCAACACCTACGGCAAGTACATCGCCCGTGATGAGGATGTGCCGTTCCTGCGCTGGGGCTTCCCGATATTAGACCGGCAAGGGCATCAGTACTTCCCGACCGTGGGCTACAAAGGCGGCCTGCGCCTGCTGGAGAAGATATTGACGCTGCTGTTGGACAGGAAAGACCGGGACGATACGGAGATGAAGTTCGAGCTGGTGCTGTAGGAAAGAGGCAGTTCATGATGAGGCGCAAGGCGTTGTCATGAACTGCTTTTTGTTTAAATCTCCCCCTGATTCGGCCCGCCACCCTTGCCGAACAACGGCTTCAGCAGCAGTGCGCCGTAGAAGAGAATGCTTGAGACCAAGGCAATCAGCGCGCCGCTCGGCACCGGTAGAAAGCCGGACAGCAGCAGGCCCAGCACCGTACTGATCGTTGAGAAAAGCACACTGAGCCAGACAAAGCGGCGCAGGTTGGAAGCCAGCAGCTGTGCGCCAGCAGCAGGCACCACAATCAGCACCAGCACCAATAACGAGCCAATCAGTTTCAGGCTCGACACTACCACAGCAGTCATCAGCACAACAAAGAGATATTCAAGAAAGACCGGCGAAAGGCCGCGCGCTTTGGCTAACGTCTTGTTGAAACTTGCCAACATGAAGCGGTTGAAGTTGCAGGCAAAGAGTACAGTAACCACTATCGAGGAGATAGCCAACGCAATCAAGTCGTTGTCATTCAGGGTGATGAGACTACCAAAGAGTATGCCTTCCACTTGATGAATGTTGAACTGCGTCGTCACAATGATCATCAGGATGATGCCGAGACCGAGCGTTTGAGCCAGCACTACGCCGATGATAGTGTCATTAGCAAGGCGGGTACGGTTCTTGACAAAGGTCATCAGTAAAGCAACGATCAGGCAGAAACCGTACAATCCTGCGTAGGTGGCATCGGCTGGCTCACCCAGCAGCAGACCAATGGCAACCCCGCTCATGGCCGCATTCCCGATGGTTTGGGTAAAGAAAGACAGCTTTTTCGTCACCACCACCGTACCCATCGCACCGAGCAGCGGGCCAATGATAAAGGCAGCTAGCATTCCTCGGATCATGAAGGCGTGTTCAAAGATAGCAGGGAGATAGCCAGCAGCAGTCCAGCCTTTGACGATGTTGTAGATGAGTTCCATAAAATCAGATGAATGGATGTTGAGCTTCGGTTGTTGGGCTTAGCTGCCACACATTCAGGCTGATCAGCCCGCCTTGGTCGGTCTGACCATCTTAGGCATGTTTTGAATCAGTGCTCGTAGAATGGCATTCACATGCTCTGCTGACGTAAACACCTGTGCCACATCAGGATCAAGCACCACAACAAAATCTTGGCGTTTCTCGCTGCCTGCTTGAGAAAAACGGTTTGGACGAGCTTTGCTGTAATCAAAGCTATATTCTTGGCGCAGCTCGTCAGATGCTGCGTCTCCAGATGTTTTTTTCATAATCACTCTGCTCATGTTTGGTGGCAGGACGCGAGCTGATAATGCGAATAACAGTCGCTGCCCGTTCGGTGAAACTTGTCAACAACAGGCGTTTTTTGTCAGAAATGCCAATGATAATTTCTCGCAGCTCTTCAGGCGCGGAATGCTCCTCATCAGCAAATATTGCCGCTAAAGGGTCTTTGAAAACAGTGCTGGCTTCGTCAAAGCTGACCTTATGCTTTTTGAGATTGCTCGCAGCTTTGTTGTCATCCCATTCAAAATTCATTCCAGATGACTTGCTGCCTATCCCAGAAATTTATACTGCTGAAGCAAGTCAGAATGGGTTAGCCCATCTGGTTTGCCGTCATAAAAGATACTGCGGTTGATGGCTGTGACTTGGTCGGCAACGCGAGTGATCATATCCATGCTGTGGCTGACCATCAGGATAGTGATGCCATAGGTATCGCGCAGACTGACCAGCATCTCCTCAAACTGACGAATACCTACCTCGTCGATATTGCTGGCTGGCTCATCAAGCAGCAGCAGCTCCGGCTTCGGCTCTAATGCTTGGGCCAGCAGCACTCGGCGGAACTCACCGCCAGAGAGCTGCCCTACACAGCGGTCGATCAGATGCGCACAGTTGGTCGCGGACAGTATCTCCGTGATTCGTGCGCGCATTGCTCGTCTTCGACCTAAGAAGACCGGCACGTTCTTCAACATGAGAAAGAGGAAGTCAAAGACCGTGATCGGCACGGAATGATCAAACTCCAAGAACTGCGGCACATAGCCAATCCGGCAGTTCTCCCGGAAGAGAAAGCGGATCGTGCCTTGATGCGGCATTCCACCCATGACGCTGCGCATCAGGGTGGTTTTGCCAGCACCGTTCGGGCCGGTCAGGGCATGGATATGCCCTTTTCGCACCTGAAGATTGATCGCGTCAAGTATCCTGTTCCCCCGGAGAGTCACAGACAAGTCTGTGATCTCCAAGAGTGTGAGCTGGGCTACGTCGGTCACGGCTTTTCCTGCGGCTGGGCTGCGGGAGCAGGTACAACGTTCTGCACCTTTTGCTTCGCGTTTTCCTGCATTTGCTGGGCAGTGTCTTGCATCCGCTGCTGCTGCATTGCAGGCACAGTTTTCTGGATATTCTCCTGCATAGCTCCCTGCATCTGCTGAACCTGCTTGCCCATACTGTCCTGCATTTGCTTCTGCTGCACTTCAGGCACCGTCTTTTGCAGATTCTCCTGTACTTTTTCCTGCATCTTCAGTGCGGCATCCTGCATCTGTTTTTGTTGCATCTCCGGTACAGCCTTTTGGATATTTTCTTTCATACCCTGCTGTACCTGCTGAGTCTGCTTGCTCATGCTGTCTTGCATCTGCTTCTGCTGTACTTCAGGCAACGTTTTTTGCAGATTCTCTTGCACGTTCTGCTTCATCTTCTCCTGCATCTGCTGGGCAGTACCCTGCATTTGCTTGCTGATGTTTTCCTGAATGCTGGTCGGTGCAGCGGACATGTTCTTGCTGCCTTCGGCAACCTCACTCAGAGCAGCAACAATGATGTCCATATTCTTCTGCATAGTTTGCTCGAAATGCTCTTTGGTGTATTCACCATTGGAGATATGCGAGAGCGCATACAGACGGCAGCCGGTCTCTTGAAAGATGATATCAACATACTTCTTTTCATAATCCATCTCACCAAAGAGTACATTCACCTTGGCCTGCTTGATCCGCTTAATGGTGTCTTGCAGCTGCTTGGTGCTGGGCGTAACTCCGTGTCGTGGCTGCACTACCGCGCTGACCTCAATGCCCAGCTCTTGAAAGAGATACGAATAACCATCATGGACGGTGGCAATACGCAGGTTGTCTAAGTTAAGGCCGTCAATCTTGCTCAGGGTATCATGCAGCATATTGCGCAGTTTACTTGAGTAAGCCCGCAAGTTTTTCGTGAATACCGGTGCTTGTTCAGGACAGAGCTTTCCCAGTTCTCGGTTGATCATTTGCATCTGCTGAATTGCACCGGTGATGGCGATGTAGGTGTGACTGTTATACGACACCTTAGCTCCGCCCTCTTCTTTGTCTTCAAAAGCGTAATGCTTGTCATTGAAGGAGGGAATCAGCGGCAGTCCTTTGCTGGTGTCAATAACCACTAGTTTTGGATTGTCTATCGCCTTGAGCATCGGTTTGATGAATTCATCATGACCAACGCCATTGACAATCACCACATTAATATTCTCCAGCATGGCCATGTCAGCAGGCACCGGCTGATAGGCATGAGGATCAGAGCCGGATGGAATCAGCGAGGTGACATTGGCAGCATCACCGACAATGTTCTTCACCCAAGAGTAATACGGGTGCAACGAAGCCCCGATATTCAGGTTACATGTGTTTTCTTGGGCATACGCCGGTGCCTGCGTTAAAGACAGGACTGACAGTGCTGTCATCAGACAGCTTGCTGCTTTGTTCATGCTCATCACCATCTCAGATTGAAAGAAGATAAAAGAAAACCGGCAGCTCCCGGTCTGTTTAGTTGAGTTGCTTTTCTTCAGTTGTAGGAGTGTTGCCGCTGACTATCCATTTCCAGCCTTTGTCAGCAAGCGGGCCATCAGGGTACTCGGCAATTTTCGGGTTGATCCAGATTTGCGCTGAGAAACGATTGAGTTGGCCTTGCTCCTGCTTGATCACTGGATACGGATAGTTCCCGCCTTGCAGATCGATGATACGGAGGATGAAGCTGTTTTCCAGCGGATCTGCGCCTGACTTTTCCTCAGCAGCCGTGTTCTTGTTGATGCCGTAGTAATCAACCCAGCTTGCACCTTGGCGTAGTTCCCACGTGAAACCGCTCAACCCGGCAGGCAGAAACTTGGCGGCAAAAGGCGGCAAATCTTCCTGCTGAAGCGCGGCAACATCCAGCCATGCGCCGCTTTCCTCGCGCAGTTGAGTGATGGTGTCTGCTGCACCGAGCAAGGAACGGTACAGCACAGGAGCCTGATTTCTCAGCTTGATATCCCGCATTTGGTAAATTTGAATGCCGTCTCCGACCGTCTCTGGCGCAACTTGGGCAACGCGCAGACCCGCTATGACTAGGATACAGCAGATGGCAACGATTAACCCCAAGGCCTCACGGCCAGCGGCCAGCGGGGGAACAACGATTTCTTTTGCTGCTGCAACGGAATTGCTCATATCTTTCAATCACCCTACCAAAGATTCTATTGTCTCTCAGTGAAGTATTATTTTGATAGAAGACGTATCACTGTTTTCAGGATTACGCAACTTTTTTTTTGCGGCAAGTGGGAAAAAATTACTCAGGTAGCCAGTAGCGGGTTCGCTTTGAAAGGTTTAGGATAGGAGTTACGCAGTTGGCAAAAATCAGCTAACATGGCAGGATGAGCGCACGGTGCGCCGTGACTATCCATCTGCTTGCCTCTTTTTGTGAAAAAATTTACTCCTGTATGAATACAATAACCGTTAAAGATTTTCGCGAGCGGAAAGGTGGTCAGCGGCTTTCCGTGCTTACCGCCTATGATGCGTCAATGGCCCGTTTGCTGGACAGCGCGGGTGCGGATGCCCTGTTGGTCGGCGATTCGCTGGGCATGGTGGTTTTGGGCTATGATTCTACCTTGCCCGTGACGATGGAACAAATGCTGCACCATGCTGGTGCGGTCAGTCGAGGCACAACGCGGGCTTTAGTGCTTGCTGACATGCCCTTTGGCTCCTATCAGATAAGCGTGGAACAGGCCGTGGCTAATGGCGTGCGCTTCATCAAAGAAGCGGGCTGCGGGGCCGTTAAGCTGGAAGGTGGGGCAGAAGTCTGCGAGGCCGTGCAGGCACTGGTGCAGGCCGGAGTACCAGTCATGGGACATATCGGCCTGACTCCACAAACTGCTGGACAGTTAGGCGGCTACAAGGTGCAGGGCAAGAATATAGCAGCGGCGCGGAAGTTGCTCGCTGATGCGAAGGCTTTGGCAGCTGCTGGAGTATTCAGCATAGTTTTGGAAGCGGTTCCTGCTCATTTGTCTGAGATCATCACTCAATCAGTAGCTGTGCCGACCATTGGCATCGGAGCTGGACCCGGTTGCGATGGCCAAGTGTTAGTGACCAATGATCTGCTTGGCCTGTTTGAGAAATTCACACCGAAATTCGTCAAGCAATATGCCAACCTTGCGCCAGTGATTCAAGAGGCTGTGCGAAACTTCCTCAGCGAAGTGGAGAAGGGTACCTTTCCTGGTCCAGAACACAGTTTTGGTGGCGGTGAGGATTTCATCAGCAATCTGCTGGAGGAAAGCTGACCTTCCCCGCTGCACCTGCTGCTTGTTTCCTTGACGGAAGCGGACGGGTGGTATAAAAAAAGCGGATGACGGATAAAAAGATACATCTGCCAGTGCTGCCCAGAGAAGTAATAGACTGGCTGCGGCCACACGCCAAGGGCATTTATGTTGATGGTACTCTCGGCCTTGGTGGGCATACTGAGCTGATTCTGCAAAATTCTGGTACAGACGGCAGAGTTTTTGGCTTTGAATGGGATGCCCAAGCCGCGCAGTTAGCAGCGGAGCGATTAGCAGGCTTCGGCGAAAGATTTCACCTGATTCCAGCTTCCTACGCGGAAATGCTCGCTCAGTGCCAAGCGCAGGGAGCAGAGCAGATAGACGGTATTTTGCTCGATCTCGGTGTGTCCTCTCTTCAGTTCGACAGCCCGGAACGCGGCTTCAGTTTCCAGAGCGATGCACCGCTCGATATGCGGATGAACCGTAGCCAGCCAATTACAGCAGCGGAGCTGATCAACCGCCTTAGTCAAGATGAGTTGGCCGATGTTTTCTACAATTACGGCGAGGAGCGGCAAGCCCGCCGTATCGCCCGTTTTATCGTTGAGGCCCGTCTTGTTCAGCCGGTGAACACCACCCGCCAATTAGCCGAGATCGTGCGGCAGGCTATTCCGTTTAAATATCAGCCTAAAAAGATTCATCCAGCCACTTTGGTTTTCCAAGCACTCCGCATTGCGGTGAATCGGGAATTAGATAACCTTGCCAAGGTACTTGCCGAGGCTCCAAGCTTGCTTACACCCGGCGGTAGAATCTGTATTATTACCTTTCATTCTCTCGAAGACCGCATGGTTAAGCAGGCTTTTGCTAAGAATGCTTCTTTGCACGTGCTGACCAAAAAGCCGGTGTTACCAAGCGAAGAGGAAATATACGCCAATCCCAGATCGCGCAGTGCGAAACTGCGGGTCGCAGAAAAATTGTGAGGGAAGCGGCATGGTGGTCGCAGGTAAAAAAGGGCAGAATACTCGGCGCGAGGTGCGCATCCGCATCTCCAGACCAATCAGTACCTCGTTGTCTGCAAACACGGTTACGGCAGCGCAGTCCCACAGCAGCCGAGAGCACATCTCCAACGACTTTTTGCGGCTGCTGACTCGATTATTGCTGACAGCGGGTATTATTGTGCTGGTCTTGAGCCAATTGCTGCACTGGCGGATCAGCAAGGAGAGAGCAGAATTAGAACGGGTAGCAACAATCAATGTTGATGTGCGCCAAAAACATGCCAAACTGACCACTCAGCGGGACGAATTGGCATCTAAGCCGCGCATTGTCGCCTCTGCCGCTGCCAAATTAGGCTTACATCTCCCGACTAAAGAGCAGGAACATCAGCTCGATTGACTCAAGCAGCCATGCGCAGACCGAGCAAAGCCAACAGTCCACCTGTGACAACGGTCAAAACCGTCCGGCAGCAGCACGAAGACCAGCAGCGCAGACGGCGACATCGCCTCTGTCTGCTGCTCGTCCTTCTAATGGCAGCGGGCGGTGGGTGGCTTTTGCGTCGCTATCTGCCTGTTCCGCTCTGGAGCAGCCACCCGCAGATTCAGCAGGAGACTGAAACTGTCCAGCCACCGTCCACTACTCCCTTACCTGTTTTACGCGGTGCTATCTATGATCGTCACGTAGAGGAGATGGCTGTCTCGTATCAGCTGTATTCTCTCCAAGCGCATCCAGCGGAATTGATCGATCGACAGGAAGCCGCGACGCAGTTAGCTCGAATCATCGGCATGGATGCGGAAGCGATCCTCCAAGGGCTTCAAAGTAAGGAACCGGTGACAGAGTTAGCTGTCGGCCTTGATGCCCGCCAAGCCGTAGAAGCTGAAGCTCTCCAGTTGCCCGGTATTTCGTGCATACCAATCGAAGTGCGCTATTATCCTAATCATGCGGCGGCTGGTCGTTTGCTCGGTTTTGTCAGCGAGGGTGTCGGACTCAGCGGTGCAGAGGCATTGTATGACGGGCTGCTCCAGCCGGGTGCGTTTCGACCTGCTGAAGCAACGGGCGTGGATTTTGCCGGGCAGACTAATCTGGGGCCACAGGCAGCTGATCTGCTGCTAACCCTTGATCTCAAGCTGCAAAAGCGGTTAGAGCAAGAGTTAGAGGACTGGCGGCGGCGAAAAGGCGCAGCTTCTGGCTCTGCCATTGTCCTTGATCCTGAAACTGGGCGACTCCTTGCTACTGTCCGGCAGCCCAGCTTTGATCCTAATTACTTTTGGCAGACCGGTGGGCAAGCCTTACCTAAGGACGACGGCCCGCTCTTTCCCGCTGAGTTCTTTGCGGAACTGCTCGAACCTCTGCTGACGGAAGTGGCAATAGTGCAGGAGGCCGGTCTCAGCAGCAACGAATTGCCTGCGACGGTTAGCGCGCCTCATTCCGATCTCAGCCAAGAGCAGCGCGCCCACAGTTGGCAGGAGTTTGGCTTTGATCAGCCTGCACAGGATATGCTGCCTCTTGATCCCAAACAACAGCCTATGCCAGAGGAAAGTGCCGCGCGTGACGGCAGACTGAGTGTAGCAGATATTGCGGTCGGCACAGCCAGCGTACTCAACAGCGGCAAAAGGATTGTGCCTTGGTTCCTCAAAGCGGTATATGACCCTGATCGGCAGCAGTTCTTCAGCCGCGATCTCAGCAGTGTTGCACCGAAACGGCTGATCCCGCCTGCTGCTGGGGTGCAGTTGCGCCGTCAGTTGCTTCATGAATCCGCTTGGAGCAGCAAGGAAGGCTTTCTTTTTGTCAACAGTACGGCGGCGATGGTGTTTAAAAATGGCCTGAGCGAGCATCATCTCCAAGATATTTTGATCGCTGCTGCGTCGCAAGAACTGCCCCGTATTTTGCTGGTCATGGCGATTGATTACGGCTCGCTGTACCCGCAGCCGCCTGATATCGATCCAACTCAAGATCGGGAACTGTTGGCCGAGCTGGGCCACCGCTTGCTGCCTATTTTGGCCAAATATACAGCAGAGGATGCGTTATCAGATAAACCACCCGGAACAAAAAACGAGGCTAACTTGCGCCGATTTCTTCTTAGTCGGCGGCTCAACCGACACTCTGCCGAGGAAAAAAGCTACGAAGATACACCGCAGGTCATGCCTGATCTGATCGGTCTGAGTCTGCGCCAAGGCCTGCGTCGTCTCAATCCGCATAAGCTGCGGGTGCAGATCAAGGGCAGCGGTAAAATTAAGGCTCAGAAACCAGCGGCCAATGCCTCTTTAGTCAAAATTGACACGTGCGAACTCACCCTTGAACCGCCTTTTCAACATGATACATCTGCACCAGTTGCTGCAAAGCCTACCCGCCGCATTGTCGATAAAAATACTCCACGGTCAGCCGAACGGCGAGATCAGCCGAATCACCCCTGATTCCCGCGAGGCCGGGCCGGGCTGCGTCTTTGTCGCGGTCAAAGGCGGCAAGGTCGACGGCCATAGCTTCATTCCGCACGTCATCGCTCAAGGCTGCCGCTGCGTGGTGGTTGAAGATGATACCGGCCTGATAGACGGCGCGGTTGTTGTGGTGCAGGTCAGCGACAGCCGCGCCGCCTTGGGCTGGCTGGCCGCCGCGCTGCACGATTTTCCAGCGCAAGACATGTGTCTGATCGGTCTGACCGGAACCAACGGCAAGACCACGATTTCCTGGCTGATTGAGCAGATGCTTCAGCAGAGCGGCTGCCGGGTCGGCGTGATTGGCACAGTGAACAGCCGCTGGCCGGATTCTTCCGGCAAACTGATCGCCGAACCTGCCAAGCTGACCACGCCCGGCCCGGTCGAGCTGCAAGCCACGCTGCGGGCGATGGCCGACGCAGGCGTGACGCACGTGGTCATGGAGACCTCCTCGCACGCCCTTCAGCAAAGACGGCTGGCCGGGCTGCGTTTTGATCTCGGCCTCTTCACCAATCTCACCCGCGACCACCTCGATTTTCATGGCACGATGGAGGCCTATTTCGTCGCCAAAAAGCTGCTTTTCACCCGCTGTCTCAAGGAGAAGAACGGCAAGGCGGTGATTGTCGCTGATTCTGATTGGAGCCAGCAGCTTTGCCGTGAATTGGCGGCGGAGCTGCCCGCGCTGCCGCAATTCACTTGCGGTCTTGCTGCCGATTGCACGGTTTCCGCCGCTGATTTGCAGCAGGACATCCGAGGTTTTTCCTGTACTCTCAGCTTGAACGGTCAGACGTTTCCTTTCTCTTCCCGTTTGACCGGGCGGCACAATGTGCTGAATATCCTCGCCGCCGCCGGAGCTGGACTGGCTTTGGGCTTGGAGCCAGAACAAATTATTTCTGGTTTATCACAGGATAGGCAGGTGCCGGGCCGCTTGGAGCGGGTGCGGCTGCCGGGCTTGTCTGAGGAAATGCAGCCAGTTGTTTTGGTGGATTATGCGCATAGCCCGGATGCCCTTGAAAATGTGCTGCAAACGCTGCGTCCGTTGGCTGCCGGGCGGCTGTTCTGCGTTTTCGGCTGCGGCGGCGACCGCGACAAAGGCAAGCGGCCTCAGATGGGCGCAATTGCAGCGCAATATGCTGATTTGAGCATCGTCACTTCGGACAATCCCCGTTCAGAAGACCCGGAGACGATCATCCGCGAGGTTGCGGCGGGCTGCCGGGCCGCATGTCTGGCCGAACTTGCACCGGAGGAGCTGTCTGCCGGGCCAGAGAAGGGCTTCATCTGCATTACTGACCGCCGAACCGCTGTGCAGACGGCCTGCGCTCTGGCCGGGCCGCAGGACATCGTGCTGCTGGCGGGCAAGGGGCATGAGGATTATCAGATCATCGGCGCGGAGCGGCATTTCTTTGATGACCGGATTGAGGCGGTCAACGGCCTGCTGCGCTGGAATATGCGGCATTTGCTTGCGGCGACGGGAGGCGCGGTCGCAGGGCAGGTACGGGGGCCTGCCTCTACGTTTGGCAAAATTTCCACTGACACGCGCAGCCTTGCGCCGGGAGATGTCTTTATCGCTTTGGCCGGAGAGAAATTCGACGGCCACGATTATGTGCATACAGCGGCAGCAGCCGGAGCCGCTGCGGTGATTGTTCATAGAGAAGCACCGGTTCCTGCCGATGTGCTGCTTGTTCAAGTAGAGGATACTCTGCAAGCCTTGCTTGATCTGGCCGCGTATCGCCGCAGGCTGCTGGGAAAAAATTTGACTGTGGCTGCAATCACCGGCAGCTGCGGCAAGACCACAGTCAAGGAACTGGTCGCGGCGATTTTCAGCCGCCATTTTGCCGAGACGAAAACCGGCATCAATCCGGTGCTGAAAACACAGGGCAATTTCAACAATCTGGTCGGAATGCCGCTCTCGCTGCTGCCGGTTGCGGCGGGCCATCGGGCGGCGGTGCTGGAGATGGGCATGAATCATCCCGGTGAAATTGCCCGGTTAGTCGCGTCAGCGCAGCCGGACATCGCCTGCATCACCAACGTCCAAGCCGCGCATCTGGAAGGCTTAGGCAGCATTGAGGGCGTGGCTCAAGCGAAAGGCGAGCTGTTCGCGGGTATGCGACCAGACACAGTCAGTGTGATCAATCTTGATGATCCGCAGGTGCGCAAGCTGCCGACGAATTCAGCACGAATCATTGGCTTTGCGGTCACACCGGAAGGAATCAACCTCAAGCCGGAAGTCAGCGCAATGAGCATTGCTGATCTGGGTGAAAAGGGAATGCGCTTCACCCTGTGCATCGGTAGCTGGGAGCAGGAGCTTGCGATTTCTCTGCCCGGCCTGCACAGCGTCAGCAACTGCTGCGCTGCCGCTGCGGTGGCTCATGCTGCTGGCATTGCGCCGGAAACCATCGCCACCGCTCTTGCTGCCCAGCAGGGCGTGACTGACAAACGAATGCAGCTTGTCACCCTGCCTAATGGCGTTCATGTGCTCAACGACTGCTACAACGCCAATCCCGGCTCAATGTCCGCAGCTTTGAAGACTCTGCGCGGGTTCGGCAAAGACTGCAAACATATTGCTTTGCTCGGCGACATGCTGGAGCTGGGCGCATCTTCAGCCGAGGCGCATGAGAAGATTGGCCGTGAAGCGGCGGAATTGGGCTATGATTTGCTGGCTATAGTTGGCAACTTTGCGGCTCACGTTGCGCAAGGAGCGCGGCAGGCAGGCATGGCTGCGGACAAAATTCATCTTTTTGCCGACACCGGCGCGATGGCCGCTTGGCTGCTTGGCGAAATTGACAAAAAACAAATTACGGCAGGCGACTGGCTCCTGCTCAAAGGCTCGCGGGGAATGCGGATGGAAAAGGTGCTGGAGGCTATGCAAGCTCGGCTGAACGGAGAGGCCCGCTGATGTTTTACAATCTGATCTACCCGCTGCACGAATATTTCAGTGCGCTCAACGTCTTCCGCTACGTGACCTTCCGCTCCATCGGCAGCGCGCTCACCGCCTTTCTCATTCTTTTCCTCTTTGAACCGGCCTTCATCCGCTGGCTGAAGCGGCAGCGAATTGGTCAAGTGGTGCGTGATGACGGCCCAGAAAGCCATTTCAGCAAGCGCGGCGTGCCGACAATGGGCGGCCTGCTGATCCTCGTCGCCATCGCTGTCGCCACGCTGCTCTGGGCCAATCTGCTCAACGGCTTGGTTTGGGTCTGCCTGCTGCTGACATTGTTCTACGGACTGATCGGCTCAGTGGATGATTGGCGCAAGATAACAAAGAGCAGCAGCAAGGGGCTGTCGGCACGCGGCAAGCTGCTGCTGCAAATCCTCGGCGGCCTGATGGTCGGCCTGTATTTGCATCTGCATCCGGCATACGATGGCGGCCTGAGTCTGCCTTTCCTCAAGGGCGTGCGACCTGATCTCGGCTGGTGGTATCTTCCTTTGGCTGTGGCCGTGATTGTCGGCGCGTCGAACGCGGTCAATCTCACTGACGGACTGGACGGCCTCGCCGCCGGGCCGGTGATGATTTCCTCCTCAATTTATCTGATTTTCTCCTACGTGGTCGGCAATGCTGCTTTGGCGCATTATCTCCAAATTCCGCATGTGGCGGGTGCGGATGAGGTGGCCGTCTTCTGCGCGGCAGTGGCTGGAGCCTGCCTTGGCTTTCTTTGGTACAACGCCTATCCGGCGCAGGTTTTCATGGGCGATGTCGGCTCATTAGCCTTGGGCGGCGCGTTGGGCACGGTGGCGATCATCATCAAGCAGGAAATCCTGCTAGCCATTGTCGGCGGAATTTTCGTCATGGAAGCCCTGTCAGTGATCATGCAGGTAGCCTATTTCAAAGCCAGCGGCGGCAGGCGCATCTTCCTTATGTCGCCGTTTCATCATCACTTCGAGAAGAAGGGCTGGACAGAACCCAAGGTGGTGGTGCGCTTCTGGATTATTTCGATCATCCTTGGCTTGATGGCTTTGGCGACGTTGAAGTTGAGGTGAATGAGAAAAGAATAGGAGTTACGCAGTTGATTTTGTTCAACTGACGATTTGTGCAGTAAAAAAACAATTTGCTGTAATAATTGAACTTCTAATTTCAACTGCGTAACTCCTAGCATAAAGATTGATAGGCTCAAGCGTATAAATCGGTTTCGTCAAATACGCCCGAACAGCGTCACGGATGATGGCAGTCTTTGCCTCAAACCAAGAAATTCCTTTGACAAAACAATGATATTCAATGCGGAGAAAAGCCCGTATTGCCAGTTCGATGTGATTGCGTTGCGCGTTTTCTGACCGGGCCTGACAGCGTTCAATCCCGCAAAATTGGTGAATTCAAGTTCCCGTTAAGTAGTCTCGCCAAAATAGCTCTTTTGGTGTTTTAAATCCAAGAGATTTTCGAGGCCTGTTGTTGAGCTTTTCCATAATAGCTTTGACATCCTGTGTGTCCAGCGTGTCAAAGCTCGCTCCTTTTGGGAGGTATTGCCGTATAAGTCCGTTCGTATTTTCGTTGAGCCGCGCGTTGCCAAGCCTGATACGGATGCGCGAAGAAGCAGTCTGCCTGAAGAGTGCTTGCGAACTCCTGATGCAAGGCAAATTCCTTGCCGTTATCGCAGGTTAGGGTATGAACTTGGGCTTGGCAGGGAAGAAGGGCTTAGACAAGTGCCTGATTGACGCTATCTGCCCGTTTATTCGGGGCAAGAGCGATAACTCGCGTCTTCCGTTCTGCCAAGGTGACAAGAACAGCTCCTCCCCGACGTATCCACCTCCCAATCACCAATCCGAGAACGTTCTTCAACTATGCTGGGGCGATGATCTATCGAGACCCGGTTTTTAATCGTGCCCCGTCGGTCAGTGCTGCCATAACGTTTTCTTCTTTTTTTTCGGCAGCGTAGATGGATATACAGAGTTCCTCCTTGCTGCTTGTCATGGGCAACATGTTGATAGATTCGTTCATGGCTGACCTGAAGATTTTTGGTTGCGGAGAGCCAGCCGCTGATGTGTTCAGGACTCCAATCTTCGCAGAGAAGATCATTGACAATATGCCATATTTCTTCAGAAATTTTCAGCTTGGCCTTTTCTTGGCGGCGTTGACCAGACAGTTGTTGTGCCTGCTGGGGCCAGCCGCGTTCACCGCAATTACGCTGCAATTCTCGACCGATAGTTGATCTGTGTCGGCCAAGCTGCAAGGCTATCGCTGATTTCTGATGCCCTGCTTGCTTTAACGCGTAAATTTGGTTACGCTCTGCTTCGGTGAGTTGTGTGTAGTTTTTCATCCGTGCTCCTCTTGCTTGCCGGTAAGAAATGATCCATCATACTACCACAACTCACTTTTCTTACAACCAGACAAAAGTTGCACTTACAAGTTGAATTCACACCTCAATACCCGCAGCGGCAAAAGCCTGCATGGGCCGTGCGCCGAGGCCACCAACCACAATCGCCTGCACGCCCTTGTCCCGCAGCCGTTTTTCCCGGCGCAAGTAGGACGAAGTTCCTCGCTCGAATCAGCCTGACTGCTTTTTTCTGTCCTTCAAAGGGCTTGACAGCCGTCTTTCTGCTGCTTATTATGTGCATAAGCACAAAATAAATTCACTTCTACTATCAGGAGGCGGCATCATGAAACTTTGCATCACCGCAGCAGGAAACACCTTGTCCGCGCCGACAGACAGTGCCTTTGGCCGCGCGCCGTGGTTCATGCTTATTGACACTGATTCCGGGGCGGCGGAAGCCCTTGCCAACAGCTCCGCCGACGCGGTGCAGGGCGCAGGCATCGCAGCGGCCCAGCTCATGGCTGAACACAAGGTCGAAGCCGTTTTGACCGGCAGGCTGGGGCCGAAGGCGCAGGCCGCCCTTGCCGCCGCAGACATCGCCATGCACGAAGGCTTGGGCCGCTGCACGGTTGAAGAAGCCTTGACGCAGTTCCGCGCCGGACACTATGCCGCCGCAGGTGCTGGCCCGACTGCCGGAACTGCGGTCTCTGCGGCTCCCGCCGCAGGCGCCGGTCAAGGACAGGGCAGAGGCATGGGCGGCGGACGCGGCCAAGGCTGCGGCAGATGCGGCGGTGGCGGGAGGGGGCGGCGGTGAGCGCGAAACTCCGCCCGGAGATCATCCGGGCCTTTCATCAGACTCCCTTCGCTGTGCCGGTGATCGGCATCACCGGCGGCAAGGGCGGGGTGGGCAAAACCACGGTGGCGGTCAATCTCGCCGCAGCCTTGGCCGCGCTCGGCAAAAAAACTGCGCTGATTGACGCGGATGTTGACGCGCCCAACTGCGGCATACTTCTCAGCCTGCCTTTGGCGGAGCCGCAGGATGTGGCCGTGACCCAGCCTGTTTTTGTCCCGGAGTACTGCACCGACTGCCAGCTGTGCGTCAAAGCCTGCGGCATGAACAGCCTGTTCCGGGCCAAGGAAAAAACCATCACCCTGATGGGCGAATGCAACGGCTGCGAAGCCTGTTTTCTCGTCTGCCCGGCAGAAGGGGCCATGCTCAGGGGGCAGCATTCTGTTGGAACCACATATAAAAACAGCCGGGGCAGGCTGACGCTCTATACCGGCGCGCTGCATCCCGGACTGGCGGAAAGCGCGCTGGTGGTGACGGCGGTCAAAGAGCGGGCTTTCGCCGAGGCCGGGCAGTTCGACATCATCTTGGTTGACACCGCGCCCGGCACCCACTGCAACGTGATCGGCGCGCTCAAGGGCGCGGCTTGTGCGCTGGCTGTGACTGAGCCGACCCCACTGGGCGCGCACGATCTCGGCCTGATGCTTTCCTTGCTTGACATGTTCGAGGTCAGCAAAAGCGTGGTGGTCAACCGGGCTGATCTGCCGGGCCGGATGGAGGACATCCGCGCCGTTGCCGCTGAACATGGCGCCGCTGTCAGCGCCGAGCTGTTGCTGGACAAGGCCCTGCTGACTAGCTATGTCGAAGGCGTGCCGGTGGTGGAATCCAGCCCGGATTCCGCTGCGGCCAAAATTTTCATGGAGATGGCCGAAGGTCTTGCAGCCTGCGCCAAGGAGGTGCGGCAATGAAAGAAATCGTAGTGTTGAGCGGAAAAGGCGGCGTGGGCAAATCCTCGCTAACCGCCGCGCTCGGCCATCTGCTGGCCGAAGGGGGCAGACGGATCACCTTGGCGGACACCGACGTGGACGCGCCCAATCTGCATATTGTTCTCGGCGCGGAATTTGACAGCAGCAGCGGTGTCACCGCCTCGAACAAGGCGGTGATTGATTACGACCGTTGCAGCCGCTGCCTGAAATGTGCGGAAGTCTGCAAGTTCGCCTCGATCATCGGCGGCGAGGAGCCAGTGGTGATCAGCTATTCCTGCGAGGGCTGCGGAGCCTGCGCCATTGTCTGCCCGACCGGCGCGATCACTGTCCAGCCGGTGGAGAACGGCAGAATCAATCTGGTCCGCCACGGCTCCATCCGGGTGGTGGCGGGCGAACTGGGCATCGGCGAATCCAGTTCCGGACGGCTGGTGGATTTCGTTAAAAAACGGGCCAGACAGGAGGCCGCCCTGAGCGGATGCAGCCTGCTGCTCACTGACGGTCCGCCCGGCATCGGCTGCCCGGTGATCGCTTCGCTGAAAGGTTCTGACTACGCGGTGCTGGTGACGGAGCCGACTCCCTCCGCCTTCAGCGATTTGCAGCGAGCGGCGGAAGTGCTGCGCGGCTTCAAGGTGCCTGCGGGCGTTGTCATCAACCGGGCGGACATGCACCAGAAATCAAAGGAAACCCTGCTGGCGTGGATGGCCGAGGCCGGACTGCCGCTGCTGGCGGAAATTCCTTACGATCCGCAGCTGCCCCAAGCCTTGGCCCAAGGCTGTCTCGGCGTGGTCATCTACCCTGACGCGCCGTCCTCGCTGGCCATCAGGCAGTTGAGCGAAACCGTGGCCGCCATGCTGGACGACGGCCATTGAAAAAACGGGATCAGGAGGCAGCCGCTGTTTCCTGATCCCGGCATTCCGCTGTCCCGTCTTCCTCCTCGCCAGCCAAAACCAATGCCGCGCCGGAAACCAGAGCTTCAGCGGTTTTTCGGCGGGCTGAGGCGAGCAGACGCTGCACGGTGCCGCGCGACACGCCCATCCGCTCGCCCGCCTGCTCCTGAAACAGCCCCTCCAAATCGCAGAGCCGGAGGGCTTCCAGCTCGTCCCGGAACAGGCTGATCTGCTGGATGTTGCGCATGGGAATGCCGTTCGGCTTGAAAATCTGACCGGAAAAGCGGCCCTCACAACAGCGCTGTTTTTTCGGGCGCGGCGACATCTCAGTGGTGCTGGCAGCTGCCGCCTTCATGTCCTTGGCAGGTCTGCTCAGGCCGCATCTGCGGGAACTTGCCTGCCAAAAAGCCGTCCGCTGCGGCGCTTACATTTTGCAGCGCATTGCGGTCTGCATAATAAACCGCAATTCCTGCCTCGGCAAAAGCCTGCATAGGCCGCGCGCCCATGCCGCCGACCACAATCGCCCCCACGCCCTTGTCTCGCAGCAAATTGACCGGTGCCAAGCAGCCGCCCGCGCTGTGCGCCACATTGTTGACAGTATCAACCGAGGCAACTTTGCCTTCCTGAATGTTGATCAGGGTGAAAAGGTCGCAGTGGCCGAAATGACCGGAGATATTTGCAGCCAAGCCGCCGGGATTATCGGAAGGCACTGCAAGCATAATAGATGAAGTCATAATTTGTACTCCTGCTGAAGTATTGTGATGTTGCGGCGGATGGCCGCAGCTGAATGTTTTAAACATATGCACATTATGTAACCTGCCCAGCTTCCGCTGTCAATAAGGAATTGGACTACCTTCAGGCAAAAATCCAGTGGCAGTTGATAGACAAGCGCAGCAGAATAGTGTACTTTGCAAGATTTTATCCACTTTCAGGCAAGGATGCGTCTGTCTTTGCCACATCCCAGAATAAGGGCAGAAATGGACATCGCTTTTTTCTGCCAGAATATCCATGCGTACACGACTTCTTTTTTTGTTCCGGGCTAGCATATCGCTGCTCTTATTTCTACTTCTGCTGACTTGGTCAGCGGCAGAGGCTGATGATGAGGGCGGCCAGCCAGTCATCGCCGATATCACGCTTACCGCTTCCAGTGGCCAGCTACGGCTCTCTGCTGCGGTAAAAAATTGTTTTACCAAAGAGATGCTGGAAGGGGTGCATAATGCCATCCCGGTCACGTTTCGCTTTAAGGTCAGCTTAGAGCGCAGCCGGAGCTACTGGTTTGATCAAGACCTTGAAGAGCTGAGTGTTAATCACACTCTGAGCTATGATCCCCTTCGGCGGGAATATCAGATCGATTTTTCCGAGAAAGATCATCCAAAAACAACCCGTTCACTGGCAGAGGCAGAGCGAATGATGGCAGAGCTGAAACATATAGAAATCGCCCAGCTAAAAGAACTGAGTTCCGGCGCGTCGTATGTCCTCCATATCAAAGCCACGCTGGCCGAGAACACTCTGCCGCTGAGTATGCACTCCATCATTCCTTTCACGTCGCTGTGGAATTTTGAAACCGACTGGCGAGTGATTGAGTTCAAATACTGACAAATGCCTCTGGTTTGATGCTGAGTCCTGAGCAGAAAAAACACAAACAGCGGTTAATTCGCTGGGTCATTGCTTTTTGCCTCCTGCTGATTCCCTTGCTCATTTGGATTCAACGGCGACTGCTTTGGGGCGACCTGAATCTGCCGGTGTCCAGCACCGTGTTGATATTCGCTCTGATCAACATCAACGGCCTGCTTTTGTTGTTGATGCTCTATCTAATTTTGCGCAATCTGGTTGAGCTAATTTTCGAGCGACGTAATGGCATCCTTGGGGCGCGGCTGCGAACTAAGTTAGTTGCCGCCTTTGTCTCTCTGTCAATTATTCCTACCGCTGTGCTGTTTTTTTTCGCTCTTGGCTCGGTTTCCACCTCGATGGATTATTGGTTTAATACCAATGTCGAGGAATCGCTGGAATCTTCGCTCAAGCTGGCCCAAGACATGTTTCAGGAAACCGAAAACCGGGCGGCCAACATGGGCAGACAGATCGGGCTGCTAATGGAGAATGTTGATATCAGCTTAGAGGACAGCAGCGGTCTTCAGCAGCTCTTTAGTAGCACCATCGCCCTTGCGCCTACTGGCACACCAGATGCGCTGATGTTGATTGATCGAAAATTAGGCATTCGGGCTACAGCTAAAGGGGAGCGATTAGCTTCGGTCGCCCTGCCAGACATGCCGAGCGAGGCTTTACGTCGAGCAGCACTCAGCGGCAGCCCGGAAATCATCACTCGGCAGGTGCGCAGCGGCGAGTTAATTCAAGCCATCGTGATAGTACGATTGAAAAATCAGCATCGGGCTTTCCTTGTCACCAGTTTGCTGATTCCGGCGGACAAATTAGCTTTAATGCAGTCGGTCTCGCAAGGCATCACTGGCTACAAACAGTTGATTTTGCTCAAGGCACCGATCAAATTAAGCCTGATCATTATGCTGCTGATCGTCACCCTGCTCATCCTTTTCGGCGCAATTTGGTTCGGTTTCTACATTGCCCGCTCGATGACCGCTTCGATCAATAAGTTGGCCGAAGCCACGCAGCGGGTGGCAAGTGGCGAGCTGAATTTCACTATTGAGAAGGATTCAGATGACGAAATGGGCCTGTTGGTGGATTCCTTCAATTCGATGACCTCAGACCTGCTGGCCAGCAACTGCCAGTTAGCCGAGGCGCATCAGGCTTTGCAGCAGTCTAATCTGCTTTCCGAGCAACGCCGCCGCTATCTGGAGGCCATCCTCAGAAACGTGGCGGCGGGGGTCATCGCCATCAACGAGCAGCATCAGGTCACGATCATTAATCCTTTTGCCGAAAAGCTGCTTCGTTTAGATACTGCGCTTTTTCTCAATCATGATTTTCATGAGGTGCTGCCGCTGTCCCATGCGGCGGTATTGGAGCAATTTTTCAGCGATTTGCGCGAATCCGGCCAGCGTTCGATTGAACGGCACCTTAGCTTAACCGTGCGTAAGGGGGAGACCTATTCTCTCTTGGTCAATATCACCCGCCTATTAGACGACAAAGAGCGGCCTATCGGTTATGTTATTGTTTTCGATAACCTGACTAAATTAGAACGAGCACAGCGATTAGCAGCTTGGCAGGAGGTGGCCCGCCGCATCGCTCATGAAATAAAAAACCCGCTCACGCCAATTCAGCTTTCGGCCCAGCGGCTGCGAAAACGCTATTTAGAAAGCATTAGCAAAGACCGGGAGATTTTTGACCAATGTACAGCCACGATCATTAATCAGGTCGATGAGATCAAACGCTTGGTCACAGAATTTTCAGAATTCGCCAGAATGCCACAAATTAAAAAACAGCAAGCGGATATTGCTGCTCTTGCCTCCGACACCTTGGTGCTGTATCGTGAGGGCTGTAAGCATATCATTTTCCACTTAGAAAAGAACAATATCCAGCCGTTCTCCTTTGATTCAGTGCAAATCCGGCGAGTGCTGATCAATCTGTTAGATAATGCGGTCAGCGTACTGGGCGAGGGCGGAGAGATCAGCATCACCCTCGGCCTGAATCAGGAGCAGCAAACGGTGAGCCTTACGGTCAGCGATAACGGCCCTGGCATCCCGGAGCCGGTCAAGGTGCGGCTTTTTGAACCCTATTTTTCTACCCGCAAATCCGGCACTGGCCTTGGTTTAGCCATAGCCAACACCATCGTTGCCGAGCACAACGGCTCCATTCGGGTGCAGGACAATTTGCCCACCGGCACCGCAGTTGTAGTGGAGCTGCCTTTTTTGCCTGAGGAAACAAAATAATGTCCGCAGCCATCCTGATTATTGATGATGAAAGCGCGATCCGAGAAGCCTTGGCAGGCATCTTGGAGGACGAGGGTTTTCAATCTTTGGCCGCAGCCTCTGCCGAAGAGGGTCTGACTCTGCTGGCACGGCAAGATATTCACCTTGTTCTTTTGGATATCTGGCTACCGGGCATGGACGGCATCGAGGCATTGAAACGAATTCGGCAGGAATACAGCGAAGTGCCGGTGATTATGATTTCCGGTCACGGCAGCATTGAAACTGCGGTGCAAACCACCCGCATCGGTGCCTTTGATTTCATCGAAAAACCGCTCTCCTATGACAAGGTGGTTTTAGCGGTCACGCAGGGCCTGCGCGTGGCCCGCTTGGAGCGCGAAAACCGTCTGCTCCGAGAAGCCGCTCCTGCCGGAGCAGCAATCATCGGTGAATCTCAACCCATTAGGCAATTGCGGCGGCAAATTGGGCTGGTCGCCCCGACCGATGCTTCTGTGCTGATTCTCGGCGGGCATGGCACCGGCAAAGAATTAGCTGCTCAGGCAGTTCACCGCCAATCAGCGCGGGCCGTAAATCCTATGATTGCAGTCAACTGCGCTGCCATCCCGGAAGAATTGATTGAATCCGAGCTGTTCGGCTATGAAAAAGGTGCTTTTACTGGTGCGGATAAGGCCAAGAAAGGCAAGTTTGACCAAGCTGACGGCTCCACCCTCTTTCTTGATGAAATCGGTGATATGAGCCTGAAGAGCCAGGCAAAGGTGCTGCGTGTTCTTCAGGAAAAAAACTTCGAGCGGGTGGGCGGCGGCAGGATGGTGGAGGTCGATGTGCGCATTTTGGCAGCCACGAACAAGGATTTGGAACAGGAAATTAAGGCGGGCAATTTCCGGGCTGATCTTTTTTATCGACTGAACGTGATTCCCCTCCGCATCCCTGATCTGAAAGAGCGACTGGAGGACATCCCCCTGCTTGCGGCGGAATTTCTGCGCCAGTTCCGCAGCCGGGGTTTGGGCGAAAAACGCCTTGATGACAGCGCACTCGCCCTGCTCATGCGTCATTCTTGGCCGGGCAACATCCGCGAACTGCGCAATATGATTGAACGCTTGGTGATCATGACTCCCGGCCAGCTGATCACTGCCGAGGATGTTTCTTTATTTCTTCAGCCGGGGGCGTTCAAGCCTGCGCCCAGTGTCGGTCTGCCTGCTTGGAATCATCTTGGCTTCAAGGAAGCGCGGCGGCAGTTTGAGCATGATTATCTTTGCAAGAAATTAGAAGAGCAAAGTGGCAATGTAACTAAGACCGCAGAAAAAATCGGCATGGAACGCAGTCATCTGCATAAAAAGCTCAAAGCATTAGGCATCAAAGCGGAAGAATAAAACGTTACAAAACCTCAGCAGGATACCAAACCGTTACGGTTGCGTAGCCGTTTTTGCAGGCAGTAGCGGCGATTTCGCTGCGTGCCGCTTGCTCATCTGATAACGAACTAAGCAGCTCTGAAATTCCCTCATACATCTCTTCTTTGTACTGCTCTGCATCCGCAACTGAGTCAACTTTAGTATTGACATCACCTTTGATCCAACTCGCAAGCTTTTTTGCTGGCGGCAACGAGATGACGGTCTCAGGATAGTAAACAACGGCTCGTGCTGCTCCTTCTACCATGTTTGTCATGGCGATTTTTGCATGTTCTGCTTGTAATCCCAGTTCATCGAGCTTTTCTCTCACCTTATGCTCCAGCTCAGTAATACCTTCCCGTCCCGGACGATTGGATTCAAAGGCTGCGTAGTTCCACTTAGTCATATTTTTGTTCTATGCTCCCGATTGATTAATTCAATTTCTTCACAATGACGATGGAGAGGGGCGGTTCTGCGCCGCCCCTTGCTGCTCAGGTCAGAAATTGCCGCCCATCGCGAAATCCCACTGCGCATCTTCGTCGCCCGGCTGAGAATCGAGGTTGTAACCCCAGACCAAACGCAACGGTCCCATCGGTGACAGCCAGTTGATACCCAAGCCTGCTGATTTCTTCATTGTGCCAAAATCCCAGCTATCATCTTGGGCATAAACATTGCCGAAGTCGCTGAAAACCACACCCCGCAGGCCCGCATCGCTCACCAGCGGGAAATACAGTTCCAGATTGGCAAACCACATCTTGTCGCCGCCGTATTTTTCATCATTGACCGGGTTGATCGGGCTGACCGATGAAGATTTGAAACCACGGATAGAGTTCATGCCGCCAAGATAGAAGTTGTCATAAACCGGCAATTTGCCGTCTTCGTTCTCAAAGGCTTTGCCTGCGGAGAGCCTACTACGTACCACGGTTGAAAGCGGCAGAGGATAATACCAATCAGTAGAGCCTTCTAACTTGGTGTATTCAGCCTCACCGCCAAAGGGACCACCTGCGAATTGCACGCTCAGACTGTTCCTTGAGCCGGAGTTGGTGTTGAACAGCTTGTCCCGCGTGTCGCGTACCACAGAGAGCTTCACTGCGCTGGTAATGTTAATCTTGGCTGATTCGAGAATGTAATCAGAAGCATCAGCAGAGATATCCTCCAGCGTAGTGTCGGTCCAGCTGTAGCCGTAATACATCCGCCACTCTTCAATCAAATGATGACCGAGGCGGAGACCGCCGCCAGTAGAGGATTTAGTGTAGTCGGTGTACTCGCGTTCCCAGTTAAAGGCATCCACGCCCGCAGAGACTCGCGAGTCGAAAATCCGGGGGTCGGTATAAGAAAGGTTAAATTTGCTGGTAACGGAACTCATGTTGGCAGAAAAAGACAGTCGGGTGCCAAGGCCAAGGAAGTTGTCCTCGGAAATTTCCCCCATAAACATCAGCTTATCCGAAGAAGAGTAGCCCGCGCCGATACTGAACTGACCGGTAGCCCGCTCCTTCACCGCCACCAGAATATCCATCTGGTCTTCCTCTAAGGTCGGCTGTGGCGTGACAGTGACATCTTCAAAAAAGCCTAACCGCTGGAGCTTCTTGACTGAGTCGCGCACAGCCTTGGAGTTATACGTGCCGCCCTCTTCCACTTGCAGATCACGGCGGATAACGTTGTCGCGAGTGCGGGTATTGCCTTGCACCTCGACCCGGTTGAATTTGACCAATTCACCCTTAGACACCACCAAGGTGATGTCCACTGTATTACCGCTTTCCGATTTTTTCATCTTAGGATCAACCTCGGCAAAGGCGTAACCCTGCTCGGCGTAGAGGTCGGTCAGCTTGAGGATATCTTCTTGCATGACCTTGCGGCTGAAAAACTCTTCCTTGCGGATATCCAGCATCTCCAGCAGTTCCTCTTTGCTTTTAAACAAATCTCCTTGCACATCAATCTCACCAAGTTTGTAGCGCGAGCCTTCCTCAATGGTGAAAGTAATCAGGATATCCTCGCCCTCTTCTTTCACCTCTGGTTCGCTGACTTTTGCATCAATGTAGCCGTGGTTGCTGTAAAAAGCGGCCAATCGGTCTGCGTCTTGCCGCAGTACGTCCATCTTTAACGTGCCAGAGCCGGTAATCCAAGAAGAGTACCATTTCCAAGTACCTGTCTGGAGTTCGCTTTTCAAATCGCTGTCGTCAAAAGACTTGTTGCCGACAAAACGGATATCAGCAATAGCCATCTTGGTTCCTTCATTGATTTCAAACAGCACCTCAGTCGTTTTGGCATCGGGCTGATTGATTTTGAAGCTGCTTTTGGCAGCGGAATATCCTTTACTGCGGTACAGTTCGTTTATGCGTTTGAGTGCGTCGTTAAGTGCGGAGGGATTGAGAATGGTGTTAGCTTTGATACTCGCTGCATCCTGCACATCTTTCTCGTCTAACTCTTTCAGGCCAGAATAGGAAATCTTGCTGATCAGCGGCTTTTCCAGCACCCGAAAAACTACCTTTTTACCTTTGGGCGAATCGGCAACCTCAATGGTCACGTTGTCGAAATAACCCATTTTAAAGATCGCTTTCAAATCCTTGCGTAAACTGTCCGGGCTGTATAACTCGCCGGGCTTGGCACTGATTTTGCCAAGAATCGCACCAGAGTCGATCCGCGTATTGCCTGCTGGAGCCACCGAAGCAATGGTCATCTCTTTGCTGGTTTTGCCTAAGATGTCAGTGAGAATACCCTCTAAGGCAAGGGGGAGATTATCGATGGACGATGCTTCCCGAAAGGCAGACTGCGCTTTGCCCGGCTCCAAGAGATCGATGATCTGCATATCAACAGAAATTTGCTTACCAATCACTGTGAGGCTGCCTGCTGCGGCATAATCCATACTGCTCTGTTCCGCTGCTTTGGTCAAGCCCGCAGCGGGCGGCGGCCAAGCACCGCTGTAGTCAACAAGCTGCTCCGCCTCGCTGCGAGAAAGCATGGTAAAATTTTTGCTCGCCAAAGCTGCCTGCAAGGCCGCGTCCGCCTGCTGCGCCAAGGGACCGCTTTCTTCCGCATTGATCTTCAGGGGCAAGAAAACGGTGTTTTGTTGAGCGGCCAAGGCCGTTCCTGCGGTAAGGCAGGAAAGCAGCAGCGCAAGCAGCACGAGGGGAATCTGAGGACGGAATAAGCGGTTCATGAGCACAAATCCTGTATCTGGTGTTTAAAAAAACGCTGAACAGCAGCGCGTCGATCCTACAGAAGACGAGCAACTTAGCTTTTCTCCGGGAGATGAAACATATTATGCCACGCTGCGGCTCAGTTTGGCAAAGAAATAGAAGCGGCTTCCATAGAAGAAGGTACTGGCAGATGGCATTCGTCCAGCAGTTCAGCCACCCGCTGCTGAAGAATTGCGGCCAGCTCCTGCTTGTCTTTAGCCTTGAAATTTTTGGTCGGCAAGGGCGTACCGATGCGCAGCACCACCTCGCCGCCACGTGAGAGCAGCTTTCCTTTGGGCAGGGCCTGATAGGTGCCGTTGAAACCCACTGGCACCACCTCTACCCCGGCCTTGATCGCCAGCATGACCGCGCCGGTCTTGAAAGGCTGGAGCCGTCCGTCTGGGCTGCGGGTTCCTTCCGGGAAAAGAATAACCGAACTACCTTCGGCGATGCGTTGCGCTGCATCATTGAGGCTTTGCACCGCTTCCCTGCCGTGCGAGCGGTCGATAGAAATGAAATCTACCGCTTTCATGCCAGTGCCAAAGATGGGGATAGCGAACAGCTCTTTTTTGGCAATCCAGCGGTAATCGTGGGTGATATAGCCGGAAAAGGCCATGATGTCCGCCATGCTGCAATGATTGCCGATGAAGATGTAGGGCTTGGCTTGATCAAGCTGCTCACCGCCTTCTACCCGCACTCGGATGTTGGCAAGACGACAGAGGATACGACCCCAAGCACGAGGAAACTGCTGGGCTTGGGACTTAGATTTGCGAAACCAGCGCACATCGGTCATCGCGCTCAAGCAGACGATAGCGGTCAAAGGCGGAATAGTAAGCAGAGCAAGAATGCCTCGCAGGAGCTGTATCGGAGAAGTAAAAGAGGCCATTGGTTTGTAGTCAGAAAGAATCGCCGTCATCGGCAGTGTCGTCATCGTCTAACGGTGCAATCAACTGCTTTGCTTCTAATAATAAAGCAGGCCACGGCGCGGCAGAATCAGCATGAATGCTATTGAGTAATTCATCAGGAAAAAAGAGAAAATCCTTTTCTAACTCATTGCCTATGAACTCATCCCGAAAGCGAGTGATCAGGTTCAAATGCGCCCAGCGGGTCAGATAGTAAATAACCAGACGGGGCAGGCGGGTGTAGATGTTCTCATCCGGGGTCAGATCAACAAAGCTGGATTCTTGCAGCTTCTTGGTTGAGAGCACTTGGGGCTGATAGACATTCTTGAGAAACATGTACTCTGGCGGCAGCCGAGCGGTGATGCCGAACCAACTTAGAAAACTGGCCACCCGCTCCAGAACGTATTTGCCGCCCATGACTACTGGATACGGCACGTAAATCTCTCGCGGGGTCTTTACCTCTAAATAGGCGCGGATGGTTAGAATCAGGTCATCTAATTCTACTGGATCTTTGTCGGCAAAATGATAGGTCTGGCCAGAAAACTCCTCGCGGTGCAGCAAAACATGATGAACAAAGGCAGGAATCTTCGCCGCATTGGTGTATGAATGCTTTATTCCTCTCTTGGTGAAAAGAAAAGGCATCGATTCATCAGCAATAGCAAAGAGCAAACGGTGAAAACCTTGAATCTTATGGTCATGCTCACCGTAAACAATAGAGACCCTAATGATGGTGCAGTCTAACCCATGCTGCTGCATCATGTGTTCCAAGGTCTTCTCAGCCATGAGCTTGGACTTTGCGTAGTTACTCAGGTTGGGACTCAGGGGAAGCTGATCTTCCTCAGCCAAATTTTCGCCGTGCGGCAGAGTGGCGGCGGTGCTAAAATGGATATAGGGAATGCCAAGTGCGCAGCAGGCTCGCGCTATGTTGACGCTGCCAAGATAGTTGACCTCAAAGGCTAACTGGGCATCCGAGTCCAGCGAGGCCATCGACGCATTGATGACAAAATCAGGCCGCACCCGCTGGAGATAAACAATGATATCTTGAGCGTTGCGGATAGACAGCTTTTTAGAACTGGGCGCACGAATATCAAAGTCGTCCGGGGTCTTGGTCTTGAAATAATGCGCTAAGGTTCCACCGATCAGGCCAGAGCCACCGATCAGCACGCCAAGACAGCGTTTCTTTTTCTGGAGCACCTGATCCATTGTTCCTCAGATGAAAACTTCGGTGTCGGAATTCTTCTTATCTCCTTTAGCATGTTTGCCTACAAAAAGCATCTTTTTTCGGGCGACGGAAGATAGGGTGCCTTGTGCAAATACCGCACTTGTGTCCTCCGACAACAGGCTGCCATCACGTTCTTTTCTGTTGATAGCAAGAGTATTTTTTGGTACGATGACAGTACCGTAGCTTGGGATGAATGCAATGTTTGCGATCAGATTAAGCTGCCAAGAGTTCCTGCGCGCCGCCTGAAGTTTTCAGCGTACCTACTATAGCTTTCTTTACGCTGGGCTGATTATTATAACCCAAGTTGTGCAATATCTCTTGTCGCAGCGGAAATTCAGTTCATCCGAAAACGCATCTGTCCGAGCATATTTGGCCAAGCCAATTTATATGCTCGATCCTATCAATTTTTATGCAACGGGGTAAGTCATAAATATGTCAAATTCTATTCATGCTTCAGTTGGGGAGCAGGGAAAGAATCGCCCTGATGATGTGCGACAGGTTTTCTTGTTGTTGAATGATATCCGCACAGAACCTTTAGCGGTAAGTGATCAATGTTCGCCAGAGCTGATTCAAGCGATTAAAGATTTTCAGAAAAATTTCTTGGCACAGCCTGACGGTCGAATTGATGTTGGCGGCAGGACTTGGGAAAAACTCATTGCTACCGCCGCAGGATCAAGTAATCACGTCAACTCGCTACCACCGGGCAATGAACAAGACAAAGAATTTGACATTGAATTTTCAACATTAAATTTGGAAGATAATGACAAATATCAATTTGAGTTCAAAACAACAGGAACATCGATAGGATTCAAAGTAGCGATTGACGGTGGAAGAAAAAGCGGCCTTTTTCTTCCTGAAAACTCAGCAACGCATCTTGAAGGAGAAGTTGTGTCCTACAGACTTTCAAGATTACTTGGGGTCAGTGAGATATTCAACCCAGTTGCGTATTACACCTTAAAAGCAAATGCAATCCGTCGCTTCAAACTGATGCTCAGATCTGACGAAAAAAGCAAATGGCGGCGGGAAAATACCGAGACTCTTTTAAAGAGAATCGACGAAAGTCCTTCGTTTATGCTTGGAATCTATAAATACAGGCATAAAAGAAAATCACAGCCAGTCGATAAATTAATCATTTCCAACGGCCTCAATCGGCAGCACAGGATGGCCCAGCTGATCAATGCTGAAGGTACTATGCCTTCAAAAAAAGCAATCACTTTGGAGAAGGTATCTCCTGATAAACCTGAATATCCCATACCAAAAGAAAGTGAATCTGTTTTAGCCAAGCAGTTATCAATTATTTTCACCATCGATATGCTGACCGGGCAATGGGACAGATTCAGTGGAGGAAATATAGAGGTTTATGCGCATAAGGACGGTCGTCTTCAGTTTGTTGCACGAGATAACGGCGGCAGTCATTTGCTTTGGGGATGGAATTGGTTTAATAAATACCGTAGTTGGCTGACGAGATTTGACTCTGACTTGATTCAAGAACTTAGGCTAATGAAGACCTTTTTAGATGGCAAGTCAGACGAATACAACGGAATCGTATCCACAGTTAGTTTTGCGGATATTGTCGGTTTTACCAACGAAAGAACATTCAAGGCGTTCAAAGAAAAACTTGATATTTTTCTTTCTGATCACGTACAATCCTGTGAGGATAGATTCGGAAAAAAATGCTACTTCAGCTAACGCTGTAAGCAACAAGATGCAATAATTTTAACCGAAGGAGGAGAAAATGCCCGTTTCTATAACAGCTTCAGTGGGAGAACGTGGTGAGAATCGCCCGGATGATGTGCGGCAGATTTTCTTGTTGCTGAATAAAAACAGAACGCCACCTTTAGTAGTAAGCGATCAATGCTCAATAGAGCTGATTCAAGCAATTAAAGAATTCCAGAAAGATTTCCTAACCAATCCTGATGGACGGATTGATGTCGGCGGCAGAACTTGGAAAGAACTAACCGAATCAAATGAAGTGCATGAAAACGAAAAGAAAGTGCTTCTGTCCTTTGATGATGGCCCTCTTCCTGAAGATGCTCTTAATTCCATTCTTGCCACCTTACAATCTCATCATATCAAAGCTGAGTTTTACGTTCTCGGTGCTGAAGTAGATCGTCATCCAAAGGCTGCAAAAAAAATAGCTGATCAAGGCCACAGTCTCCAGAATCATTCCTACAGTCATATTGATCTGTCTAAGGCGAGCAAAGAGGTCGTGATGACCGAGTTGCGGAAAACTCAAGAAAGCATCAAAAATGCTGCTGGAGTAACAGCAACGAAAGTTCGCCCGCCCTACGGCGCAGGTGGCTGGCCTGCCCATCATGATCCTGAGTTGGCTCAGGTTGCAGCCAGCTTGTCCTTGAAGATTGAAAACTGGGATATCGATACCGAAGACTGGAAGACTCCAAAAGGTATCGGATCGACCAAGCTGACTATGATCAAAAAGCAGTTTACTCAGCAGCAGAGCAAGCTGCTGCTGAATGTGCTGATGCACGTCCAGAGCGAGACCGCCAGAGACCTTGAGAGTTTTATTGCCCAGCTGAAAAGATGGGGGTACTCCTTTGCCAAACCGTGAACAATTCCGGCGGCAATTCTTTGCCACGCTACTGCTGGCGATCCTGCTGATCAGTTGCGTGGCTCAAGCGCAGCCTCTCTTGGAGCAGGCCAGTAGCAGCTACAAGCTCCGCAAAGACTACGCCAGCTTAGAGGTGATTCATCGCCACTTAGCTCTTGGAATGGCCCGCCCTGCTGTGGAAACCTTGCTCGGCGAAGCAGATTATTCCCCAATTGAAGGGCAATATTACTATCTCTCCGACCGACGGGAAAGACAGAAAGATGCAGGAGAAGAGCAGGGAGAAGCATCTGTGGGATTGGTGCTTGATTACCGGAATAAGCAAGGTGAACTGACAGACGCGCTACAGACCTTCTGGCTTGGGGTACTTGGTGAATAAACAGCATGAGATGTTTACGCACCACCACCCTTGGTTATTCCCCCTGTCCTAATGATACCTTTATTTTCTGCGGTCTTGTGCAAGGCAAGATACCCCTCAGCCATGTCTGCTTTGCCGAGCCGCAGCTTGAAGATGTAGAAACCCTCAACAGCTGGGCAATGCAGGGGAGCTTGGACGTAACCAAGCTCTCTGTTCATGCCCTTGGCTATCTGCTGGATTCATATACCCTGCTTGACTCTGGCGCAGCCTTAGGCCGAGGCTGTGGGCCGCTCTTGGTGACAGCGCAAGCAACAGCACCACAAGCTAAGGGCGATCTCGCCGCATGGACTATCGCTATTCCAGGGCAATACACCACCGCTGCTTTACTCCTCCGGCTTTTCCTACCCAAGTCATGCCGTACTGTTGTAGTCATGCGCTTCGACCAGATCATGGACGCAGTGGTATCAGGCCAAGTAGATGCAGGCGTGATTATTCATGAAAGCCGCTTCACCTATCAAGAGCGCGGCCTCCTCTGCGTGCAGGACTTAGGCGTATGGTGGGAGCAGGAAACCGGCTTGCCTCTTCCGCTGGGCTGTATTGCCGCTCGAAAAGACCTCGCCACAGAGGTACTTCGAGAAACCGAACAGGCCATTACGGAAAGCATTCGTTGGGGTTACGCGCATCTGGATGAATGCCGCAGCTACATCCGTCAACACGCCCAAGAGATAGACGATAAGGTACTTACCAGTCACATCAATCTGTATGTGAATGATTTCTCTCTGCGGTTAGGCGAGGAAGGTCGAGCGGCAATACAGGAGCTGCTGCGTCGAGGCCGTGCAGCTGGGGTCTTTACTATACCTCTCGCATAAAAAGAAGGTGCGGCTCGGTGCTTATGCTGCTGCGCAGGCAACGGAAAACGCCAATCACCCTTCACTCGACCTGATCTGGCCTATCCGGTTGAGGTGGTCGTGCCACTCAAGGAGCTGATTGATGTGGATGCCGAGCTGAAAAGCAGGCTGGTGAAGAATGAGGAGTCGCTGGGGAAGCTGCGGTAAAGGAGAACGCTGGTTGAGCTGAGAAGCATAGCATCGTCAGCTCAACCGCCTTGTGAGGATTAGCTGTTATGCAGTTGTCTTCTTCGAGAGCTTCTCAGCCTCACGGGCAGCAAGGTGCTGTCTAGCTATTGCCAGTTCAGCTTCCAGATCAGTGGTGTCTGCCTCGGGCAGTAGCTTCAAGTTGAATATCTCCCCTTCCACTTCCATGACCCATAACCGGGCATAATAGAGCGTATCCTCGGTCAGATGGGCAATAACAATTATGCCAGTTAGTAAAGGATGATTGTTAGTGACATTAGCTCCCCGTGTGCGGCCATGCTCCAGTTCAACTTTAAGGCCAAACTGGTATTCCCAAATATAGCCAAGCCCACCGTCTGCTTTTGGCAGAAAGTCATTAAGAACATCTGTCTTGAAGGGTTCTTGATTATCAGGCGTAAATGTGGTGCCCTTGACAATTTCATCCTTCAGCAGCTTTACGATGATCTCAGTTTCGTTCTTCGGAACAACATTGGGAGTGTTAACTCCGTTATAGAAGTCAGGATCTGGCCGGCAAGCAATCTCGCTCTCGATCATACCTCCCCACAATCTATTAAATCCAGCTGCTAAACAGAAGTTATTGACCTCGCTTCTGCTCATAAAACTTGTGCAGACAGTCTCTCCGCTGTCAATCCTTTTCAGAATATCAACAAGTTCGCTGATGGATACTTGAATGTCACATGCCACTGGTGTTCCTGCTGCGTCGCCCATTTTCACGCCTCCTTGTTTTAAGTGTATGATGTGTAAAAATGTCTTTGCAGCTCGATTAAAGCAGCACAAGACAAGATCAATATACTGTTTCATAATCCTGATAGGCACTTTTGCCTTTTCTCTATCAACTATCAACGACATCCTTCTTTCATGGTACATGCTCGCCAAGCAAAATGTCAAGTGAAAACTTCCTTTGTGTGCAATATATAGAGAAACAGGCAGGTTCAGCAGCCGTCATGCGCTGACTCCTCTGCGGTTCCATTGCTGTCACTCCTGATCATCCTTCATCTTTTTTCCCCTGCCGCATGACAACAACACCATGCAGACAGCCTGCCTCCTTCCCTCCCACCGATCATGCCTCGTACATCGCAGAGATGTGTACTCGTACATCTCGACAATGTGCACGAGATAATCTACCAGAGCTATGCGAGTAACTTTTCAATCTATCCTACCAATATTCTTCTTGACAACGCCCCTCAGCCGCTTTACCGTGGACGCTGAAGTTATTTCCGCAGTCATGCAGAACAGTTAATTTTACACTGGAGATGGCGTGACGGGCGATGAGGTGCATATCCACGATTACGCTGCCTTGCTGAATATGGTCAAGAATTGGTACGCCGGAAGAGTGGTGGATGTACTGGAGGTGAAGACAGGGAACTGATGCAGCCGTTTGAGCAATACCCTATCCTCGGCATTTGTGGCCGCAGCGGTGCAGGCAAGACCACGCTGATTGAGAACCTTATTCCACAGCTGCGCGGCCTTGGCCTACAGGTAGCAGTGGTCAAAGACGGGGCGCATCGGGTGCGAACAGATATGCCGGGCAAGGACAGCGACCGTTTTTTCACCGCTGGAGCCGATGTCGCCCTCTTTGGTGAGCAGCATTTCTTCCGCCGTCATCATCCCGGTGACGTAACAGCCTTTCTCGTGAGTCTCTGTACTTCGCATGACGTGGTATTAGTTGAAGGCCATGCCTCCACAGCAGTACCGAAAATCTGGCTAACCGGATCAGACAGCCTTGACCCGCCACCGTTAGAGAATCAAGGCCACGTTCTGGCGGTGATGAACCGAGAACAGGCGACCGTGAAGCGGCTCTTTGCTGTGGTGCAAGAGCTGATTGCGGCAAAATGGCAGCAGACTCCAGTCTGGGGTTGCGTGCTGATCGGTGGCAGGAGCAGTCGTATGGGCAGTCCCAAACATCTGCTGCTACGCGAAGGGAAAACGTGGTTAGAGCGAGCAGTAGAGAACCTTGCGCCCAAGGTTGCACAGGTGGTGCTTTCCGGTGCTGGGCAGATTCCTGACGCGCTGGCGAATTTAGCCCGTGTACCGGATGCACCGGGCTTGGCTGGGCCGTTAGCTGGTATTCTCGCGGTGATGCGTTGGCAACCTGCGGTCTCTTGGTTAGTCACGGCCTGTGATCTTCCTGATGCTGAACCAGAGAGCCTACAATGGCTGCTTGATCAACGCAACGTAGGAATGCGGGCCGTGCTGCCTGACTTACGTGGTCAGGGGCAGTTAGAGCCGCTTTTAGCTTGGTACGATTTTCGCTGCCGTCCGCTGCTGGAGAATATTGCTGCCTCTGGCTCGCTGCGCCTCAATCGATTAGCCGAGCAGGAAGGCATCTGCCGTGTGCAGCCACCTGCGCAGCTGCACGGTTCTTGGCGCAATGTCAATACGCCAGAGGAGCTGAGGCAGTAGTCGAGATTTTCTTGAACGCAGGTTCCACGTGCCGATGCATTTCCTTGACAAAGCACAGGCTGCTTCTTAGGATGAAGCTCAGAAGGTACACGCGATGATGTCCGCCAGCGTACCCAGCAGACGTTTGCTTTAGCCCAGCCTGTAGTTACGAAGAGGAAAGGAGAGAATGGCCCGCATCGGCATGGTCAATTACATCAACATGGCACCGATTTATGAGGTATGGAAGGAGCAGGTGCGCCGTCCTGACTGGATCATGCTTGATGCCCCGCCTGCGCAGCTCAACCGCCTGCTGGCTGCTGGTTCGATTGATCTTGGCTTTGTCTCGGCCTACGAGTACGCTGCCCGTCCGTGGCTGTACCGACTCATGGCTGATCTGTCCATCTCCGCTACCGGGCCAGTGGGCAGCGTCTTCCTTTTCTCCTCCGTGCCACCAGAGCAGTTAGACGGCAAGTTAGTGCTGCTCACCGGCCAATCCGACACCTCGGTCTGCTTGCTGCGGCTGATCTTAGAGGAATTCATCAAGGTCAGGCCGCGCTATGTGCGAGGGGAAATCTTTGCTCCGCACACGCCTGCTGAAAAGCCTGCGGCACTGCTGGCTATTGGCGACGAAGCCCTGCGCCTCAATGCCGCGCCTGATCCACGCTATCCAGTACAGATTGATCTGGGAGAATGCTGGCATCAGCAGACTGGCCTGCCTTTTGTTTTTGCGGTCTGCGCGGTGCGCGAGGACTTTCTTCAGGGTAACACAGAGGTAGCGCGGGAGATACAGCAAACGCTTATTAGCTGTCGAGAACAGGGCTTGGCCCGCTTATCGGAAATCTGCACCAAGGCCGCAGCCCGCATTCCCCTGATGACTGCGGCAGCTTGCCTGCGCTATTTCCAGTCGATAGAGTACGACCTTAGCCCGATCAAGCAAGAGACCTTGGCGCGGTTCTTTGCGCTGCTGATCCAGCGTGGTGAGGCCAGTCCTGCCGCCCTGCCGCTGAAGCTCTTTCCCTGCTGACATGATCCCCTTGGAGAAGGAGCAGGTACGGGACATCTTCACCTCGGTCAGCCTGAAGTACGACCTGCTCAACTCGCTGCTCTCGCTCCTCCTTGACCGCTGCTGGCGCTGGCGTACCGTGCGTCTACTGCGGGACTTTCCTCACGGCCCAGTGCTTGATCTCTGCGCAGGTACTCTGCCGCTCTCTTTGGAATTGACTCGACAGGCGAAAGATCGGACCGTGCTGGCGGTTGATTTCTGCGAGGGGATGCTGCGGGCGGGCATCAGCAATCTGACGGATACGCAGCGCAGGGGAAGGATATATCCGGTCTGTGGTGATGGTGAAGAGATACCTGCGCCAAGCAACACCTTCTGGGGCTGCACAGTTGGCTTCGGGGTGCGCAACTTAGCCAACACTCGGCAAGGGTTAGCCGAGATGCACCGGGTGCTGCGGCCCGGCGGGAGGTTGCTGATCTTGGAGCTATCGCGGCCCCGCAATCGCTTCGTTAAGCCGATCTACAACTGCTACCTGAACTACATGCTCCCCCGGATTGCCGATATCTGCGCAGGCCACCGCCAAGCCTACGAGTACCTTGCCAGTTCTATCGCCTCCTTTTATGAACCGGAAGAACTCCTTGCCATGCTGCGCGAGGCAGGCTTCAGTGGCGTTGAGCGCAGGCAGCTCTCATTGGGCATCGTGTCTATCTATATAGGAAACAAATGAAGCCGCCCCGCCGCATCCTGCTTGCCATCACCGGTGCCACCGGCATGATCTACGTCACCGCCCTGCTGGACCTGCTGGCCGGGCAGGAGGTCGAGGTTCATGCTGTCATCTCCGACGCGGGCCGGAAGGTGCTGCGGCTGGAAGAGAATCTTGCCCCGGAAGAGCTGTCCGGCATCAGCCGCTGGTTTGCTGCGGATGACTTCACCGCGCCGCCTGCCTCTGGTTCAGCTTGTTACGAGGCGATGCTGATTCTGCCCTGCACAGTCGGCACCTTGGGGGCAATTGCCGCTGGTTGCTCTGCCAACCTGATTCACCGGGCAGCAGATGTGACCCTCAAGGAGCGGCGGCCTCTGCTGCTGGCGGTGCGCGAGACCCCACTCAATCGCACCCACCTCCGCAACATGCTCGACCTGCACGATGCGGGAGCGATCATCTGCCCGCCCATGCCCGCCTTTTATTTGCATCCCGCTGACCTACACGAGATGGCGCGGCAGTTCGCTGGGCGGCTCTGTGACTTGATTGGGATCAGGGTTGAGGGAATGCAGCGGTGGGAGGGGGTGTAATTTGTTACAGCATGATGTATATTTTCAAAGGACTCTTGAACAGGCGAGGCAAGCATTGACAATGCCTGTGGGTAAGAGTGAACCGGAATTTGTTGCCACTCAAGATTAATTCAAGGTTTTTTCATGACCAATCCCTTTCTCCCCTCCGCCCTACCTGTGCTGATCGGCTCTCTGCCGCTCAACAATCATCGAGAGGCATTAGAACTGATCTTCGCCGCCACGCCGGAAATACCACTTTGGCCGCAGCTGCCGGGCAATCCCCTTGAGCAGATGATGCCGCAGTTCGCCGAGGGCATTCCCTGCATCCGCGAGGAAAACTTGGCTTCACCAGAAGGCCGCATTCTTTTTGACATCAGCAGCGCGGATTTCGAGGCGCAACAGCTGGCCTTTTATGAAGACTATATGACCGTTCAAGAAGACCCGGCCAAGCTGGCGGATTCCCGTTTCCGAGTCAGCCGCGAACGGGCCGAAGGTCTGTATCAGTTTACTGAGAGCCTCCAAGCTAGCCGTAACGGAAACCGTCCTGCTGCTGTCAAAGGCCAAGTCACCGGCCCTTTCACCATGCTCACAGGGATCAAAGACCGCCTTGGCCGCGCCGGGTATTACGACGACACGGTGCGAGAAATGGTGGTCAAAGGCATTGCCATGAAAGCGGCTTGGCAAACCCACTTCCTAGCTACCAGCGGCCTGCCAGTGATTGTCTTCATTGACGAGCCTGCCTTGGCCGGGCTGGGGTCTTCGGCCTTCATCTCGGTGAGCAACGCGGCAGTGCAGGAGATGATCAACGAGGTAGCCGAGGCGATTCATGCGGCTGGCGGACTCGCCGGGATTCATGTCTGTGCCAACACCGAGTGGGAGATTTTGCTCTCCTCGAAAATCGACATCCTCAGTTTTGATGCCTATAGCTTTTTTGACAAGCTCGCGGCCCTGACCGAACAGGTGCATGGCTATCTTGACCGAGGCGCAATCCTTGCTTGGGGTGGCATTCCGACTGGCAATGCGGCGGATATCGACAAAGAAAGCTCTGAATCGCTCACGCAGCTCTGGGAAAAACAGGCAAAAAAGCTGGTTCGACCTAGCCGCGACCTGCCTGCGCTGCTTCGGCAGATGCTGATTACTCCGAGCTGCGGCACAGGCTCCCTCAGCCGCGTCAGAGCAGAAAAGGTCTTGGAGATGACCAAGGCGGTGTCCGCCAATCTTCGGGAGAAGTATCTATAATTATTATCCATAACTCATGGATAGTGGATGAATGACAAGTGATGAGTTATTCACTATTACCCATAACTTCTTCCCGCATTCAGCTTAGTTCTGTCTTGACAGCATGACTGAACAATCATGATTGAACTGAAATCCGGCATGAAAGCTGTCGCCGTCAGCCTTCGCAGATATGGACTAATGGCTTTGGCGACGTTGAAGTTGAGGTGAGAGACAGAAAAATATGATGCAACAGCCATTTGATCGCCGCAAGCATGTCTATCACAACGATGCATTTGTTGAGCTGGTGAAAGATGCTGTGCGTTTCTTCAACGGAACACCTGTTCACAGCCTTCCTCCGCCAGAACATTTTTCAGGAACAGGTGTGTATGCGCTTTATTACACAGGAACTCATCCTCTCTATGCCAGATATGCGGAACTGAACCGCCTGTCTTATGATTTCCCGGTGTACGTTGGCAAAGCAGTGCCCAAAGGCTGGCGGCAGTCCAGAACGTCTGATGATGCTGCAAATCAATCCAACGAGCTGTTCAGCAGGCTTCGAGAACACAGCAGAAGCATCGAAGCTGCGGCTGGACTGCATCTGCATGATTTCTCCTGCCGCTTTGTCATCTTTGAGCGGGAAGGTTCAGATATGATTGGGGTCATTGAGGCCGCATTGATCAAGCTGAATCGTCCGTTATGGAATTCCTGTCTTGACGGCTTTGGCAATCACGATCCCGGCAAAGGACGGTATGAGCAGGCGAGGTCTGATTGGGACATCATTCATCCGGGAAGAAACTGGGCTGACCGTTTGAAAGCCAGTTCACACAGTAGAGATTCCATTCTTGCCAAGATTGCAGCGCATCTGCAAGCGTTGAAGAAATAATGAAGTGTCTTGAAATTTTCTCAGGAGCAGGCGGGCTTGCCAAAGGATTGGAAAATGCCGGATTTGAACACGCCTCTTTTGTTGAAATCAACAGAGACGCTTGCGCCACCCTCAGAAAGAATTTTCTTCCCGCTCTTGTTTACGAAGGAGATATTGCAACCTTTAATCTTTCTGCGCTTGGAACGGTTGACATCGTTGCAGGAGGGCCACCCTGTCAGCCTTTTTCGTTAGGCGGCAGACATAAGGCGCAGCAGGACAGCCGAGATTTGTTTCCGCACGCTGTTCGCTGCATTGAGAGATTGCAGCCAAAGGCGTTCCTGTTTGAGAATGTGAAAGGGTTGCTCCGGCCTTCCTTTGCAAAATATTTTGAATACATTCTTCTGCGGCTTGCATATCCGTATTGCAGCATGTTGAAGGGTGAATATTGGCCGGAGCATCTTGCGCGGCTGCAACAAATAACGCCAAAAAGTTATGACGGCATCAGGTATGATGTGCAATTTAAGCTGCTCAATGCCGCTGATTTTGGTGTGCCACAGAAACGCGAACGAGTGCTTGTTGTCGGCATCCGTTCAGACCTCAGCATCAAATGGAAATTTCCTGAGCCAACGCATTCAGAAGACAGGCTTCATTGGGAAAAATATGTGACCGGCGCATATTGGCAGCGGCATGGGATGGCAAAACAGAACAATGATGCGCTGCAACGTTTGCTCCGGCAGCGATATGGTCTGTTTGAGCCGAAAGGACAGCCTTGGCAAACTGTGCGGGATGCGCTGAAGAATGTCCCTTGGCCGCAGGATGCGCACGGCATCTCTGATCATATTTTCAAAGACGGGGCAAGAACATATCCCGGTCACACCGGCAGTGAAATTGATCAGCCAGCAAAGACTCTTAAAGCGGGCGGGCACGGCGTTCCGGGCGGCGAAAACATGATCCGCTATGAAAATGGCTCTGTGCGGTATTTCACCGTTTATGAGGCCAAGCTGCTGCAAACGTTCCCGGAAGATTTTGCAATCGTCGGCGCATGGGGAGAGGCGATGCGGCAGCTTGGCAATGCGGTTCCGGTTGCGCTTGCCGAGTTGTTTGGCAAAAAATTATTTGCTCTGCTTTCTCACAAGGAAAATTTGATGAAATGCAACGAAGTCAGGGTACATCCTGTAACTTCCCGCAGCCAGGTTAGTTCTGTCTTGACAGCATGATGATCGAGCTGCAATCCGGCATGAATGGCCTTGGCGACGTTGAAGTTGAGGTGAGAAGTGGAAAAGAAGCTAAACCAAGTAGGTCTGCTTGAGTGTAACGAAAGCGGACGGCTTTGACTTAAATATGAGTTACGCAGTTGGATTTATAACCCGTTGATTTTGTTCAACTGGCGATTTGTGTCACTGAAATTTAACGTGCTGTAATAATTGAACTTCAGGTTTCAACTGCGTAACTCCTATTAAATTGTCTGATTTCGTTATACTCAATCAGACCTACGTAAACACGTAACTTAAAAGGAATCGAGTGATATGAACAACGATATGCTTCAAAAGAATTTCAAAGGGGGAGATGCTGTTGAAGTATACGCAAATCCTGCCGCTTATACTTTACTTGAGATGGACAAAAAAGTCAGCAATGAAATGACTTGGATTAAGGGCAGATATGTTTCAAAAGTTGGCACGAAACAGCATTGTGTGGATATTTCCCCAGGATATAGCGATACTTTCAGTGATGAATGTATTCGTCCGTTTGAAACATCATTGACTGAACAAAAAATCGCTTTATCCAGTGAATTGAATTTCATCAAGATGGAATTCAATAGTTTTATAAATAGTTTTGCAGCTCGACAGAGGGCGAGAGGCAGGTCTCCAAAACCTGAAACTGAAGTAGAGAAAGATATCACCAATCTTGCCAAGATTACTCTTAAACTGGTGCAATATATAGAAAAATCTCAAGGGAAAAGCGACGCCAAATCTTAGTAGTTCGGCGGCCAACAACGGCCTATCTGCCACTTACATCGCCCCAAAGTCAATTGGAATTGCCCCGATGCACACTGGAATCACCCCGTTTCCGATTGGAATTGACACGTTTTCAACTGGAATCAAGGCGGTTCCAATCGAAAACGGCCCGATGTCAATTGGAAACGAGGCAATTCCGGTTGACTTTGCACCAATTCCAACAGGAATCAGGACGATTCCAATCGAAAACGGCCTGATGTCAATTGGAAACAGATCAATTCCAACAGGAATCACGGCAATTCCAGTGTGCATCAGGACGTTTCCGGCGTGCTCTGCAACAGGAAATGCTGTATATTTACTGCGTAAAATTTGCGGCGGAGGACATCTCGGCCACTGCCGGACAAACAACACAGCGTCCCAGACAAGGAGAAAGCATCATGCGTTTCCCGAAGACAGAATCGGAGATCATGGCCTTGGTGCAGAACATCATCAGCGGGCTTGCGAACAATCCGAACTTTCCCTCGCCGCCGGTCTCCCCAGCCGCTTTGCAGGCCCGGCTGGATGCGGCAGTCAATTCCAGCAATAATCAAATTATGGCGCAGGCGGCGGCGAAACAGGCCACTGACACCAAGCAGGCTGACTTTGACGCGCTGATTGCGGACGTAAAAACTGTGCTCCATTATGCCGAAGATGCGGTGCATGACGATGATGCCAAATTGTCGGCATTGGGCTGGGGCGGCAAGTCTGCGCCGCACGCCTTGCAGGCACCCGGCCAGCCGAGGCTGCTTGAAGTGCTGCGGCAGGGCGCGGGCCAGCTGACGCTGGATTGGAAAAAGCCTGCGGACGGCGGCGCACCGGCTTCCTACAAGATCGAACGGCGCGACTTGACCGACGGCGGCGCGTGGACGCTGGCCGGCATTGCAATCGAAACCGAAGTCACGCTCAATAATCAGAAGCGCGGCAAGGAATTGGAATACCGCGTCATTGCGGTCAACAAGGCGGGCGAAGGAGAGCCGGGCAACACGGTGACGGCATTGCTGTAAAGGATGCGTAAAAACATGATTGAACTGCGATCAAACACCAAAGCCATCGCCGTTGGCCTCGGCAAATCCGGGCTAGCGGCGGTGCGATATTTGCACAGCCTTGGGCTGAAAACCGCTGCCTCGGAATATAAAAAGCAGATCACGGCGGAAGAGCAGGCGGTGCTGGCGGAGTGCGGCGCGGACTTGGAACTCGGCGGCCACACGCCAGAATTCTTCGCCGATGCCGACTTGATCGTGGTCAGTCCCGGAGTGCCGACCAACCTGCCGGTGTTGAACGCCGCTCGCAGCCGGAGCGTGCCAGTGGTCGGCGAATTGGCCTTGGCTGCCGGGCGCATTCCGGTGCCGGTGATTGCTGTGACCGGTTCCAACGGCAAAACCACTGTCACCAGCTTGATCGGCCATCTGCTGCGAAGTTCCGGCAAGCAAGCCTTTGTCGGCGGCAACATCGGCACGCCGGTTTTGGAATATCTGCTGGAGCCAGGCGAAACCGAGGCGGCGGTGCTGGAGCTGTCCAGTTTTCAGTTGGACATGGCGGGCGATTTCCGGCCTGACATCGCCCTGCTGCTCAATCTTTCGCCGGATCACATTGACCGGCACGGCAGTTTTGAAAATTACGCCGAAGCCAAGCGGCAGATATTCGTCCGACAGGGTAGTGCGGACATTGCCATCCTCGGTGCAGATGACCCGATGGTTGCCGCCAAACCGGTGACAACCGCAGGGACAGTGCTGCATTTCGGCACGCAGCCGGGCTGCCGGGCCAAAGTTGAAGGGCAACAAGTGCGGCTGGAACCCGGTTTCGGTGCGGACGGCGCGGTGGAGAGTTACGATTTATCCGCCACCCGGCTCAGTTCGTTAGTCAATGCCTACAACGCGGCAGCGGCAATTTTGGCGGCGCGGGCTTTCGGCTGCTCTGCCGATGGCATCCAAGCGGGATTGGCCGATTATCAGCCGCCCATGCACCGGATGACTCCTGCCGGGGAAATCAACGGGGTTTGTTTCATCAACGATTCTAAAGCGACCAACATCGGCGCAGTGCAGGCGGCCTTGGCTGGCTTCAAGAAAGATGTGGTGCTGATTGCAGGCGGGCGAAACAAGGGCGGTGATTTCACCGAGCTAATTCCGGCTTTTCGCCAGCATGTCCGACAGGTAGTGCTGATCGGCGAGGCCGGGCCGGATTTGGCTGTCGCTGCTGAAGCTGCCGGAATCGGGCATCAGTTCGCAGACGACATGCGCGATGCGGTGCGCAAAGGATTTGCATTGGCCAAGCCGGGCGAAACCGTGCTGCTTGCCCCGGCCTGCGCCAGCTTTGACATGTTCGACAACTATGAGCACCGGGGAAGGGAGTTTAGCAGGTGGGTAGGGGAGTTGGCAGGAACAAACAGCCAAGACACGGCCTTAAACAGATAGGCGAAATACGTCCATGCGCATCATCATCACTGGCGGCGGAACTGGTGGCCACCTCTTTCCTGGCATCGCCTTGGCAGCAGCATTGCGGCGGCGGTTTCCCGGCTGCGAGATTATGTTCATTGGCACCAAGCGGCAGCTTGACCGCGACGCGCTGGCTGGGCTGGATTTCCGGCAGGAATCTATCACCTGCATGGGACTCAAGGGCATGGGCTTGACGCATCGCATCAGGAGCCTCGCCAGCCTGCCGAAAGCCGTGCTGGAAGCCCGCCACCTTATCAAACAATTTCAGCCGGAGCTGGTATTCGGTGTAGGTGGCTACGTCACCGGGCCGGTGCTTTTGGCTGCTCGGTTGCTCGGCGTGCCTGCCTGCATTCATGAGCAGAACGCCATTCCCGGTCTCGCCAATCGCCTGACCGCCCGTTTTGTCAATAAAGTCTTTGTCTCTATTCCCGGTGATTATCCTTTCCCGCTGAAAAAAACCGTAGTTTCCGGCAATCCTGTTCGAGCGGAAATCTTAGCCGCTGCGGAGCAGAAGCAGAGCCAGCAAACAGCCGATCAGCCTTTCACGCTCTTGGTCATGGGCGGCAGTCTTGGCGCACACCGGATTAATATGCTGATGCTGGAGGCAATGGCGATTATCAAAAAACAGCAACCCGTTCCCTTTCGCCTGATTCACCAGACCGGCGCAGCCGATGCCGAGCAGGTGCGGACAGGCTATGCCGCAGCAGATATCGAAGCCGAGGTTGTGCCCTTTATCAAGGATATGGCTGCGGTCTATGCTCAAGCTGATTTGGCCGTTGCGCGGGCTGGGGCGACTTCGCTGGCCGAGTTAGCCGTGATGGGTCTGCCTGCTCTGCTCATTCCTTATCCACACGCGGCGGACGATCATCAGGCCACCAATGCGAGTTATTATGTTGCAGGCGGCGGCGCGAGGATGTATAGGGAAGAGGAGCTTAATGCCGGGCGGCTGGCAGCGGCGATCATGAAGCTAGCAGGAAATGCGAACAAGCTGGCGCAAATGGGCGCGGCAATGCGGCAGATGGCCGTACCGGATGCGGCGGAACGGATTTTGGCTGATTGCATGGAATTGATCGAAAAATAATGTACAAAAAAAATAAACATATTCATTTTGTTGGTATTGGCGGCATCGGCATGTCTGGCATCGCCGAACTACTGCTTTATCTCGGCTATAAAGTCAGCGGCTCCGACCTCCGCAGCTCGGATACCACCCGCCGCCTGCAAAAAATTGGTGCGATCATTCATCAGGGCCATCAGGCGGATTGGGTCGCAGGAGCGGACGTGGTGGTGGTTTCCTCGGCAGTGGCAGCAGACAACCCCGAAGTTTTAGCTGCCCGCGAACAGCAGATTCCGGTGATTCAGCGGGCCGAAATGCTGGCTGAGTTGATGCGCCTGAAAAAATACGGCATCGCAGTGGCGGGCAGCCACGGCAAAACCTCTACGTCCTCGCTGATAGCGGCGGTGCTGCACGAGGCAGGTCTTGATCCGACCGTAGCCGTAGGCGGCAAAGTTGATTGTTTCGGCGGCAGCAACGCCCATCTCGGCGAAGGCGAATTTTTGGTGGCTGAGGCCGATGAGAGCGACGGCTCCTTTCTTAAACTTTGGCCGGTGATTGAGGTCGTGACCAATATTGATTTGGAGCATGTGGATTATTATCGTGATCTCCATCACATCAAAGAGACCTTCCTCGAATTCATCAGCCGCATTCCTTTTTATGGCGCGGTGGTGCTGTGCTTGGATGATGCCAATATCGCCAGCCTGCTGCCGCAAATCCAGCGGCGCAAAATTACCTATGGACTGACCGAGCAGGCTGATCTTCATGCGGCAAAAATCGAAAAGCAGGGTTTGAGCAGCGAGTTTTCCGTCTATTTTCGCGGCAAAGAGCTGGGCCGGGTGCGGCGCAATTCGCCAGGGCGGCACGTCATCCTCAACACCCTTGCCGCCATTGCCGTGGCCTTAGAATTGGAGATTGAATTTCCGGTCATCGCTCATGCTTTGGAGAAATTCGAGGGCGTGCAGCGGCGATTACAAATCAAGGGTGAAAAACAGGGCATTCTGGTGGTGGATGACTACGGCCATCACCCCACGGAAATCCGCGCCACGCTCGATGCCATCCGCGACGGCTGGCCTGACCGTCGTCTGGTGGTGGTTTTCCAGCCGCACCGTTACACTCGCACCAAGGGGCTGTTTAACGAATTCGCCACCGCCTTTTACCGTGCTGACGTGCTGATTCTGACCGATATTTATGCGGCCAGCGAGCAGCCCATCGAGGGCGTGACCAGCGCAGCTTTGCTGGAGGCGATCAAGCAGCACGGTCAACGGCAGGCCCATCATCACGCCAATTTAGCCACGCTTCCGGCTGATCTTTTTGATTTCATCGAGCCGGGCGATTTGGTGCTGACCTTGGGCGCGGGCAGTATCGTTCAAATCGGCGAGCAGTTGCTTACTTTGCTGGAACAGAAAGGAATTTCCTCTGTCGAGCTAAAATCATGAACGAGCGGCAGCTCGGACGACTAGCGGCAGCTGGCTTGGCTGAACTTCGCTTCGACGCGCCGATGGCTGAATACTGCACTTTGCGAGCAGGCGGCAAGGTAGCCGCGCTGATCGAGGTGGCGAATCTGGAAGAATTGCGCCGTGTTCTCGCTTTGCTGGCTGAGGAAGAAATTAAATTTCTTATTGTCGGGCGGGGTTCCAATCTGCTCGTGGTGGACAGCGGTTATTCTGGAGCAATCATCCGACTCAAAGGCGAGTTCAACACGATAGCCCTGCAAGAGTGCAACGAAATTGCAACGATAATCAAAGTTGGAGCAGGTTGCGCCTTGGGTAAATTGGTCTCTTGGTGCAGCGGGCAGGGCTTGGCTGGGCTGGAATTTTTAGTTGGCATACCCGGCTCAGTCGGTGGTGCGGTGCGAATGAACGCCGGTGCTTGGGGCCAAGAAATCGGCGCACGATTGGAAGCAATTGAGCTGATAGACAGGCAAGGCAAGTTACGCCAGATTCCGTTCTCCGGCCTCCGTCTGAGCTATCGCACCCTTGACCTTGCTGAGGGAAGAATCGACAATACGATCATCACTGCTGCGTTATTTAGCTTGAAGACTGATCGCGAGGAAGATATCCGCAGCCGTTGCGCCGCGTATCTGGAACGGCGAAAAGGCAAGCAGCCCGCTGGCGTGGCTTCCGCAGGCTCGTTTTTCAAAAATCCACCCGACGATTTTGCAGGGCGACTGATTGAAGTTGCTGGATTGAAAGGTACGAGCTGTGGCGCAGCAATGATTTCGCCGGTGCATGGAAATTTTCTCGTCAACACCGGCGGCGCGTCAGCAACGGATATTTTAACCCTCATGGAGCAAGTGCAGGCGGCGGTTTTTGCCCAGTTTGCGATCAAGTTGGAACCGGAAGTGCGGATCATCCAAGAGAATGATTCCCCGTGATGTACTCGCAAAGTCCGTTAGTTGGCTCGAAGAGGAAACGATACCGGCAGCACCGGGCAGGACGTTCCAGCACCTTCCGCAGCTTCCGCGCTGCCATTGCGGGTTCAAGATGGTCTGCGCCGTCGGTCAATAACGGCCCATACCGAAAAGATGCAGCCACCAGCAGTCAAGAAGCGGCCCAACTTCTGCATCTGTCCAAGACAGCTCTGCTGGCCGGGCTGCTGGCGGTACTGCTGGTTGTGACCGGGCTACGTGGCTATCAGGCGTTAGAGAATTCTGGTGCTTTTCAGGTGCGACAAATCACGGTGCAAGGCTGCCGCACCGTGCGTGAAGAACAAGTGCTGGCCTTGGCTGACATTCGGCAGGGAATGCCGTTGCTTGGCTTCAATTTACCGGAAACAGAACAGCGCATCCGCAGCCATCCTTGGATTGATCAAGTCAGTATCCGGCGTTCGTGGCCGGACAGCCTCCACATTCAGGTGCAGGAACGGCGACCTTTGGCTCTGGTCAATATAGAAAAAAGCAGCAGCCAAGGTTTATATTATATTGATCAAGGCGGCACGATTTTCGCTCCGGTTGAATCTGGTCAAGATATTGATTTTCCAGTGATCACTGGTGTAGATTTGCCCGGAGAGTCGAGAGGATTCAATCTTTCTGAAGGTGCGACAGCAGACGCAGTGCAATTTCTCCGTTTGGCCGCTCAAGGTAATCCCATTTTGCCCATGCAGGCTTTGTCAGAAATTCAAATAAGCCGGGACAAGGGAATTATTGTATATCTTGCGGAACACCCCTTTCCTATTTATATAGGATATGGTAAGATTAAAACCAGATATTATCAGCTCGTCAGACTACTTGAGCGGTTGTATCGCAAAGAGAAGATTGAATATATCAGAGAAATTCGCATGGATTATCAGACTGACCGCATTCTGGTGGCCAGTCTGAAACCGTAGGCGGAGTGTGTAATGGAAGAGCTGGATATAAAAGAAGTGATGCCTGAGGAGACCGGAGAAATTAAGCCGGTTCGTGAGGCCGGTTCGGGTGAGCTGGTTGCCGGGTTAGATATTGGTACCACTAAAATTTGCGCGGTGATTGGCGAAGTCTTTCCTGACGGCTGTCTGAACATCATCGGCGTGGGTACCGCAGCCTCGTCGGGCATGAAAAAAGGCGTGGTGGTCAACATTGAATCGACGGTTAGAGCTATCCGCCAAGCCATCGACAGTGCCTCAGACATGGCGGGTTGCGATATCGAATCCGTGTATGTGGGCATTGCTGGTACGCATGTCAAGGGCTTTAACTCCCCTGGTATCATTGCCATTAATAACCAGCAAATCCGCCAGCGGGAAATCGACGCGGTCATTCAAGCCGCGCAAACCGTCAAGGTCTCGGACAACCAGCAGATCATTCACGTTTTGCCGCAGGAATACATGGTCGATGATCACACCGGTATTCAGAATCCGCTCGGTATGACTGGAGTGCGTTTAGCTACCAATGTGCATATTGTCACTGCTGATATCACTTCGCTACACAATCTGATCACCAGCTGCAACCGGGCGGGGCTGAACGTAACCGAAGTAGTGCTGGAGTCAGTGGCTTCGTCTAAAGCTGTGCTGACCCCGGACGAAATGGAACTGGGTGTGGCTCTTTTGGATATTGGCGGTGGCACCAGCGACTTAGCTGTGTTCTGCAACGGCACGATCAAATATACGTGGGAGTTGGCCTTAGGCGGCAACAATTTGACCAATGATCTCTCGGTTGGTCTGCGTACTCCGCTCCAAGAGGCGGAAATGCTTAAATATCGCTATGGGGCCGCAGTTTCTTCGTTGATTAAGGAAAATCACATTATTGAAGTGCCGACGGTGGGCGACCGCAAGGCTCGCAAGGTTTCCCAAAAAGTGCTGGTGGAAATCTTAGAAGCTCGGATTGAGGAAATTTTACAGGTAGTGAACAAAAAAATTTGTGGCTCAGGCTACCGAAATCGGATCAACGCGGGCATGGTTATCACCGGCGGCACTGCCCTGTTAGCCAATATTGTTGATCTGGCCGAACAAATTTTTGACATGCCAGTGCGGATTAGCTGCCCGCAGGGTGTGGGCGGCAGAGTAGAGGATATTGAATCACCTCGGTGTACTACAGCGGTCGGATTAGTGCTGTACGGTAGCACAGCTCGCAGCATTCAGCCTGCGGAAAGCGGAAACGTAGTCAGTAAACTGAAAAATTTTCTGAAAAATATTATTTAGAAAATCTGAAAAAGAATTGAGCGGCAAGCGGAGCAGCGGTACAATGAATTTCATTGATGCAGCGGAAAAGGCTTGAGGGGAATGGCATGTCATATCGAATGGCAGAAGAAAAGGCAGTAGCGACGATCAAAGTGATCGGGGTCGGCGGCGGCGGCGGTAATGCCATCAACACGATGGTGGAACACCGGTTAGCCGGAGTACAGTTCATTGTTGCCAATACGGACATGCAGGCTCTGGAAAAATCAAGGGCGGACATCCGTATTCAGCTGGGGCCAACCGTGACCAAAGGCATGGGCGCAGGTGCTGATCCTGAGATGGGCAGGAGGGCTGCCGAAGAAAGTTTGGAAGACCTGAGCAACGCCATCGAGGATGCAGATATGGTCTTTGTCACCGCTGGTCTTGGTGGTGGCACAGGCACTGGAGCTGCACCGGTAATTGCTGGACTTGCCAAGGGAAAAGGCGCGTTGACCGTTGCAGTTGTCACCAAGCCCTTTTATTTTGAAGCCAAGAAGCGGATGCGCAACGCTGAAGCGGGCTGGGAAGAGCTGAAGAAGAACGCAGACACTATCATCACCGTGCCGAACGACCGACTGCTCGGCCTGATGCAGAAAAACTCCACGATGGTGGAGATGATGAAGATGGTCGATGATGTCCTTCTGCAAGCGGTCAAGGGCATCACCGACCTGATTAATCTGCCTGGTCATATCAACGTTGACTTTGCCGACCTCAAAACGGTCATGAAGGAAGTCGGCCCGGCAATCATGGGTTCTGGCTCCGCTTCCGGCGAAAATCGTGCTGCTGAGGCCGCTAAACGGGCCATTGACAACCAGCTACTGGAAGACGTGGGCATCGACGGGGCACTCGGTATTCTGATCAACATCTCCGCCACCAGTACCATGACCATGAACGAGTTCATGGAGGCTTCTGCCTTAATTCAGGATAAGGCGCACGAAGATGCCAATATCATCATCGGTGCGCTTTTCGACGAAAACATGGGCGACGAGCTGCGAGTGACGGTGATCGCTACCGGCATTTCTCGGCGCGAGGAAGGCGAGACCATCTCCGAGTTAGATGCAGTGGGGCGAGCTGGACGTAAAAACCTCAAACAGCAACCAGCAGCAGAGCCAGAGCGCATTCTCCAAGAGCCGGAACATCGAGCTGTGAGCTTTGCTCGGCCTAATCCCGTGCCGAAAGGTATCCGGCCTATGCCCACTCCCGTCTTTGACGATCAAAACGATCTGGCTGAATGGGACGAACCGGCCTACATTCGCAAAAAATCCAACTGAGCCGCAGTCGGCTGATTCAGCGGTTTTTTCTTGCATCCCCTGCTGGCAGCGGAGACTGGCACAGTCCGCAAAAAATGGAAGGGCCGCCTGCCTGCGGCCCTGCTTTATCCCAACACCTATCCTTTAGCAGTCTCCAATCTCGGCTTTCAGCTCGTTTATCGCTTGCTGAACCGCTTTGATCATCTTGTCTGCGAACGCTTTGTCTATCCGCAGGGAGAGGAGCCGTTCCGCTCGCTGGAATCCGACCGTCTTCTCTCCGATTTTCCCCTGATTTTTGGCTCAATCAGCTTTGAGCAGGATTACCCTCGCTTGGCTGCCATGCTCGCTGCTGGAGGAATTGCGCCTTATGCTGCCGACCGCAGCAACTTGGTTACTACCGGAAACCCACTCGTCATTTTGGGTGGAGTTGGAGTATTCATGAATCCAGAACCGCTGGCTCGCTTTGCCGATTTAATGGTGATCGGTGAGGCTGAAGTGGTTTTGCCGCAGCTGCTGACTGAACTCGCTACGACCAGCAACCGACAGGAATTGCTGCACCGTATTGGCGCAACGATTCCCGGTTGTTATGTGCCAAGTGGCTACAGTTTTCGTTATGATAACGACGACGGGCGGGTGTTGGATATCGCTGTTGATTCTGGCTTACCCCAGCGGGTGCGCCGAGCCGTGCTGCAAACCACTGACCGGGCCGCGCATTCTGAGCTGCTCTCACCAGAAGCTGAACTGGGCATGTATATGACCGAGCTGGGCCGTGGCTGTAGCCGTGGTTGCCGCTTCTGCGCCGCTGGATTCATCTATCGTCCGCCCCGGCTTTGGGATGCGGATGCGGTTTTAGCTGGTTTAGCCGAGCGGCCTGATGGCGTTGACCGTGCTGGTTTGCTCGGCATGGAAATGGCTGACTCGGCGACGCTGGATCAGATCGCCGCCTTCTTGACCGAAACCGGTTGTGCCCTCTCCTTTTCTTCGCTGCGTGCTGACCGAATTTCCCCGCGCCTGCTGGAGCTGCTCTCTCGCTCTCAGTTGAAATCAGCGGCTATTGCGCCAGACGGCTGTTCGCAACGGCTGCGCCAAGTGATCAACAAAGGGCTGGCCGAAGAAGATTTGCTTGCGGCGGCGGCGGCCTTGGCTGAGGCGGGCATTTTCACTCTCAAGTTATATGTAATGATTGGCCTGCCCACAGAAACCCAGCAAGACCTTGACGAGCTGATCGACTTAGTGCGCAAAGTCCGGGATTGCATCTTGCCCATCGGCAGAAAGAAAGGACGGGTCTGCGAGATCGTCCTCTCGGTCAATAGCTTTGTGCCGAAGCCGTGGACACCTTTCCAATATCTCTCCTTTGGCGGCTTGAACGATGATGAGGTGTTACGCGACCAAAGCGAAAAAAACGCCCTACTGCGGCTGAATAACACCATCAGGCAGCTCAAAACCGCGCTCGCAGGGATAGATAATCTCCAGTTCAAAGCTGATCGGCCTGAAACTGTGCTACCACAAGCGGTCTTTGCCCGTGCTGATCGCCGCATCGCTCCGGTGCTTTTGGATATCGGTACGGGTAAATCTTCTTTCAAACAGGCGATGAAGGCGCATGGCCTGACCGCTTGGCAATACGCTATCCGGCCCAAAACGGCAGACGAGCTGTTTTGCTGGGAAGTGCTTGATCAAGGGATCAAGAAGGACTATCTGCACCGCGAGCTGGAAAAGGCTCTGCGGGCTGAAGCAACTCCACCCTGCGATACATCACGCTGCCGCCGTTGCGGGGTGTGTCAATAGACCTAAATCACTGACTATCAACGAATATCTTTGCAGTTAAAAGTTTAGCTCTTTCCTAATCTATTCAGCGGACAGTCCTCACATTTTGGTTTTGACTTGCCGCAAAATTTCTTGCCCACTCGGACCAGTAGCGCGTGATATTCGTTGAATAAGGCTACATCTTCTTTCAGATTATCCATAAACAAATCCTGAATCTGGAAATAGTCCGAGTCTTCAGAAATCAGCTCGTGGCGCATCAAAATGCGGTTAGTATAGGTATCGACAACAAAGATAGGCTTGCTTGCCGCATACAGGACGATGGAATCAGCGGTCTCTGGTCCGATACCTTTCACTGCCAGCAGCAGCTCTCGCAGCGCGGTAGTCGGCTGATTCAGTAAATCTTCCACGCCGCCTTGTTCCTTAATCAAGGCAAGCAAGTTCTTTAGCCGAGCTGCCTTGAGATTGTGATACCCAGCTGGACGGATATATTCAGCTAAAGTCTCCAGCGGTAGGGCGGATAGGGCTGCTGGAGAAAGCAGCTCTGCCGCCTTTAGGTTAGCAATTGCTTTCTCGACGTTGCACCAGTTGGTGTTTTGGGTAAGGACAGCACCTATCATCACCTCAAAGGGACTGTCGCCGGGCCACCAGTGCTGCGGGCCAAAATGCGCCAGCAACCGGTTGTAGATTTCTTGCAGAGCTGCTGAAGCACGCACGGCCTACTCTCCGTCGCCGAGGCAGATGCCGATGGAGCGAGCGGTCAACACCTTGTCGCTGGCCGGATCAACCTGCTTGCGGCGGCGGATGGCCTCCTCAAGCGGCACAGCAGACATAGTCGGCGGTGTCCAAGCCACCATGTGATCGAACTGGCCAGCCTCAGCCATCCGTACAGCTGCTCCGCCGAAACGAAGGGCCAGTAGGCGGTCAAAAGTAGTAGGCGAGCCGCCTCGTTGCAAATGGCCTAACACTAAAGAGCGGGTATCTTTGCCGATGCGCTGCCGAATTTCCTCAGCCACCCATTCGCCAATACCGCCGAGCAACATCTCGGCCCTCCCAGCCTCACCTTTACCTCGGTTCATCACCTGACCGCCTTGCGCCTTGGCTCCTTCCGCCACCACCACGATAGAATAATGCTTGCCGTGCAGCTCGTTCTCAGTGATCTTCCGGCAGACTGCCTCCATATCAAAGGGAATTTCTGGCAACAAAATTACGTCTGCACCGCCGGAAATGCCGGAATACAGCGCAATCCAGCCGGATTCACGGCCCATGACCTCTACAACCATCACTCGGTCGTGCGACTTAGCGGTAGAATGCAGTTTGTCGAGGGCTTCGGTAGCGGTCGATACAGCGGTGTCAAAGCCAAAAGTGCGGTCAGTGGCCTCTAAATCGTTATCAATGGTCTTGGGTACGCCGATCACGGGCATTCCCATCAAGGCAAAACGATGGGCGATGTCGAGGCTGCCGTCGCCGCCGATAGCAATGTGGCAATCAAAACCCATCCGCCGAAAGCTGGCCATAACTCGCTCGGAAACATCAACAATCTGCACCTCACCCGCCAAATTTGGCACTGGCATGGCAAAGGGATTACCCTTGTTGGTGGTGCCGAGAATAGTGCCGCCGATGGGGGTGATACCCTCCACATCGTCCGAGGTTAGGCGTACCAGTTCGTCTGGGTCAAGAAAACCCTTGTAACCGTGTTTGCTACCATAAACCTCCCAGCCAAGCCGAGAGGCTGATTTCACGACTGCAAAAATAACCGCATTCAGGCCGGGCGCATCGCCGCCGCCGGTGGAAATTACTATCTTGCGCATGGTTGATCCTGTCTGTTGTTGTTGAAAAAGGTGCTGCCGTCTATCTGAAATAGTACGGGCAGTGCGGCAGCTTTGCAACGTTTTTCAAAACCTTCAAAAGGCTCATCTCCTAAACTTTCAAAAAAGTAATCGCACGTGAGAATAAATCTCATTAAAAAATCCATCACCCATTGACTTATCAGCGCGGAAGCCGTACCATAAAAATAAGCCACAAATCCTCCTTTGATCATCCCCCTGCCTCTTCACTGGACAGGGGGATATCTTTTTATGCAAAACGGACAGCTTGAACACTGTCATGAAACCTTGCCATCAGCAAGAGGTTCATGGTACCTTGCAGGTTGATTGCGTAGTCTATTTATCAACGTCCTTTTTCAAAGCATACACTGCCATTCTCCTGCTGAAAAAATGATGAAAAAATTGATGATTGCTCCCTCTATCCTCTCTGCCGATTTTTCTCGGCTCGGTGAAGAAATTCGGGCGGTTGAGGCCGCTGGTGCTGAAGTGATTCATATCGACGTGATGGACGGCCATTTTGTGCCGAATATCACCATCGGCCCATTGGTAGTCAAAGCGGTGCGAAAAATCACCACGTTGCCACTTGATGTTCATTTGATGATTACGGAACCTGATAGGTACATTAAAGATTTCGCCGAAGCTGGAGCGGACTGGATCACCGTCCATGCCGAGGTGTGCGTTCATCTCCACCGCAGCCTGAATTACATCCGCAGTCTCGGCAAAAAGGCAGGCGCAGTGCTAAATCCGGCCACACCGCTTTCGGCTTTGGACTACGTGCTGGAAGAGCTTGATCTGGTTATGCTAATGAGCGTCAATCCCGGTTTCGGTGGCCAATCCTTCATTGAATCGACGCTGGGCAAATGCCGGAAATTGCGGGCCATGCTCGATGAGGTCAACCCAGCAGCGGGCATCGAGATCGACGGCGGCATCAGCCCTAAGACGATCAAAACAATGGCTGAGGCCGGGGCTAATATTTTTGTTGCTGGTTCAGCCATCTACGGGCAACCGGATTATGCAGCAGTCATCCGTGAGATGAAGGCATTAGCCAATTTTAAATAAAATGACCCTGCTGGAGCGGTATCAGCACTGGGGCGAGATCGTGATGCGGATTTTCCGCTTTGATCTCCAAGCGCATTTTTTCTGGGGCTTTGCGCTCACCCTGCTGGGCGTGTACTGGCCACCGCTTTATCTCTCTGGCATTGTGGTGAATGTGGCCAAAGAAGCACTTGATCTCTGGAGCAAAAAACTTTGGAGCTGGGACGACGTGCTGTTGGGTATCGCTGGTTCGCTGGCTGCATTTGGTTATCTGTATTCACAAAATCTGCTGATCTATTAGATATCCTGCGTAATCACGACTCAAAGTATGTCTCACGTGTTCCGCGTCTTTGCCTCCTCATTAGGCAAAAAATATATCATGGCTCTAACCGGGCTGCTGCTCGGTGGTTTCCTACTGGTTCATGCGGCAGGAAACAGTCTGATTTTCCAAGGCCGCGAGGCATTCACTGCTTACGCTGAACACCTGCATTCATTTCGCCTGATTCTACCAACAGCGGGTTTGCTGCTGCTGGCTATTTTTTTACTACATATCGTCACTGGTATCAGCCTGTTTTTGAGCAACCGAAAGGCTCAAGGTCACAGATACGCAGTCAGCAAGTCTGCTACCGAGACGCAGGCGTGGATTGCACGCACCATGCCTGCCACCGGGACTACCGTGCTGGCATTTCTTCTTCTGCATCTTGGCACAGTGCATTTTGCTGACCAAGCTGTGCCGCTGGCAGACAGAATCAGTCAAACACTTACTGATCCCTTGCTGGCTGTACTTTATGCCGTCGGGATAGCAGCTTTAGCCTTGCATATCAGCCACGGATTTTGGTCACTGACGCAGACATTTGGAATTAATCACCCCAGATATAATGGGTTAATCAAAATCTGCACGTATTTAGTAGTTATCTTGGTGAGTAGTCTTTTCATTGGTATCATGTTTTCTTTTAGAAGATAATCTGTGCTTGCACGCAACCTCACCGACTTTGACCAGCAGCACATCTGGCATCCCTATACCTCGATGATCGAGCCGCTGCCCGTTTATCCGGTACAATCGGCTAACGGGGTGCGTATCCGGCTTTGTGATGGTCGCGAGCTGATCGACGGCATGTCCTCTTGGTGGGCGGCTATTCACGGTTATAATCACCCAGTGTTGAACGCAGCTCTCTGCGCCCAAGCGGAGAAAATGGCCCATGTGATGTTTGGTGGTTTGACTCACGAACCAGCAATAGAACTGTGCCGTCTGCTGGTCGAATTGACTCCTGTTGGTTTAGATAAAGTCTTTCTCTGTGATTCAGGCTCAGTGGCCGTTGAAGTTGCTCTAAAAATGGCGGTGCAATATCAGCAGGCAAAAAAGTTACCGAAAAAGTGCCGTTTTCTCACTGTACGCGGTGGTTATCACGGCGACACCTTGCACGCCATGTCCGTCTGCGACCCAATCACCGGGATGCACAGTCTGTTTGCTCATGTCTTGCCCCAGCAATTTTTCGCCCCGCGTCCGCACTGTCGCTTCGCTGCCGACTGGCAGATAGAGGACATCGCAGAAATAGCCGCGCTACTGACTCAACATCACGAGAAAATTGCAGCGGTGATCATTGAGCCAATCGTTCAAGGTGCTGGTGGAATGTGGTTTTATCATTCCCAGTATCTGCGCGAGCTGCGCCAGCTCTGTGATCACTTCGATGTCCTGTTGATCTTTGATGAAATCGCCACTGGCTTTGGTCGCACGGGCAAATTATTTGCTGCGGAACACGCCGGAATTAGCCCGGATATTCTCTGTCTCGGCAAGGCTCTGACGGGTGGCTACATGACTCTTGCTGCCACCCTTTGCACCGACCACGTGGCTCGTACTCTCTCTCAAGGTGAGCCGGGCCTGTTTATGCACGGCCCCACTTTTATGGGCAATCCGCTGGCCTGCGCGGTGGCGGTGGCTTCGATCAAGCTGCTGCTGCAAAGCAATTGGCAGGAGAAAATTGCGGCCATTGAGCGACAGCTACGGCAGGAGTTAGAAGCCGCCCGATGGTGCAAGCAGGTCGCGGAGGTGCGGGTACTGGGGGCTATCGGCGTGATCGAGATGCAGCAGTCGGTGAATATGGCCGCGTTACAAAAGTTTTTTGTCGAGCAAGGCGTGTGGATTCGACCCTTTGGTCGACTGATTTACCTCATGCCGCCGTACATCATCAGCGCGGCGGATTTGACTGAGCTGACCCGCGCCGCTGTTATCGCCGCTGGTTCTTCTTGAAGAGTGGAAGCGGATATTGTAAAATTCACGCACGTTTTTTTATCTCTTCAGCAGACGGCAGGCATCGTGAATACAGGCATTCGTCGATTTACCCGGGTGAATTTCAACCAAAGTGTGCAGCTGGATTTCGGGAAACGGAACTATGAGCAGCAGATTGTCTGTAATCTCAGCCTTGGCGGTCTCTGCGTCAAGGGGCAGTTTGAGCAAAAAGTTGGCGATGTTTGCAAAATAGCTATGCGAGAGGCTGGTGTTTCTGGTCCGCCGGTGAATTTTCAGGCTAAAGGCGTGGCGGTTTGGGTTAACGGCGAGAGCATGGCTATAGAATTCACCGAAATGGAATACGACAGCTTTCTTTTCCTCCAGACCGCGTTGCTTTATCAGGCTGATGATCCGTTGTTGCTGGGTACCGAATTTTGCCGAGATGTCGCCTTTAATGTGCTGGAGGAAGAATAAGGGCTATGGCTTGGTGATGATCGCCATTGCGTCACCGTAGCTGAAAAAACGATAGCCCTGCGCCACGGCCTCAGCATAAGCGGCAAGAATTCGTGTGCGTCCCACCAATGCTGAAACGAGAAAAAGCAGCGAGGACTGGGGCAGATGAAAGTTGGTGATCAAATTATCAACGGCTTTAAAGCGGCAGCCCGGATAGAGATACAACCCGCAAAGGCCCTCGGTCGGTGTAATTCGTCCTGTCTCATCTGCCGCAAACTCCAAGGTTCGGGTGGTGGTGGTACCCACAGCCCAGATTCTGCCGCCCATTGCCCGCGTAGCATTGACGGCCTCAGCAGTTTCAACAGGAACACGGACGAATTCTTTGTGAATCTGATGTTCGCGAATGTCGCTGCTGCGTACAGGGGCAAAGGTGCCGTAGCCCACATGCAGAGTGACAGGGGTCTGTTGAATCCCCTTTTCCTTCAGCTCGTCCAGCAAATTGTGGCTGAAATGCAGCCCAGCCGTGGGCGCAGCCACTGAGCCGATATGGCGAGCGTATTCAGTCTGATAACGCAACGAATCAGCGGTGCTGTTGCCCTCTGGTCTTCTGATATAGGGCGGCAGAGGCAGCTGGCCGTGCTGCTCCAGCAGTTGTTCCAAGTTAGCTGATTCTGGATATAACAGAGTGATACGTACCTTGCCATCCGGCAGAATTTCTTCAACTCGCGCTTGTAGCTCCTCAGCAAAGTGAATCAGACTACCTCGCTGCGGACGCTTTGAACTTCTGACCAAGGCCAAGGCCGCTGCCTCACCTGCTTTGCTGCTGGTTTCTGGAAAATGCAACAGCAACAGCTCGGCCTTACCGCCGGTGTCCTTTACGCCAAACAGTCTGGCCGGAAAAACTTTAGTGTTGTTGACTACCAGCAGGTCTCCGGGGCGCAGCAGCTCGCCAAGTGCTGCAAAGCGGCTGTGTCTGATCTGGCCTTCCGTACAATCCAGCACCAAAAGCCGCGATTGTTCACGTCGATCAGCAGGTTGCTGGGCGATGAGGTGTTCTGGGAGAAAATAATCGTACGAGGAGAGACGGAAGTCCTCCGGGATGTTGTCCGGCATGATACTGGCAAATATTTGGAAAAAGAAAAGGCAGCTGCCGGAGCTTATCCGGCAGCTGAGAAGATGCTGCTTAGAGATCAGGCACAGATTCAGGTAAAACGTAGTCGCCGTCGCTTGGATCAGACGGATAAGCGGGTCTGTATTCCGGGAGATACGGCTTGTCGTAGGTAATTTCGCCGTTCTCGCTACAGAAGGGAGCGCAATCCTCACTTCTGCTGCTCTGTACGCTGACCTTACTGTCTGATTTGCCGTCCGCGTCGGTTACCACCGAGATATTGATGTTGGTTTCCGTGCGGCTCCTCTTGCCTTCTATTCTGCTACTCTGCTCATCAACTTCGATTGCCCGCTCTGCTGGAACGCTGATTGCGCCTTTGCGATCAACAGTGACGCAGGAAATAGTTTTGCTCCCAATGGCAGCAAAGGTGAACACGGTGTCCACTTCACGCGGCTGACTGAGCCAACCGGAGCTAACAGGCCGGAACGAAGTTCTATCGGAATCCTCAGCCTTGCATTCCACCTTGATCTGATCACCATCAGGATCAGAGCCGGGCAGCACGTGGACGTATGCAGGAACATTTACTTTGACCGCTCCTGGACCAAAGCTAATTCTGGGCGAATTCGGTTCCCTGTTATTCTGCTCCACTCGTATGCTGCGGTTGACCCACGCGCTTGAGCAGCAGCTATTCCGCGTGATACAGGAAATAGTTTTATCACCGGGCGCATAAAAGCGGAAAGGCACCGTAACGGTTGCACCTTCCCGAATCCAGCCAGAAGTATAAGGATTGCTCCGGGGGCGATCAGAATCCTCTGCAATACATTGCACCTGCACTAATCCGCCGTCATAGCGGGAAGAACCAGCGGTCACATGAATGCGGACTTGATTATTGAGCCGAACTGGTTGCGGGCGGTTGGCAATACGAGGTTGTCCCAAATCTTCTCCGCCTCTGATAGAGGTATTTTCATCATCAAAAGATGAAAGCTCTGAATTTTCTTCGTAGCCGTCGATCTTCAGCGGGCCAACCCAAGCATGACCGTAGCTGTTGAAGAGATACGCGTAATAGCTCTGCGCCGGACTACGGCTGTCTAACCGCACGGTTAGATTCACCGAACTGTTGCCTAATGGCACAATGTCAGAGGCAACTGACGTGCCGTTGTAACTCCCAGTTCGGATAGAGATGTTGCTTTCTGTATTGAAAAATAAGCCGTCCTTCTTGCGGATGGTGAAACGGACAGATGGCCCTCTGGCCTTAGCGGACATTTCGAGAATTGCTCCCCACGTACCACCGCCTTCTTGAATCCGACGCATTTCAGGGCCGTATCCGGCTGAGGCACTGCCTACCGCGATGAATAAAGAAAGAAAAAACACTATACACATGAACAGGCTGCGCTCAAATTGCGCCCTGCTTCTGTCTGCTCTGATGATGCGAGAAAAGATCATAATCTGCCTCCATCGTAATGAAATTGCTGCTCCGGCTGAAATGCAGGACGCAGAAAGGTTCCGATTGTATTATTATACCCGTAGGAAGACGGGGCGCATAGTTCATTCTTTGAGACCACAGGAAGCGGCCTGATGACAATCCTGATTGCAGCGGCAACAGACTTGGAAATGCAGGCTTTTGGCGCAGATAGAGACGCTGTCGCCTACGTCCTGCGACTGATCACCGGCATTGGGCCAATGGAAACCGCTTTGTCACTGACCTCCATGCTCCACCAGTACAGCGGACAGATCAGCGCGGTGGTCAATTTCGGTATTGCCGGAGCCTATCCTGACAGTCCAGCCCAGCTCTTAGATATCTGCATAGCTAAACAGGAAATTTTAGGCGATCTCGGCATCTGTCTGCCAGAACGGATCGAACGTTTTGCGGAACGGGGCTTGGCGGTCAGGGACAGCTTTATTTTAGATGATAGATTGCGCAAAGCAGCGGCACAGGCTCTGCGGCACATTGGAATTACCTTTCTGCAAGGGAATTTTGTGACCGTGAGCAGTTCAAGCGGCACGACGGAAAGAGCGCAGCAGATAGGCCGTCAATATCAGGGCTTGTGCGAAAACATGGAAGGCGCGGCAGTGGCTATGGTCTGCGAGGCTTTCCACCTGCCCTGCGTGGAGTTGCGTTGCATCAGCAATAGAGCTGGAGAACGGGATAGAAAAAACTGGCGACTGCGAGAAGCCTGTCTGCGGACTGGTCAAACAGCTGCTGCGGTGACAGAATTTCTCCTGACGGACTGAAGGATGCAGAAAACATCCTTCAGCCTGCGGAGGATGTTTTCTGTCTATCCGTTTTTGATCACCAACGTAACACCAGGTTGAAGTTCGCTGTTGTTCAACCGGTTCCAGTTTTTGATTTCTTTGGCAGAAACTTGGAGTTTTTTGGAGATGGACCAGAGCGAATCTCCGCTGCGTACTTTGTAATAGCTGACCGAGTCTTCAGCCTCAGCTTTTTGTTTTTTGCTGCCAGAAAGAGTGATGACCGCAGCTTCGGTTTTCGTGCTTTTCGGCGCAGCAGCAATCAGTTCCGCTCCGGGTTTCCGTTTTGTGCTGCCAGCAGTCAATTCAACAATACCTGCCGGAGCTGCAACCTCAGCCTCATCAACAACAGGAGCAGGTGCAGTTTCGGCGACAGAGGCCAGCTGAACCGTCTCTTGCGCAGCCGGATAAACAGTGAGCTGCTGTCCAGCCTTTACTTTACTCGCTTTAGCTATCTTATTCCATTTCATGAGCAGAGCTGTTGGCACGCCGTATTTGTCGGCCACCTCAGACAGTGTTTCGCCTTTTTTCAGCTTATGCGTGACGAACTCCTGCGTTGCTGCTGCACTCTTTTGCTCTTCAGCAGCGGCAGGTGCTGTTGTGTTGTTTTTCGCCAGTGCAAGTTGCTCCGAACCAGAAGAGGCCGAAGGAACGCGCAGACTCTGTCCGGCTTTCAACTTTGAAGAACGGAGGTTGTTGACCTTGAGCAACGCGGTCAGACTGATGCCGTACTTCTTGCTAATCTGTTGCAGTGTCTCATTTTTGGCAACTTTATGAGATGTAAATTCTCCTGCAACAGATGCAAGCGCAACAGGTTTGGCAATCGCCACCGCCTGCGCCTTAGGCAAGTTAGCAGCTACCAGTGCGCTGCGACCCACAGGCACCTTGAGCAGCCAGCCGCGTTTCGTCTCAGGAACTTGATCTTGAAGCAGATCGTTATTCAAACTACGCAGCTGCTCAACGCTCACAGAGGCACTGGTGGCCACTGCCTGAAGCGGGGTGTTTGATGGTACGCGAACTAACTCATGCTGCATCGGCCTCATATGCCTGATGTTGCTAAAGCCGTATTGCTGAGGATTGCGAGCAATCAGCACCGCCGCGATCATCTGGGGGACATAGCGCTTGGTTTCTAACCGCAGATGATCATGCTGGGCCAGTTCCCAAAAATTTTTAGCCTTATATTGTTTCAGCCCCCGCTCGACTGCGCCTTCGCCAGCATTGTAGGCAGCCACGGCTAAATGCCAGTCACCGAAGCGTTTATACAGAGCCTTGAGATACGCGGCAGCGGCTTTGGTTGATTTCTCTGGGTCGCGGCGTTCATCTGCCCAAGAATCAACCCGCAGGCCAAAATTACGGCCCGTGCCGGGAATGAACTGCCACAGCCCAGAAGCGTGGGAAGGTGAATAGGCCGAAGGGTTGAAGCCTGATTCGATCATGGCCAAGTAGGATAACTCCAGCGGCAGCCCGGCTTTTTCCAGCTCAACAGTAATGAACGGCATGTACATGGAGGAACGCTCCATCCAACGGATGAAATTTTTCCGCTGCTTGCCTTGGAACAGATTGAGATAAAACTGTACCTGTTTGTTGACTAACACCGGAAAATCGCAGGTGCCTCTTCGCCCAGTTGATGTACCCGGTGTGATAACAGCGAATTCTTCCGATTCTTCCGACTCAATTGCAATCGGCTCAGGAACATCGGCCTGCACTACAGGTACGGCCTCTTTTTTAACTGGGGCTGGAATGACCGGCTCCAGATTGCACTGAACTGTCTGGCCGTTTAAGTTGTCTGCTGTCCATTCGCCAGTTTTTTTTAGCTCTTCTAACTCTTCTTTCAGTTCTTCTTCAGACTCAACCAGCGTTGGCTCTGGCGTTTCCTGTAGGGCAGGCTGGGCTGCTGGCTGGGTCGCCTGCTGCCGCTCCTGCTGCTCAAAATAGCGTTCAACAATAAGTCTCAACTGTTCGGAATCATCATCAGTCTCTGCTTTTTGGTCATTATACCCGCTGCTGGTACTCACCGGTGAGCAGCCCGCAGGGAGTGCTAACGGAACAAGCAGCATGATGTACGAAATGACTTTTTTTGTTTTCTTCATATAATAGAATTCCAGTTGTCAGATTAAGGATATCCTTCTGATTTACAGGTGCTTTTCCAGAGGATCATCTGGATGCAGTCCGCAAGGCAGCTGTCCATTCTTTGCTTTCTACCATAAAATGACGACATTTTACAAGGAAAAACATATTCTTGATCTTCTCGCTTCTCTTTACTGTCATTTTTAGTCATATTTTTGTCCGTATTTCAAGCTGTTTCGCTCTCAACGCTTTGTGCTATCCTGTTCTTCTATCGTTGATTCTGCTGGACAGTCTGAGCGTCAAAGAATATCATGACGGCATGTCAGCGGTCTTTCCGCAGTTTCGCCTTCCAATTCTTGATTTCTACTCCACGGCAAGATGCGTGTGCGCGGTATTTGTTCCTGTTTTTTCAGGCTCTTTTTCTTTCTTGCAGTTCTTGGCCTGCTAACGGCGGCAGGAGCATTGGGCTGGGTGTATTGGTTGGTGATCAAAGTGCCTTGCCCGGAAATTGAACCTCATCGCATCGCCTCCATTCTTGGTAAAGAAAGCCCGGTTTATTACCGAGATGGACAAGAAAAAATAGGGGTTCTGTTCGAGGATATTCACCGCCAGTATCTGACCTACGAACAACTGCCGAAAAATTTTGTCAAGGCCTTAGTTGCGGCGGAAGACGATCAGTTTTTCAACCATTACGGAATTGATCTCCCCGGTATTGCCAAAGCAATGCTGGTTAACTACCAAGCAGGCCGCATCATTCGTGGCGGCAGCACTCTTACTCAGCAGACGGCCAAGAATCTCTTTAAACGTCCTGACCGGAGCTATCAGGCCAAGCTGAAGGAGATGCTTTACGCTCTGCGCCTCGAACACCGCTATCCCAAAGAAAAGATTCTCGAATTCTACAGCAATCAGTTCTATGTCAGCGGCAACGGCCACGGCTTAGGTGTCGCGGCTCGCTATTATTTCGACAAAGAACCAGCCGGACTGAATTTGACCGAAACCGCCTTCATCGCTGGCTCGGTCAAGCGGCCTAATTACTACAATCCCTTTATCAAAAAAGACAAGGCTGCGGCTACTGAAGCCCGCCGCAATGCCGAGGAACGGGTCGGCTATGTGCTGGGTAGAATGCTCAAGCTCGGCATGATCAACCAAGGAGAACATGATGCGGCCAAAAAGGCTGGGCTGAACTTCAAGCGAGGCCGCACCAGTTTTGACCTTAACACGGTCATGGACATGGTCAGAAATGGGTTAGCCTCCAAGGCTATGTCTGAGATGCTGGCCCAAAACGGAATCGACAACATCGTCACCTCTGGTGCAAAAATTATCACGACCGTTGACCAAGCCTTGCAGACCGAAACCCTGTACAGTTTGCGCCGAGAGCTATCTCGTCTCGACGTGCAACTGCGCGGCTATAACCGGGACGAGGTACAGTTAGAATACAAAGACGCTGAGGGCGATAACAGCGAGGATGAGGACGAAATCAAAGAGAAATCCTTTGTCTTTGGCACGATCAAGGCAATAGACCTGAGTAAAGCAGAGCAGCCAACAGTCTCGGTCAGTTTCGGCCCTAAGCATCCTGGCGGTATGATTGACCGTCAAGGCTTGGAGCATATACTGACCGCTTTGGCCAAATATCGGCGGCAGCAATGGGCCAAGCCGGGGCAAAAAGACCTGAATGACTTGTTAGCACGGCTCAAGCCCGGCGACAAGGTGTATGTCAGCGTACGGGAAGCGGATATTTTTGACGGTGTGCTGGCCTTGGAGTTAGAGCGCTATCCCAAGCTGCAAGGCGCGGCCTTAGTGATGCAACAGGGTGCGGTGCGTGCTCTTGCAGGTGGGGTTGATAACCGCTTTTTCAACCGAGCAGCGGATGCAAAACGACTGATGGGTTCAACGATGAAGCCCTTTCTTTATGCCGCTGCGCTCCAGCTCGGCTGGAGTCCGCTCGATCATCTCGACAACCGCCGCCGGGTCTTTATCTTCCGTGATCAGGCCTATTTTCCCCGCCCGGATCACAAAAGCCCCTTTTCGCATGTCTCTATGAGTTGGGCCGGAGTCAAGTCAGAAAACGTGGCCTCAGTGTGGCTGCTGTATCACCTCACTGACAAACTCACGCCTGCCGGGTTGTTAGAAACAGCCGCCTCAGTTGATATGACTCCTCGGCCAGAAGAAACCTATCAGGATTTTAGCAGCCGGATGCAAACTGACTTCGGCCTGCGTATCTCCCCTGCTGATCTGGACTGTGCGGCATACGAGCAGGCAGTACGCAAGGCAGAGGCAGATTTCCAGTACGAAGGCCGTCAAGACGAGCTATCCCGCTGGAAAACCATTGGCTGCGGGCAAACTTTCGGCAAATTCCGGACGCAGATATTTAGCTCGATGCAATCCAGTAAACTGAAGGCCGAGCAGAAAGCCGAATACCAAAAGCAGCTCGGCCTGCTCAGTAATAGTGGTCTCAGCTGGCCTGATTTACAACGTCGGCGGCAGCAGTTGGATAGATACCGCGAGCATCTTGCTCAGATAGACATGCCAGCAGTGCAGGTGCAGAGCTTTTTTCCGAATGCTGCGGCGGAGCTGCCGCAGCAACCCGCTGAAGATCGTTCTTTTGGTACCTTAGCTGAGGATACTGCGGGGCGATTGGTTTTCACCTTACGCAGCAGCCTACCAGAAAGCTGGCAGTTCGTGGATCCGTTTGAACTGCGTCGTCGTCTTTCCTCCATGTATTCAGCGGAACAGGAAACACTCTGGAACAACGTCCTGCTGGAAGGCAGGGTAAGTGCTGGCGGAACCGCCATCGTAGAGCGGCTGATTAGAGCAGAGCGAGCTACTATGGCCCAGCAGCAGCCCTATTCTGTAGAAATGCTGGTCAGATTCAGGGACTACCGAATCATGCTCGGTCTTCAGTATCTCATCCGACTGGCTCGTGAGGCCGGAGTCGTTAGCAAGTTAGAACCAGTGCTGTCTTTCCCGCTTGGCTCTAACGTTATCTCGTTGATGGAGAGTGTCCGCATCTACGAGATGCTGGTGACAGGCAACCGCTACAATGCCCAACTGGTTGAAGATGCCGCAACCACCTCAGAAGAGGAGCTATCCGGTCAAGACGGTCTTGCTTTGATTGAGCGGATCGAGCAGCCTGATGGCAAAGTTATCTATGCTCGCCAGCCAGCAGTGAAGCCGGTGTTAGATCAAAAGAGCAGCAGTGAGGTGAGAAGCATCCTCCAGAACGTGGTGCGTTACGGCACCGGACATTCAGCCAAGGAGAATGTCCGACTGTCCAGCAGCAGAGAGGAGCAAGCCACTGACACGAAGAAAAGCCCTGCTCTCCCTCTGATGGGCAAAACAGGCACGGCCAACGATTACCGCAATACCGCCTTCATCGGTTTTGTGCCAACAGGAACCGACATGGACGGCGAGGCCCTTCTCTCTTCCGCTGGATACACGGTGGGCGCGTATGTCGGCTTTGACAGTAATGAGTCGATGAAGCACGGTACGTTCCGGGTGAGCGGCGCATTAGGTGCCTTGCCGATCTGGAACAGGATTGCCGAAACACTGTACCGACTTGAAGGCGTTGCTGATCGACTTGACCCAGCAGCTCTTGCCCTTGATAGCATCAGCCTCCGATATCCAGAGACCGGTCAGCTGTTTATGCCGGTGGATGATAAGGGCGGCGGCAGGATGCGGCGGGGCAAGGACGGCATTAAAACCGATATCGCGCCGGAAGAGCCTACCGTACTCAGTCACGGCGTGCCGGGTCAGTACGGCGGCTTTGAGCCGGAACGCCGCTTTATGCCGTTCTGGGTACATCGACAGTCGCAGTAGCTTGTATTCGCACCATCTGCTGATCTGGTAAACAAGGAGGAGGAGACCAAGATGACAACATGGAAGGACTTTGCTGATCTCAAGGCAACGCAGCGGCTGACAGAGCTGGCGCAGCAGCCGTACAATCTCGCCCGGCCTGACAGCCTGCCGCCGGAGCGCATTGCCGCCTGCCGCGCCTCTGCCTGCGGCTTTGATCTGCTCTACGCCACGCAGCGCGTTGATGACCGTGTGCTGGTTGCCTTGCAGGAGCTGGCCGATGAAGCCGGGCTGGTGGCGCAGCACAAGGCGATGAAGTCTGGCGCGGTGATGAACCGAATCATCGGCCATGCCAGCGAGGAGCGGCAGGTGCTGCACACCGCCTGCCGTGACGTGTTCAGCGACACACCGCTTGCGCCGGAAGCCACAGCCCAAGCCAAGGAGCAGCTCGCCCGCCTGAAACAATTTCTTGCCGAGGTGGACAGCGGCGCGGTCTGCAACGGGCAGGGCCAGTCCTTCACCACCATGCTGCAAGTGGGCATCGGCGGCTCTGACCTCGGCCCACGCGCCCTGTATCTCGCCCTTGAACGCTACCGCCTGCCCGGACGCTCGGCCCGCTTCATCGCCAATGTTGACCCGGACGACGCAGCCGCCGTGCTGTCCGGCCTTGACCTCTCCCGCACACTGATCAACGTGGTGTCCAAGAGCGGCAGCACGCTGGAGACCCGCACCAACGAGGAGCTGGTGCGCACGGCCTTGGTCAATGCCGGACTGAACCCGGCCCGCCACTTGGTCGCGGTCACTGGGGCGGGCAGTCCGATGGATGACCCGGACAAGTATCGTGCCTCGTTCCACATGTACGACTACATCGGCGGGCGGTATTCGGCCACGTCAATGGTCGGCGGGGTGACGCTGGGCTTTACCCTTGGCTACGACCAGTTCGTTGAGGTGCTGCGCGGGGCGCATGAAATGGACAAGGCAGCGGAGCAGCCCGCTCTCCGCGACAACCTGCCTCTGCTCATGGCCATGCTCGGCATCTGGAACCGCAACTTCCTGGGCTACAACACCGTGGCCGTGTTGCCCTACAGCCAGGCCCTGCTCCGCTTCCCAGCTCATCTTCAGCAGTGCGACATGGAGAGCAACGGCAAGCAGGTCAGCCGCTGCGGCAGCCCGGTGACGTGGAAGACCGGCCCGATAGTCTGGGGCGAGCCGGGCACCAACGGCCAGCACGCCTTCTATCAGCTCCTGCACCAAGGCACGGAGATCGTCCCGGCTGAGTTCATTGGCTTCCGCTGCTCGCAGCATGGGCGCGACATCACGGTGAGCGGTACGACCTCGCAGCAGAAGCTGGTGGCCAACATGCTCGCCCAGTCGCTGGCAATGGCGCAGGGACGCAGCCACGACAACCCCAACAAGCACTTTGCGGGCAACCGGCCCAGCTCAGTACTGATTGCCGAGCAACTCACCCCCTACGCAATGGGCGCGCTGCTTGCCCTGTACGAGAACCGCATCGCCTTCCAAGGCTTCTGCTGGAACATCAACTCCTTTGACCAAGAGGGTGTGCAGCTCGGCAAGGTGCTGGCCGACCGCCTCTTAGCCGCCCTGTCCGGGGAGAAGGCACTCAGCGCAGACGCGCCAGAGAGCAGTTTGCTCAAGGCAGCAGGCATGGCCGGGTGAGCTGCGCGGTCGCTCTCCTGCTCGCAATGCAACCACTCTGGTGGTTTTCCGCCGACCTGTAGGGGCAGGCCCCTGTGCCTGCCCTGCGTTGTCGCCGCATACATCAGGGCGGCCACGGGGGGCCGCCCCTACCCTTTCCCGGCAATCCCCTCCAATATGGCGCGGATGGTGGCGGCATTCTCATAATCCAGCGGCCCGCAGAGGGCGGCTTCATCGCGCTCGCCGCTGAGGATGCCCTGAATGGCGGCGATCAGGTTGGCCCATGACTCGCCGTAACAAGACAAGGCAGCTTCCACGTCGCCGCCCTCTATCACGGCTGTAATCAGCTCTTCATGCTGATATAGCTGCTGCCGCCAGCCGGGGAAGGCCAAGTATGCCTGCCTGCCCTTGGCGCGGTACGCAGCAGCTTGGCTGCTCTCTCCCTGCTTGGCAGCGATGCGGGCCAACAGCTCGTAACTCTTCCATATCTCCGCTGATGCGGGGTCAAGGATTTCCTTAATGATCAGCGATTCCTCAGCATAGCGGCGGGCTTCGTCCAAGCGGGCCAAGTCATCAGCCAGCAGGACGGCAAGGTTGTTGAGAGCACGGGCGGCATTGAGCTGGTCTTTCGCGCTTTGAAAGACTACCAACGCCTTGCGAAACCACTGCTCCGCTTCTGCATGGCGACCTGTATAGTCGCAGACTATGGCGAGCTGCTGCCAGCTTGTGCCAGCCCCATTGTTGCCACCCAACAAGCCCTGCTCCTCTTGCAGCCGGGCTGCCTGCCGATACGCCTGCTCCGCCTCCTCCCAGCTCTTTGCCTTCTGATAGATGAGGCCAAGCTGGTGCCACGCCACAGCCTCGCTTGCAGGCTCGTTCAAGCTCTGCCAAAGGGCCAATGCTTCCAGCCATCGCTTCACCGCCTCAGCCAGCTCATCCTGTTCTAAGGCCAAGGTACCGAGCTGTCCATTGTTTACCGCCATGCCACGCTTATCACCCAGCTCTTCGTCAATTTTCAAGGCAGCTTGATAGGCTGCCTTAGCCTCGGTGTAGCGGCCTTGGTGTCTCAGCACATCAGCCAGATCAGTCTGGGTAACACTGGTCTGCCGCAGCACTAATTTGCTCTGCTCTAACCGGGCTAATTCGGCCAGCTCCTGCCGGTAGAGCCGTTCTGCTTCAGCAGGCTGGCCCTGCTCATTGCAGCAGCGGCCAAGCCTGTGCAGGGTCAGGTAGCGGTTATAGCTGGGAGTCTCCTCCAGCCCAGCAAGGATGCCCTGAAAGACCTGCGCTGCTGCTGCGGTCTGGCTGTTCCGAAAAAGCTGCTCGCCGAGATCGCTACGGGAGAGAAACCATGTCTGCGAGCCGACCGTGCCGCCTGCCTTGGCAGCCGCCTCTGTTAATGCTTGATAGTCCCGCCGCATACCGAAGTCACTGAGAAACTCGTTGACGTTATCAGCAAAGTCCACGCTCTCTTCGGCCCTGCCTGTCTGCAAAGCGGCATGGACAGCCCGGAACATATTCGGCAGCTCGTGCTTGGCAATGGCGCGGGCGGCATGAGGGTTCTTGAAGTCTAGCTCATACAGCGCACCGGAAAGCTGATGATACTCCTGCCAATAGCGTTCCAGCAGCTTGTCCTGCTCTTCCTTGCCCAGCTTCTGCCACAAGGCCGGGGCCAAGGTCGGGTGGAAGCGCAGCCAAGTCATGTCAAGCACCGGCAGCCGCTCCGCCTGCATCAGTCCAGCCCGGAGCAGATGGCTGCGCAGCTCGTGCCAGTCTGCCTTCTCCAAACCAGTCACCATGCGTGCCATATCCTCCAAGCATCCCCCGGCAAAAACACCCAGCCGATTCAGCAGCGGCAGGCAGTGCTTGGGCAGTCGCTCTATAGATAACTCCAGCGAGGCCAGCAGGCTGCGGTCTTCCCGGTTCAGCGGCTGCAAGGCCAGCAACGCCTCCAGCCGCTCGCCCACATCAGAGGCTGCGCGCTCCTTCAACTGCTGGGCCAGCAGGCTGATGGACAGGGGATGAAAGCCCACCTGCTCGAAAAGCCTGATCAGGACATCGCGCTGCGGTCGCGGACTGGTCGGCTCTGGCGGCAAACTGCGCAGGGCATCAAACCACTTGACCGCATCGTCCTCCCGCAGTCCCTGCAAGGGCAGGTGCCGATGATCAAAGCTGCCCGCCAGCGGATAGCTGGGATGAGCGAAGTCCGGCTGCCGCGAGGTGAGCAGGACGCGGCTTGCTCCGGCCTCTGACCACAGGGCGGCGGCATCCAGCAGCTCGGCCAGCCCGCGCCCGTCGGCCAAGCTCTCTAAGTTGTCGAGAATCAGTAGGGTGGCGGTCGTCTCCAAAGATGCCTTGGCCGCCGCCGCATCAAGCAGACTTTCCTGCAAAACCGCGCTCATGGTGCTGATTGCCAAGCTCACCGGGTCGCTGCCCTGATAGGCGGCATAGCTGACAAAACACGCCTGCTTGAAAAGACCGGTGCGCAGCAGCCAGCGGCCTGCTTCCAAGGCCAGCGCGGTCTTGCCTTGGCCGCCAAAGCCGGTGATCGAGATACGGCAGCAGCTGTTCACTGCAAAGAACCGTTCGATTTGCCAAAGCTCCCTGCTGCGGCCAAAGAAGCCGGACTCCTGCACGTCTGGCAGATTGTGGAGCGGTTCCGGCTTTGGCGGCAGAGTGACCGCGCCGTCCGCACTGAGCAGCGGCTGGTCTGTCCCGCTCTGATAGAGCGCAGGCAGGAACCAGTCGTGCAGTTGCAAATGAAACTCCTCTGCGCCGCCCGCGCCGCGTAGTCGGGTGCCGCGCTTCGGGTTGAAGCAAAGGAAGTGGCGGGCCTTGTCCAACGAGCGGGCCACAGTGCTGCCCTCGAACAGGCTGCGGTAGAACTCGGCAAAGAGCAGCTTAGTCGTGATGACGAAGGCACTGTAGCTCATGGCGATGACCGCAGGAATGTCCGCATGAACTAACTGGGCTGCCACGCCGCTCATCGGGTCTTCGCTGTCCATCATCGCCGACTGGCAGGCCGAGAGCACCACCAAACCGGCATCGCTGCTGTTGAGCAGCTTGCCAAAGGCCGCGCCCGAAACTTTGTCTGTGCTGCCCCACTCGCCCTCAAAGAGGAGATAGCCCTGCTTCCTGTCCGCATCCCCGCTGCTGGCCAATACACCGTGGCCGTCAAAGTGGATGATGTCCACCTTGGGCAGCCGCTCATTCTTCAGCCGCCTGCGCAACTCCTCCAGCGTGGCTGGGCGAAGAAACTCCACCTCCACCCGCGCTGGTTTCTGCTCCTTCAGCGCATCAAGCACAGCCTCAGCATCGCTGCGCGGGTTGATGAACCCAGCTCCGTCTGGCCTGCTGACGATAAAGAGCAGATGCAGCGCAGGCTTGGGATCACGCGGCTGCGGGGCGCGTCCCTGCCCTGCGCTGGGCAAGCCACGGCGGATGGAAACCGGCGGGTTCTCGTTGAAGAGAAAGGAGCCGCCCGGCGTGGCAAGCAGCTCCCACGGCAGGGAAAGCACTGCCGGATGATCGGCGGCAATGCTGAGAACGCGGCCCGCCTCCGCAGCATCCCGGAAGTTACGAAATATCTCCGCTGCCTTATCATTAGTCTTGAATACAGCGGCAAAGAGCTTGGCTCCCCATTCGGGCAGCAGCTTCTTCACTGCGTCGGCCCGCGCATCATCAGGCTCGGCAGCATAGGTAGTGCCGTAGTCCTCCACGTACCAGCGGAGTTCGGCCATGTCTTTGTCGGTAATTGGGCTGGCAAAGGCGGCTGGCTGGCTGAAGTCGGGCGCACTGCCCAGCAGGGCAACAGCGACATGAGCGGAGTCAGAGAAGGTGAGACGTAGTTCAGTTGGCATGGGGGAACCTCCATTTAAATGGTGGTGCAGGGGCGTATGTTTCGTTCATGCAGACACCAATGCTCCGTTCATGCAGACATGAAGACTACTCCTTGCTGGAAACTGCTGCGGAGCCTCGGAAGACAGGACTTATTCTTCCTCGCAGATAACCTTGCAGCCGAGGTGAAGAACAATCACTACAAGGGCCATAGCAAGGAGTTGCAGGGCTGTGCCGGCAAAGCCCATTGCCACAAGGATTGCGCCAAAGGACTCCAGCACGCTCTTGCTGCTCAGATTGCGGTATTTCTTCCACTGCGCGTTCAGCACACCGCTTTCGTCGCAGAGGTCGCTGTGCGCGGCCTGCTTGAACCGCCGCCAGAAGGAGCGCGGCTCTTCCTTGGTTATATTCTTAATCATCCGCCACTGAACAGGCAGACGTTCGGGAATATCCTGCTTGTCTGGCTCGCCGCTTTTAACCTCGGCGCATGGTGGCGCATCGTGCAACTCTCGGAGCTGCTGGTCAATCTGAAGGGAAAGGCTGGCAAGCTGATCGGGGGTGAATGGGCTGGGCATGGTGTTCTCCTGTGCAAGGTAGAGTAGAATGAGTAGGCCGGATGCGCTCCGGGCGGCAAGAATGCCTATAGCCATACCAGTTTTCCGCAGGGAAAGGAACAGGAAAGCTGCTTGACCTTGGCCTTTGCCTTAGGCTATGATGGAGCGTATCGTAGGAGAGTGTTACGCCATGCCTGAACTGCCAGAAGTTGAAGTCACCCGCCGGGGCTTGCTGCCGCATCTGCCGGGCCGAGCTGTGCTTGCTGCTCTGTGGTCAGGCAAACGGCTGCGCCTGCCAGTGCCGCTGACGCTGCTGGAGCAATGTATCTGTGGCAGTCAGATCAGCACGGTTGACCGTCGGGCTAAATATCTACTCATCCGCATGAACAACGCCAGTGTGCTGGTGCTGCATCTCGGTATGACTGGCAAGTTAGGCATGTTCCCAAAGGTGACAGAGCGGGTGACGCATGATCATCTCTGCCTCGAACTCGACAGCGGTGCGGAGCTGCGTTTCAATGATGCCCGTCGTTTTGGCAGCGTTATGGTCTGGTCGGGCGAGGAAGCAGAGCGGCTGGAGCAGGACTTTAGCCGCAGTCAGGGGATAGAGCCGTTTGGCCCGGATTTCACCGCCGCACACTTGGTACAGCTGGCCGGACAACGCAAGCAGGCGGTCAAGAGCTTGCTGATGGATTCCAAGCTGATCGCTGGAGTCGGCAACATCTACGCTAACGAGACCTTGTTTGCCGCTGGCGTGCATCCGCAAGCCCCAGCAGGCAGTCTGAGCGCGGAGCAGTGGCAGCGGGTTGTTGATTGCTGCCGGGAAATCCTCAGTCGGGCGATTGAAGCAGGTGGCTCGACCGTCAGTGATTTTCTCGGCGCAAACGGACAACCCGGCTGGTTTCAGCTTCAGCTTGCGGTCTATGGTCGCAAAGATCAGCCCTGCCTGCAATGCGGACAGGCGATCTGCAAAGAAGTGATCGGTGGACGAGCTTCCTTCTTCTGCCCGCGCTGTCAGCCTATGCCAGCGGCCCGATCAGTCGAACGCTGACCAATTCCCCTTCCTCACCGTTCAGGTGAAGGATCGCGTTGAGTGGCTCCAACCGATCTGCCAGACGCACCCGCAGCCGACCTTCCTCATCCACCCTTGCAACCGCGCCTTTCAGCACCGTGCAATCCGCCTGAGACAGAAGCGCGGGGCCATCAAGGATAGCCTTCTTCAGCATTCCGCCGGAATGTTCCTCGCCGTGCAGCCGGACAATGGCTGGGGCAACTAATTCATGGAAGAGTAGGCGCACCGCTGGCGGCGGGCCAGGCAGTCCGAAGAACGGCACCTTATCCAGCAGCCCGAATAGGGTTGATCTGCCGGGCCGCACCCGCAGGCGGTTATAGACCGACACCCCGCCGAGCCGGGCAAAGACCTGCTCGGTGAGATCAAACGTGCCCGGCCCCATACCCCCTGTGCTGATAAGCAGATCAGGCTGGTCACGGTCGATGATCTGCTCGATCAGCGCCGTGATTCGTTCAGCGTTGTCCTCGACAGTAAGGCAGCAAATACAGGTGCAGTGCTGAGTTTGCAGAAGTGCGGCTAATAACGCACCGTTGCCAGAGATTTTGCAGCCCGGCAGCAGTGGTTCTCCAGCCTGAGTCAGCTCCGTGCCCGTGCAGATCACCGCAACCCTTGGTTGACGATGCACGACAATTTCCTCGCAGCCGTTCTCCGCCAGCAGAAGCAGATGATCGGGTAGCAGCCGAGTTCTGGCAGCGGCGAGCAGTTGGCCAGTTTGAACCTCACAGCCTTGTCTGCGGATATGAAGCTGCTTCCGAGCAAGCTCCGCTAACGGCACCAGCACCTTTCCGTCCTTCTCCTGACAGACCTCAAAAGGCACAACCCGCGCCGTGCCGGTGGGAATCGCTGCACCGGTCATGATACGGAAGGCTTGACCGGGTGCAAGACGCTTCTGCTCCGTGCATCCAGCGGCGATTTCCCCGCTGATGTGAAAAGCGGCAACGGCTTGATCAGCAAAAAGTGGCTGCGTAGCTAAGGCGAAACCATCTCTGGCAGACTGATCGCAGGACGGGCTGGGGCGGGCGGCAAAAACAAAGGCAGCGCAAACCCGCGCCAGTGCCTCAGTCAGCGGGATACATTCTTGCTCAAGTGGGGCAATCCGCTCTGCAATGGCAGTGCGGGCTTCAGCAAGAGAGAGTTCGAGGTGGAAGATGGTAGGTTTCACTTATATTACCTCCTGTATGACGTGTTTGTTGGGATCAGTGTAGGTGAAGTAGAGGTACCTAGGAGGTTTAGTATGCCGCAGCACTGTTCTTGTTCACTCGAACGAGCCTGTGTGCATCACTGCTACGACCTCTTCTGTTTGCCTGTTTCGAGATGTATCCGAACCAGTGTTGCTCAGTAACTGCAATACACGTAGCATGCAGGGACGATACTTGTGATCGCCCTAAGTGCTTGCAAGGAAGCAAGAAGGGGGTATGCAAGAGGTCTCTTGTAGGTCGAACAACTGAACTGCACCGTATCGGCTTTGTACTCAACCGTCAATCCCTTTAGTTTCGCGGAAGTCTTAGCGCAGGCAAAGCACCACGCCCTCACAATCTTGTTGAATATCTCGCCACATGGCTTTACACTGCGCCGCAGTAGCTCATCCGCAATCTCCATTCAGTAGGTGCAACATGTCCATCAACGTAACAACTCAGCTTCTGTTTACCTACGGTGGACCGCCCTTGATCGGCGCGTTCATCGGTTATTTAACCAACGATGTGGCGATCAGGATGCTCTTTCGGCCCCTGAAACCGTGGCGCATCTTTGGCATCCGCGTCCCACTTACACCAGGGGTCATCCCCTCGAAACGCCACCAGCTGGCAGAGAACATGGGCGAGATGGTCGGTGGGCAGTTGCTCACACCGCAGGACATTGGTGAGGCCCTGTCAGCAGAGCGGTTTCAGGAGCATCTGCGCCGCCTGATCGACAGTCAGGTGCAGGATATGTTGGGCAAGGATTTCGGCCCACTGCTGAATATAGTACCCAGCCGCTTCCGGGTTCATGCTCGCATTGGTCTGCGCTCGCTCAAACACCGCCTGCGCCAGAGCGTGCTAGAGTACCTCGGCTCGCCCGGCTTTGCGGCTACCATTGGCAATACCTTGGCTGCTCATGCTGATCAGGCAGGAAACCGTAGTCTCAACGAGCTAGTGCAGCGCGAAGACCGGCAACGGCTGTATGCTCGGTTGGAGTTATTGACCAAAGACCTGCTGACCGCGCCGCAGGCTGCTGAACGCCTTGGCAGCTGGCTGGAGCAGGCTATCACCAAAGCGGCAGCAGAAGGTAAAGCCCTGGCCGATTTCTTGCCTGCCGAACTGCTGGCTTTCCTCCGCGCTGCTGCCGCTGACCGCGCACCACAGGTTTTGGCACAGGCGGCGGTCATCTTGGCAGAACCGCCGATGCGGGAACGGATTACGCAGGCCATCAAAGGCGGGGCTGATCACTTTATCGATAGTCTCGGCCCGATGGCAGCTATGGCCAAGGGTTTTATTAACATGGACAGCTTGGAGGGGATTATCCGCACTTGGATGACTGACCACGAGGGTGATCTGGTGGCGTGGCTCCAGCAACCGGAGATGCAGGCACGGACAGCGCAGGCCTTGACCGAGCAGGTAGAGACGTTTCTGACTGCGCCGCTGGCCGAGCTATTAGCAAAGGTTGGGCCGGATCAGTTACAGCGGCTTTGCCAACAGGCAGCGGCCCAACTGCTCACTGCCCTGAGTGAAGGCCAGCTGCGGCAAACACTGTCGGTTGCTCTCCGCGAGCATATCGAGGAACTGCTGGAGCAGGGACAGATTACCCTGACTGAGCTGAGTAAGAAGCTGTTGCCCGCTGCTGGTCGGCAGAAGCTGCGGCAGGCTGTTGCTGAGGAGCTGCGGGCTTTGGTTGAGGCAGAGCCAGTGCGTCTGCTGGTTGGTAAACTGATCAATTCGCTCATAGATCAAATCGCAGCCAAGCCTGCTGGTGTCCTCCGTGACCTGCTGCCTGCTGAGGTGCGCAGCGGCATCATTGATTATCTTGTCCTGAACGCCAACCGTCTGCTGATCCGAGAGGTACCCGGCTTGACGGAATCGCTCCGCATCCGCGAGCTGGTGAAGAACAAGGTGGATTCTCTTGACTTGCTCCGCTTAGAACGCCTGCTCCTCTCGATCATGGAGGAGCAGTTCAAGTACATTAACCTCTTTGGTGCGCTGCTCGGCTTCCTGATTGGACTGATTAATGTGGCGGTGCTGCGGCTGCTGTGACTCGCTGCCCATCGTTTAGCTTGGAATCAGCTGCTCTTTTGGGTATGATGAACAATACGCCATAGTCCGCAGAAAATACCACGACACGAGAAGACAAATGCCCCAAATTATCGCTCTCGCAGGCAAGGGAGGCACTGGCAAGACCACCACTGCCGCCCTGCTGCTTAAATATCTCACCGCCCGCAAGATGACCCCAGCGTTAGCTGTGGATGCTGATGCTAATGCCAACCTCAATGAGCTGCTTGACATAGATGTTCACGCTACCTTGGGCGCGATCCGCAAAGAGTTGAAGGGAGACATTCCGCCCGGCATGACCCGCAATCAGTACATGGAGATGAAGCTCCACCAAGCACTGATTGAGGAGGAGGGCTTTGACCTGATGGTTATGGGGCAGCCCGACGGCCCTGGCTGCTATTGCGCCGCGAATCAGTATCTTGCCATGACCATGGACCGGCTGGCGGATAACTACAAGTACATCATCGTTGATAACGAAGCAGGCATGGAGCATCTCAGTCGCCTGAATCTGCGCAGAATTGATTATCTGCTCATTGTCTCCGATCCTTCGGCGCGAGGCATTCTCACGGCCCGCCGAATTGCCGAGCTGACCAAGCCACTTCAGTTGGAGATCAAACATCAATATCTGATCGTCAATCGGGTGCCTGATCCGATTCCGCCTGCTTTGCAGAAAAAAATTAATGCTGCGGTCGTTGAGGCAGATATGGAGCTGGCAGGTAGTATCCCAGCCAGCAACGAGCTGGTTCAGCAGGAACTCAGCGGCGCATCGTATCTCCAGCTTGCCGAAGATTCTCAGATTATCCAGCAGGTCTTTGCGATCTTTGACCACATCTTCAGCAGTAAGCAGCCATGAGCGGTGAAGAAAAGAAGCTGACCATGATCGATCTGGCGCGGGTCAGTAAGACCTTTCCGCCAGATGTTCATGCGCTGGCTGATGTCTCCTTGCGTATTCGCCGAGGCGAGATGATTTTTCTCACCGGTCAGAGTGGAGCTGGAAAGACTACGCTGCTGCGAATGCTCTGCGGCATTGACTGTCCGGACAAAGGCTACATCGAAATTGCCGGATACGATCTCAGCCGTATCTCCGGCGGAGAGATGCAGAAGCTGCGTCGTCGAATCGGCGTGGCGTATCAAGACTTCAAGCTCCTGCCCGACAAAACTGTAGCTCAGAACATCGCCTATTCAATGGAGGTATCCTACCGAAGCAGGCCGTTTATCCGTAGTCAGACCGAAAAGTTGCTGACTGAGCTACACCTTTTAGACAAACAGGATGCGCTGGCAGGCAAGCTGTCGAGGGGCGAGCAGCAGCGGGTTTCCATAGCCAGAGCCGTGGCTAACGAGCCGGAATTGATTCTGGCCGATGAACCAACTGGTAACTTAGATGCAGAAACTGCTCTGTTGGTGACACAGTTGTTCCGCAGCTATAACGAGCAGGGTACCACCTTGCTCATTGCCACTCACGATCAGGCCATTTATGACTTTCCGGGCAGTAAAGTGATTAAGATTGAAAACGGGCGACTGGCGATTCAGAAACCACCGACCTTGGTCAAAAAAGCGGAGGGTAAAGAATGAACTTTCTGCTGGCGGTCTTCAGCCAGACGTGGCGCAGCATTGCCGAGACGTGGCGTACTCAGTTGCTCTCCCTGATAACCATCACCCTGTCGGTACTAATCTTCACCTTTTTCTATCTCGTCTATAGTAACGCTCTGCAAGTTGGCAGTCGCTTGGATAACGACCTCCGCTTGATCGTTTATCTTGATGAGCAGCCGGATGCGAATCTTCAGCAAGAGTACCAGCACAAGATCGAGAAATTTGACCAAGTTGAACGGATAGAATTTGTTGGCAAGTTAGAAGCGTATGACCGCTTCAAAGGTCAGCTCGACGACAGCCAAGACGTACTCAAGGATATTCCCAAGGATTTCCTCCCGCCCTCAATTGAAATCTATCCACGCAGGAACTTAGAAAGCCTTTCGCGAATCAAAGGCTTTTCTGAGTATTTGGAAACCATGCCTGGTGTGCTGAAAGTGCAGTACGGTCGGGAGTGGGTCGAGCGTTTTTATTCCTTTATCCAGCTGCTGCGAGTGGTGGTTTTCCTTTCTGGTAGCCTGCTGATCCTCACCACCACCTTCATGATCGGCCACTCGATCCGCCTCACCGTGTTCTCCCGCAAAAAGGAGTTAGAATTGCTGCGGTTAGTCGGCGCATCGAACAGCTACATCCGCGTGCCTTTCTTTCTTGAAGGCGCGCTCCTCGGCGCACTTGGTTCGACCGCTGGGATCGCTGCACTTTATCTGCTCTTCCGTTGGATCAAAACTAACTTTGCTGGTCAGGCCGCGCAAGGCATGTTTTCTTTTAGCTTTTTCAGCACTTCCTCAGTCTGCATGATTATTGTTCTTTCTATCCTGCTTTGCGCGGGTGGCAGCTTTGTTTCCATCCGCAAAATACTGAGCGTGTGATCATGAAGGCGAAAAAGCTGGCTGCCGCTGTTCTTGCAGCCGCCCTGCTCGGTGTTTCTTGGCCCTGTTCTGCTCAAGACGCGGGCAAGGTGCAGATCAAAATCGGCAGACTGCGGGAAGAAATTGCCCTGCAAGAGGAAAAGCTCCTGAAGAGCAGCGAAGAAGAGATCGCGGTATTAGACGAGTTAGACCAGATCAGCAGCAAAATGGAGCAGCAGCAGGAAAAAATCAATGTCCTCCAGAAGCAGCTTGAAACCCAGAAGCAGACCTTAGCCAAGACTCAAACTGTTCTTGATCAGACCGCGCAGGCGCGAGACAAGGCGCTACGCCACATGCTTAACCGGCTGCGGGCTTTTTATATGATGGGCAGGCTGGGTGCGCTCAACGTCACCTTTTCCAACCGCACCCTGCCTGAGTTGATGCTGATGAGCGACTCTTTCCGCAGTCTGGCTGGCTACGACCAGACGGTAATAGAGAAATACCGCGAGAGTTTAACCGCTCTGAAGCAGGCCAAGACCGCCTATGAACTGGAGGAGTCACTGCTGGAAGAATTAGTGCGTCAAGCTGAGGAACAGCAGCAGGCACTCAATCTCCTCCGCTCACAGCGCGAGGAATTGCTGACTCGGATTAAGACGCAACAGGGTCTCTACCGCTTGGCAGTGCAGGAAATGCGCAAAGCCGAGCAGGATATCCGCCGCAGTTTTTTACAACCTAAAAAAGAGGCTCCCTACAGCGGGTTGGGCCTGCTGCCTTTTAAAGGCAAATTGCCCTTTCCGGTAGAGGGTAAGGTGATTCATCGCTTCGGAGAGGTGTTAAAAGAAGGGCTGCGCAAGGGTGAGACCGTGAGCGGTATCCATATTGAGGTGCAGCCGGAGACCGAAGTCCACGCCGTGCAAAAAGGTCAAGTGATCTCTGCTGGCTACCGGCGCAGCTACGGTAATGCGGTGATCATTGATCACGGCCAAAAGTGGCTCTCAGTCACGGCCCGCTTGGATACAGTTTTTGTCCACGAAGGCGATATAGTGACGCAACATCAGAAAATTGGCATGAGCGGCGATCTTGCTACGCTCTACGAGCCAGGGCTGTATTTTGAAATTCGGCAAGGCGGAACCGCCCAAGACCCCCTTCAATGGCTCAAAACGAATTGATTTGTATTTTTTATTCTTCCGGCAGTCAGTTTTGCAGTATAAGAAAGAAAGAGGACCTAATGTGCAACTCTTTTAAACTTGATTAGGCAGCAATCAAGCCATCCAAGTCAAGTGGAGGGCGGTTATAGACCAAATTAAGGAAGACACAAACAGTGTGCGCCAAAATTTTACGAATCAGACG
>NQJD01000007.1 GCA_004284765.1 Candidatus Electronema aureum
CGTCTGATTCGTAAAATTTTGGCGCACACTGTTTGTGTCTTCCTTAATTTGGTCTATAACCGCCCTCCACTTGACTTGGATGGCTTGATTGCTGCCTAATCAAGTTTAAAAGAGTTGCACATTAGGTTGTTAAGTGGAGTTGAGTACGAAGAAGTAGCTAATGGCGGAGATGGTGACACGCTGCGGGCAACAGTTGTAACTGAGGTTGTTCTATATCCCCAAGGAGTACTGAAGGATATCATTGTCTTTGAAATGTCTAATAAGTATTGGAATGAGCTATCTGCTTCAGGCAAGTTTGACGACAAGGAGGACAATTTCAACCTATTAAAGATAGATGCGACATACTATCTTTTCAGAAATAAAAAGAATGATAGTTTTGGCGTGCAGTTAGTATACCAAAATGGTACAGACCCTAATAAAGGTCTCGACGATCAGTCACTTGTCACGTTTGGATTTGTCTTCATTCGCTAAGAGCTTGCAAACACCCTGTCGCTACATGATTCCCATCCCTATCCTATGCAAGGATGGGAATCCCTTCCACTCTTCATCGGCAATCATAGTCATCGCTCATCATATCTGCCCAGCAACGAGCATCCGTTTGCCTCTGCGCTGCTTTACGTTCAACTTCAATAAATTCCTTGACAAAGCACCGACCTCGCTTTACGCTGGCTTGGAAGCCATTAAAATTGCCGCCTAATGATGACTGCCGTACTTGGCCTTGTTCTAACATCGACCATCTTGAAAAAGATACTATGAACACCTGCACCCCTAACAGCCATATCGTTGATTCTGGTTTTTACTCCGGCGGCTACACGACGACAGAAGCCCGTCAAGTCTTCTGTGACCTGCACCGCTACCAACGCTGGTTAGATGTTGAATCTGCTTTGGCAATGGCAATGGCCGGACTGAATATCATTCCCGTTGCCGCAGCGGAGAACATCCAGCAAAATGCTCATATCAACAAGCTCGACCTTGATGCCATTCGTGCTGGATTGAAAGTAACCAATCATTCGCTGATGCCGTTGCTTGCTGGCCTGCGCCAAGTCTGCGATAAGGAAGCAGGACAGTTCATTCATTTCGGGGCTACTACCCAAGACATTCAAGACACTGCCCAAGTGCTGGAGCTGCGCGACATTATCGAGATTGTTGAGCGTGAGTTGCACTGTATCATTAAGCTGCTCATCGAGCGGACGCAGCAATACCAAGACTTAGTAACTATAGGCCGCACTCACTGTCAGCACGCTTTACCGATGACAATGGGTCTGAAGATGGCTGGTTGGTTGGATGAGGTCTGGCGTAATGTTGAGCGGCTGCACGAGATGAAGCAGCGCGTCTTAGTCAGCCAACTTTTCGGTGGTGTGGGTACGATGGATGCCTTTGGCGAGCACGCGCTGCCTCTGCTGACAGAGTTCTCCGTTCGTCTTGGATTACAAGCACCAAACGTTGCTTGGCACGCTTCCCGTGACCGCTTTGCCGAATATTTGTCCGTCTTTGCCCTGACTGCTGGTTCCTTAGCGCGGATAGCGGACGAGATTCGCTGCCTTGCTCGTAACGAAACCGGCGAGATGGAAGAGCCATTTCACATGGGTAAGATCGGCAGTAGCACCATGCCGCACAAGCGTAACCCCGAGCTGTGCGAACAGGTGGTAGTGTTGTCCAAGTTGATTAAAGCACAGGCGATGCTTGGCTATGATGGGCTGCTCTGCGAACACGAACGCGACTACCGCTCAGTGCGGTTAGAGTGGGCCGCGCTTACTGATTCATCTCTCTATATGTGCGGGTTACTGGCGATGATGAAGCATATTGTAGCCGACATGACCGTGCATGAAGAGCGGGTGCGCGAGAACGTTCTCCGGGCTGCGCCGCTGATTTCCAGCGAGGCACTAATGTTCTTCATTGGCACGAAGATCGGTAAGGAGAATGCTCATGCCTTGGTGTATCAGGTTTCAATGGAGGCAGTAGCAAGCAACAGGACGGTACTGGATATTTTGATGCAGATGCCAGAAGTGGCAAAGAACTTCAAACGGGAAGAGATTGAACAGGCCATTCTACCAGAAAAGCACATTGGTATGGCTAAAGAACTGAGCCAGCGAACAATTGCCGCTGTGCAAGCCAAGATGCAAGCGATAGGCGACGAACTGCCACAGAAAAGCGGGCAGCTCTGTCCTTTGATGATTACCGGGAATGTCTGTCCGCTCAAAAAACAAGGAATACGCTGATCTGCTCCTGCGCGGCAGGTTTTCCACACCTGCCCTTTCCTCTGGCCTGCGATAGCATCTTCTTGACAAACAAATCAGCGGCTCTTAGGATGACCGAGCAACTGTGCTCTTCTTTCAACCTTGGACACAAAAGATGATCGCAAAGATACTTTTTACCCTTATCCTGACTTTTATTTCTGCCGCTGCTTGGGCTGAACCCCTATCGGTGCTAGTCTCTATTACTCCGCAGCTATGGTTAGCCAACCAGATCGGCGGTGAGCTGATTAACACCCGCGTCCTTCTCGACAAAGGCCAAGACCCACACGGAATGCAGCCCACGCCGGAGCAAGTCACAGCGTTGTTTCGCTCCCGCATATACTTTACTGTTGGGCTGGAATTCGAGCACGAGTTAGAGCGGAAAATCAACCAGCCTGACACTGGAGTGCAGGTGGTGGATACCTCCGCAGAGATAAAGAAGATTTCCATGACTCAGCATAAACATGGACACTATGAACAAGGTGAGGCGCAACACGGCGGTCTTGATCCCCATGTTTGGCTTGATCCACAGAACCTCCGACAGATGGCTGCGGCAATGGCTGCTGCGTTGAAGAAAGCTGATCCAGCCAACGCAGCAGTGTATGAGCGAAATCTCCAGAATACGGACAAGACCTTGACTGAGTTACATACGAAGATCAAGCAGCAGTTGGCTCCGTTCAGCGGCCAGTCTTTTCTCGTTTTTCATCCTGCGTTCGGCTACTTTGCCCACGCCTATAGTTTGCACCAAGAAGCCGTAGAGGTGGAGGGGAAATCACCTTTGCCTCGGCAGCTGCACGCGCTGATTGTTAAAGCCAAGCAGGAGAAGATCAAGGTGATCTTTGTTCAGCCACAGTTTGATCGCAAGAATGCTGAGACCATCGCCCAAGCAATTGGTGGCACAGTGGTCAGCTTAGACCCGATGGCTGTTGATGTGCCGGGAAATTTGCGCTATATGGCTGAACAGATCAGCGCTGCCCTTGCTCCCAAATAATCATGAGTGAAGCAGTTATTACTATCCGAGGTCTCGGCTTCGCCTACGATGAAATGCCGGTGTTGACGAATGTGGACTTGGATATCTGGCCGCAGGATTCAGCCTGCATAGTCGGGCCAAACGGCGGCGGCAAGACCACCTTGGTCAAACTGATGCTCGGCCTGCTTGAACCGAACCACGGCAGCATCCTCATCGGTGGTAAAACCCCCGCCGAGGCACGACGCAGGATCGGCTATGTTCCCCAGTATGCCCGCTACGATGCCTGCTTTCCCATCTCAGCGCAGGAGGTGGTCTGTATGGCGCGCCTCGGCAGCTCTTTCAGCGGCAGATACACGAAGCAGGATAAGCAGGCGGCATTAGAGGCATTAGCAGCGGTCAGTCTGGCAGATTTAGCCCAGCGGCCTTTTTCCGCTTTGTCCGGCGGGCAGCGGCAGCGGGTGCTGATCGCGCGCGCTTTGGCTTCGGGCGGCGATATCCTTATTCTTGACGAACCCACAGCCAGCCTTGACCGCGAGTCTGAACAGGAGCTGCTTGCTTTGTTAGCCAAGCTGAACCAAGAGAAGATTATCCTGATGGTGACGCACGAGACCGGCTTTTCCTCCACCTTTTTCAAACGGATCATCTGCGTCAACAACCAAGTTTATGTGCATCCGACCAGCGCGCTGACTGGTGAGCTGATCCGCGAGATGTACGGCGGCGATCTACGGATGATTCGCCATGACCACCGCTGCTGCCCTGAAGGACACCAACATGACTGAGCTGTTTGCCGCCCTGACTGACCCTGATCTGCCGTTCCTCCGCTACGGCCTGCTCACAGGCCTGCTGGCCTCGATTTCTTTTGGCATTATCGGCACGTTTGTGGTGGTGCGACGGATCAGCTACATTGCCGGAGCCATCTCTCACTGCATCTTGGCTGGCATCGGTGGTGGCCTGTACCTCCAGACCGTGGCCGGTATCTCATGGTTCACCCCCATGACCGGCGCAGTGATTGTCGCCCTACTCTCAGCGGTGATCCTCGCCCAAGTCAGCCGTCATGCTGGACAGCGGGAAGACTCGATCATTGGCGCGCTCTGGTCAGGCGGCATGTCTATTGGCTATCTTTTCATTGCTGCCACGCCAGGCTACTTTGATCCCAACTCGTATCTTTTCGGCAATATCCTGCTGATTACCAAGCAGGACATCTTCTTTGTCGCCGCTCTTGATCTGGTCATCTTAGCAGTGGTAGGCATCTTCTATAACAAGCTGCTGGCCATCTGCTTTGACGAGGAATACACCTTGTTGCGGGGAGTACGCACCCAGTGGTTGCACCTGCTTCTACTCTGCCTGACCGCATTGACTATTGTACTGTTGATCCGCATCGTCGGCATCATCATGGTGATTGCTCTGCTTACCTTACCTGCTGCCATTGCTGGCAATTTTGCTGCCAGCATCCGGCAGATGATGCTTCTTGCTGCTTTCTTCTGCGCAGCCTTCATCACCACTGGATTAGGGGCCAGTTTTTACCTTAATCTGCCCAGCGGCTCGGTAATTATTGTGCTTGCCACTGGAGCTTATTTGCTCAGTTTAGCCTTGGACAGAAAACGAACGGGGGGTCGAACTTGAAAAGAAAAAAGAGGCTATGACTCAGTGAGCAGCATTGCCAAGAGAGAAAAGGCTTGCAAGTTTCTGGAAACTCCTTTACACTACCGGAACGTAATGAGCATGTTTTGTTTTAATTGTATATATGACGCGGAGTGAGATATATGAATAAGCTGTTTTCTTTTGCTATTGTTGTTTGTTCCGCCGTTATCTTGAACGGCTGTCAGCCTTACACCAATTCCTTCCCAGAATACGGGCAAAGCTCATCAACAACGGTTTATAAATATACCTCCTACCCCAACCGTTCCTCCTCGTCTATCCGCACGATTCAGCCGGAAGAAACATGGATTGAAGCACCTTCAACAACATCTTACACGTCACCGATAACCTATTATCCAACAACTCGATATAATTCGTACACGACGAATTCTTACACTACGATCCCGGTTTATCGGCCCCGACAGAACAGAACAAGATATTACGGCGACTGGTATTCTGGGCCAGCTTTCACCACGCCGCCGATGCAGCCCATACCTTATCCGACCGAGCAGTATTATCCCTTCAAGCGTCCATCCCCCGGTATCTACGTGCCTTGGCAACAAAGCAGCTGGCAAAATTCAGTCATGCCGAGGCGGTCAATCTATTATCCTCAGCAGCGTATAACCGTACCCTCATCAAGTTATTACTACTCCACATATCCATCGACGCGGATCAGTACGCCCGTGTATATGGGGCCAACGTGGTGGTACTAAGGCAGAGCTTTTGTTGTATGTGACATGGAAAACAAGTAGTTCCTTCTGTACAACCTTCATCTGGAGGTCTTATGAATATCAAAAGAATGCTGCTGGGCCTTGCCGCTATCGTTGGCATATTGAGCATGAACGGCTGTTACTATCATCCTCTACCTCCTCCAGCGGCGGTCGTGATGCCTGAGACCCAGTCGTATGAGTCGTATGTTGTGGTTCCTTCCGCGCCAAGTATCCGAATTGCACCGTCTCGGCGTTCATATCGTCATTACGATTACCGTTACGCTCCTCGTCATTACCGCACGTACCGTCATGATCCTTACCGTAATTATCGTCATTATCGGTAAGAATCGCTGCGATGATGCCCATTGTAGTTGCGTTCTTCATCACAACACAGGAGAAGAATCATGAAGAGATGTATCAGTCAAATGATTTTCTTAGCTCTTGTTGCCGGAATTCTCGGTGGCTGCTATTTCCCGCCGCCGCCTCATCACCCTCCCTATAGGCACCACAGACGTTAGGTCAGAGCCAAGGGCTGCGTTGAACTTTCTGATGCAGCCCTTTCTATTCAAGGCTGTGTGCAAAAAATACTTGAAGAAGAAGCGACAGTCGCAGTATATTGATCAAATGACGTATCCATAAGGGAACGTCTGCTTTATGCTCACTCTCTTTAAGGATTATAATCATGAACGCACTGAAAATGTCCCTCGTCCTGTTACTTGCAGCCTGCCTCTTCTCTGGTTGTACGGTATATCACCAAGAGGCACCTCGTAAGTCTTCTGCTCCGTCCAACAGCCCAGAGCAGAAAGCGTATTAAGATGTAACAAAGCGGGATTCTTTTCCTCCTGTATTAGAGGAAGAATCCCGCTGCATGATTAAAATTCTGTTGTTCCCGGCTTGACAATCCCCTCTCTTTCTGTGTTATATACTATCAGCATTCGGCGACCTACTACAGAAGTAGGTCGCCGAATCGTTCTTTATGCAACGTTTGAGAAAATCTCAGTACAATAATCTTCAGGAGAAGACAATGAAACGAGGAGTTATCAAGACTGTTCTTGGGGCCTGCCTGCTGGCTCTGGCTGCCACACCTGCTTTTGCCACTGACCTAACCGCAGATCAGGCATTGACCAAGCTCAAAGAAGGCAACGAGCGTTTCGTTAGCGGTAAGTCTATGCACCCGCACACTGACGCAGCTCGGCTGATTCAGGCGGGCAAGGAAGATCAGGGCAACCATGCCTACGCCACCATCATTTCCTGCTCAGACTCCAGAGTGCCGGTTGAGCGGATTTTTGATGCAGGCATCATGGACACCTTCATCATCCGGGTGGCTGGTAACGTGATTGACACCGACGAGGCAGGCTCTATCGAGTACGGCTTGGCTCATGTTAACACCCCGGTCTTTCTCGTGTTAGGTCATACGCAATGCGGCGCAGTTAAGGCTGTGACTGCGGCTGTGACTGGCCACGGCCATGCGCTGGAAATCAACATTCCGCCCTTGGTTGATAACATCGAGCCTGCGGTCAAGCGGGCGATGGAGCTGAATCCCAAGGCAAAAGAGGACAAGGATATCGTTCCAGCGGCCATTGTTGAAAACGTCTGGCAAGGTGTGCAAGACCTGTTCACAAGAAGCGCAGCAGTACGCGAGATGGCCAAGGGCGGCAAAGTCAAAGTGGTTGGTGCCATTTATGACGTAAGTACCGGCAAGGTTGAATGGCTGCCAGAAGATAAGGTAGGTACCATTCTGGCTGATGTTGAGAAAGACCCGAAACGGCAGATGCAAGCGATGGCTGACGAAGGCAAAGGCCACGAGGACCACGGCGACAAGAAAGAAGAGCATAAGGAAGAAGGCAAGAAGGAAGAGAAGCACAACTAATTGCTCATCTCCCCTGAGATGAAGAAAGGCCGGATTGAAAAATCTGGCCTTTTGCGTTTCAGCGTACAGTGGAATTACGCCACGGCCATATCTGCGCCGCTGCTGATCCATCGCCGTAGCCGGAGCAGCTCATCATTCCAGCGTTCTGAGGTGCGGATTTGCATAAAGAGGCGGAACAGCTCGTTGACCAAGTCAATCCCCTCTTCCAGCAGGGCAACGCGCTCCAATATCTGACCTTCCAGACCTTCGCGCTCATTGCTGCCGCCGTCATCAGCCCCAGCAGTGGCGGGCAACTTCATGCTACGGAATTCCAAGGTGGATGCGCTCAGGGTGAAGCTATATTCGCGTTCCTCGCTGCCGATTTTCAGCCGCGCCTGTTCGGGCCGCTTGCCCAAGGCAAGACCAGCACGGGCCTCTTTCAGCTCAGTCATCAAGCCCCGACAAACTAACTTTTCGCACTCCGGGCCTGAGCCGCATTCGAGTAGCATGTGCTTCTCAAAAACTACCGGTACTGTGCCCCTGCCAGGCAAATCGATACTGCCGCCCCGTTCCTCAGACTTGCACCAAAGCCAGATCAGGAACTCTTGGCCGAGAAAGCGTTTTTCTTCGATCAGATCAAGTAAGTCCATCTTGTTCGCCTTGGGGTTAAAGTAAGGATGCGGGCTGGAGGCTATCGAGCTTGGCTACTGTTTTTTCATCAAGGAGCTGAAGCGCACTGTTCCAAGGCACCTGCATGACCAAGGAGAGGCCGAAGGTTTCTTTGAATAGCTCTTCCAGCAAAGCCAGCGGCTTGCGGCCATTAGAGAAAAACAGCACAGTCCCTTTCTGCACGTTCCAGCAGAAGTCATAGACCGCAGGCACAGGCGGTGATTTCCGCATCAGCTCGGTCTTGATCCTCTCCTTGATCTCTAAGCGGACAGTACGACTGAGGCGGCGTAGTTCCTTTTCCTCTTTAATCCTCGCTTCTTCCTTGGTTGCGAACTTTTTCAGCACCGCACCGGAAACCTTGCGCTCATCCACCCGCAGAGAAAGCACCACGTAGTCGCCAGCAGCATAGGAGCCGTAGGCAAATCTGGAGTCAAACATATCGCCGACTGAGACCCAACCGATGGAGAGTTCGTCAAGGGTATCGTCGATGTCCTTGAAACTGTGCTTCGTCACTTGCTCCGCAATGAAATCCCAGGTATTGTCGGGAAGCTCGCCTTCCACCGTGAACCGGGTGAAGGATGCGCTACCTGCTAAGAGACCCATATATAACTTGTCCTTTTCAGAAAAGATGTGTTCGGCCCGAGAAAGGGCCGCCAGAAAGAAATCCGTCCCGAACCTTATAACAAAGAACTGCGCGAGGCAACAGGGAAGTGCAAGAGAGAGAGGGCAAGCTGCACCTCAATTTTCCTCAGCTCCCCGGATACTGCTATCGGGGATTGGCCGCAGGAGGTGCGGGTTGGCTGGCGCGTAGCTGGGCCAGTTCATCCAACCACTGCTGCATCTTCTTGGCATAGGGATGCTGCATCGCCCCCATTTCCTGATACAGACTCAGACTCTGCTTCCAAGCTGCTTCCGCCTTGTCGATCTCGCCCTGTATTCCATACACAATGCCCAGATTGCCGTAGTCGTTTGCCATGCCTTTCTTGTTGCCCAATACTTGTTCAATCTCAAGGCTCTTCCTGTACATCTCCTCGGCCTTGTCCAGCTTGTCGCGTGTCCGATACACAAGGCCCAGATTGCCGAGAGCCACTGCCTGCACCTCTTTATCCTGATGCGCTTCACCCAAGGCCAGCACTTTGCGAAAGGCATCTTCCGCCTGCGCCAGCTCCTCTTTGCGGACGAGCAGAAGCCCAAGCATGTTCCAGCCGTCCGCATTGTCCGGGTCAAGCTGCACCGCCTTCTGGTAGGCAGCCAAGGCCTCTTTGGGGTTGTTCATATACGCCAATGCGCCCAAGTGGCGGGCGGCTGCCGCTGCTTCCGTGTTGGCCTTCTGCCCTTCCGCCTCCTTGCTGCGCAGTACCTCAGCAAAGATGGCCTGCGCCTTGGCAGTGTGGCCCTGCTGCAATGCTTGCAAGGCATCGTTGATGCTTGCAGCGGACGCGCCAGTCTTGGACAAGGCGGTGATTGCTTCAGTCAGGGCCTTGTTCTGCTCATCCTTGGCCTCAAGCTGCTGCCTAACCAGCTCTCGTGCCATCTTGACGACCTCCTCCGATGACATGCCGTAGGTCACAGTCACATTGCCGGTGTTGGAGAAGATGTTACCGTCTCCGCGTACCTCCTGCGTGACGTTCTCCTGCTTGCCAGTAGCGTGGTCGCCTTGAGCTATGTTCTGCTCGCCGCCCTTGCTGTCAAATGTGTCTCCCATCTTGTTTCCTTTGCTACTGTTGCTTGCTTACACAATCCCCAGCTTGCCGAGGGCCGCTGCCTGCTCATCTTGGTTCTGATGCGCTTCAGCCAAGGCCAGCACTTTGCGGTATGCTTCTTCTGCCTGCGCCAGCTCCCCTGTGCGGCAAAACAGATGACCAAGCCAAGTCCAGCCAGCCGCATTGTCCGGGTCAAGCTGCACTGCCTTCTGGTAGGCAGCCAAGGCCGCTTTGGTGTCGTTCATATAAGCCAATGCGCCCAAGTGCCGGGCTGCTGCGGCTGCTTCCTTGTTCGCCTTTTGCCCTTCCGCCTCCTTGCTTCTCAGCACCTCAGCAAAGATGGCTTGCGCCTGTGTGGTGTTGCCTTGCTCCAATTCCTGCAAGGCTTCGTTGATGCTTTTGACGGGCGCGCCAGTCTTGGACAAAGCTGTGATTGCTTCAGTGAGGGCTTTGAGCTGCTGATTTTTATCCGCTATCTGCCGGTCTTTCACGTCCAACTGCGCAAAAAGTCGCTCGGCTGTCTTGCCCGCATCAACCGAGACAATCTTCTCCTTTTCCATGTAGCTGTTCCAAGCAGATAAACCAATGCCTGAGAACTGGAGCAGAAAGCCCGCCAGCACCAAGACCAGCCCCAGCCAGAAGCCGTAGCGGAGAATCAGCTTGAGTATCTCGCTGCCGTCTTTCTTGCTTACTTGCGGTAGCAGCCCAGACTTCACAATCTCTTTGTGCATACCAAAAACCAGCATCAGCACAAAGCCCACCAGCGCCAGCGGGTGGGTGAGATACTGCGCTACTTTGGAAAAGCCTGTGATGTCCATTTGTTTGCTCCTGTTATTTGCTTACACAATCCCCAGCTTGCAGCCTAATGCCTCAACCACCTTTCTGACCGTCTCAAACTTCGGCGAGCTGCCCTGCGCCAAGGCTTTGTAGAGATTCTGGCGGCTGAGATTGGCCTTCTTGGCTATTTCGCTGATGCCCTGCGCTTTGGCCACCTGCCCAATGGCCATCATCAGCTGCTCGCTGTCGCCTTCCTCAAAGGAAACCTTGAGGTATTCACGGATCATCTCTGGGCTGTCGAGATATTCAACTGCATCCCATGTTCTCGTGGTTGTTTTATTCATGATCTTGCTCCAATTCTTCCATGATGGCTTTTGCCCGTTCAATGTCTTTGCTCTGGCTGGATTTATCGCCGCCGCAGAGGAGGAAAACAACTTTGCACGCTCTTATGGTGTAGTAAGCGCGGAAGCCGGGGCCGAAAAAGAAACGCAGCTCAAATAGCCCGTCTCCCAGATTTTTGTGATCACCAAAGCTGCCAAGCTGAATCCTGTCAAAACGGCTGATGATTCTTGCCCGGAAGGTGATGTCTTTGATGCCAGCCAGCCATCTGTCAAAGACATTGGTTGTCTCAATTTCGTATTTCATCTGTTGACTGTCGCATGGAAGAGACAAGTTGTCAAGAATGCCAGCCGCAAAACACAGCGGGCCGGAAAGAGATTCCTCCCTTCCGGCCCGTTCAGTGCTTCGTATGCGGCAGCTTCTTAGAACACGCCCTTCACCTTGCCGGTCTCCACATCCACATCAATGCGGCGATAGGCGGGATCAGAAGCCGTGCCCGGCATCAGGGTGATTGCCCCTGCCACCGGCACGACAAAGCCTGCGCCCTTGTAAGTGAGGATGTCGCGGATGGGCAGCGTCCAGCCTTTGGGCGCGCCTTTCAGCTTCGGGTCGTGCGAGAGCGAGAGATGCGTCTTGACCATGCAGGTGGTCATCTGCTTCATCTCCGGGTCTGCCTCCAGCCGCTTCAGCTTGGCCTGCGCTTCCGGGGTGTAGCTCACGCCGTCGCCACCATAGACTTCTTTCACAATCAGCTCGATGCGCTTGGAGAGCGGGGTCTCTAAGTCGTAGAGGAACTTGAAATCGTTCGGCTCCTCGCAGGCATCAATAACCGCGTCGGCGAACTCCAGTGCCCCGTCGCCGCCGTACTGCCAATGCTTGGACAGCGCCACACGAGCACCCGCTGCCTCGCAGATCCGGCGCACGGCCTTGGTCTCGTTGTCGCTGTCCGTGTAGAAGGCGTTGATGCAGACCACCGGGTTGATGCCCGCCTTCTTCACGGTCTCAATGTGATGAATCAGGTTCTCGCAGCCCTTCTCGACCCAGCCCACGTTCTCGCCTTTGTACTCCTCCGGCATCGGCCGGCCTGGCACAGGGATGGGCGCACCTCCGTGGCACTTGAGCGCACGGATGGTTGCGACAACTACGGCGCAGTTCGGCTTGAGGCCGGAGTAACGGCACTTGAGGTTCCAGAACTTCTCGAAGCCGATGTCTGCGCCAAAGCCAGACTCGGTGATGTTGTAGTCTGCCAACTTGAGAGCAACGCGGTCGGCAATGACCGAGGATTGACCAATAGCGATGTTGGCGAACGGCCCGGCGTGAACAATCACCGGCTGCCCTTCAATGGTCTGCATCAGGTTGGGGTTGATCGCATCCACCATCCACGCAGTCATTGCCCCTGCCACATCCAAGTCCGTGGCGGTGATCGGCCTGTCTTGCTTGTCATAGGCCATTACCATCCTGCCGATACGCTCACGCATATCTTTCAGGTCTTTGGCAATGGAGAGGATAGCCATGATCTCGGAGCTAACCGCGATGTTGAAGCCGGACTGCATGGTCATGCCGTCTGAGGTGCCGCCAAGACCGATGGTGATGTTGCGCAGAGCTTGAGCGCAGTAGTCCATGATCCAGCGGAACTCTACCTTCTTCGGGTGGATGTCGAGACGGCGCAGGCCGCGCTGACTCAGCTGCTCGTCGGTATAGTTGCTCTCATGCTGCATACGGGACGTGAGCGCGACCATGCCGAGGTTGTGGGCGTTCATGATCGCGTTGATGTCGCCGGTCATGCCCAGCGAGAAGGGCGTGAGCGGCACACACTGCGACAGGCCGCCGCCTGCTGCCGAGCCTTTGATGTTCATGGTCGGGCCGCCGGATGGCTGACGGATGGCACCAACCACCGACTTGCCGCGCTTTCCCATGCCCTGCACCAAGCCCATCGAGCAGGTGGATTTCCCTTCACCCAGCGGGGTCGGGGTGATGGCGGTCACATCAATGTACTTGCCGTCGGGCTTGTCCTTCAGCCGCTCAAGGATGGCGCGGTAGTCCAACTTGGCTAAATAATGACCGTGCGGCAGCAGCTCCTTCTTGTCCAAGCCGAGCTTCTCACTCAGCTCATAGACGGTTTTCATGTTGCCTTCAGCGGCTTCAGCGATTTCCCAGTCAGCGTGTTTGGTGGGATCCAAGGGCATGGCGGTTCTCCTGTGTGAAAGAAATTAAAGGGATTGAAGACTGCAAATTTCAGAGCATATAAGAAGCGCACCAGAGCTGGTGCGGTGCAGGCAATAGTACGAATACACCTTGATAGCAGGTTTAGAACGTACTGTCAAGGAGTAGCAGTACCCAGCCGGAGGGGATGAATTGAATCGCCGGAGCCTGGCGGAATTTGTCGAGTGAGGCAATGTAAGAGACTCGAGCGAGAGAAGCACCGAGTGTCGAGCGAGGGCAGGAGAGAGACTCGCTCGAGTCTCTTGCAAAACGTCGGGCGAGGAATTTTGAAAACGTCGCTCGATACATCAGGAAGGCGTGCCGGGGCGGAATATATCTTGTCCTGACAACAAAGACATAAATTAGTTGCCGAACAGAGGACAGCACGTTATATCAAAGAAGACGATTGACGGCAGGCCGTGATGCCCGGACATCCGAGATTCCTCACACCTTGAAATAACGCCATGATTCTGAAAAACACCCACCTGCTTCGTAGCCGCTGCTTTATCGGCGGCGCATGGACAGACGGCGCGGCAGGGAAAACTATTGAAGTCCGTAATCCCGCTACCGGAGAGCTACTCGGTACGGTGCCATCTTTGGGCCGTGAAGAAACCCGACAGGCGATTGCCGCCGCCGAAGCAGCGTGGCCCGGCTGGAAAAACCGTACCGCCCATGAGCGCAGCCGCCTCATCCGCCGCTGGTATGATCTGATCATCGAACATCAGCGCGATCTGGCTGTGATTATGACTGCCGAGCAGGGCAAGCCGCTGGCTGAATCGCTGGGTGAAATACTGTACGGGGCCAGCTTTGTTGAGTGGTTTGCCGAGGAAGCCAAGCGGGTCTATGGCGACACGATTCCTATGGCTCAACCGGGCAAACGGATCATCGTGATTAAACAGCCGATAGGAATCTGTGCCGCAATCACGCCGTGGAACTTCCCTTCTTCCATGATTACTCGCAAGGTCGCCCCGGCTTTGGCCGCAGGTTGTCCGGTGGTAGTCAAGCCCGCTGCCCAAACGCCTTTCTCGGCCTTGGCCTTGGCTGTGCTGGCTGAGGAAGCCGGACTGCCGCCGGGCGTGTTCAATGTCCTCACTGGCCCAGCGCGAGAGATCGGCAGCGAGCTAACCTCCAACCCAGCTGTGCGTAAGCTGAGTTTTACCGGCTCCACCGAAGTCGGCAAGGTGCTGATGCGTCAATGCGCAGACACAGTGAAAAAAGTCTCATTAGAGCTGGGCGGCCATGCGCCTTTCATTGTCTTTGACGACGCTGATCTGGATGCGGCAGTTGCCGGGGCAATTGCTTCCAAATACCGCAATTCAGGCCAGACCTGCGTCTGTGCCAATCGTTTTATTATTCAGAAAGGCATCTATAAGACCTTTGCCGAACGACTGATCAAGGCCGTGACTGAACAACTCCGGGTGGGTAATGGTTTTGACGAAGGCGTAACCCAAGGGCCGCTGATTGATCTTAACGCTGTGTTAAAGATGGAGCATCAAATTAAAGATGCGCTGGATAAAGGGGCGCGTTTAGGTTGCGGCGGCAAGAGGGTGGGCGAGGCAGGCTTTTTCTTTGAGCCGACGGTTCTACTCGACGTGACTCCAGATATGCTGATCGCCCACGAGGAGACCTTCGGCCCGATTGCGCCGCTCTTCTCCTTTGCTACAGAAGAGGAAGCGGTTGCCTTGGCCAACGATACGCCCTACGGCTTGGCTTCTTACTTTTTCAGCCGTGACATCGGCAAGTGCTGGCGAGTGGCTGAAAATCTCGAATACGGCATGGTGGGTATCAACACTGGCATTATGTCCACCGAGTCTGCACCTTTTGGCGGCATTAAGGAATCTGGCATCGGACGGGAAGGTTCAAAGTACGGAATTGAGGAGTATTTAGAGCTGAAATACCTGTGTTTGGGAGGAATTGAAAGGTAATCTGTTAGAGATAACTGCAATCCGTCTCATGAAATCAAAACTGATGATACGTCCTGAAACTCGCTGTATCGTTATCGCCGGTCTAAGCGGTGGCTCTGGCAAATCGGTGGCTTCAGTCGCGCTGGCGGCGGCATTACGGCAACGCGGCAGCCGGGTAGCACCGTTCAAAAAAGGGCCGGATTACATAGATGCGGGCTGGTTGACAGCGGCTGCGGGTCAGCCCTGCTATAACCTTGATCCGTTCCTGATGAGCGTGGCGGCTGTCGGCGAGTCCTTTCAACGGCACGCGGCTGGTGCGGAGTTCGCCCTCATTGAGGGCAACCGGGGACTGTACGACGGCGTGACAGCGGAAGGTGAATTTTCCACCGCAGAATTAGCCGTGTTGCTGGATGTACCCGTCCTCTTGGTAGTCAATTGCAGCAAAACCACCCGAACAGTGGCGGCGATGGTGCTTGGTTGTCGAGAATTGGACAAGCGGGTGCGCATTGCTGGGGTGATCTTGAATCAGATTGCCTCGCCTCGTCACGAGCGGATTATTCGCCAAGCAGTGGAACAGGATACTGGCATCCCGGTGGTCGGAATCATCCCACGTTTGGAGAAGGACATTTTCCCCATGCGCCATCTCGGCGTACTTCCGCATCAGGAGTACGGCGACAGCAATGCCGAGGCAGCAGTCAGTCGTTTGGCCGCGCTGGCTGAGGCGCATTTTGATCTGGACTTGATTGTCCGATTAGCCGCGCCGCGATGTTTTGAACCGCCGTCCGCCTTGCCACAGATCAAGGACACGGAGAACGTGACCATCGGTATCTTGCGCGATGCGGCCTTTCAGTTCTATTATCAGGAAAATCTCGATGCTCTGCGTGAAGGCGGCGCGGAGCTGGTGATGATCAACGCTCTGATCGCAGAGCAGCTACCGGAGGGCTTGGATGCGCTTTACATCGGCGGTGGCTTCCCAGAAACTCATGCCCAGCATTTAGGAGAAAACGCCTCCTTCCGTACTTCTGTCCGGCAAGCGGCGGAGCAAGGGTTGCCGATCTATGCGGAATGTGGCGGGCTGATGTATCTGGGTCGCTCAATCATTGTGGACGGCAGCGAATATCCGTTAGTTGGGGTTTTTCCGGTCACATTTACCATGTCGCAGAAACCGCAGGCCCACGGTTATTCTATCTGTACAGTTGAGCAAAAGAATCCTTTTTATCCGCTCGGAACACAGATCAAAGGACACGAGTTTCGCTATTCAACAGTGGCGAATTGGGACGGTAGGGCAGAGGAGTTGGCTTTGCGGGTGGAGCGGGGAACAGGTTTTCAGGAAAAACGAGACGGGCTGCGGAAAAACAATGTGCTGGCTCTTTACACCCACGTGCTGGCTCCGGGTGCGCCGGAATGGGCGGCAGGACTGCTGCGGGCTGCACAAGATTGGAGAAAAAAAGGCAGGCATTCCAATACGGAATAACCTGCCTGATTGCTTCTGACAACAGTTATTACTTGTTCAGAACATCCTTCCGCACGCTGTTTGCAACATCCGCAGCCTTTTTAATCTGATCATCTTTCACGCCCAGCTCTTTCAGAGCCGCGCCCAAATGCTCAAGAATAACATCAAAGTGGCTGTCGTTCAGCCCTTTCTGCACTAAATGAGCATGAGCAGTGCGCAGGTCGCGACCGGCATACGCATTAGGGCCACCAAAGGCAAAGGTCAAAAAAGCCTTCTGCATTGCTCTCTGACGATCCATATCAACCCCTTTGAAAAAGCCGTTGACCCGATCATCAGCCAGCACTTTTTTGTAGAAAAGATCAACTGCTGCATCAACGGCCTTCTCGCCGCCCAGCTGCTCATACAGGGTCGGTTCAGTAGGCTTTGCTGCTTCTGTCGCCGGAACCTCAATCTTGGTTTCCGGGGCGGCAGGTGCAACAGCTGCATCTTTTTTCGCAAAGGCGTTATGGCCAACAGCAATGGTCAGAAAAGCTGCTGCGGCTGTTGCTACGAGAATTGTTTTTTTCATGAATCAGGCTCCATCTGAGGACATTTTGCCCTCTAAAATTTTGTGAAGCAGTCAGCGACAATATAGCCCGCCGCTTCTTCGTTTTGATCAGCAGAACATGCTGCGGGAAGAATCATTCCTTCTCAAGACAAAATGGTATGCTTTAGGCAGAAAAAAGGCAAGGAGGATTTTTTGCAGCTGTGGTGGAAAGGACTAAAGGAAAGCAAAATAAAGAACGGCAGGGAGGGGAGATACAAAAAACATAGGCGGCAGGCTCATTGTGAGAACCTACCGCCTACGGTGCCGCACTTCTATGCCGAAAGTTAATTCGGCATGAATATGCAGCCAAAAGATATTACTTCTTATCTGTTGCTTTCTTCTCTTTAGCGGCATCAGCCGGTACAGCTTCAGCAGCCTGAGCAGCTTCATCAGTGGCAGGTGCAGCCTCAGCAGGTGCAGATTCAGTCTGAGCAGCAGCCTGAGCAGCTTCATCAGTGGCAGGTGCAGCCTCAGCAGGTGCAGATTCAGTCTGAGCAGCAGCCTGAGCAGCTTCATCAGTGGCAGGTGCAGCGGTAGCATCAGCCGGTACAGCTTCTTCGCCTTTAACGGCAGCAGCCTCAGTAGATGCAGCTTCAGCGGTAGCAGCTTCAGGTTTCTTTGCAAAAACGGCATTGCTTGCTGCAACAACGAACAGAGCGGTGGCCAAGAATAACAGTGCTTTCTTCATGATCAAGGTTCCTTGCGAGGGATATTTTTCCCTCTGAAATTTATGAAGCGGTTAACGGCAATCTGCCGATAACTCTTCGTTTATAGCAGCAGAAAATGCTGTGGGAAAGCGATAGTCTTCCTTAAGAAGAAGGGAATCTTATTCCTTTACGAGAGGAAACGCAAGTATTTTTTTATCCGTTTTTAACGTGCAAGCTGTTTCTAGCTAACCTATCTTAGCGGCTATGTTTTTCAACTTTTTCAGATACTTTCTGATCGAGCTACCGAAACATAGGGTAACAGTGAACCCTGAATGTTATTCGTAAAGAAAACAATTTAAGATGGTTAGTGTTGTATCCGTAAATTCCTCTTCTTTTGATAGAGGAACACCGCCCGGTTATGCTCCTCCAGTGTGCTGGAGAATTGATGGCTGCCGTCGTTCTTGGAAACAAAGTACAGATACGGCACCTCCGCCGGATGCAGCACTGCCTCCAACGCCGCCTTGCCGGGATTGCAAATTGGCCCGACAGGCAGGCCGCTGATGGCGTAGGTGTTGTAAGGGGTTGCCGCCAGCAAGTCGGCTTTGGTTAAATTGCCGTTGAAATCCTTAATGCCGTAGATAGTAGTTGGGTCGGATTGCAGACGCATTCCCGTGCGCAGCCGATTATAAAAGACCCCAGCGATGCTCTTCCTTTCGCTGGCCGCGCCGGTCTCTTTTTCCACAATCGAGGCCAAGGTGAGGAGCTGATGCCTATTCAGCCCCCTGCTTTCCATTGCTCCCAGTTCCTTCCAGACCGCAAAAAAACGCCGCACCATCGTGCTGATGATCGTGCGCGCGTCGGTCTCGCCGCGCACAAGGCTGTAGGTCTCAGGGAAAAGATAGCCTTCCAGCGAGGTAGCTTCAAGTCCCAAGCCTTGGATGAACTGCCTGTCGTGGCAGAGCTGAAGAAAGGCGGCGGTGTCTGTCCAGCCGTCCTTGGCAAAGATTTCCGCAATCTGCGCCATCGTCAAACCTTCTGGCACTGTCACCCGGTGCTGCACCGGCTTGGCGTTATGCAGGAAGCGGATAACTTGCAGTGGGGTCAGCCCCAGCGGAACGCTGAATTCTCCTGCCCGCAGCTTGGGTGGGTTCTTCCGTTCAAGCTCTCGCAGCAGGCGCAGCAGCGCGAGAAAGCGGATGTCGTCTTTAATCAGCCCCTTTTCGCCGAGCAGCGTTTTGATCTGCCGACTGCCCGCGCCTTTGGGAATGTCAACAATCACCTCACCGCTGCCTGGCGCGAGAGTGAAGACATAATAGGCAAACCAGCCTCCGGCGGCAAAACTGACGAGCAGAAGCAGGGCAAAGAAAACGCGGCAGAAGGTGCGCATCAATCACCACCGGTTATGAGAATTGATATGCGCCACCTGTTTGCAATGATGGAAGAGAACAGCTGGCGGTGAAAGAGTCCACTTTATGTGAGGCAGCGACCCCTGCGCCGCCTGCCGCTTTGCCCGCACCTGTAAGGCAACAGCTCGGCAAGCTGCTTGTCGCGGCCAAGGAAGTTCCCATCCCGCTGCAAAAAGGATGGGAATCCCATTTCCAATTCATCGAGCGTAGAATTTCTCGTGGGTTACTCATCCCGCAGCTGCCTCAATCATTCCTGAGTTTTGCCCGATGCGCCCTCACCCACGAGGATGATCTTGACCTCAGCTCATTCCTTGGTGCCTTCTTTAGCTGCGGCGAAGTATTCTCGGATGGCTTTTATGCCTTTGTAGGCAATCTCTATGGGTGGGGAGGTAAGAGGGTTGCCGTAAAGCCAAAGCTCTCGTAGATTGGTCAGTTGAACGATCTCTGGCGGCAGGCTGGTAAGGTGGTTGTGGACGAGAGCAAGACAGGTGAGATTGGTGAGCTGAAAGAGTTCGAGCGGCAGCTCCGTTAATTTTTGGAAGTCAAGATTAAGCTCCGTTGCCCCTGTCTCCGCCGCCTCTTTAATCCGCCGCAACGCTTCTTCTTTGCTCATTGCCTTGTTCCTCCGTGGGCGTTTTTGCCGTGTGGTGTATGGGCGATTCGCGAATCGCCCATACAATGGCTTGTTATGCCTGTGTCCCGCATCCAACCATAAGCGCGTGGAAATATCAACAGAAGGGACGAAAAATTGTTCGTCCCTACATCGCACACATCAGAACCAAATGTTCTTCACTGAATGGAACATAGTGTAGGAGCCGAGAACGATAATCAGCACTGCGCTGGCAATGCTCAACTTTCGGGCGATGTCTAAGTTGTCGCTGATCTTGCCGGTCAGATGACGACTCTGCGACAGCAGCACGCCAATGGTGATCATTACTCCACCGAGGCCGAGACTGAAGAAAAGAGTAACGCTCAAGCCTTGGGCGATCTTGCCTGCGGCAATCGCAGCAAGCAGCGTGGCAATGGCTGCGGGGCAGGGGATGAGTCCGCCGGACATACCCAACAGAAGCAGCTCCCATTTGCTTTTCGGTGCGCTCTTGCCGTGGTCGTTGTGGTCGTGATGGTTGGGTGCGGCAGGTGCAGGATCATGGTGTTCATGGGGATGAGGATGTTCATGATAGCCGCTGCCCTCTCCTTCGTGTTCATGCGGATGCACATGCGGGTGCTGATGCTCGTGAACATGCTCATGAGGCGGCGGGGTTTCGTGCTGATGATCATGCTCGTTTCCGTCTCTATGTACATGAGGATGCTCATGCGGATGATGGTGTTCGTGGCTGTGTTCGTTGTGCGGGTGGTGATGATCATGCCCACTGCCAAAGAGATGAATATGGCCGTGACCTGAACCAGAAAGTCGCTGCCGTAACATCCAAATACCAACGATCAGAATCAGCGCAGCAGAGAACAGACCTAACCAGTTGTGCAGCACTTCGTCCGAGTAGGTCTTGGAGAGCAGCATCGCCACCAGACCAAGTAGGATGACGCTGAAGGTATGGGTGATAGTAACGATAGTGCCGAGCAGCACACCGTCCCAAGCCCGGCCTCTGGTGCCGACCATATAGGCTGCGATCAGGGTCTTGCCGTGACCGGGTTCAAAGGCATGAAATGCGCCGAGGATAATCGCCCCAGAATACAGTGTAAACAGCGTGGTCATGAAAAGTCTCCGTCCTTTTTGGGAGTAATGAAAGTGCTTTCATGACTTAAAACACAAAGCCACCTGCCCGTGCAATAGGTTATTTACCTCATTTTGTCGGGCGAAACACCTACGAGGCTGGGTGTTGGTATGGAAAGAGAAGCCAATGCTTGTACGCAAAGCAAGAGCTGTGGGCTGCTTTTTATCTTGACAACAAGGGTGTATTGTACCTACATAGCAAGCAGAGTCAGCAAGAGCACACGGAATTGGTAACCATCTGCCGCCTTCATCAGGCGGTTACAGGAGCGAGCATGGCCATCACCCTCAGGCAGTTTGAAATCTTCATCGCAGTGGCGGAAACCACCCAAGTGACTAAGGCCAGCAAGATGATGTTCTTAACGCAGTCGGCGGTCAGTATGGCTTTGGCAGAGTTGGAGCATCAACTCGGTGGTCCGCTCTTTGATCGGCATGGCCGTAGCTTGCTTCTCAACGACCGAGGTCGCTATCTGCTGCCCATTGCCAAAAAGCTCATCTTTCAAGTGCGGAATGTTGAGTCTATGCTGACGGAGAACAAGGCTTCGTTGGCTGGCTCGTTAGAGATCATCGCCAGCTCTTCCATCGGTAATTACGTGTTGCCGTATCCGGTGGGATTGTTCATGCGGATGCACCCGGATGTACGGATCAACATGCTGGTGGCCAATACTCGGCAGGCCGAACGCTTGGTAGCGCAGGGAGTGATTGATCTGGGCTTTGTCGAAGGTGGGATAGCTGATGAAGCGGTGCGGCGAACGCCTTGGTTTGAGGATGAGCTACGGATCATTGTCAGTGCCTCGCATCCCTTAGCAACGCAAGAGGTGTTCCGTATCCCTGATGATTTGGAAAAAACTGCTTGGGTGTTACGTGAGGAAGGCTCTGGTACAGCGGAGATATTTAAGACCAGACTTGGTAATCATGCGGCACTGCTGAATGTTGTTACCCGAATGGGACACACCGAAGCGATCAAAAAGGCGGTAGAGGCGGGCGTGGGCGCGTCTTGTTTGTCTGAACTCACCATCTGTCGAGAGACCGAGTATGGATGGTTGAAAAGTTTAGCTATCGAGGGAATCAGCACCCGGCGACAGTTGTCAATCATTCAGCATCAGGACAAGATGACCACCCGCCTGATGGAGGAGTTTCTCCGCTTCTGTGGCATCATGACCGAATGCGGCCTCAGCCGGGAATATCTCTCTTCTCCGCGTAGGTTAGACGAACTGCTCCGTTATGCCGCTGGTGCAGCAGCAGACAGTCGCCAAGCTCCCTGATTTCTCAAAGCGCAGCAGCTATGGCTCGGCGCAGCTCTTGGAGATTGAAGGGCTTTGCTACTGCTGCCCGGAAGCCGTAATCTCGGTACTCAGCCAGCACTGGGTCGTTGGAATAGCCACTGGCAACAATCAGTCGGGCCGCTGGATCAATCAGCAAAAGCTGCTGGGCTGCTTCCTTGCCGCCCATGCCGCCGGGAATCGTCAAGTCCATGATCACGAAATCAACCGGATTGCCGCTCTCTAACAGCTGCTGGTAGGTGCTAACTGCTTCCGCTCCATCTGAAACCAAAATCGCCTCATGGCCGAGGGCGCGGAGCTGGGCCTGTACCAAGTTGCGCAGCATCCGGTCATCGTCCATCACCATGATTCGAGATGGTTTCTGCGCGATATTTTCCTGTTTCGCCTGTGCTGTTATTGCATCAGCAGAGGGTGCGGCAGCAGGCAGATAGATCGAAAAAAGAGTCCCTTGGCCCACCTCAGACTGCACAATGATATGGCCGTCATGTTTCTTAATCACCGCATGACAAATGGCTAAACCAAGGCCGTTTCCTTCTGGTTTGGTGGTGAAATAAGGATCAAAGATTTTATCCATGATCTCTGGGGGAATACCGCTTCCGTTGTCCTGAATAGTGATGCGAACAAAGCTGCCTTTGCATAACTCAGGCGGCAGCAGCGGTTCTGTTGCCGCATTCTCTACATTGCTACAGACGATACGAATCTTGCCGCCTACCGGCATGGCCTCACGGGCATTGAGGATGATGTTCTGGATTACTTGACTGATTTGGCCGCTGTCTGCATTGATCAGCCAAAGCCCCTCAGCAAAAGTGTATTCGCAGGAGACATGAGAGCCGTGCAGGACAAAATCAGCCGACTCACGGACTAAGTCGATCAGCGAGGTGGTTTCCTTCATTGGCTCTCCCCCCTTGGCAAAAATCAGCAGCTGCTGGGTTAATTTTGCCGCTCGTTCAGTGGCTTTCTGGGCATCGGTGAGCAGACCAATGGTCTGGGTATCCTCAGTGCTAACGCGGGTGGCGGCTAACTCAACATTGCCCATGATAGCGAAGAGAATATTGTTGAAGTCATGAGCAATGCCTGCGGCCAGCAAACTGAGCGACTCCAATTTCTTGATTTTGATCAACTCCTCGGTCATCTTCCGCTCGTTGGTCACATCACGAAAAACAATCACTGTGCCGATGATTTTGCCCTCTCGGTCGCGGATCGGTGCGCAGCTATCAGCAATGCTCAGACTGCTGCCGTCTTTGCGGACTAAGGCGGTGTTATTCTCCAACATCACCAGCGCGCCCAGTTCCAGCACTTGGCATACCGGGTTAGCGCACGTTTCTCCAGTCTTCTCGTGAATGATTTTGAATACCTCTGCTGAGGGCCTACCAGCAGCGGAGGCGACAGACCAGCCAGTCAGCTGCTCGGCGATCTGATTGAGATAGCTGATCTTACCAGTTACATCAGTGGCGATTACCCCATCGCCGATGGAATGCAGGGTGACGATCAGTCGCTCGCGTTCTTCCTCTGCCTGCCGTTCTGCCTTTTTCAGATCGGTAATGTTCCGGCAGATACCGATCAGACCGAGCGGATTACCGTCCGGGCCGATGTAGGGAGTCTTGAGCACATCAAACAAAACGGTTTTGCCGTCTGAGCAAAGGATGGTTTCCTCTCTGCGCTCCGCTGTACACGAGGCCAGCATTTCCTGATCCCGACTGCGAAAATGGGCAGCAATGTCCGGCGGCAACACTGCCTCATCTGTTTTACTGAGTATCTCGCCTTCCTTTTTGCCTGCAAATTCTTCAAAAGCTCGGTTGCAACCCAGATAACGGTTGGCCAAATCTTTGAAATAAATCGGGTCAGGGATAGAGTCGAGGAGTGCTTCCAGCATAGTTTTTTGATGCCGGAGCTTTTCTTGCGTATGCTTCAGACTCAGATGCGTGCTGATCCGAGCTAACACCTCGTCCTGCTGAAAAGGCTTGGTGATGTAATCCACACCACCCGCTGCAAAACCAGCTATTTTGTCTTCCACACTGTGTAGAGCAGTCATGAAAATAATCGGAATATCGGCTAACTCTCGATATTCTTTGATCCGGCGACAGGTCTCGAAACCGTCCATATCCGGCATCAACACATCCAACAAAATGACATCGGGTTGAATATACCTCAGCATCTCCAGCGTCTGGCCGCCACTCTGGAGAATGCGAAGTTCAAAATCCTGCTCCTGAAGAAAGGAGAGCAGCACTTTTAGCGTGGCTGGCTGGTCATCCACAATCAGGATGAGGTCTTTTTTGCGCTCGCTCATGGCGTTGTGCGGGTCGAGTGTTGATCGGCCAGAGTGACGATCTGGTTCAGCTGGTAATTGTCTGCAAGCTCCTCAATCCGTGCGGCAAATTGCTTATATCTGCCTGCATCTACCTCAGCCAGCCAAGCAGCTTTCTTCGTCACGCCAGCAATATTGCCTGTGCGGGCTAACGTTACCAGCTCGGCCAAGTCCTCAGTCGGAGGCCAAGCCCAGTCCGGGAAGCTGTCAGGGTCTGCCTCTTCCGGCCATGTCATGGGGATAAACAGCTGAGACGCAATCACTGCCAGCAGATCAATGGAAGAAAAGGGTCGGATGATGCAAGCGGCGAAACTTTCCTTTTGCTGACCCAGCTCCGCGTCTTCTGGAGCGGCCACTGCGATCACTGGGATGTCTTTCAACTCAGGATGCTCGCGCAGCTGCTTGGTCAGCGGAATATCGTCGAGTTCCGGCTGGCGGAAATCGAGCAGCACCGCGTCAGGCCGGAAGCGAGCGCAGGCTTCGGCCAAGCAGGTACTGTCAGCCAGCTCGTGAATCTGAAAGCCCGCATCTTCCAAGATGTTGCGTAACACGGCCCGATGCGCCGCTTTGTCATCCGCGATCAGGATACTTTTACGGCCACAAAGTGCGGCAGGGATTTCCACGGTTCCTTGGTTACACAGCACGCGCACTTCGATGCTGAAAAAGAAACGACTGCCCGGCCCTTCACCTGGTCGAGGATGAATGTTGAGCGGACTGACCACGTGCAACTCACCGCCCATCAGTTGGACCAAGGTGCGACTGATTGCCAAGCCGAGGCCAGAGCCTTCGGCGTATTTGAGCCTCTCGTCATTCTGCCGGAAGGGTTCGAAAATCTTTCGTTGCAGGTCTGGGGTAACGCCTATCCCGGTGTCTTCTACGCTTACTGTCAGCAACATCCGGTCTCTGGTAGCGGTCTTTTCTGCGTGAACAGATAAAGTACAGCAACCCTGCCGAGTAAATTTGACTGCATTAGAGAGCAAGTTGAGCAGCACTTGGCGCAAACGCAGCTCGTCTGCCTCAATCACCGCAGGTAAGGTTTTATCCGGCTCGTAGAACAGCTCAATATTTTTCAACTGCGCCCGACCTCGGATAATCTCGGCGATGCCATTCAAGAAAGGTGGCAAACGGAATTCTCGCGTCACTAATTCCATCTTGCCTGCCTCAATCTTAGACAGATCAAGGATATCGTTGATCAGCATCAGCAGATGCTCGCCCGACTTGTGGATAGTGCGAATACTGTTCAGTTGCCGAGAAGTGAGCGAGGTATCGCTGGCAAGAATCTGAGTATAGCCCAATACGGCGTTGAGCGGAGTGCGCAGCTCGTGGCTCATATTGGCGAGAAAAACCGATTTGGCATGATTGGCTGACTCGGCTATCTCCTTGGCCGTGAGCAATTGCTGCTCTGCCAACTTACGGGCATTGATGTCTTGCATGATCCCAGCGGCCCGCAGTGGCCTACCTTGAGCATCTCGCCGCGAAACCCGGCCTGCACCCAGCGTCCATATCCACTGACCGAATTTGTGCCGCAGGCACTGCTCGGCGATGAACACTGGTGTCTTCCCCTCAAGATGCTCGGTCATCTTTTGCATGATCTGCTCTTTCTCTCGCGGATGCAGGGCATTCTCCCACGTTGAAAGATGAGGCTCGATCTCATCTAACTGATAGCCGAGAATTTCTGGCCAGCGTTCATTGAAGACCACTTCGCCGGTTTCAATATTCCAATCCCACGTACCGAGATTCGCACCTTTGACCGCTAATTCCAAACGCTCATTGCTTTCCCGTAGAGCCTCTTCCGCCTTCCTGCGATCAGTTATATCATGAATAATCGAGTAGAGCAATGTCCTGCCGCCGCTGCGCAAAGGACTGGAATAGACTTCCACGTCCCGCACCTCACCTGAGGCTACTTGGTGATGGAAATTAAAATACATTTGCTTCCGTTCGACCGCTTGCACCATCGCTGCTCGCACGTCAGGGGCCGGAAGCTGGTTGATCTCAGTAATGCTCATAGAAACCAAGGTTTCTTGATCATAGCCGTAATAGCGGCAGGCAGCTTCGTTAGCCTCGACAATTTTGCCATCTACTGGATCAACGATCAGCTTGACTGCCGTATTCGTTTCAAAAGTTTGCCGATACCGCCGCTCGCTTTCCCGCAGCAATTCCCCTTGGAGCTTGAACGCCGTGATGTCATGTGCGCTGAGAACAAGGCCGCTGATTCTGCCGTCCGCATCGACAAAAGGATAATACGACATATTCAGATAACGCCGCCCTAAGGGAGGGAAATCGAACCAACCCTGATAATGAATTTCTTCACCTGCCAAGCAGCGTTCAAATGTTGCCTTGATCTCCTGCCGCTCAAAGTCCGGGCCGTGCAATTCAGTTGCCGTGGTACCGACAATCTTTTCTGCTGGTTTGCGAAAACTTTTGCAGTAAGCGGCGTTCACGGCCTGATAGACCAAATTGCGGTCAAGAAAGGCCATCAAATCGTCGGTGGCAGAAATAATCTGCTCATAACGGCGCAGCAGTTCGCCGGTCTTTTTGCGTTCAGTGATATCCTCTTTGGTGGCGACAAACTTGCTGATCTCTGAGTCGGAAGCAAAAACCGGGGCGATAACCATCGCCTCCCAAGAGAGCGAGCCGTCTTTAGCCCGGTTTAACAGCTCGCCTTTCCAGACCTTACCCTGTGAGATGCTTTGCCACATTTCTCGGTAGATTTCTGGTGCGGTCTGACCGGACTGAAAAATGCTGGTTTTCTCGCCTATTAACTCGGTAGCCGTGTAGCCGGTCAGGAGTTCCGCTGCTGAATTGACGTACTCAATCCGGCCTTGCGTATCAGTGATCACAACAGCGGAAGGACTCTGCTCCACCGCTGCGGAAAGGATTTTCACCTGCCGATCGTGGTGGCGGATAATTCCGGCCATGCGATTGAACGTTTGGGCTACGTTGGAAAAATCAGCAGTTTTGCATTTTTCCTCCAACGGCTGCCACGACTCGCTGTCTAAAGCGTTAAGGCCTGAAATTAGCTCGGCAATTGGATCAGAAACTGCATAGCGGACAAAAAGATTAGTAATAGGGATGAAAAGCGCGAAAGCCAGCAGGAAAAATCCCAGCATGGCCGCGCAAAGCAGGCCGCTTTCATTGAAGTCAGGCCGTTCCACCGCAAGCAAAAGAGCAACTTGACTGCCATCCGCTAACGGCAGCCGGGCCGCAGAGACCATCATATGGTCAGAATGGGGAATTTCTTGGCCCTGCCAAGGAGTAGCTGAGTTGAGCAGCGGGAGAGAATTCGGAAGCACAGCAGCGCAAGGCGACCTGCCGTCAGTGCTTATGGTACGGGAAGGGGCAAGAAAATGGATATGCAAGCCACTTTGTAGAGCAGCTGAGTTGAGCAGCTCTTGGGTAACTTCTTCTGCCGTGTGTACTTGTTTTAGGGTCTGCTCCAAAACCAAAAAGCCCTGTCGGAGCTGTTGCCTAAGCTGTTCTTCCTGCTGCCGTCTATCCATCAGCATGAAAATGCTGTGCAAAAGAATCAGCACTACAGCCATAGTGCAGGCTCCGAAAAAAACAATTTGATCACGCAGTTTCAAATAACTGCAAGGATCCAAAAACAGATTACGCATTCCTGATGGTTCTCCGGGAGAAAAAGTATAATTTTTTGAATTATAACCGGAGAAGCAAAAGGAAGTCAAATTTTTTGAATTACGATAACGAGAATAAGTGCTTTTGTAATGATAGATTTAGAATGAGCTGAAGGAGTTACACCAATTCTGCCATCGCTGTATTCGCTAACAGTAATCCCTGCTCAGTCAAACGCAGCTGCCTGTCAACAATAATTTCCAGCATTCCATGTTGGATAAGTTGTACCAAAGTTGTGCCATAATATATCTCAGCATCAATCCCAAAACGGCGGCGTAGTTCTGGCAACGAAACCCCTGCTGTCATTCGCAGACCCATAATCACGGTTTCCCGAAACGCCGCTTCCGGCTCTAAACGTTCCTCGTCCTGCCAAACCGTTTGCCCGTTCTCCATCAGCTGGCAAAACGCTCCCACATCAGCTACCGCATTGCGCCGGATTCCACCGAGACAAGAAACCGCACCTGGCCCCAAGCCGATGTACTCGCCATTCTGCCAATAATTGATATTATGATGACACTCAAAGCCGGGAAGTGCATAATTTGATATCTCGTAGCGGCAGAAGCCTGCGCCACGCAGCATCCGTTGTGTTTCTTCCAGCATTCGCAGTACGGTGTCTTCGTCAGGCAGCGGCAGACCGCCTTGCGCGTGCTGGCGAGCAAAGGGCGTGTCGTGCTCAATAGTTAGCTCGTATAGGGAAAGATGCTGCGGTGTTAAGGCTAACGTCTGCGCTAAACTGTCCTGCCAAGTTTGCAGCGTCTGACCGGGCAGGCCGTACATTAAGTCTATGTTGATATTGGTAAAACCAGCCTGACGTGCCAAATGCGCCGTTTGTATCGCATCAGTCGCGGAATGCGGACGACCTATTCGCCGCAGTTCTCGATCATGCAAGGATTGTACCCCGATGGACAAGCGGTTAAAGCCAGCTTGCCGCAGCATATTCAGACCATAGAAATCAACTGTGGCCGGATTGACCTCAATGGAAATTTCCGCGTCTTCAGCGCAGGGGAAGTGCTGGCGGCATTCGGCGAGCAAGCTGCTCAAGGCCGCAGGTGGCAGCATAGTGGGTGTGCCTCCGCCAAAGAAAATGCTGGTCAGCGGGCGGGTGTAGTATTCGCCCTGATTGGACGGGCGATCACCAGGATCGCCCCTACGGGAAAACTGGCGAATTTGCCGGGTGACAGCGGCAAGGTAGCTGCTGTAGTCGTAATAGCCTGCTTCGGAATAAAAGCTGCAATAGGCACACTTCCGCAGGCAGAAGGGTACATGGAGGTAGATGCCCAAATTATCCATATAATTATTTACGATGAAAACAATTGGTTAAGCTAATCTGTTAAAAATTTATTTAACAACTACAGTTTTTGGTAATGGCTAATCAACAAGTGATGATCTTAATCGCTATTCTATAGCGATGCGCCCAATGGATTGGACATCTTCTTTAAGATGTTAGACATTAGGTCAGCATCTCTCTTTATACAGCAAAAAGGGGAGACCGCCCTTGGGCAATCTCCCCTGCTTCAGCCTCTGAACAAAGACGATCAAATCGCTGCTTCGCCCCGCTCGCCAGTACGCACCCGCACCACTTCTTCCACTGGCAGGACAAATATCTTCCCGTCACCGATCTTACCGCTCAAGGCAGACTCGCGGATCGCGTTGACTATCTTGTCCACCATCTCCGCTCGCACCACCAGCTCGATCTTGATCTTCGGATTAAAATCAACCTGATACTCGGCCCCACGGTACATCTCCTTGTGTCCTTTCTGGCGACCATAGCCCTTGACTTCGCTGATGGTCATGCCGGTGATACCCAGCCCGTTGAGGGCATCTTTCACGTCATCAAGTTTGAAGGGCTTGATGATTGCCTCTATCTTTTTCATGCCAGCACCTCTCGTGCGCCTGTATTGATCGGGAAAATCACAGATTATATCCTACTTCGTTATGCTGGGACAAATCAAGTCCAACCGATTCGTCTTCTTCAGAAACCCGGAAGCCCACTGCTTTGTCTGTAATTTTCAGAATCAGCCACGTCAGGATGCCGGAGTAGGCAAACGTAACCAACACACCGACCAACTGAATCACCACCAATTTCGGATTGCCAAAGAACAGGCCGTCTGCGCCCGCTGAGTTAATCGCCTTGGATGCGAACAAACCAGTAGCGATTGCGCCCCAAGTACCGCCACAGCCATGCACGGCCACTACGTCCAACGCATCGTCATACTTGAACTTACTTTTCAGCGAAATAGCAAGGTAGCACAGCACGCCTGCCACTAAGCCAATGATTATCGCTGACATCGGGCCGACAAAGCCAGACGCTGGGGTGATCGCAACTAAACCTGCCACTGCGCCGGAAGCTGCACCAAGAGCGGTTGGTTTGCCGTGCAGCAGCCATTCCGCGCCTACCCAAGAGACCATTGCTGCTGCTGCTGCAATGTGGGTTACAAAAAAGGCTGAACCTGCAACTCCGTTAGCTGCGCCTGCGCTGCCTGCGTTAAAACCAAACCAGCCGAACCAGAGGATGCCTGCGCCCAGCACGGACATGCCCAAACTGTGCGGCAAGAAGGAGTCTCTACCGTAACCTTTTCGTTTGCCGATGAATATTGCCGCAACTAAGGCAGCCATACCGGAGTTGAGATGAATGACTGTACCGCCTGCGAAGTCGAGTGCGCCTAACTTGAGCAGCCAGCCGTCAGCTGCCCAGACCCAGTGGCAAACCGGCAGATAAACGAAGGTCGTCCACAGAACAGTGAAGAGCAGAAAACCGCTGAATTTGATCCGCTCGGCAAAGGCACCGGTGATCAGGGCCGGGGTGATACTGGCAAACATCAACTGAAAAGCACAGAAAACTATGTGTGGCACCGTAGTTGCATAGGTGCTGCTCGGCTCCAATCCTACGCCGTCTAAGAAGGCCCAGCTCAGGTTGCCGATCACGCCGCCCATATCTGGTCCAAAGGCGATGGAATAGCCATAAAGCACCCACATTAGCCCGATCACGCCAAGCGAAAAAAAGCTCTGTACCACCGTTGACAGCACGTTTTTGGAACGCACCAAGCCGCCGTAGAACAGGGCCAAGCCGGGGGTCATGAACATGACCAGTGCCGCTGCAATCATCATGAACGCGGTGTCGCCCGCATTGATCGCACTCGGATTCATAACATAGTCCTCCTCTTGAAAAGATTAAAGTGTTGCCGAAGTATCCGCTGGAAAGAGACCTGTTTTCTATCCCCTTCACTGTTTCCTGTATATTTTGCAAAATTCATGCCATCTTTACAATGTGTTAATTTTAACTTTTCATATCAAGCAATTATTCCAATTGTGTACGATTCACCACGATACCGTTTGATACGTTTTTGTATTTAACAAATATTTCATCTTGCAAAAATGTAACTACCTTACGATAAAAAACGAAACACCAAACCCCTTAATAGGAGGTTCGGCGCAGTTTAAAAAACAAGGTGTAAGTGGCGGCAGATTAAGTCCACCAAATCGACCGTTTAGGCGGGTTGCCGTACTTTTCAAAGACATCGCCCGACTCCTTCAGCACCGCCTCCAGCTCCTCTACAGTGAAGCTGTAGCCGTCCTCAGCGGCCAGCGCGACAAACTCCTCTTTGGTGGCCGGAACATCGTATTTCGCCTTAATTTTCTTGTCCTTGCCGCCCGCTGTCAGCAATTTTTCTACGTCTGCTTTTGCCATGCTCTGGCCTCCTCTAAAGACTGTTATTTTTGAATTACGAGAAAAATTCAATCTGTAGGCTTTCGCCGCTGCCCTGTGTCAACCTATAACTGCCACCGTCGAGAAATTTCATTCCGTTCTCCGCTGCTGCGGCCTTGATTGGAGCAGTAGTTTCTCTGAGCAATTCTTTGCTCGCCTCTTGGTTGCTGTGAAGAAGCAGCGTGTTGTTCTCATCGGTAAACTGAAGCAGGAAGGCGTTATGGTTGAGAAAAATCAAATCCTCATAAACATGAGAAATGCTCATACCTACCGCTTCAACGATATCCTTAACAACGCCGAGTTTTCGTTCTGACATTTGTTCAACCTGATTCATGAGTTAAAGCAGCTCATTCACCACCAACCCCCGCAGTCTTCCCGCTAATTCCAGCATGGCCGGGATTTCCTCCATCTTTGGTGGACGGATGTTAAACGCATCTATATCACAAATTTCCTGATATTTATCCAAGGCAAGTAGCCCTTCGCCAATTTCGCCCATCTTGCCCGGAAAGGTATTTTCCATCGCCTCAACTAAATCGCCCATCGTGTGATTATACGGTAAGGCACCGTGCCGCATCAGCGCAGCCATGACGAATTTTTCAATCGCCATCGCAATGATATTGTAGAGTATCTCAGGAGTGAAGGCTCGCACCTCCTTTCGGTGCGCCCCAACTGCCGCATTTAGATAGCCCTCGCCGTGCCGGAAATATTCTTCCCAACCCTTAATCGGCTGGAGCGCGGTCAGCGGCACCAGATGAGTTTTGCCTTGCATTACCGTTCTCCTTGAGAAATTTCTGCAGACAAATCATCTCGGTCGTCTGCAACCCCATGTTCCGATAAAAGGCCAAAGCTGGGGTGTTGTTCCGATCAGCAAGGAGCTGCATCCGACGTGCTCCTTGGCTCACTGCCCATTCGCTAAGAGCAGCAAGAAGCAGCTTGCCTATGCCTTGCCCCTGCCAAGAGGGCAGTACGACTACGTCCTCAACCAGCACAGACGAACTACCTTGGGCCGTGGAAATCAACAACTGCCCCGTACACATGCCAACTATCTGCCCGTCTGTCTCGGCGACTAAAACTACCGCCCGGCTTTCCGCCAGCAACATACGCAGACCCTGCTCTTGCTTGCCCGCATCGAAAATAAAGTCCTTTTCAATACTGAAGAGCAGCTTCAGTAAGCCGAGCAGGGCTGGAATGTCCGCAAGTTCAGCTTGACGGATGAGAACTGCCGTATTCATTCAGAAATGAGATACTTTGCCGCAGGTTCGCCTTCTTCAAGGCCGTCAAGGATGGCATCAATGGCCTCCTCGCTGCTTACTCCACCAAACCACCAGTTTTCTGGCTGCACAACCATTACTGGCCCTTTCTCGCACTGTTTGAGACAAGTGGTCGCGCTAACAAGACAGTCTAAGCCGCGATCCAGCACTTCCTCTTCAATGTATTGCAGAAAACCTTCGCTTTGCTTGTGGCAGAGACCTTTTTTGTCACCAGCAGCTCGAAAACTTTGGCAGAGCAAAATCTGCCGTTTTGGTATTGCCATTTTTCTATCCCTCTGTTGAGATTATTTTTTGCACTTTTGTTTTTTGCCGCCACCGTAGAGTACATCTACAAGACCTTCAATACTGTCCTCCGCCAGCAGCACTTTGATGCTCTGCTCGGCCAAGACTTTCTGCGGATTTTCTCCGGCGTTTGCAGCCAGCAACGCGAAACAGTCAAAGAGGCATTCGCGAGCCAGCGTTTCCCAGCGAGAACTACCTGCGCCTGCCTCTGGCGCGTTGCGTACAGCCAGCAGCGAGGGCAGCTCATCACCACATCGTGGGCCGTAAATAAGGATTTTCACCGCCTGACCAAGGTGCAGGTCAACTTCCATGCCGTTGGAGCTGACTGCTGCCACGTTGGGCCGCTCTTTCGTTGGCTTGGGCAGCACGGTTCCGGCAAAGCTATCGCCACTGCCTGGCGGAGTAAGTAGGCTTGCGCCGTATTCACTCAGCTTTATATGAGCCGCTGCATCTTGCTTTGCTTTTTCCAGCATTGCTGCGTCACAGGCGGGCAAATTTTCCTCACCAGCAATCGGCTCAAAGGGCAGCAGGGTGATCGACGACGCTCCCAGTTCCGCCATCTTTGCCGCAATCGCCGCAACATGCTGATCGTTAATACCGGGATAAACCGTAGTTTGAATGTTCACCGGCACACCAGCTTTGCTCAAGACCGCTACCGCTTTTTCCTGCTCGCTGATTAAAACCTCCGCCGCTTGCGATAACGGAACAGTGCGCTTGCTCGGACGAATCCAAACGTAAATTTTTTCAATTATCTCAGTCTGAACTGCCTCGACGTGCAAATTGATTTGAGCAACCTGTCGTTCCGCTAAGGCAGGCGCAAGATTTGCTACACCCAGTCCAGCAGTCGTCACCTGCAAGCTGAAATGAGGATATTTTTCTCGCAGCTGATCGAGGACGGCAAAGAGCATTTCCGGCGCAGCCAACGCATCGCCGGGGCCGCAAAGATTCACTCCGTGTATCTCCTTGCCACCCTTGATGAGTTCGCCAATCCAAGCAACTGCATCCGCAGGCGGCATTGCTGCTACTGCGTTACTGCTGCCGAAACGTTTGCCACAGACAGCCTGCGGCGCGACCGGCAGAATCAGGCTATCAATCCGCATAGATGTTGCACAGGCTTTCATTATTCTTCTCAAAAGGCAGAATGGTCGTTATTCGTGCGGCACAATTCAATTCACCGCTGTTGTCCTTGATATAGCAAGAACCGTGCCAAAGACAGCACTGAAGAATATTCTGATTTAAACTAAACAATTGATCGTTTTTCTGCCAAGGAAATGCAAAAAAGCATTCTGGTTGTTTTTGTCAAGAAGAGGACAAAAAAGTTCAAAATTGGCGTTATTGTCAACAAACGGCCTGATTGTTGCGTTTTCCCTTGTTTTTCATAGAAATTACGCAGCTCAATTTGCAGAATTGAACAATTCGAGATTGAAACTGTGAACGAGGCGGTACGCGGAAGGGTACAAACGTTGCTCTGGGATCAGAGCAGATCGTTGCGGAACAGAAGGAGGAATTACAAACTACAGGGCATTATTCTGAATAAGTTAAGTGAACTGCGTGGATTTTGATTCATAACCTACCAACTCATGCGGGAACATTGACCGCTTCCTGCTGCTTCATTTCTTTTCTCACTCCCGCTGGACTTTGGCCGCACCAGCGTTGAAAGGCTTTACGAAAACCTCGCTCGCTCTCAAATCCCAGCCGAAAGGCCACTTCATCTACACTCAGACTGCTGTCTGCCAGCATTCCCATCGCATTAATATGCCTCGTTTCGTCGATCAAACGGCTGGCACTGGTGCCGGATGCGTGTAGCTGCCGCTGCAAGGCACTGATGCTCATACCCAAACTCTGCGCCAGCCCAGCAGCAGAATAATCTCCCTTGAGCGAATTCCGCATCACCGCCTTACGAATTTCAGCCGTCCTGTCCCCTCTATCTAATCCATTTTCATACCGAAGTTCTATTAAACTCTGCTCCAGTACACTGCGCACTTCCGTCCTACCTGCCTTGCTGGGGCGGTCAAGCACTTTGCTGTCGAAAATTAGGGCATTGAATTTTGCGCCAAAGGACACCGGAGCTTTGAAAAATTCTTCATAGGCAGCTACTGGACCAATAACCTGATGGCGAAACTGCACTCGGAGCAGCGCGTCGTCGCCAAAACATTCCTGCGCAATCCGCGTACCCATACAAAGGCCGATTTCCGCGCTCATGCCGTTGTCGAGCAAGCTGAGGGGCTGATGGGTACGCAGCACCGCTTCAGACCCACCCCAGTCAACTACCTCCATTTCCAACCGATCAGCAATTAACTTGCAGTATTTGGAGAATAGCTCCAGCATCGAGCGCAGATTAGGAGCGCGGCGTAGTAATCGTCCCGGCGCACCCAGATAAGACAGCGGCGCAATTTGGGCCAGCTCTAAGGCCACGTTTCTATCGGGAAAGGCTTTGGTTAACAGCTGAAAGAATTTTTCAAAAAATGTTTCCGGCAGATAGGTGTCAGGATTCATCAACATAGTCGGGGTGATACCGGTCTCGCTGCTGATGCGCTCGACAGACAGGCCAACATAGGCCGCATAAAACACGGCCACATTGCCCATGCTACTCAGGATGCGATACTGCGAGGGAATTTCATGAAGAAAGGGCATACTGTTTCACCTTAAAATAAATGAACAAAAATTTTATTGCGTCTTGACGCGAAAGTTCCGTTTTTTGCTGCGTCAGGACATTAAAACAGTTCAGCAGATGGTTTAAGATGGCATCGTTAAAATCTGGATGAATGATGATAACAGGTTCAGTTTTAACTTTGATGTCAAAGTTCCGATTTCTGATGCGTCAGGACATTAAAACAGCGGAGAAGATAGTTTAAGATGGTTTTCACAAAATGAAAAACATTCAAGTTCAGTTGCTGACCCTGCATGTGCCGCTGCTTACTCTGCTCAAAAGAGGCACCTTGCATAGGGAAGTCAGCAGAGCTTGAAGCAAGATAATAACAGATTGCGGCGGGTGCTGCAATTTTTTAGTAATTGCCGCTGTAAATTTTTAATAGCGGTTTTTATTCACCACGTTTGAAAAAGGAGAGAAAAATGGCTGCATCAAAGTTTGTTGTAATGACTCGCAGAAACCTTGTCACACCGACCTTAGAGTACGGCTGGTCGGTTTCAAGCACTGAGCGTTCCCGGCTCAGACCTGTTTCTGTAGAGATTGCTAAGGCGGACTTGACTGCCAAAGAGGTCAGCGAGCTGAGACGTGATCCCAGCGTTGCCGCAATCGCGCCGATCATGCCGATCAAGCTGATCGCTCCGACAGAAAGTGTTGTTCTGGGAGACGCTGAAATTGCAGCGTTGTCTTCGCCGACATGGGGAGTCAAGGCTGTCCGGGCACCAGAATCCGGTTATGACGGAACTGGCGTGACTGTGGCCGTGCTTGATACTGGCATAGACGCTGAACACCCTGCGTTCAACGGAGTAGAGCTGCTCCAGCGCAACTTCACCTCGGAAGTAGACCATGATGATATTGGACATGGCACGCATTGCGCTGGCACGATCTTCGGGCAGGATATCAACGGGCTGCGGTTCGGGATTGCTCGGAAGATAAAGAAAGCACTGATCGGCAAGGTGCTTGGAAAAAACGGCGGCTCTTCCGCAACAATCGCTGATGCTGTCGGCTGGGCAATCGGTGAAAATGCCCACATTATTTCGATGTCTCTGGGAATTGATTTTCCGGGCTACGTCAAATATCTGATCGACTGCGGATTAAAGGCAGAACCGGCCACTTCAATCGCCTTGGAAGGTTACCGAGCGAATATCAACTTGTTCAGCCAGCTGGCTGGATACGCCCGCGAGAGAAATGTGTTGATCATTGCCGCCGCAGGCAATGAAAGCCGGAGGCCGGAATACGAGATTGCTGTTGCTCCTCCTGCTGCCGGAACAGAAGTTGTCTCCGTAGGCGCACTGGGGCAGGCGGATGATGGAGAAAAGCTGGATGTGGCTGTTTTCTCCAACACGCAGGTGGACATCGCCGCGCCGGGCAGGGGTATTGTCTCTGCTTGGCCAGGCGGAAAGCTCGCCAGCCTCGAAGGAACCAGCATGGCCACACCTCATGTTGCCGGTGTTGCCGCTCTCTGGGCGCAGCGTGAAATTGAGAAGCACGGAAGAGTTGAATATCTTCCCTTGCTGGCTCGGCTGATTGCCAGCGGTACAACCGCGCCGCTAGTGCAAGGCATCAAAGAAGATAACGTGGGTACAGGGATTGTGCAATCGCCACTGACCTGATCGTTTTCCTGCGTAGGATAGCAAATAGGAGGTGAATCATGATCAAATAACAGGACGAATCTCTCGTGTTCTATTTTTTTCTATCTTCAACTAACAATCTTCAATGAGGTTAATCATGGCTACAGCTTTTGAGGTTAATTCAGCTTCTTCTCAGAGTGGTTTATACGTCTCGGATACCCAGCAGGTCAATAAAAAACAAGTTCGCGTATTAACTCTGCCAAGCGTGGAAGGCGCACCGGCAGCAATGGCCTTGCCAGATGGTATTGTTGCTTATCGGCACGATTGGGGAAATTGGAATGGTCAGTGCCGATTGAATCTTAATTGGGATGTTATCAATGCCAACTCTCTGGTTTTCGTTGCCATTGGTGAGGGTGCAGCAGGTGGTGGTAAGTTTATAGGTGGTGCTAAATACACGCTTCACAATGTTGCTCCGACAAACGGTGCGGTGAATATTTGGGTGAACATCGAATGGAGCAATCCAATCCGGCTCTATGTTGATTATTTGGTCATCAACCCATAAACCAGGTTCGCTTGTTATTAATTTCCCTTGCGGGATATGAGGGATAAAGGTTGTTAGCTTAATTTCGCAAGGGAAAAAATGCATTACTGTTGTGTCGCATGAGGTTGCAAACAACCTCTTAATCCAATAATCATGTCTGTACAAAGGAGTAGATCATGCCACGGCCATTTTTTCAGGAAGAATTCACCTTCACTAACCCTGATGGAAGTAGATTTCAAGTCGTTGGGTCAGGAAATCAGCATTATGCTGTATTTGAAACGCTGGACGGTTACACCGTGATAAAAAATCAGCAAGACGGATACTATGAATACGCCGATCTTTCTGCTGACAAGACCGATTTAGTACCCAGCGGCATTCGGATTGGAACTCTGAACGTTCGTTCACCTCAACTTGTCCAGCACCTCAGACCTAGTGCAGGAACAGCAAAAATCAAGGCGTTACAAGCTATCGGGCAGCTTAAAGGGCAGCCGCGCTGGAAAATTCGCCGTGAATATCGCCGAAATGAGATTAGGCGCGCATTGATGGCAGGTGCGTCGAGTACCCCGTTGGCATCAAGCATAACAGGCGATTATGTTGGTTTGTGCCTTCTAATTCAATTTCCAGATGTGAGCGGCACAATCGCGCAGGATGAGGTAAGCAATTTCTGCAACCAGCGAGGCTACAGCAACAACGACAATAACGGTTCGGTGCATGATTACTTCTATGACAACTCTGACGGCAAGCTGCACTACACCAACACTGTGACTGCTTACTATACAGCCAAGCATGAGCGTTCATATTATACCGACAATTCGATTTCTTATGGCAGCCGCGCCCGAGAGCTTATCGTGGAAGGGCTAGACTTGTTGAAGTCGCAAGGTTTTGATTTCAGCCAGTTAAGCAGCGACAGCGAGGGATATATCTACGCTCTCAATGTTTTTTATGCCGGTGATCGTGTAAACAACTGGGCGGAAGGATTGTGGCCGCATTCATGGGCGTTAGCAGCACCATATGAGGCGGCGGCTGGCAAACGGTTTTCTGACTATCAGATCACCAACATGGGCAATCAGCTCACATTAGGTACGTTTTGCCATGAAAATGGCCACATGATCTGCGATTTTCCTGATCTGTATGATTATGGGTATGAATCAACGGGTGTCGGCCATTACTGTCTAATGTGTTACGGCGGTGCGGATAACAATCCGACGCAAGTATGCGCATATCTGAAGCGTAAAGCTGGTTGGACATCACGACTGACACCGATAACAGGTTGCATGACAGCAGATGTATCAGCCGGAAAAAATGATTTCTATTTTTATCCCAATCCCAAAAACGTAGCTGAGTATTTCATCATTGAAAATCGGCAGCAGGCAGGACGGGATGCCTCGCTCCCTGATGCAGGTCTCGCTATCTGGCACGTTGATGAATTAGGCAGCAATAATAACGAGCAGATGATTCCTGGGCAGCATTATGAGTGTTCGCTAGAGCAAGCTGATGGCCGCAATGATCTTGAACATGGAGCCAATGCTGGAGACGGGGAAGATTTGTATGAAGCGATACTTCATGCAAAGTTCAATGACATGACGACACCAAGTAGCAAATGGTGGGATGGAACTGATTCAGGTCTGATGATAGGTGAAATATCTGATGCTGGATCAATAATGACGTTCTCAACAGCAGGAGAAGGGGAGGAAAACAGCATTGTTGGAACTTGGCATTCCGTTTGTGTTGACTGGGGATGCACAGGAAGAGTTCTCAAAGCCAGCCCGTTTACTTTCTGCGCGAACGGTAACTGGACATACGCATACGGTGGTGGACGTTGGATACAAGTCGGCAACATGGTTGCTTGGAATTTTGACAATGCCCCCGGTTTAATATATACAGCAAATGTCAATGTTAATGCCATGAACGGGATCATGGGTTATGCCAAAGCTAGGTTAAATCTCAAGGGTTGCTTTTATGCTCTTCGTCAGTTTCCATCGACTGTCAGAGCCAATATAGCTGACGAGTCAAGTGATATTCTTGGCGATGTCGTCATTGGGCCTGCATAATCAATCAAATAGACAGTCTGTCTAACAAAGCAGATTAGCAGGGCGAGTAGCACCGCCCTGCTAATTGATATCTAAAAACAATATGTACGGGGTTAGCAAAAAAGGAAAACACCATGAATGCAATCCAAATCACCTATGATGAAGCTCGCGAGAAGATGCAGCCTGGCGATGTGATCGCTTTTGGCGGAAAGGGAAATTTCTCTGAAATCATCAAATTTGCCACCTTCTCTGATGTATCTCACATTGGAGTAATCTTGCAGACCAAGGTTATTGACTACGAAACAGACAAGTTTTTCAATCAAATTATCGAATCAACATCGTTGCATGGATTCAATGGCGTGAATATCTCAAGACTCAGTGAACGCCTGAGTACCTACGACGGAGAAATGTGGTGGCTTCCCTTGAACGACGAGATCAGAAAGACTCGCTTTGATCAAAAGAAATTTTATAATTTCTTATTTAAGCAAGCCAAGGCCAGCAAACCCTATGATATGCCTCAAGCTATCAACGCATCATTAGATGCGCTGGATAAACTTCCCTTTGGTCTGCATAGCCCCACGCTGAACAGAGAGGATTTTAGCAGATTTTTCTGCTCGGAGCTGGTGGCAGCGGCCTTTGAGCTGGCGGGCGTGACCGGTCCGGTCAATGCTTCGGAAGTAACCCCGATTGATCTGTGCAGATGGCGTATCTATCAGGACACGTATTACCAGCTGCAAGGCAATCCAAACAAAAAAATCTCCCGCTTCAACACCTCCTCGCCGTCAGATTGGAACGTCGGGCGGCAAAGCGAGTATACTGATGATAGCACTTCGGTTGATGCCGGAACTACCTTGGTTTATCAGTGAAACTATTTCACTATCACAGGGCGGGCAGTGCTGTGCCGCCCCTTTTTTTCACATCATCAGTTCAAAATTTGGAGTTGCTACGAGTATTCTCACCCCACTATATCAATGCAGTTTTGCATTTCCCGCACAGCCTGATCTAAGCCAACAAAAGCCGCCCGTGCAATCACTGCATGGCCGATGCTCAGTTCTTCGATCACAGATATACCTGCGATGCGACCCACGTTGAGATAATTCAGCCCGTGGCCAGCATTGACCCGCAGCCCGACCGCAAAGGCAGTCTCTGCTGCCTGCTCGATCAGCTGAAATTCTTTATCCTGCTCCTTCGCGGCGGTGGCATCTGCGTAGCGGCCAGTATGCAGCTCGACATAGGTCGCGCCTGCATCGACAGCAGCCTTGATTTGCTCAGGATTGGGATCAACAAAGATGGACACGGGAATACCTGCCTCAATCATTTTGCCGACAGTTTTCCTGATTTTTTTCTCATTGCTGATGATGTCCAAACCGCCTTCAGTGGTCAGCTCTTTACGTTTTTCCGGCACTAAGGTGATCATATCTGGCAGCACATCAAGGGCAATCTCGACGATCTCTTTGACGGCGGCCATCTCCAGATTCAGGCGAGTTTTAACCGTTTGACGCAAAACCCGAACATCACGCTCCTGAATATGGCGACGATCTTCCCGCAGATGGACGACAATACCTCTCGCACCAGCCAGCTCACAAATGCCTGCGGCCAGCACCGGATCAGGCTCTGCGCCGCCTCTGGCTTCCCGAATGGTGGCGATGTGGTCAACGTTGATGGCAAGTTGCGGCATGGTTCTTCCTTGTGAATGAATATGTTGGATAGCCTGAAAGAGCTGCGCTTCTTTGTCCTGCATCAGTTCTGCTTGCTCTTCCGACAGCTCATGGTCATAGCCCAGCAAATGCAGCAGGCCGTGGATGATCAGCCAAGTAACATGCTGATGCAGGGTGATGTTCTTCTCGATAGCTTCCCGCCACGCGGTGTCCACAGAAATAAGAATATCGCCCAGCTCATCCGCCACTTCCGCTGGAAACGAGAGCACATTAGTCGGCCCTTCTTTATGGCGATAAGTCTGGTTGTAACCAGCCATTTCCCGGTCGTCGAGCAGAACAATGCTGACTGTTCGCTCAGTTTGGCCGAGTAGATACAGCAAACGAGATGTACGCGCACGCAACAGAGCTTGATTAAGCCGGAATCGCTGCGGATCGATTTCACTGATGAAGTTAATGGACATCAGGCTTCTGGACGGTCGCGGTGCGATGACTGTTTTTCTCGTAGGCGAGAATGATTTTTTGCACGAGCGGATGACGAACTACGTCGCTACTATCGAAGTGACAGAAACTGATCCCATCGATATCCTGAAGAATATTTTTTGCCTCTGCCAAGCCAGAAGGCTGACCACCAGGCAAATCAACCTGAGTAATATCACCCGTGATGACCGCCTGCGAATCAAAACCAATCCGAGTGAGAAACATCTTCATCTGCTCGCGAGTGGTGTTCTGCGCTTCGTCAAGGATGACAAAGCCTTTGTTCAGGGTTCTGCCGCGCATAAAGGCTAATGGTGCAATTTCGACCACGCCCCGTCCGATCAAATCCGCTGCCTTCTCTGCTCCCAGCATTTCGTTAAGAGCATCGGTAAGCGGACGCAAATACGGATCAACCTTCTGAGCCAAATCACCGGGTAGAAAACCGAGCTTCTCGCCTGCTTCTACGGCGGGTCGAGTGAGAATGATCCGCTGCACCTGTTCGGCAGCCAAGGCCGCAACTGCCATCGCCACCGCTAAATAGGTTTTACCGGTGCCTGCTGGTCCAATGCCAAACACAATGTCGTTGTGGCGGATCGCCTCGATGTAATTCTTTTGGTTGATAGTTTTTGGTGAAATAATCCGCTTTTTTGAGGTAATGCAGACCTTCTCTAAGAATATCTCCTCCAAAGATGCTGTTGGAGATGATTCAAGGATTTTCAGACCAAAAGCAATATCTTGGCCGAAAACTGGATAGCCTTTGCGGACGAGTTCATACAGCTGGCGCAGAGCAGAAACAGCCAGCTCCACCGCATCAGTTCTGCCTTGAATTTGGAGGTTATTCCCTCGGCAGTTGATATGGACTCCAGCTGTCTGCTCAACGGTGTGCAGATTACGGTTTAACTCACCGAACAGGGCTTGGGCAGCGGCATGATCCGCAAACTCCAAGCCTTGCTCGACTTCGCCTCCCGTTTTTTTCAACGTTGGCCGGGTAGGCATTACTTACTTCTTGCTCAGTTCTTGGTCGATCATCTTCTGGATGCCTTCGACACCCGCTGCGTTCACTCGGCGACCATTGACGAACAGCGTTGGGGTACCGTTGACCTCGGCCAAACGTGCTGCGTTCATGTCCTTGGTCAGCTTCTCTTGGATGGCTGGGCTGTTCAAGTCTGCCTTGAACTTTTCCATATCTAACCCAATGCCAGCGGCAGCTTTTTCAATCGTCTCAGGATTCAAGCTCGATGAAATAGCGAAAAGTGCATCATGCATCTGCCAGAATTTGCCCTGCTCCTGAGCAGCAATAGAGGCACGAGCGGCTGGCTCGGCCTGTTGGTGCATGTTCAACGGCATGTGCTTGAACACGACCTTAACCGTGTCAGGATTTTTCTTCATCACTTCTTCCAACAGAGGATGCACTTTGCTACAGAAAGGGCATTGAAAATCTGAGAAAACAACTAAAGCCACCGGTGCTTTTTCGTTACCGAGGAAGGGCGAGCCAGAGATATCGATGTCTTTAGCAAAGGAAATATCAAGAGCCTTATACGCACCGTTTTTGTCCACCAGATAAAGCATCTCGCCACGCGGAGCAATATCCAAAGCAATTGTACCCGGATCAGCCGGAATCACTCCCAGCTTCTGGCCTTCGGCGGAATACAGATAAACCTTGCTGTCTTCGCCGAGGATAAATACCATCCTGCCGTCTAACGACTGAACGAAATCAAGCGGTTTTGCTTCAGTTTTCCAATTTTGCATAACCGTCCATGAAAGTGCATCGGGCTTGGCAGCAGGCTGCTGCTCTGGTGCGGGCGGCTGTGCTAAGGCGATCTGACCAGAAAGTAACAGCAGGCAGGACAGGGCAAGAGTTTTCTTCATGTTTTTTCCTTGGTAAAAATGAGCAGTGAATGAATAGAATGCAGGCATTATACTGTCCCGTGCTGCGTCCGGCAAGTCGAACAAAATTTGTTTTTTGCCCCTGAAATCGGTTAGCACGGTTAGAACTGTAGTTGTAACGATGTGTAGAATCCTCTTTGATTGACAAGATAAAGCATTGCGCTCCTAGGAATGAGGTCAAGAGAGGAAGTGCCTGCGGGCACGGGAATGTAGCCTATCTGTTGGCCAGAGTATGAGTAAACTCGCACGGTTTTGTCTGCTTCCAGAACGAAAACCAACTGACGGTCGGGCAAAACAGCAACATCCACCGTTCTTGCGCGAGTCCTCCAGCTACGGAGCACTTTCGAGTCTGCGGCACCGGTTGTTATAGAAATATTGAAAAGTGTGCAATACCCTCTCTGGTCAATTACATACAGAATTTTACCACGCGGATCAATGTCGATAGCTATTGGTCTGCCCTGCATCTGAACCGTACCGAGCTGCTCACCAACAGCGGAAAAAATCTGCACGTTGCCGTCTTCACCCAAAACAAAGACTAATTTTTTATCCAGCGTTTGGGCAAAATCTACTGACCTTGCCCCTGTCTCCCAAGTGTTCAGCTCTGACCAAGTGTCAATAAAACGAGTGCCACTGTGAGGTGCAGCGGTCGCTATTTGAGCCGACAAAAGAAGCAGGCCGCATAATGCAAAAGTTTTTTTCATATTTTCTCTTTGTTCTGGTGTTGAATTTTTCGAGGGACGGGAGACTGCTCCAGTGCATTGAAATGCAATATACTCTCGGAGCGTACATTAGGCAAGTCAGGCTGTGTTTTTTGAATTTCGGTGGTCTGTGCAAAATTATGTCGCCCTTGCTCGATGTTTGCAATCCGCTGAAAACTGGTCTGAGCAATCCAGCCGCTACGTCTGTCCTCATCACGCACCAGCAGGTAGTCGCCGTGTTCCTTGTGCAGCGGGTGAATAATGCTGCCCGTTTTAACGCTGCCAACTGCTTCAGCTTCGGCAAAGGGTGAAATGAGCAGCCGGGCATCAGGAGCCGTGATCACGCCATCTTGCCAAGCCTGATAGCGGAGCAAGGCCGGAGGCAGAGGCAGCAGGGTCGCGGTCAGAAAAAGGAAATTTAGTTGTCGTGCCCAAGGACAGCGTTTTCGGCCAATTACGCCTACGACCAGCACAGTTAGGGCGAGCAGGACAAAGGCGGTGCCAGAAATCAGTAACCACTGATCCGCGCCCAACAATTCAGCCAGCTGCTCCGGCAAGGATTTTGCTCGAAACAGACCAGCATTCTTGCGTAACTGTGCTAAACTCGCCCGCAAATCCGCATTGCTCGGAGCCAGTAACAACGCCCGCTCGTAATTCAGCACCGCCAGCCCGATTTGCCCAGCAGCGGCGTAACTGTCAGCTAAGTTGCCGAGCAGTTCGGCAGAGATGCCTATTTCGTGAACAACTGCCGTATAGAGAGTGGCAGCCTGCTCGTAGCGGCCTTTGAGATAGGCGGCATTAGCCTGCGCAACCAAGGTTTCGGGATCGCCGTCTTGTTTCTTCTGGTCAGCAACAGCGGAGAAGGTTAGCAGCATGCTTGCGCCGAGCAAAAACAAGCTGATAACAGCACGTAACGATAAACCTCTGTGGCGGCACTCGGTTATCCGGTTTTTCATGCCAGTTTGTCCAATTCCTGTTGGGCGATCTGAAGCATTGCTTCCATCTCCGCCTTTTCTAAGTGTTGCGCCGCATAGCTGCTCTGCTCAAGCCGGGCGAACAGGGCAAGGAGAGGCGCATCCGCAGGCAGCCGCTCGCTCAAATCAGCTAACGTGATCGCTTCGGGAGCGCGTCCCCACGCTGCACCTGTACGTTTTTGCACAGCCTCTTGGCAATGCAGTCGGAATCGCTCTTGATCTTTGGCCGCTGCTGCCGCCTTCATCTCCCGAAAATGCCGAGCTATCTTTTTTTCCACCTGTTTGCGGAGAACAAGACTTGGATTGCTTTCTAATTTTTTTCGGCGCAAATCAAGCAGTAGGCCAGAGACAAGGCAGCACCCGGCCCCGGCCATTGTGGTCAGGAACCAGTGTTTTTCATACAGCGGCTGGAAGTTGCGCACGATTTTTTCTGACTCAGAACGCAGAAAGACAAAATGCTTCCTTGCTTTCGGTTCCGCCTGATTTTTTTTGTTTTTTAGCGGCGGAGGGGGCTGCTGCTGTGCAGGAGGTGGCACTGGTTCAGCAGCCTGTTGCAGCTGGAGCGGAATCGGCTCGCTCTTCAGGGTGACATAGTCCCCAGCCGCCGGATCAAAATAGGAAAAATGCAGTGGTGGCACCGCAGTTAAATTGCTGCCAACTGGCACGATGGCCTGTTCAAAGGTCTTTTCGCTCTTGCCGCGCGGTTGACCGATAAAGCTGGCTGAAGCCGGATACAATTTCCAGCCCTTGCTGTCAGTTAGCTCCGGGGCCTGCACGCTGTCGAAGTTGCCACTGCCACCAATTTTCATTTTTAGGGTGATAGGATCGCCCGGCCTGCCGTCAGTGCCCGAAGCTGCAACAGCCAGACTAAACATGCCAACCGCGCCCTTGAAATCCGCCGGACGGTTTTTGTTCGGCAAAGACAGTACGGTCACTGTTTTTTCGGGGCTGGCGAGTTTGATCTCGCGAGGTGTGTAACGGCCAAAAAAGTCGTCAAAAAAAGGATCGTTAGAAAAGGGTGCATCAAATGGGCTACCATGAGGCTGACTCTGTTCGCGGACCATCAGATCAGCATCGACCTGCACAGATAACGCGGCAGTACCTTCCTTGATCGCTGACAGCACACCATACCACGTTAGGGCGGTGAATTGTTCGCCATTGACCTGTTCTTGCTGCTGGCTCGGTTCTTGGTCTAAACTCTGGAGAAGAAAATTTTCCCCAATCAGCGAAGGTGTGGTTTTAAGGTGAATCCGTCTGCCCGGCTTGAAATAGGCTTTGATCGTAAAAGGCACCAGCTGTCCGGCATAAAATTTGTCTGTTTGTGGTAAAATTCGCAGAAAACCGATGTTCTCGCTCTCTTCTTCCGTTTGCGGGGCCGAGTTGGAACCAGTCGGCGGAACTGCTGCCGTGCCGCTGGAATTTTGCGCCGGACTGACCGTACAGCTGACCGGTTGCGTAGTGTAGGTTTTGCCGTCTGCTGTTACTTTGACCGGCCCGATAGTGTGCTGACCTATTTTTTCCGCCTGTACGATAAAGCTGAAGGCCACCGAAGCTGAAACCTGTCCGTTGACCCAAGAGGTCTGACTGCTTTGGCCAAGAGAGCGGAAACGCAGTCCCTCGGCAGCAGGCAGCTCCGGTTGGGCAGAACTGGCCCCGTTGACCGTGATCACCAATTCCGCGCCCTGATCTTGGGCAAAGGTACTTGGGTTCAGTTCAGCGGAAACCTGAACATCCGCCGCCCAGCCTGTTGCCGCAAAGCAGTAGAGCAGACTAACTATCAGCCAAAGCCGCGCCACATTGTTTCTCAGCATCACCAATCCCTGTCGACTTCATTTCCGTCGGCAGCCTCCTGCGGGATAAAATTCAGTTCACCCTGCTCGGCTTTCAGGCTGTCGAGCAGATTACCTGCTTCCTCTTCGGTCATTTTACCCATGATTTTAACCTCCTCCTTATCCTTTCCACCCGGCTGCGGCTGCTTTCGATTCTGATCGACTGCCCCAGTCTGCTTCTGCGGATTTTCAGTGGTGCTTTCCTTCTTTTGCTGTTCCTTGTCTGGCATCGATGCAGCTTTTTGCTGCTGTTTTTCCTGATCGTTCTGCTTCTGAGCCGCGCTGGTATCTTGCTTTTCCGCTCTGTCGTTGTTCTTTTCCTCTTTACTATCCTGCTGTTTTTGTTTTGCTTCTGAACCTGAATTTTGTTTGTTCTCTTCCTGCCCTTCTTGCTTTTTCTGCTCCTGTGGCTCTTTCTTCTCGTCGTCCTTCTCGCTTTGCTGCGACTGCTCTTTTTGTTGTTTTTCTAACTGTTCTCGTTTCTCTTTGGCTTTTTGCTGATTACGAGCTGCCTTGTCCTTTTTCTGCTGCTCTTGAGCCAACTTGATCGCCGCAGCAAAGGATTTTTCCGCCTGCTTTAGTTGCTGAACAGCCTGTACTCTATCAGCCTTTTTTTCTGCTTCTTCGCCTGCACGATACTGACTGATTCCGCGATTGAAATAGCTCTTCGCCTGCAAGGTGATATCACTGCTTTGCAGTGCCTTAGTAAATTCCGCTGCTGCTGCATCATATTTTTTTTGCTGATGCAAGCTCGCTCCAGAATTGAAATGCAGAGTCGGATTGTCGCTGTCGTTTGTTAAAGCATTCTGGTAAAATTGCGCCGCTTGCTCATATTTCCCAGCCTGAAACAAATCGCTGCCTTGATCAGCTCGCGCCGGAACAGGCCAGAACATATAAAGAAGAAGAAGCACGGCAGCTGTAGCTGCTACTTGCTCTTTTTTTCGTCTCCCAGCGGTGAAAATAAAAGGCAGACGCAGCTTGCGGCGGCGACCAATAAGCAGAAAATCTAGGCTCAAGAGCAGCGCGGCAGCCCCCAGCGGCCACTGAAACCGTTCCAGCAGCACCTTTTTTTTGCGTTGGGCCTGTTCTTCCTTGGGAATCAGAGCTAACTTACGTTCATACACAGTGTCTAAGCCTTGGCCCATACTGCCCAGCGGCACATAAATGCCGCCCGTGGTTTCAGCAACGGCAGCAAGGGTTTTTTCGTCTAACCGCGAGGTAACAAAGCCACCGCGCTCGTCTTTGACAAAATTTCCAGCACCGCCGCCGGGTAGCGGAACCAGCTCGCCTTGTGGCGTACCGACTCCCACCGTATAAATAAGCATTTTTTCCTGTTTCGCCACGGCTGCTGCCCGCAGCGCATTTTGACTCAAATCCTCGCCATCAGTGATCAAAATCAAAATCTTGTGATTGAGTTCACCGGCCAATACTTTGACCGCATCCTCAATGGTTTGACCAATGTCTGTACCGCCTTTTGGAATGGCATCAGTGTTCAAAGCGGCAAGAGAGGCATTGAAGGCATCGTAGTCCGTGGTCAGCGGACACATGAGAAAGGAGGTGCCAGCAAAGGGCAGCAGACCAATTCGGTCGCCGTCTAATCGGGCGGTGAAGTCCCGCACTGCCAGCTTGGCCCGCTCAAGACGACTGGGTTTAATATCCGGCGCAAGCATGGATTTCGACACATCAAAGCCGATCAGGATATCAACGCCTTTGCTCCGCACCTCAATCCAGCGACTGCCCCATTGAGGCCGGGCTAAGGCGATGAACAAGCAAGCTAATCCCAGCACAAAGAGGATGTTTTTCAGCCGCCGCCGGGCTTGCGAAACGTTGGCAGTAAGCTGCGGGAGCAGATGAGGCGCGGCGAATTTCGTCAGCTCCTTTCTGCGATGGACAGTCCTCAGACTGAGGAAAAGAACGGCTCCGCAGCAGGCCAGCAGGCCAGCGGTAAGCCAAAGGGGGGAAACGAAAGTGAGCATTGTTTGATTAATTCAATTGTTACGCTTGATTATTTGCAATTCTGCGTATTCAACCTATCGAGATACATACCAGCAGAGATATCTGCGGACAATTTTATATTCCAAGCGTTATCTTCTTCAGATACTCAGATAGTGCTTCAGTGCCGATACTTTTTGCGCAGGCAAGAGCAAATTTTCCGACATTCTTTAAATGCCGTTGCATGGCAGGTTCATTTTTCTGGCGGGCGGCCTGCTCTGCTTTGGCGACTTCATCGGCGGCGGCGCGTTGTTCCGGGGTTTTCGCGCTGCGCTGCATTTCCTCGTGTAGGCGGGAAAGGTCTGCGATGATTTGCTGAAAGGTGTTGCCGGAAGCGGACGCGCTTTGTCCAACTGCGCCGATTTGTCCGCCGTGAATGTTGTACGTGTCTCCCATTTCCAGTCCTCTCGATGATGGAATTTTATCAATCAGTTTGTTTTGATTCTCAATCAAGCCCAGAACAGCGGCCATAAGCTGCGCCTGCTGATCCGGCGCAATTCTGCTTTCCTCGTAGCCAGCCGCAATCTGCTGCTTTGCCTTTTCCACGTGTTCAAGATGGCAGACCGTGAACGTGGCGTGCGGCTGGCCGCGTTTGTCGAAACTGACCAGCTCCAGTGAAAACTCTTTGTGCCGCTTGTTGACAGCCTGCACCACCCGGTCCATGATCAGCGGATCAAGCGGCGTGAAGCCCTGCTCGAAGATGTACTCGAAGGTGGGAAGCTGCTTGTATAATTCCTCAAATTCGCCGGGACGGAAATCGCGGTCAGGCGGGGTGCGCTGTTCTCCGGCTTCGTCCCAATAAACGTAATCGCAGTGAATGTCGTCAATAATCCAGTTTTCCCGTGCGCTATTGTAGAGTTTTGCGCCGGTGATATCCGCTCTGCTTAGATTGGCCTGCCTCAAATCGGTTCCACGTAAATCCGTATTACGAATAATAAATTCAACGAGATTGAAACCTCGCAAGTTTTTTTCTTTCAAAAAAAATCCGGCGGCATTACTATATATCAACAGTTCTCGTACATCATGATCAGAAATAACAGTATCTTCAAAGTTGTTTTTACTTTCTACTCCTTTCGTAAGTTTTACTATTTTTCTAAATGATACTCCTGTTAAAATTGCTCTACTAAAGTTTGTGAACACAATGTTTGCCTTGTCAAATACTGCCCATGTTAAATCAGAATCTTTAAAAGATGTAGAAAGATAGTAATCTTTACCATCCTGTTCTTTTGAAAAAAGAACATCAATATGAAAAAAATAATACAAAAAATTAGTTATCACTATAATCAAGCTAACGGTAATTATTATAGTGATTATACTAATCATGATTATATCTATAGATGATGGAAGCAGTTTTAATCCAGATATAAGTATGGCGAAAAAAGAAAATAAAAAAATAAATGATAGTGAAATAACTACATTTCTTATGCTGACAGCTGAAGACAGTAATACATATAGAGCTTTTCCGATAAATGATAAATCTAATTTTGATGACGAAAAGTTCGTCATTATAAGCAATGTATTATTAAAATTAGTCCCACGTATATCCGCCTTACTAAAATTCGCCCCACTCAAATCCAATCCATCCAGCTTTGCTCCGCGCAAGTTAATCTTCGCATCAGGATTCTCCTCACGCCATTTATTCCACGCCGCCACGCCCTGCTTCAGTATCGCCAACTGTTCTTTGTTTGCCATTTTGCACCCTCGGTAGGGGCGAAAAATCTTTCGCCCCTGAAAATTACCCCGTTCCCCGCTTCCATCGCCTCAAAGTCAATTGGAATCAAGGCGATTCCAATTGACTTTGCCCTGTTTCACACTGGAATCGCCCCGTTTTCGACTGGAATCAGCCTGATTCCAATTTGAATCGGCCCGGTTCCAATCGGAATCGCCTTGATTCCAATTGACTTTGACACGATTCCTGCCGACATCGAGGCAATTCCAACAGGAATCGGCGTAATTCCAATGTGAATTGCCCTGATTCCAATTGAAATCGGAGCGTTTTCAGTGTGAAACGGCCCGATTCAAACGAACAAGACAACAGATAAAACCTTAAAAATTCAGATTCTTGCCGCGTTTGCCGCGTCAGGTCTTGCAGGGGCGACATTCCGCTTGAGTATCGCCAACTGTTCTTTGTTTGCCATTGCGCACCTGCCCCCTTTTCGCCTCAATCCCGCATCGCCGTGAAGTTCTCCTTCATCAGCACCTTGATAACGCCCCGCAGCAGACAACTCCCAGTGAAATTGGCCATGTACTTCCTCGCCTTTTCCTCAAGCGGCTCAATCAGCCCCTCGTTCCGCAGCCGCGCCAGCACCCGCGACCGCTCCGCCGGAATCTTGCCCGGCATAAGATGCTCAATATCCGCCGATTGGAAAACCACTTTTGTTACCGCCACTTTCAGAATATCCCGCTCCTGCTTGTTCAGACTGCCGCGCTCGCAGCAGAACTCCACCGCCGGGATGAGAATTTTCTCCGCAAGAAAGGAATAATCTGTCAGCTTGTCAATCTTGATGATCTCTTCATACAAGCCGTGCAGCACATATTCGCACCATGCCAGCATTCCTTCTGAGCCGCTGTCTGCCTGCGACAGCATGGCGTAATAGTTGTTCCTGTTGATGCAGAACACCGCTGTCGGATTGATGATCCGGCCTCGTTTGATGTTGAATCCCTGCTTGATCAGCATCGCATAGGTCAGCAGACGGACAACCCGGCCATTGCCGTTATGAAAAGGATGAATCCAAGCAAAGCGATGATGCGCCGCCGCAGTTTTCAGCAGGTCGTACTTGTGGCTGTCGGCATGGTTGATGAAGCTGATCAGCTCCTCCATGTAATCAGGAACCTGCACATAATCCGGTGGCCTATGCGCTGAGTCCATTGACCGTGCGCTTGTGCAGCTCGAAAATAATGGATTTGTCAATCACGGCATTTTCATCAATCACCTGATCAATGAAATTCATCGCTGCTTCCGCATTCTCAATCTCCGTGATGCTCTCGCTGCCACGCCCATTCGCCTCAGGCTGAATCTTGTGCTCGACGTATTCCGCGATGGTGGTGTTGTTGCCCTCAATTCTTGCCGAGCCAATGCTTTCCAGCAGATGGAATATCTTTTTCAGCTGGAAAAATATCCTTGGAGGCGTTGTCCCGCCAATCTGCTTTTTCCGCAGATGATCAAGCTCGATGATCAGGTCGGTCAGCGGTGAGGCAAAGGTCGGCTCTGGAATTTTAAGGTCAAAATGGGTGAAGAGGGCGGGCATATTTATGGACCGACGGAGTATCTTTTAACAAAAGATAATGCTTTATATATAAGAATTCTAAAGATAGATATGTGCAAAGTATATACAAGATTTAACAAGGCAGCGGCAACGTATTTAACATCTTGTAGATACTGTTGTCCGTGTCAAGCCCCATGCAGGGCTGGATTAAACATTTTTCCTGAGTTGAGGACACCTATGGCGACATGCACCAGCTTACGCATCATAGCGCAGAGAATGACCATCGGGGGTTTTCCGTTTGCGGCGAGGCGCGCCTTGAACGCCTTGCCCCAGCTTGTCCTGCTGACCGCGACCATCGCAGGCATGTAAAGAGCCTTGCGGAGGAAGGCATGGCCCATCTTCGAGATTCTGGGCTTTCTGCGGACGCTGCTGCCGGACTCGTGCTGGCGCGGGTCAAGCCCTGCGTAAGCCGCCGCCTGCCGGGAGCTGCGGAAGCGTTTTCCGCTGAAGAAAGAGAGCAGAACAGGGATGGTCTTGGCTCCGAGACCGGGGACGCTGTCCAGCAGCACCCGCTGCTTTTTCAAATTTGCATCGTCGTCGGTTTTCCGCTGGATTTCCGCGTCGATGTCTTTGATCTCCCGCTCAAGATACGCGACATGGCGTTCGATGCTCTGCCGGATTTCAGCGCGGGCGACATGCAGCCTGTTCTTTTCCTGCGTCCTCATGCGCTCCAGCGCGTCGCGACGGGTGACAAGGGCGCGGAGTTCCGCAGGAACAGGCGGAGACGGCTCCCAGAGCGGCGGCCTCCGCTCGGCGCAGAAACGGGCGATGAGGCGGGCATCTTTTTTGTCCGTTTTTGTGCGGCTCAGAACGACAGTGCTGAACGCTTTGATCTGGGCCGGATTGACCACGCTCACGGCATGGCCCTTTTCCGCGAGAAATGCGGCGGCTTCCCAATAGATTCCGGTCGCCTCCATGCAGGCGTGAACCTGCGCGGCACCGTTCCGCTCCAGCCAGGCGGCCAGCTTTTCAAAGCCTTCCGGCGTATTGGCAATGACCTCGCTTCTGAATTTTCCGTCCGGGAGCAGCAGAGCGATGTCTAACTTGGCTTTGGCAACGTCGATTCCGAGAATGCGCATCTGACTGACACTCATGATAAAACCTCCTGCAAACTTAACCTTGCGAATGCGGGCTTCCGACTCAGTCGGGCCATTGATACTGTTCAAGTTCCAGCAGAAAAAACTGGAGAGACCGGTGCGTTATCTACGTTGCGAACTCTCTGGTTCAAGGGGCAAAACGGCATCCGACTCTCCTTCCATAAGGATGGATTATGCTAATCCATCCCAATCTCATAATACAAGGGGCGAAAAATCTTTCGCCCCTACACCTGCCCCGCATCGCTTAATTCGCGGCTTATGCAAGAGGTCTATTTTTATACAACATAGCCCTGCCCTTCAGGTGACTTGCATTTCAAGCCGGTCTCCTGCGAGTACATTTCGCTACTCTTCAGGACAAAAACGCCTTTATACGCCTCTTCCAGCCAGCACTTCAGCTCATTGAACTGATTCGGATACACTTGCACTGTATAATGCTGCAATTTCCTGAGAATACTTCTCGAGTATTCAGCATATTCAAGCTGGCTCACCAATTTCAACGCTTCATCCTCAAGCGCAATGACGATGGCCTTGTTTGCCGTGTCAATCATCTTGAATGCCGCAATCTCTTCAAAGGCAAAGTCACCTTTTTGCGCACCAGCTTGGCATAGTTTCAAGATGTCGTTCTCTTCTATCCGCTGCTGATTCTTCCAAAAATAATCAGCAAAGTATTCCTGAATACATTCCGGCTCAAGGAATTTGTCTGCAAAACGACCAAAGAGCCGTTTTGCACTGTCAGCAGTCTGGCGGAAGTAACTGAGATTGGAATTTTTCTCTGGTTCATAGACAAAAATCTCGCCGATTGCTAGCAATCCCTCCCTGTTGCAACGACCCGCCGCTTGGGCAATAGAATCCATCCCAGCCAAACTACGATATACAACCGGGAAATCGACATCCACGCCCGCTTCAATAAGCTGCGTGCTGATTACCCTACACGGCTGGCGTAAACGCAATCGTTCTCGTATTTCTTGCAGAACTCTGCTGCGGTGCAGTGGATACATCAATGCGCTTAAATGAAAAATGCCGTCTTCTTTCTCTTCTTTGATCTGCTCAAACAGCGTTGCAGCCTGATCACGGGTACTGACCACACAAAGCACCTGTTCTTCCTGTCGGAGTTTGGCTGCAATCTCCTCCTGCGTCTGTTTGCCAAGCCATGTCATGCGAGTGCGCTGGAGTTCCTTGAAGAGCTTCGGCACATCACGGATGATCTCTGCCTGCTCAAGGGCAAGCCCGGCTTTAAATTCATCTGATTTGCCGATGGCTGGCTGCGTTGCCGTGCAGAGAACAGCAGTCACGCCGTAGTTTCGTGTCAATTCGCGCAGCACTTCCAAACATGGCTGCAATCGTTCCACTGGAATGGCTTGCACCTCATCAAAAATGATGATCGAGCCAGCAACATTGTGCAGCTTTCTACACGGAGATGTTTTGCAGGCAAAAAAGGAATCAAAGAACTGCACATTGGTGGTCACGACAACAGGCGCGTCCCAGTTTTCCGCTGCCAGCTCGCTTTTCCAGTCGTCTTTATCCGGGGTGAAGTTGGAATGATGCTCCAGCACGGCTTCATTGCCAAGCATGTCGCGAAAGACCCTAGCATTCTGCTCAATAATGCTGGTAAAGGGAATTACATAGATGATGCGGCGGAATTGCTTGTGCTGTTGCGCGTGTTCCAAGGCAAAGGCCAAGGAAGCAAGGGTCTTGCCGCCGCCTGTTGGCACAGTCAGCGTGAATAAACCCGGCTGCCGCTGGGCAGCAGCAAGGCAATCAGCCAGCACCTTTTCCCGAATTACATTGACCTTAGAGTGCGCAGCCTTTTCCTTGGCTTTCTTTCGCAGCGCATCAAAGTTTTTCCAGAAGATAGAATGCAGCTCTTGCAGCGGCAGCTCGTTTATCCTTTTTTCTGCCTTGTCAGGATTACAGAACCGCTCGGTGTCCAAACGGTCAGCATCAATCAAACAAGAGAACAGCATTCGGATGAAGAACTGAAGCTGAAAACCGAATAACTTCTGTTCGCCCATCTGAAAAGGTAGCTGACTGGAAATCGTCGGCTGCTGATCAAAAGAAAAGAACACCTCCTTGATTACTTTATCTGCCAGCCTGTTTTTCAGACCGCCGTCTGTCGTGCCATTAGACCAGTTCTGCAAGCCATTATGATGTCCGGCAATGCAATACGATAAGAGCTTTCCGGCATCCTGCGACAGCTTGTACAGATGCCGTGCGCCAAAGGTGGCGTGATCTCGCCGCCAGCGGGAATTATAATGAGGGGAGAATTCATCTTCGATGCCATTTTCGTGGCGAAGATACGCCTGAAACTCACGGCTTCCCTTGCCAAGGTCGTGAAACCTGCCTGCAAGCTCGCCCCATGCTCCGGCATTGAATTGTTCTGCAAACTGACGGCAGCGGTCAGCGGCTTTTTGCAGATGATCCTCAAGAGATTGCCATTCTTCAACAGGGCGGCCTTCAAGCGTGTGGGCGTAGTATGTGTTGTTCATTATTTTTTAGGCGTTACATCGAAACAGGATAAAACGTTTCGGTCTCCGCTTCAGTTTGATCGCCGCCGTCTATAACATGGAGCTGACAATTGCTTGCGGAGATGACTTATGCAAGAGGTCTGATAAAATAAAAAAGGAGATGCCCGAAGGCATCTCCTTTTTTATTCCGATACGCTGGAACAGCTATTACATTTTTGCGCCGGAAGCTGCGCCCTGCATCTTCACCTCAACCTTCTCGGTCAGGCCAGCGTAGTACTTCTTCAGGTGATCCAAGACTTCGTTGCGGCCAAAGTGGTCAACAACCTCGGTGCCCTCGGACAGTGCCTTGCGCAGCTTGGTGCCGGACAGGATGACGCGGTCTTCCTTGGTGTGATTGCAAGTACGCAGAGAAGCCATGCCGTCGCACTTGTGGCAGTAGAAGGTCCAGTCGATCTTCATCGGCTTGCAGAGCAGGTCTTTGCCAGCGATGCCAGTAGTCGGCACGCGATCAAAAATCTCCTGCGCCTCGAACAGACCGTAGAAATCGCCTACACCAGCATGGTCACGCCCGATCAGCATGTCGGTAATACCGTAGTTCTGGCGGAAGGTAGCGTGTAGCAGAGCCTCACGCGGGCCTGCATAACGCATATCGAGCGGGTAGCCTGCATTGATCACGTTGTCTTTGACAAAGTAGTTGTCAATCAGGATCTCGATGGCTTTCACGCGAACCGGAGCAGGAATATCGCCTGCCTTCAGGTTGCCGATCAGTGAGTGAATCAGCACGCCGTCGCAAACCTCAATGGCGATCTTGGCCAAGAACTCATGCGAGCGGTGCATCGGGTTGCGCAGCTGAAGAGCGGCAACCTTGGACCAGCCGCGCTCCTCGAACATAGCCCGGGTCTCAGCCGGGGTCAGGTACACACCCGGATACTCGGACGGATAGCTGCCTTGGGACAGAACCTTGACCGAGCCAGCGATGTTCACGTCCTTCTGGTTCATGACCATGATTACGCCGGGATGATCTGCCGGAGCAACCTGCCAGAATTTGCCATCGATAGAGTCTGCGCCGCAACCCATGAACACTTTCTCGCATTCCCACTTCTTGTCGGCTTCGGTCATGTCGAACTTCTCCGTGACCTTCATAGTAGCCATGATCTCGCCGTCTGCTTCCAGAGCAATTTCATCACCAGCAGTGATGCTGTTGGCGTCTTCCTTGGTGATATCAAGGGTGATCGGCACGGGCCAGAAGGTGCCGTCAGCCAGCTGGAAGTTCTCGCAAACGTTCTTCCAGTCAGCCTTGGTCATGAAGCCGGACAGGGGCGAGAAACCGCCGATGCCCATCATGATCAGGTCGCCCTTAGCGCGGGCACTGACTTTGACCTTCTTCAGACCTGCGGCCTTCTCTTTCTCTGCGGCCAGCTCGCTGCCATGAAGCAGAGCACAAACCAGACCTTTGCCACCGTGGGGGGCTACTAATTTAGACATAATTCTTTCCTCGTTAAAATGATGGTTATTTTTTCTCTTAAAGAAATGCGGCTTCATGAGGCCGCAGCAAGAACAATTCCATGAAGATAAAACTTGCTTAATATATGCTGATAGGCGAAGAAGTCAAGCGAAAAAAGAGAAGGGCCGGTAAAAGAGAAGGGCCGGTAAAAGAAGACAGCTTCCGGCATGATACCGGAAGCTGTCTTGGATAACACAGGTTACGGAGCTGCTGGAGGAGTACAGCGGTCTGTCCAGCTCTGCCTGCCGCTCTTGCTGCTTTTGATAGGTAAATTCTGCTGGTTCACCTCGATGATCTCACCGGTGCTGGTTTGGATGAAGGCTTTTGCATCCTGCTCTCCGCTGCCGACATGCATACTGGGGGTGGTAGAGAGGCCGCGACCAAGACTGAGCTTATCCATGACAAATTCTCCGCCTTCCTGAGCCTTGTGAATGGTACCATTGCTGTCAAAGGTGCCAAATACTGTTTCCGTCCACCCTGTGCCAGTCTGGAAATGCACACCGTAGAGCGAACTTTCACCCTCTGCACGGCATTTGTCGTTAAAAGGCTGATAGGTGGTGTAGGTCAGTAAGCCGCCCAGCAAGGCAGAGGTTCCGAGGTTCCGTTCACGCGGATCGTGAAAATCTCGGTACCAGCCGTCAAGTCCAGTGGTGTAATCCTTGCCGTCAACCGTCATGAAGCCCGTGCCTGCTATGTATTTGCGCAGCTTGTCAAAAGCTGGAACATCAACCGCCTTGGTCAGATCATTTGGAAAAAGAGGATCATACGCTTTCGTAACAATCTGACTCTTCACAGTGGACGGAAAACAGAACGCCTTGTCAGTATTGTTCACGACCGTGCAAGAATACTTTGATCGGTCAGAGATGTTGGTAGTACAGTGATAGCATTCCAGATATGGAACTTTATTACCATCATTAGTGCCTATGTATTTCGAACTCTTTAAATCAGCAACGATGATGTTGTCTGCCTGCATCAGTCCCCGCTTGCCAGGGGGATAAGAAGGAGGAACAGTTTTAAGAGGAATATCGCTATTGAACTGCGTGTTGATATCCCATTCAATCCGACCCCATGTCATCATGGGGTTATCCTTGTAATTCGAGCTGGGTGGCTGTGTTGTCCATTTATCAAAAAGGCTGGAATTCGCGTCCATCAGCGGTTCTTTAAGGCCAAAAAAGCCTATCTTGCTTCTATCCGCGCAGTTATTCTGAGTTGAATCCAAGCACCAACCGTCATCGGTCTTATCCTTCTCGCTGTAGAAACGACCAGTTCCTGCATAAATCCAGTAGTTGTTACCGTCATAACCGATAGAAGGTGCGCCAATAACTGGCATCTTGACATCTGCGAGCTGGCGGAGCGGTCCTTTGTTAAAAAGACTGCTCTGGGAATCGTCACTCCACTTTCCTGCCCACTCAGAAGGCAGTGAGGCTTTTTCTTCGCCGTTGGGATCCAGCATCTTTGTCACCATACGGAAGACCCTGCCGCCTTTATTCCAATAGAACTGATCCGCTATGCCGCTCAGATAGCCGGGGGGATAGCTGGCGAAATCAGAACCGTCAATCGTGCCAAAATAGACTGCGTCGGCGCGATACCGAGCACCTAAGGCATCCACTGCGGTGAGGTTAATGTTGTAATCGACTGAAATAATGTCTGAAATGAAGCTGGGGTCACCAGGCAAGGTGAAAATGCCACCTTCAGCACTGCTGCCTGTCGATAATGGGGCCGCATTGGGAATGCGGAAGGCTTTTTTGCTGGTGCTGTCTATACTCTGCGGCTTGGCCGCAGTCCACAAAGTCACGTTGCCGTTCAGCCATGCAAGCGGCAGGATGCCCACCTTGCCTTGCGAAGGATAGCTACCGTCTAACTCTGTCGGGCCGTTGCCCATGACAAGATACCAGTCGGATTTCGCATTGCCTGTGCTAGTGGGTGTAGGGTAACTGTCACGCATGATCACCATCGACGGTGAAGAGGTGGTGTATCCCATATCCGCGTAGATTTTGTTTCCACTCGTATCTAATAGCTGGGTCATCTCGCCCAATAGCTTCGGCTCCGCTTCTGGGTTGGTGATGTCCATAATGAAGAATGAAGAAGTAAAAAGTCGCTTGTCAGCGGTATTGTTGTTCAACTCATTAGCTTTGATTGGAGCACCGCCAAAGCGCAACGCCCCGACGAGAATAGTACCCCATCCACCAGGATGCACGCACTTGGTTTTGTAATCCGCAGAAGTTGGATCGGCACATTCCGCTTCTGGTTGGAATATCTGCGCGTCAAAGATACGGGGTTTCTGATCGACATAATACTTATGCGCGTAATGCTTGTCAGCCAAGCATTTCAGATGTGGCTGGAGGTTATAGGGAATGTAGGCCCACATTTCCTGACCAAGAGCGGCCTTTCCGGTTCCACAGCTCCCGTTGACTGGTGTCACTGCGCAGTTGCCATTACTGTCATCAAGCGCGTCAGTGCAGCAGAACTGGCCCTTGTTTTCAAAGTAGAAGCCACCGTTCATCGCGTGCAGCATACCGTCATTGCCACCGAAATAAACCATGTTACGACGACCTTTCCATTTTTCCACGAAATCCCGGTAGGTCGGATCGCGGTAGATGTAATGATAGGCTTCAGCAGGTTTGGCCACGACAATGGGTGTAGAATGGATGATATCGCCGAGCCGCCACGTATCTGCTAACAGATCGTCAGGATCCAATTTATGGAAATAACGAGACCGCAGAGCTGTGTCTATTCTGCCATTACCGTTGTTGTCCGCAGATTCGTCACTGAGCGAATCAACTCCTTGTATCCACTGAATCAGCGCGTCAAGAGCACCACGCTCCCGTCTGGTGTTGTACGCCGCGTCAGTTTCATTTAGCAAGCGTGCCTCATAGCCCGCAAAGGTTTCCCAGTCGGCAGAAGTCAAGAAATCATTACCCACCGGGCCTCGGTTGTTGTTCGCTGCGATAGTGTTGAGGGCGGCTAATTTGGTACTGTCAAGGTCTTTCAACAGGAATTGCTCTCCGTCATCTACCTTGCCATCATTATTAGCATCATTCCACGTGTAGATTTTACGATCAGTTACCACATTCATCTTTGCCAACCTTTTATTAGCCGACCAAAGATATTTAATGTTGTTGATCTCTACGCATTTCGCGCCTGAGCATTGCGGATCAGGGTCTGTTGCTGTTTTTGCTGGCTCACCCGGACACTGCGGGCTGGTGGGGCTGCTGGCATAAAATCCGGTAATATCATAGCAGCCACGGGTTCTGTTTGCTGCGCTGCTGAAATAGAACAGCACTTGTTTGTCAGCAGGAGGATCGAGCTTGCCGTTTCCGTTGGTATCCTCATACATCAAACCAGCCGAGCTGACGAAGAGCGAATGCACATCGCCGACCCAGCTCACCTTATTATTTTTGAGCGCACCATCTAATTTCGCTTTGTCCTCATATTTTGGCCAGAAGACAGCCTGATAGACTGCGCCGGAGCCGCTGCGCGAGCTGGAGATAACCGAAGCTGCCGAACCTGCGGACGCGCGGCTAAGAATGTCGTCTAAAACTGCGTAAAGGTTGTCCTCAAGCTGCTGCGGATTCTCGCCGGGATAATAGTTATCGGTGCCGCCCTTGTCTGCGGCGTACTCCATCAGTGTTTTCGGATTGCATTCGCCAGTTCCGACATCACTCAATACGCCGGTGGTGACGACATGGGTGAAGATATTCTGCTTAGGTACCTGGTTGCCATCCGGGTCGAGGATATACCTCTTTTTGTAGATTGGCCACACATGCTGGCCCCACCACGTCATATCATCCAGATACGTGCTGCGGAACAGCTTATCGCCGCACGGAGTTGAAGTGCCGGGTGTGAAAGCAGGCTCGGCGGTGCCGTCTCCGATAAGATCGCCGGTCTCCTTCTTGGGAAAGTAAGCAGCTTGATTTACAGTCGTTGGACTAGCAGCGAAGGCAACAACATCTGGGTGAACATCTGTTGTGGACTCACCTTCAGAGATTACCAAAATGTGGTTATCTTGGCACCAGAACTGCACCGGGTCTGTGTCGAGTGCGTAGTTCGTGCAGTTACCGCTGGCATCTTGCTGGAGGCAGAAATCAAGGCACTTGCCGGTGCTGTCCTTTTTCATGCAGAAAGTGTCGTTCTGGGTGTAGTAGCCCAAAGCGTTGTACAAGGCTTCACCCAGCGGTGTCCATGAAGTTCCCCGGACAGTGTTGATCGCAGCGGCCATATCATCAACATGGAGCCGTTTACTGCCGGAATATTCAGGGTCACTCGCATTGACTACGTCATCACCTGCTTTCAGTTGCGCGATTAACTGCGCACCATCACGATTTCCAGTTGGGCAGTAGCGTGTGATACCGGGCGTAACATACGAACTCGAACATTCAGTGGCTGCGCCTACGTAATGGAAGGCCATCGCACCGAGTCGCAGGTCTTTCTTCACCGAATGAATAACTCCTGTAGGCCGGGTTGGTTGCTGGATGTAGCCCTTCATGGTGGCGAGGGGATTGGTGCCGCCCATCAAGGCGATAATTCCTGAATCAGCGACCACGCCGGGAACGTTCCACGTTTGAGTGGTGTCACCCGCTTGGTCTGAGGGATCAATTACCTCAGGTACTGCGGTGTCCGTGCAGTAGTCAATACTGGCTTGGGTAATGCAGTCATCAACATTGACAGTAGGATCCCATCCAGCCGGTGTACTGATAGTCCGAGGAGTAGCTCCTACGGTGCAGCTGGCACCAGAGCCGTCATCCCATTGATATAGTGGTGTCCATGTTGTGCAGTCAGTTAACTTATTACTGGTACATGTATAATTGTATCCAGCCTTGTTCTTGAACCAAGGTTTTTTGTTATCTGGAGAATAGGTACACTCGGTCGCAGGTGCTGTAAAGTCGCAGCCTCCATTGGCCAAGCTCACCGCCGGTTTTGGCACACAGTTAGCCATCGAACTCTGGGCTGGTCGCCAGCAGCGGCCTATATAGCCAGCTCGCTGTACCGGATTGGTGATGTTCTTATCGTAAATGCCGTAGCAAATATAGGCACCATAAGCCGGAACAAGAGTGGAAGGCGCATAGGCAGGATTTTTGCTGGTGCCGGTGTACAAATCTCCACATTCTTTCTGGACAGTGCTGATGTTGCGAATTGAGTTATCTTTCCACCACTTAGAGCAAAACTGAAGACTGTGGTTCAACATCGGTCGCTGATGCGTAATTGCCGTGTCATTGGCAGGAAAGGTCTCCAAGCACTGGGTGATCGGCTGGCTCCAGTTGGCACCGTTCGGGTCTTTGTTCAGAATGGTGTCCAGCATATCCTGACATTGACCGGAGATTTGCAGGCCAGTCGCAGTGACAGCCAGCACCTCTAGGCGAGAGGTGTCATCGCTGCTATCAACCCGATCTTGGAGAAAAGGTAAATCGCTGTCCTCATATTTGGAGCCTCGAACACCGAGCGACAAATAACCAGCAGTGCCGTCCAATTTTACTTGCTTGATCATCCTCGAACCAGAACAACCCCGATGTTCACCGACCAGCACATTTTCATAATAATTGTGCTTGCCGCCAGTCAGAATCTTCTTCTCTACATCAAACTTAGAGGCCATCGCCCAGTTAAGGAAATTGCCGCGCGCGACAAACGAAGTCACTTTTTTTGGTGTAGAAGTGTTGATAGTAAGACAGAGGTTATCAGCGCGGGTGTATTTTGTTCCAGTACCAGAGCAGGCTGCGGTGGCAGATGACGGGGCTGTTGCCAGACTCTCAAATGCACCTTGCCGCAGGCTCTTCCATTTTGTCGTGTCTTTGCCCGGCACATTGCCGCTGTTGCTGTTGACCAAAGACTGATACAGAATCCCGTTATAAGTAACGATGCTGCCGATCGAATACGGCTCACTACTCATCCACGTATATTCGACCGGCACCCAGTCTGTTACACCCGTCTTGTCGGTGAGTTTTAGCCCGGTACTTGTACCACCAGCGGCGGTGTAATAAAGCTGCGGGCCGTACCAAGTAAAAGAATTTGCCGGATAAGTTATACCGCTTGCCCATTTGCTACGGCTGGGTGTGATACCACTGATGCCCAGCTTGTTCCACTCAACCCCGGTGCTTTTGTCGATGCTTGCGCCCGTCGATACTCCTGCTGTGGCTGCCTCATATATATTTCCGTAAGCCTGTACCCTGCTGCCAACAGCGTATGTGGTGCCGCTCGTCCACTCATCAGGAGGATATGCTTTCGTCCAAGTGTACCAAGTATCGCTTTTGAAATAACCGCCATAGACATACGCGGTGTCATAGCCAGTGACAGTGGTGATCTTGGTGGTTGTGGTACTGCCACCCTGCGTTGAGACAGAGACAATGTCATAATCGCCATCCATGCAACGCTGATACGTCGCTTGGAGGGAGTTGTTAATCATCACCGGCGTTGTGCCATTAAAAATTTTTCCCTGCTTGCTGTAGGCTGCGTCCAGCATCGAGCCGGAGTTGTCTAACACCATCAGCAGGTTGGGCTTGGCACCAGATGAAAGGAACGGAGGAATACCGACTCCTTCGCTGCATGTTTCAATAGCTCGCCCGATTGTTGGCTGTAGTGCTACTACAGCTAAAAAGGACAGGGCTGCATAACTTGTCTTTTTCATAATACATCTCCCAGCGTTATATTACTTCCGCTCATGGATAATTGCAGGCACCACTTGAACCAAGGACATGGCCGTATTGGATGCAGATTACTGATTCGCTGCCGTCCCGACCCACATGCTGCACGTTGATATCATAGACCAGCGTGGCTCCGCCGCTGCCCATTCCTTTACCAACACCCTCATAGCCTGCTGCCATCTGAAGGGCCGAGCCTTCGGTCAACTTGGTGTTGCCGCCAATGTTGATATTGGAATGAGGCTGATTGTTGGTTGCCACCGGATCAAATAGACCACTCGGAGCTGGGGCGGTGAAAACCGCTGGAAAAACAAGGTTGCGGTTCGTATCGCTGGGAATTGCGATACCATTCGGCGCGTAGTTTCTCCAAAATCCCAGTGAATTACCTTCAATTGCCAAATCGAATCCCGGTGCGCCCACCATCCGCATGACCGAATTAGCAGGATTAGCGGTATCGGTGGTGTTGGCCCTAAAACCAAGGCAGGCAACGCTCTGTTCCAGTGACTCTGAAGCCAGCTCTGTTGCCGCGTCTGCGCTGTAGAAGGTCTCTTTATGTAAGCGGTCATTCATAGCAATCCGCCATTCGATATCCGTGTTCTGGTTCACTGCAATCCCCAGCAGAGTGAGAACAAGAAGAATGAGTAAGGAGGCGACCAGTACAAAGCCTTCTTCGCCGCTTCGGCATTTTTTTCGCTTTTTCATGGCGACCTCTTTGCTAATTTTTCTTTGCATTCTGTTTAATGTAGTTAAACACTGCCAGCTCTTGCTCGCCAAGTCCTCTATCAACGGTGACAATCACTCGGATGTGTTTAGGTTTTTGCTCATCCTGCTCCGGCGTAACATCAATTATGCTATTCATGGAACAATTTTTTGCAACATTCCAATACATTCTGTAGAGCGGCACGGTACCGCTACTATCGTCGCCGTCTGCACGCGCTGGATTGCCAGCAGATGCAGGCTTACGGTCGTTCAGCCCGTTGCAACCATCGTTGTCAGTATCCTTAAGCTGGATGTAGTCTTGGCCGAGCAATAGCTCAATGCGGTCGGTTGCCCATGTTGCCCCGCTGGTGATGCTGTTAGCGGTGAGATTTTTTTTGATCACCGCAGACTGCATTCCAAAAAGACCGAGAATGCCGATGGTAAAAATTGCCATTGCCATCAGCGTTTCAATGACAGTGAAGCCGGTTTGACCGGTATTGCGTGTATTTTTCATAGCTATAGCCCAACGTTGCGGAGTTCAATGGAAGTAACGAGCAGCCGCCGATGAAAATGATCATTGGGCGGGTTGCTGGAGCCGTTGTTGAGACTTGCCCATGCCGTGCCAGAACTTGGTATATATTGTGTGGTGTCCGTATGCCGTGGGTCAGGATACGAGGCACGGATCAGGATAGAGAGCCGGACAATGCGGGTGTCAGCAATGTTTGTAGCCTCAGGTGGCGGAGTTCCGTTACCCTGAAGATATAAGAATTCGATACCATCCACGCCCTCGGCTATAGTTCTTGTCTGGCCGGGTCCGACTACTCCGGTTCCGATGTTGATCAGGGTCAGATTGCGGTCCAAATTATTGTTGTTTATTGAATACATAACTCGGTTCAACACCCATTGATTGGTGGTGCTGTCTCGGTCGCAATATTCAAAGAAAAATTCCTGAGATTTTTTGATCAGGATGCCGCCATTATCTTTATTGACTCTGCAAACACCTCCTGGATCATACCCAGCCATCCGTATATCCCTATTCATGAAATCAAGAACTGACCTGAGCTTCTGCTGCATCTCCGTCACTTGTTCCTGAACAGTGTATGACCGCTGCTGAATGGTGTACACACCATATATTCCACCAATCACCATGCTGGAGATGGCCATTGAGACCATGATCTCAATCAGGGTGAATCCGTTTTTTTTTGGCTTCTTTTTCATAATTCACCTGCTTTTGCTTGACGATGCTTCCGCAGCCTGTTCAATCTTTGTCCCAAGATGTTCCGTTGAATCTTCTTACCTTGACAGTTCCGTATGTTGTTGTCGTGATGGCATAGCATACATCTTGATTTTGATTATGTAAGTACGTAGTGCCTTGATTTGCTGTTCCTGTAACTCCAAAAGTAATGTTTGTTTTGATCTCGGTGAATGATTCATTGTCCCATTTTTTGACTGCCTTTCCTCTGCCGTAATCAACATTTTCGTAATCGGACAGATTTTTTCTGAATTCCCCTGAGTCCCATTTTTTGTTATCATTGCTATCAAAATAATAATACCCCGGGCTGACTGATGTAATAAATTTTACAGGAACTTTTTTGTTTTTCCTCACCGCCAGTAACCTCGCCTTTTGCATGTCCGCATATAAATTTCTGGCCGCGTTTTTCAGTCGTTTCTCTGGCAGAGTGCGGAGAAAACTGGGTAACGATATTGCTGACAGTATTCCAATCAAGGCGATAACTACCATCAACTCAACAAAGGAGAAACCAGCTTCAGTTCTCATTTGTGCAGCATTAATTCCATTATTCCCATGAAGAACCGCTGTATCTTCTTAATCGCACCGAGCCAAAATCTGTTGTCGTTGCAGCATAACAGACATCAGTGCTTTGATCTGTAAGAAAAACACTGGCGGCATCTGATGCACCTATCTTGCCAAATTTAATGTTATTCGCTATAGTACAGGCATTGGCAACTACTGTATTCCAAGCACAGCTACCTGTAGGAACACTGGCAAAACCATAACCAACTGCGCCAGTTTCAGACAAATTCCTTCTGAATTCACTTGCATCCCAGATACCGTTATCATTAATATCAAAATAATAAAAATCATTTTTATTACCTGTATTATCAACAAATATCATTCTGATATCTCTGTTTTCTTTAACGGCCTGTAATCTTGCTCGTTGCAAGTCCGAATATAAATTCCTTGCCGCGTTTTTCAGTCGTTTTTCAGGTAAGCCTCTCAGAAAACTTGGCAGGACTATTCCTGATAATATTCCAATTAAGGCAATAACTACCATCAGCTCGACAAAGGAGAACCCTGACTTGTCCTTCGCGTATCGTTTGATTCTTTCCGTCATGGCATCACACCTTGTTCAGGCTTGCGGTTGAAGTACCCCTTTTTGTTCATGCAAATTCTGTTCCCGCTTCAGTGGTATCTGTGTAGACACGTAACTTATTGCAATGCAACAGTAAAAAAACACCTGCTTAATTCCTCTCGTTTGCTTCAGCTACTCAGTGTGAAAATAAATCATATTGCTACTGCTGATTGTAAAAATATTTTACAATCCGATATTCGCATCATCAGGCAGCTTCAATTTACCCAAAAGCGAAGGATAGCTGATCTCCAGCAGCTCGGCAGCCCGGCTCTTATTGCCGCCGGTGACCTCCATTGCTCGTTCAATTAGCCACTGTTCCACAATCTGTCGCCCTTTTTTAATCGATGAGGTACTCAACAGCAAGTCAAGGGGATGACCGTTCCTACGTCCCGCCAGCATTTTCGGTAAGTTATCCGGTTGAATTAGCCTATCGTCAGTCAGTAGCACGGCCCGTTCCAGCACATTTTCCAATTCACGGACATTACCCGGCCAAGAATGAGTAAGCAACATCTGCAAAGCAGCCGGAGCCGCACCTTCAATCTCAGGCCGGTTCATGCTAATCGCAAATTTTTCAATAAAATGGTCACAGAGCGGTGGGATGTCGGCGATGCGCTCCCGAAGCGGTGGCAGATGAATATTGACCACATTCAGTCGATAAAAAAGGTCTTCCCTAAAGTGGCCTTGCCGAACTTCTTCGGTCAAGTCGCGAGCTGTAGCCGCGAGGATTCGTACATCAACCTTTCGGCTGACTGTTGCACCAACGCGCCGAATATCTTGCTCTTGCAAAACCCGGAGCAACTTAACCTGGATAGATAACGGCAGCTCGCCAATTTCATCCAAAAACAGAGTGCCGCTGTTGGCTTCCTCAAACAGGCCTTTTCGATCCCTATCCGCGCCAGTGAAAGCGCCCCGGACATGGCCAAAAAACTCGCTTTCTATCAAATTTTCAGGAATACCACCGCAGTTGACCGCCAAAAAAGGATTGGCAGCTCTGCCACTTTTTTCGTGAATTCCCCGCGCGACCAGCTCTTTGCCGGTGCCGGATTCGCCGGTGATCAGCACGGTGGTGCTGTGCTTGGCCACTTTGTCGGCAAGCTGGAAAATCGCCTGCATAGCCTTACTGCTGCCGATCATTCCGCCCAGTCCAGCGGTTTTTTCCAACCCGGCTATCTTTTTTTTCAGAAAAATATTCTCCCGGCGCAACCGCTCACGCTCCTCGGCTTTTTTCAACACCAACACTACTTCATCGGTCTTGAAAGGCTTGGAGATGAAATCATAAGCTCCCTGCTTCATGGCCTCAATTGCAGTATCAACCGTGCCAAAAGCCGACATCATAATGATCACTGCCGAATGCTTGACTTCGACTGCGGCCTTGAGAAAGGAGATCCCATCCATTTCAGGCATTCTGATGTCGCAAAGGACAAAATTAACGACATTTGTTTGCAGCAATTCAAGTCCAGCCCGACCATGCGCAGCGGTTTCTACAGCATAACCTTCGCCCTTGAGCAAAGCAGAGAGCATGTGCCGCATGTTTTCTTCGTCGTCAATCACCAGCACCTTTGCTGTCTCAGTCATTATTCCCTCCTTCATCAGCTAAAGGCAGACAGATAGAAATGGTGCTGCCCTCGCCTGCTTTACTTTCCATTTTCATGAACCCGCCTGCGTTTTCAACCATTGAGCGGGAAACCGACAACCCCAGTCCAGTGCCTTTGCCTATTTCCTTGGTTGTGTAAAAAGGATCGAAGACGGCAGCAAGCTGCTCCTCAGTAATGCCAATGCCGTTGTCTTCAATGCGGATGCGCAAAAAATGCGGCTCAGACTGATCGGTGGACAGCACGATCTGCCCGTTATTTCGCTCAATACCGCTACTGATCGCATCCGCACTATTAAGCAGGCAGTTGAGCAAAACTTGACGTAGCTGGTCGGGATCGATATTAATTCTGTCCTGCGCTGCCTCCGCTTGGACAGTCAATTTAATCTGCTTGAACGCAGACTGCACCTGCACCATTTCTACCACGGAATCTAACAGCGCGTGGACAAAAAAAATCTCTGGTCTGCCTTTGGAGACTCTGGCACAATTCAACAATTGGCGGATAAGACCGCTCACTCGTTGCAATTCTTGATCGGCCCGACAAAGAAAATCCTGATTCTCCTCGCTCTGGCCAGAGCGAGCTAACAGGTCGAGATAGCCCTGAATCACCGCCAAGGGATTGCCGATTTCATGCGCCAACCCAGCGGCCATTTTTCCCACTGAAGCCAACTTTTCTGCCCGAATCATCTCCTGCTGCCGTTCCTGAAGCTGCCGATTAGCAACCTCCAGCTCGGCTACAGTTGTTCGCAAAATCGTCCTGTCTTGCTCGATTTTTGCCAACATACTGTTCAAGCTGCTCGCCAGCTGGTTGAACTCGCTGCCAGAATGATCAGCGGCAAACCAGACAGCCTCCTGCTCAGTATGCCGATCAGCTAACTGCATTAATCGCTCCACAGGCCGAACAATGAGCTTGGTCATCCTGAAAAAGCTGATCACGCCGAGTACCAGCAGATTGACAACTATATAGATAAAAACGATTTTCTCGGCTTGCCAGAGCGTGGTGAATAACGGCAGCAGCGAGCGCGTCACCGCAACTACGCCGATTATTTGGCCTTGCCGCAGCACCGGTCGTGCACTGGCTAAAAACGGTTGTTGCCCCCGCAACAAGTCCGCTAAAGAGGCTGAGGCGCGCATTGTCAGCCTGCCGGTCTGAACTGCTTCGGTCGCCGTCTCGGCTATCAGTGGCGGCAATTCAGTATGGATGTCGTCCCGTGGCAACATCATAATCTGCCCTGATTCTTCGCCGGGATAAAATTCAGTGAAAGAAAATGCCTGCTTCAGATATGCCTTTTCTGCTGTCAGCTGGTATGCAATATGAAGCAGCACCGCCTGATCACGCTCGGCCTCCCGCTGGAGGGCATCGCGTTTCCAGAACATAAGCAGCACCATATTCACCAGCAACATGGCGATGAGCAGTAGCGCGGCGACGGTCAAAATCAGTTTGGTTTTCATCTCGGCTCAAACATAGCACAGCAGTGGCGACTGAAATAGAAAAAACGCTTCGGCGGCGGTCGAGTGGTGCAGAGATCGTCTTTGAAAAGGCCAAGTGACAAAAATTGTCAGTGCGTGACAAAAATTGTCAGCAGGGAAGGAAAAACGATACCCTATGACAGAAAACGCTGGTGAGATAACTTGACTTGATTACGACAACTACCCTGAGTACAAAGAAAAATAGTTCTTTGCTGCTTCATCGGAAAACTGGCACAGTTCTTGCTTCATTTAAAGCAAATGAGACAAACGCCGATAGCGAGGCACGTACGCCCCCGGCGCACAACACACCAGAACGGAGGAACACCATGAAACTGAATCAATTGAAAATGAAAGCCAACGAGAAAGGCTTCACCCTGATCGAGCTGATGATCGTTATCGCCATCATCGGTATCTTGGCGGCAGTAGCAATTCCTAACTTCATTGCGTATCGTGATAAATCGTATTGTTCAGCTGCTGAATCGGATGCAAATGCGATTGCTGCTTCCTTGGCAGATTATTATGCCATTCCTACACATACAGCTGCAATCACAGGTGCTATTGCCAACGGCGCAACACAGCTTCTCGGTATGAAAGTATCACAATTGTCAGGAACTAATACCGCTGGTATTTCTGGAACAATAGATAGGTTAGTTATTACTGTAACTGACGGCTCTAAACGTTGCCCTACAGACTACCGGAAGGCTATTGATGATTGGAGTGATACTGCTGCTGGTGGTGTTTTCACAAAGACAATGGAATAAAGTTTCAAGTAGCAACGTCAAGTGAAGCAAAAGGAGGTGCATTTCTGCACCTCTTTCTCTATTTTTTATTGGGGCAAACCGATTGATCAGTCACATTTAACCTTGTGATGATAGATAGTTAAGACAGCGTATCAACATTTTTGCCCCACCACCCTGTTTTTCATATAACTATTTGTTTTTAGAATAAATTTGAAAAAATTCAACCGTATGAATAAATCTATAGTTAACTGGAATCATTCATTCGTATTTTTTTTAATTGCATGCATTGTTTTTGTTACATACTCTAACACTTTCAATGCGTCATGGCAGCTCGATGATGAGCCAAATATAACCAACAACAGCAAAATACATGTTACCACGTTAAATTTTCATCAAATAAACAATACGTTTAGAGCAAATCCAATTGTCAATGATAAACTTTACCGCCCTCTTCCGTGCCTAACCTTTGGTCTAAATTGGTATGTAGGGCAAGGTAATGTATTTGGATATCATATAGTTAATCTTGCAATCCATATTTTGACCACTTGGTTTCTTTTTTTATCTCTGCATCTGCTCCTGCACATCCATTATCAAAAAAAATATCCGGCGCAATTTTTTTTCACCGCTGCTTTGTTTGGCACACTATTTTGGGCATTGGCTCCCATTCAGACCCAAGCTGTTACATATATAGTTCAGCGCATGGCATCAATGGCGGCAATGTTCACTATTATTGCCATCTACGCTTATTTGCGGGGGAGAACAGAAAGAAAATACGCATGGTTCATCCTCTGTTTACTTTCTTTTTTTGCCGCTTTAGCCAGTAAAGAAAATGCTATTCTTTTGCCCCTTTCCTTGGTACTTATTGAATTTGCCTTTTTCCCTCATCGGATCACAAAAAAACAGCTATTTCGCTTGATATTTAGCAGTCTCATAATCTTGATAGCGGGCTTTCTTTTTGTTCGCTACGGCTTAGGTCTCGTTCCGTTTAAGCTATCCAATCCCCTAAGCTTCCTTGACAGCTACGCAAACCGTTCCTTTTCATTTAGTGAGCGCATCCTTACTCAGCCTCGCATTGTGCTGATGTATCTTTCTCAGATATTTCTGCCAGTGGTAGAACAATTTTCCATCGAGCATGATATTGTTATGTCAAGCTCCCTATTTTTTCCTTGGACAACATTGCCTGCAATGTTAACAATTTTACTGTCTATATTAGCAGCTATTTTTTTCTTGAAAAAATATCCACTAATCTGCTTCCCTGTTCTTTTTTTCTTCCTAAATCATGTCGTAGAATCAACTATTTTGCAATTAGAGCTGATTTTTGAACACCGCAATTACCTCCCTTCATTTTTTCTTTTCCTTCCTATAGGCGTTCTAATTGCCCGCATTTTATACAGTAATCCGAAGCAGTCGGCTTTCCGACAGGTCACGGCTGCGTTGTGTTCAATTTTTTTTCTGATTGTTTTTGGTCAAGCGACCTATACTCGTAATTTAGCTTGGGCAACAGAATATACCTTATGGGCAGATGCCATTCGCAAAGCTCCTAACAGTTCAAGAGCAGCACATCATTTGGGTAAATGGCATTATTATTCTAAGAACTACAATCACGCAATTTATTATTTTCAATTAGCATTACGCAGCACAGATAAAGCGCCAACACCGAAATATAGCAAATACCTTGTTCTTAATGCATTAGGATTAAGCTATGCTGCTCTTGGAAAACACAATCAGGCAATCCTGTATCTTAATCAGTGTTTAGAATTAGGCGATTATGCAGAATGTTTACAGAACAGATCCGTTGTGTATGCTGACAAAAAAATGTATAAGCAGGCATTGACCGATGCTACACAGTTAGCCAATTCTGTTACTGATTACATTTATCAATTAAATGTAGCCATCGTTGCTTTTGAAGCCGGAAATTATGCAACTTCTTATGGGTATCTAAAAAAAATAATCAATTTTTCTCTTGAAAACCATCAAGTCATGCATTTAGCTGGTCTTTTGCTGATGAAAGAAGGTGCCTATCCAAATAGCTTATTTTTTTTAAAGCAGGCAAATAAGCTCGCGCCTGATGAAATCAGTTATCAGCTTACTCTCGCTGCTGCATATCATGTGGATCATCAACCTGCGTTAACAGAAACGGTTCTGAATGATATATTCAAAAAATACTCGCTACCTGTCATTACCAATGCTCTAAAGGAGTTCAGACGGCAGAATAGCTTCGTTATCAATGCAGTCAGCTTCATCGAACGTCGTATTGACAGCATGATCAAAACTAATGCGATAAACCATGAACAACAACCACCTGCACCGTAAACAAACCCTTCTCTGGCTTGCCGTCCTGCTGCTTGCCGTGACAGGTTTCACTGTCGCCCTTTATTCCGCCCACAGCCATTATCAGAACTACACCGACCCACTTTACAGCAGCTTTTGTGCCATCAGCCAAGCCATCAACTGTGACACGGTCGCGCAAAGTCCGTGGTCAGTTATATTTGCAATCCCGGTCGCGTGGTGGGGTGTGCTGTTCCATGTTTTCCTCCTGCTCATCCTCCTGACAGAAGACCGTCGCAATCTTGCAGCTTGGCAGGGATTCTTCTTTGTGATGCTCATCGCCTCCGCTGTCACACTGGGGCTGGCGGCCATCGCCGTCACGCAGATAAAATCGCTTTGCCTTGTTTGTCTTGTCACCTACGCCATCACCTTTGCCCTGACCTACACTTGCTGGATTGGCAGACGGCGGTGCAAAGAGGCTGTTGAAAAAAGCACCGAAGGATTCAGCGCAACATTCAGCAAGAAAGACATGCTGCGCAATTACAACGTCGCCGCCGGGGTGTTCTGCGTCAGCCTGCTGCTGCTATATGGCCTGATGCCCCGCTACTGGCTGCTTGCTCCGGCGCAGGCGGACATCAGTGGCCTGCCGCAGGGCGTGACTGCTGACGGTCATCCTTGGATCGGAGCGGAAAAACCGCAGCTGACCATAACGCAATTTTCTGATTACCAGTGCTTTCAATGTAGCAAAATGTATTTCTTGTTACGCCAGTTCTTGATTGCGCACCCCGACACGCTGCGTTTTGTTCATCGTCATTATCCGATGGATCATAAAGTCAATTCAGTCATCGTGCCGGATGCGTTTCACGAAGGTTCAGGAGATTTGGCGAAAGTTGCCATCTTAGCCGCAATACGGAATAAATTCTGGTCAACTAATGAGCTGCTCTACTCGATGATGCGCAGCGGCGGCAAGGTCAAAGAAATTTCTCTCAAAGAACTTGCGGAGAAAACTGGACTTGATAACAACGAACTTTCCGCTGCCTTGTCGCATCTGGCCATAGCAGAAATGCTCCGCCGGGACATCTGGGACGGCATGAAGCTGGGTATTACCGGCACACCGGCTTTTGAAATTAACGGCAAAGTCTATCAAGGTCATATTCCTGCCGAAATCCTCAAACAGATTGCCGAGCTGCCGAAAAAATGACTTCGCAGCAAGCAAGCTTCGTCGGTGACCACAAGAGCATCCGCTGGCTGTCGGCCGTTTGTCTTGCGCTGGCTGTCGTCTGTGTCGCGCTCTTAGCCTGCACCCCGCCCTTTGATCGTGATGGTCTAATTCACCATCTCCAAATTCCCAAGCTCTACCTTCAGCACGGCAGCATCTACGAGATTCCCGATCTCGTTTTTTCCTACTACCCCATGAATTTAGATATGCTCTACATGGGAGCCTTATGGCTTGGCAGCGACATCTTGCCTAAATATATCCACATGGCTTTTGCTTTCGCCACGGCCCTGCTGCTTTTTTTTCATCTAAAAAAACGGATAGCCAGCACCTATGCGTGGCTGGGAGCGGTCTTTTTCCTCAGCGTTCCGGTCATTGTCAAGCTCTCGGTGACGGTTTACGTTGACCTTGGCTTGGTCTTTTTCAGCACCGCTGCTTTGCTGTTGCTTTTTCGTTGGTTAGAGACAAAACGATGGCAGCACCTGCTGCTGGCAGGATTCTGCGGCGGCTTGGGTATCGGCACCAAATATAACGGGCTATTAGTGCTCTTTATCCTGACTTTCATGGTTCCGGTGCTATGGATCAGAAGTCAGGTGTTGCATCAGAGAGCTGCTGGCCCGGCTGTGAAGGCGGCTGTGCTGTTCTGCCTTGCCGCGCTGCTGGCCGCCTCGCCGTGGTTGATCAGAAATGCGGTCTGGACCGGCAACCCGATTTATCCACTCTACAACGGCTTTTTTAACCGAGCTGCTGCGTCTGCTGAAGATACTGCAACCAGTGATGGTGAAGCGCAGGGTGGCGGGGTTCGGGGCGTGTTCGCCACTCGCCATGTTTTATACGGAGAAAATATTTGGCAGCTGATCCTGCTACCGGTGAGGATTTTTTTTCATGAAGCGCAGGATGACGATCCTCGCTATTTTGATGGCAGACTCAATCCCTTTCTTCTGATTTTACCTATCCTTGCCTTGCTTCGTAGTATACGACAAGCAAACAAACAAACTCAACTTGAGCAAATAGCCTTGGCCGCATTCTGCTTGCTCTATTTTCTTTTCGCCTTCAACACCGGGGTACTGCGCATTCGCTATCTGGTGCCGATGGTGCCATTCCTGGTGATTTTATCCATGTACGGGTTATATCATATTGAAATGCTCACGCCAAAACACGTGGCAAAACAAAGCATTGCTCTTGCAATCTGGCTGCTACCGATAACCCTGATGCTGATTTGGAACGGTCATTATCTTTATGGCCAGTTCAAAAAAATTTCTCCGTTGAGCTATATCAGTGGACGGTTAAGCAGGGATGAATATTTAGCCAAACAACTTCCCGAATATCAGGTAATGCAATACGCTAACAAGCATTTACCTGCTTCAGCCAAAATTCTTTGTATTTTTATGGGCTGGCGGGGCTATTATTTGGAGAAGCCGCATTCATTTGACTCTCACGGCAATCCAAATGGCTTGATAGCTTTGCTGAACAAGCCCGGAACAACAGCAGAACAAATTGGACAATGGCTAAAAGAAAAAGGCTTCAATTATTTGCTGATTCGGCGGGATTTGCTCTACAATCAGCTGCGCAGCGAAGATATCAACGCCCAGCAGCTCTGGGTTGAGCTGGAACAAAAGCATTTGCTGCCGCTCTCATCCAATCAGGAATATACTCTATATCAGGCCTTCTGACGTACCGACTCTTTCTCCCCGAATCGCTTTTCCGTGCCGTTCAGCAGTCGTTGGATGTTCTGCTGATGCTTGAGCCAGATCAGCAGGGCGATGACACAGGCCAGCCATAATTTCCAACTTGGTTCGTCGAGAAAATACAGAGCAGGTAGCAAGGTAGCTGAAGCCAGAAGGGAACCGAGCGAGACGAACCCGGTTGTTGCGACGATCGGGATGAAGACAGCAAGACTGATTAGCTGGGCCATAGGGGCAAGGCAGAGAAAAACCCCCAAGGCGGTGGCTACCCCCTTGCCGCCCTTGAAGCGAAGAAAGAGGGAAAACATGTGACCAACGACCACCGCTGCACCGCAGAGTCCAATCACTAAATTTTGGCTGGAATTATCGCCAAAAAGTACACTAACGGCAAAAACTGTCACCCAGCCCTTGGCTGCGTCCAAAAAAAGAGTCAGCAAGCCGACCTTCTTGCCCACCAAGCGGGAGACATTGGTTGCGCCGATATTGCCGCTGCCGTGCTGGCGAATGTCGATGCCGCTGCTCCGTGAGAGCAGCAGACCGAAGGGAATCGAGCCGATCAGATACGCCGCCGCTGGCAGCAGAAAATACAGGCTGTTCATGACCGACTTGGTCCTTTTTAATTGAGATATTCTAAAAGAATATTGAGCATCCGCCGCACCGGCTCCGCCGCACCCCAGAGAAGCTGGTCGCCGACCGTAAACGCGCTCAGGTACTGCGGCCCGAGGTTCATCTTCCGCATTCTGCCCACCGGAACAGTCAAGGTGCCACTGACACTGGCCGGACTCAGCTCGCGGAGGGTGTCCTCCTTCGTGTTGGGCACTAAGCGCACCCAGTCGTTGTGACCCGCAATTGCCGCCTCAATCTCAGCCAGAGGGATGTCTTGATTCAACTTCACCGTGACCGCTTGACTGTGGCAGCGCATCGCGCCGACCCGGACGCAGCAGCCATCGACCGGGATACGGTTGTTCTCGTCCCGCCCCAGAATTTTGTTGGTTTCGGTAATGCCTTTCCATTCCTCGCGAGTCTGGCCGTTGTCCATCGCCCGGTCAATCCAAGGAATTAGACTGGCCGCCAGCGGCGCGCCGAAATGCTGGGTGAGAAAGCGCGGGCTGCGGATTGTGTCGGTCACGTTGCGGTCGATAGCCAAAATGTTGGCGGCATCGTCGAGCAGATTCTGGCAATTCTCGCCGATCAACCGCATTTGGTTGACCAACTCCAGCATATTCTTGGCTCCGGCCCCGGAAGCGGCCTGATACGTCTGCGAGCTGATCCACTCCACCCAGCCTTTTTCAAACAGCCCGCCTAAAGCCATCAACATCAACGAAACCGTGCAGTTGCCACCGACATAATTTTTGATGCCTTCAGTCAGTCCTTTGTCGATAACCGCTCGGTTGACCGGATCAAGTACAATGATAGCATCTTTTTCCAAGCGCAGGGTCGAAGCAGCATCAATCCAGTAACCTTGCCAGCCCGCCTCGCGCAGCTTAGGATAAACTTCTTTGGTATAATCACCACCTTGGCAAGAGAGGATGATGTCCATCCCTTGCAGCAACTCAACATTGAAGGCATCCAGTAGCTCGTAGGTTGTGCCGTTGATCTCCGGCCCTGCTTGCCCTGCCTGCGAAGTGGAGAAAAACAGCGGCTCAAACCTCTGAAAATCATTTTCCGTCCGCATCCGCTCCATAAGCACAGAGCCGACCATGCCCCGCCAACCGATGATGCCTGTCTTTTTCATGATGTTTTCCTGAAAGAATTTTTGCAGAGTTTTTTTCTTTTCCTGACGGGCTACACAATCCGTAGATAATGAATCAGCTCCTTGGCGATGACCGGGGCAACGGAATAAACCTCCAGCAGCTCATCGCTTTTGGTACCCGGATAGGTATCTGCGCCGATGATTCGACGGATGCCTTTTTCTTGAAAACGTTCGCGGGCGTTGCCAGACAGCACCAAATGGGTCGCCATAACCATGACATCCACTGCACCTGCCTCGTAACAGCGGTCAGCGGTCTGGAGCATGGAACCACCGGTGCGGATCATGTCGTCACAGATGATCGCTGTTTTGCCTTTAACCGCGCTGGAGAGCTGACTAACGATAGTTTTATCCACATCATAGCGGTCTTTGTTGGCCGCCGTATGAGGACAACCCAAAATACCCGCAACCTGCGCTACCCGCTTACTGAAACCATAATCTGGTGAAACAAGAACATAATCGCTCAGATTCATGCCTCGAATTTTCTGAGCAGCCAGCTCCTCGGTCCACAGATGCCGAGTTTTGATTTCGCCAGAATGAGCGTGTAACACCGCCTCGGAATGTAAATCAATAAAGGCAACATAATCAGGCCGAGTGCGGAATATCTGCCGTGTCCTCGTCACGCCCTTAGGAATTTCGCCGGATTCCGGCTTCGCCCGTTCCATAGTCGAATAGCCGAGATAGGGGACAATCACGTTGACGCTACGGGCGTTCCAGTAGCGCCCGCCGGCAATCAAATCCAGCAGTTCTTGGAGTGCGCTGTCAGTGTGAGTGGCTGAAATGATGACCATATCAACACCAGAAACATCACGGGGAAAAGCGTGGTAAATCTCTCCATCGGCAAACTGTTTGCGTACCATCGGAGTGCATTCGATCTTGAGTTCCGAGGCTACTTTGTCCGCCAGCAGGACTGAGTCTTGGGTGGCCAAAAGAAGAATGTTTTCGCGTCTGGTCATACTGTTTTCAGAACCATCTTTTTTTCATGAGAAAAAGAACACCAAGAGCTGACATGCTGAATGATATTCCCAACACAATAAAGGCTGAATAGGTTGAATGTTGAAAAGGGAGTTCAATATTCATTCCGTAAAAACTTGCAATCAGCGTTGGAATCATCAGAATGATGGTGATGGAGGTCAGTATCTTCATCACCGCATTTAAATTGTTAGAGATGACCGAGGCGAACGCATCCATCATACCACTAAGAATGTTGCTGTAGATATTCGCCATCTCTATAGCTTGCTTATTCTCGATGATCACATCTTCCAACATGTCTTCATCATCATCATTCAATTTGAGCGTTTTTATTTTTAGCAGACGTTCCATCATCAGCTCGTTTGACTTCAGAGAAGTTGTAAAAAATACTAAACTTTTTTCTAAGTTTAGCAGTTTGATCAGCTCCTCGTTTTTCAGAGACTTCTGTAACTCTTTTTCGATGTCTCCTGTCCGCCGGTTAATTTCTTTTAAAAATTTTAAATACAATAAGGCTGTACGTAGAAAAATGCGAAGAACAAACCCTATTTTACTGCTGGGAACAATATTTTTTGCCTTGCCAACATGCAATTCAAGAATATCTGTAATATCTGATGAGCATACAGTAATGAGCATGTTGTTATTTGCAAGTATTATTCCTGCCGGGAGTGTTACAAAAGGGATTTCTGAATTTTTTTCATCGTATTCAGGGATTCTCAATACAATGAGAAGATTGCCTTCTTCTATCTCAATCCTTGCTCGTTCATCAATATCTAACGGGTCTGTTAAGAAATCGAGAGGAATGCAGGTTGCTTTGGATAACTGTTCGAGTTCTTGTTTTGCCGGGCAGATAACATTTATCCAGCAATTTTCTTCAATCGTATCAGTCTCAATATATCCGCTTCCTGACCATTTGAATAGTTGAATCATTTTTTGTCACATTTCCGTATATCGTTTAAATTTTTCCTGAGAGGGAAGATTGCCATCGGTGCAAGGAAGATACTTTTCCTTACACCTTGTTATTTCAACTTATAGAGCCGCCGCGATGGCTTCACCCATTTCCTTGGTGCCGACTATCTTGCAGCCCGGCGTGGCGATGTCCGCCGTCATAATCCCCTGCTCTAACACCACAGCTACCGCCTTTTCAATCGCCTCTGCTGCTGCGGGTTGATTGAGACTGTAGCGCAACATCATGGCCGCAGAAAGAATCTGGGCAATCGGATTAGCAATGCCCTTGCCTGCGATGTCTGGGGCTGAACCGCCCGCCGGTTCAAAGAGACCAAAGCTGCTGCTATTCAGGCTTGCTGAAGCAAGCATTCCAATGGAACCAGTGAGCATCGCTGCCTCGTCGGAAATGATGTCGCCGAACATGTTGCCGCAGAGCATCACATCAAACTGCTGGGGCCATTTCACCAACTGCATGGCGGCGTTATCAACATAAATATGCTTCAGTTCCACGTCCGGGTACTCGGCAGCAATCTTTGTTACTACCTCGCGCCAGAGTACCATTGTGGTGAGAACGTTGGCCTTATCCACTGAAGTTACCTTTTTCCGACGGCCTCGCGCCGCTTCAAAGGCCATGCGAGTGATGCGCTCAATCTCAGAACGCTTGTAGAGCATAGTATCATAGGCGAACTCGTCCGGGCCGCTGCCCTCGCGACCTTTGGGCTGACCGAAATAAATATCAGAAGTCAGTTCGCGTACTACAAGCACATCAAAGCCATCACCAGCAATATCCGGTCGAAGCGGACAAGCAGCGGCCAATGCCTTGAAAACCTTAGCCGGACGCAAATTACAGAACAGATCGAAATGCTTGCGCAACGGCAGCAGCGCAGCCCGCTCAGGCTGCTCCGCTGGCGGCAGTCTCTCCCATTTTGGCCCACCGACAGAGCCGAAAAGGATCGCCTCGCTGGCCTCGCAGAGTGCCAAGGTTGACGGCGGTAAGGCTTGGCCGTGATTGTCAATGGCGATACCGCCCACATCTGCTGCCTCGCATTCCAGTGCAAAGCCAAACTTTTTCTGCGCTGCATCCAAAACCCTGAGAGCCTCTGCCATCACTTCTGGGCCGATGCCGTCACCAGCTAACACTGCTATCTTTTTTTTCATGAATGTCTCAATCCTTGTTGGGCAAATCCGCCGTTAAAATTTTTTGGAGAGAATACCAGAAAAAAAACCGATTGCCAAGGCTGTCAAGGCTGTTTCCGTAGGGCGGTCAGTAGGCGCGGATGGCCAGAAAATGGTAGGCTGCATTTGAGGCTATCAACCGTCTGCCAGCGATCTACGTTCCATGTTTGCCGCTCCTCTGCTGCCAGCATCAGGATAACTAAGGTTTCCGGCCCAGCAGTCTGCTCGATGAGAGGCAGAAAAATATCCGGCGCAGCCACGGCCCGACTGGTGATAAAGGTGAACGCTTCTGGCAGTGCTTTGCTTGGTTCAAGTCGCTCTTCGCGCACCGAGACATTGGTCAGCTTCAGCGTCCGCGCGATATGGCGAAGAAAGGCAGTGCGTTTCTGACGTGGCTCCAGTAGCGTTACGCACAATTCTGGTCTGACCGCAGCCAAAACCAGACCGGGAAAGCCTGCGCCGCTGCCCACATCAAGCAGGTGTGCGCCTTCACTACCGTGTCGATCCAGCAACGGCAGTAGGATTAGCGAATCGAGGAAATGCTTTTCCATGATTTCCGCCGCTGAAGTGTCGCGCGCGATCAGATTGATCTTCCGATTCCACTTTCGCAGCTCGCTACAGTAAATCAGGAGCCGTTCTACGGCGTGTTCTTCAAGCCTGATACCAAGCCGATTCACTCCGGTCAATAATTGCTTATAGTCGCACATTTAGTATCTGAGAGGTGCAGCTTTTCAAGACGCATCGTCGGACTGATCGGGAAGGCTGTTGCTACAGCTTTCCCCACTGAGGCAGAACAGGCTGCGCACCACAGAAATGCGCTCTTGCCGGTCAACGCACTCGTGTTCTGCTTTGAGGTACCGCAGGGGATGATGAAGCAGCTTGTTAGCAATCGCCGCTGCCATACGTTCAATGCTCTGCCGTTCTTTTTCGCCAAGACCGTTGATTCGGGGTAGGGTTTTCTCTAACTGATTACGGCAGATAGATTCGGCAAGGGTTTGCAGTTCAACGATGGTTGGCGTGACCTCCATCGCCTCTAACCAACGCATGAATTTGAAGGTTTCCTCCTCAACAATATGCCGCGCCTTGACCGCTTCTTTGTCCCTTTGCTCCCGGTTCATCTCAACGACGTTGTTTAAGTCGTCGATGTCGTAGAGATAAACGTTGTCGAGGGTGTTGATTTCTGGATCAAGGTCACGGGGTACGGCGATGTCGATCAAGAAGAGCGGACGATTGCGGCGGCGCGGCATGACCGAGGCCACGTCCTGTTTGTGGAGAACAAGGCCCGTTGCGCCGGTGGAACTGATAATGATGTCCGCCTCAGCAAGCTGCGCAACTAATTCATCTAATCCGGCGGCTCGACCTTTGAAGCGGGCAGCAAGATTGACAGCCCGCTCTAAGGTACGGTTGACCACCACTACCTCGGCGATACCTTGGCCGACTAAATGCTCGGCAGCTAATTCGGCCATTTCACCCGCGCCAATCAGCATCACCCGCTTGCCTTCCAAAGAGCCGAAAATTTTTTTGCCCAACTCCACTGCGGCATAGGAAATTGAGACCGCACTGGCTCCGATGCGGGTTTCTGTTCGCACTCGCTTGGCCGCTGAAAATGCCTTGTGCAACAGTCGATTGAGGATCAGGCCAGAGGTTTTCAACTCAGAGGCGTGACGGTAGGCTTCCTTGAGCTGGCCGAGAATCTGGGCCTCGCCCACAATCATAGAATCTAAGCTGGCTGCAACGGTGAAGAGATGCCGCACCGCCTCGCTGCCGGAGTGGGTATAGACGCAGCTTTCAAGCTGCTCTTGGCTGACCCGGCCAGCAAAGAGTAGGTTTAGCACCTCGGCCCGCATCTGTTCTGGCTCCTCGCTGGCAAAGAGCACCTCCACCCGGTTGCAGGTGGAGAGCAGGTAATATTCTTTCAAGCCGCGCAGCTGGCGGAGCTGGTTCAGTGGTTCTTCATAACCGCCAGTCAGGGCCAGCTTTTCACGAATTGCTAATGGAGTTTTCTTATGATTCACTCCCAGCAGAATGATGGATTCACGCGCCATAATCAGCTACTCCTTTCATCAGCAGCAACCAGAACGTCAGCAGAACAGCGGCAAAGGCCAGCACGGTGAGCAGGGCGGCCCGTCTGCCCCGCCAGCCTTGGACAAAACGGTGGTGCATCAGACCGGCGTAGAGCAGCCACGTGATCATCGCGCTGATGATTTTGGTGTGCCAGCCCAAGCCTCGGTGTCCGCCAAGTTGGAAGGCCCAGACCGTGCCGATGCTCATGCCCAAGGTCATTAACAGGAAGCCGATGCCGATGCAATGCTGGTTAAGGTTGTCCAATGCCTCCAGCGAGGGCAGACGGTGATAGAAGAAACCGAAGTGCTTTTGCTTGAGCTGCCGTTCCTGAATTAGGTACATCAGACCGCCAATGGCCGCGAGCGAGAGAAAGGCATAAGCGACAATCGAGATGGAAGCATGAACCGGCAGCAGCCAAGTCCGCAGCTCCGGCGGCAGAGGCAGGATAGCCTGCGGGGCTGCGGTGGCGGCCAGCATCAGGATAGTGATCAGCAAAACGGCAAAGCTGCCGAAGTTCTTCACCGCATATCGCCAGCGGAAGGAAAGGTAGCAGCAGGCCAGCGACCAGGCAAAGAACGAGATGATCTCGTGAATACTGGTGATCGGCGTATGTTCTGCCTCAACATAGCGGGCGGCGATGTTGACAGTGTGCAGTCCAGCCGCGACGCAGAAGATGACGCGGGCCACCGTGTGGAGCGTTTTCTTCTGTCTGATGAAGAAGACGGTATAGACTGCCGCAGCGGCGAGATAGGCTGCAAGGCTGAGTTGAAAAAGCAGATGGCTCATCTGTTATTTTCCGGCTGACTAAAGTCAAAATTGGCATCCGGCCCCAGCACTGTGCGCAGATGGCTGCGCAATCGCTCCCCTTGGCCGTTTCGTATCCAGCCGAGTATATCCTCATGCAGCAGATTCTCAAACAGATTTCTTCGCGCCGAGCCGTCTGCTATCCCGGCCAGTGCCTGTTCGCGGATGCGGCCCAGCAGCTCCAGCAGGACAGCATATTCTGGGCCGTAATCAGCTTCTATCTGTTTCCTAATCCGGGCGGCAAGGGCTGGGCTTTTGCCATTGGTCGATACAGCAATACTCAGATCGCCCTGCCGAACAACCGCCGGAACTTGGAAGTTGCACAGCTCCGGTGCGTCGGCTATGTTGACTAATTGGCCGCCCGCTGCTGCCGCCCGCGCCACAGCTTCATTGACGTACCTGCTGTCTGTAGCTGCGAAAACTAACAGAGCCTCAGCAAGATCGCTCGATTGAAAACAGCGCGGCAACCAGTCAATCCGTCCTTCAGCGGCTAAAGCGGTCAAGGCATCAGTCAACTGCGGACTGATTACCCGCACATGCGCCTCAGCTTCGAGCAAGGAAAGAATCTTACGTTCTGCTACTCTGCCGCCACCGATGACTACGCAGCGTCGTCCACTGATACTGAGAAAGATTGGGTACATATACTGCACAATGAATTCCTCTCATCAAAAGAACGATGAACCTTGTCCTTTTTGAAGAACATGAGCTACAGACAGGTGGTCTGCTAGTTCTATCTGACGTTCGGGCCGAGCATATCCGCAAGGTGCTTGGTCTTCTTGTTGACGACAGCCTGCGTATCGGCATGATTAACGGTACGTTAGGCCGAGGAACTGTTCTCAGTATTGATGCTGAAGCAGTGACGCTCGCGGTGCAACTTGACCGAGAGCCGCCGCCACTGGTGCCGGTGGAACTGATTCTCGCGCTACCCCGCCCGATCATGCTCCAGCGTATCCTCAAGCAGGCGGCTACGATAGGCGTGGGGCGTATTCACCTGCTCCGCTCCGCCAAGGTGGAGAAATCTTTCTTTCACTCCCCTGCCCTGCTCCCGGAAAAAATTCGCGAGCGGCTACTGGAAGGACTGGCGCAGGCGACGGTTGATACTCGCCTGCCGGAAGTCTGCATTCATCCGCTCTTCAAAGTCTTTGTTCAAGATGCGCTGCCGGAATTGGAAGGCTGCCGTCTGCTCGCTCATCCCGGCGTGCTGCCTACCCTGCCGGAGGTCTTTCCCCGCAGCAAAGAGCGCATTCTTCTTGCGGTTGGCCCAGAAGGTGGCTGGAATGACTACGAGGTAAGCTGCTTTTTGGAGCAAGGTTTTGCCGCCTTTGCTATGGGCAGCAGAATCCTGCATGTGGATACCGCTGTGGCGGTGCTACTTGGCCAGCTTGCGCTGCTGCGGACGTTGACTGCTGGTTGAGTTTTACTTCCGTTTGTCTGTTGCCAGCACCGAGTAAAACTTATCGATCATCCGCTTGTGACTGAGAGCAACGCTAGAATCACGCAGCAGCAGGCTGGTCATGTCTTTTTCCGAAATCGGCATACTGAAGAGATAGCCTTGGCCTTCGTCACAGCGGCTTTTTTGAAGAAAAAAGAGATGTTCCTCGGTTTCAATACCTTCAGCGATGACCTTGAAGCCGAGATTTTTGGCAATGGAGATAATGCCCAACGTGATGGCCGCATCAGTCTTGTTGGTGGTGACATTGGTGATGAAAGAGCGGTCGATTTTTATTTTATCTACCCGTAAATGTTGGAGATAACTAAAGGAAGAATAGCCGGTACCAAAGTCATCAATGGCTGTTTTCACGCCCTGCTCTCGCAGTTTGTTGATCAGATCAACCGTGAATTCCATATTCTCAATGAGTACACCTTCGGTGAACTCCACCTCCAATGCCTCAGGCGGATAACCGGTGCTTTCAATGCAGCTCATGATCTGATGGTAGAGATCACGCCGTCGCAGCAGTCGTCCGGAGAGATTGACCGCCATGATGAATTTCTTAAAGCCCATGTCCCGCCATTTTTTCCCTTGAGCGCAGGCTTTGCGTACTAAGTCCAAGCCGAGCTTTTCGATCAGGCCGGTGTTTTCGGCAATAGGAATGAAGGCTGCCGGAGAAATCATCCCCTTGACTGGATGCACCCAGCGGGCGAGTGCTTCCATACCGCAGATCGAACCGTTGGTTAGGCTGACTTGAGGCTGATAGTAATTGATCAGCTCGTTGTCCGCCACGGCCTTGCGTAGGTCGTTTTCCAAATACAGGCTTTCTGCCGCTTGGATTTTCATCCCGCTGTCCCACGAGCAGATGCGGTTGCCGCCTTCGCCCTTGGCCGCCTCCATTGCTGTGTCTGCATTACGCAAGATTTCCAACGGACTGCCACCGTCTTCGGGATAAACGCTAAAGCCGATGCTGGGCCGAATGAGAATAGCGCGGGCTTCATTGTTGACCGGGGTGCGGAAACGCTGCATGATTTTTTCTGCCAGCTTTTTAGCCCGCTCTCGGCTTGCAGGTGGTGGCAGAACTATGGCAAATTCATCTCCACTCAGGCGAGCAACTAAATCTGCACCTGCGTCGTCAGCACATTTCTTGAGAATCGTGGCTACGCTGCACAGGATTTTATCGCCGAAGCCAGGGCCAAAGATGCGGTTGATGCGCTTGAAATGATCGAGATCAACATAGAGCAGCGCAATGCCGCCCTCAGATTCCTTACCGAGCAGCGAAATAGAATCCTCAAGATACTGCTGAAATGAAGGACGATCAGCCAAGCCAGTTAGCGCATCTATGCCGAGACTGCCTGTACGCTGATTTTCCTTGGCTGAAGCTGCGGTAGCAGGAGGAAAGGTGCAGCGTTGGAGAGCTGATTCGTTATCCTTCGGGAAAAGCAAGCAGATGTACCCTTTTTCCCTGCCCTCTTCGTCACCCTCGCTGCGGGTAATAGACAGGGCTGAAGGTTGTAGCTCGCATTTCTGCTCATCCTGGGCACCTTGGAGCAGTGCCGCCTTGCCCTGCCAACTGCCTTTTTCTTCGGCCTCTTGCAGTGCTTCTTCTAAGCTCTGGTTTGGTTCGGTCAGTTCAATCAGCTGATCAAGCCGTTTGGTCTGTACTGCGTTCAGTGTGCAGTCACAGCGATTGAGGAAAACAGGATTCGCATATAGAATTTTCTGTTCTACGCTGATAAACAGGATGCCGCAGCTTTGACTATCCATGACCTGTCGCCGGATAGACAGCTCTTTCTGCATCCTAAACGAGGCAGTTCTGGCCTGATGGAGTTGGGATTTGTATTGCATCAACTGCTGATGCAGGATTTCAACGCCGACATCCGGCTCTGCTGCCACGTCCCCGGTTTCTTCATCAAGAGGTGTTAGTTGTTCCTCTTCCTCATGTACTTCCGGCTCTGGCTTTGGTGCTTCGCTCTTTTTTTCGTCGATCTTCAGCTCGACAGGCGGCACAGCCACAGTCGGTTTGATGCTGTCATTTTCTGATGGTGCAACTTCTTCTTGCTGTTCACGCCCAATACTTATTGTGCCCCAGCTCATGATATGTTCTTCACAAAAAATGACTGCTGGAACGCTGTGGCCCGGAGCAAGTCCTTTGCTTCGGCTCACCGGCTTAACCGTCACGGTAAAACAAACCGGCCCAGTTTTTATCACGCTGATTAAGCGGGAAAACTGGCGAAACGGCTCAACCGTCAGCTGTGGTTCCTCAACGCCATCTATTACAAAAGTTAGCTGGAAAACAGTCTCTTGCTGTTCTGAGGACGGAGGCAGGCGCAGCTCTTCCGGCTGCCAGCTGATGACCGCGCTGGCACTGGTACTGTTTTTGTTTTTATCAAGAAAGGGGAAAGGGCTTTTGAACCGGCAGAACTGGCAGGTGAAGCTGTTGGTTTCAATCAGAGCCGGGCTTAGAGTGATGCTATTCCGCTGTCCGCATTCCTCACAAAAGAGAATCATAGATATTGCATCGGAAGAGTAAAAGATTTACTGTACGCCCTGCGCTGCCCGCAGCGAAAAGCGGCAGCGGAAACCCGACAGCCTGCTTGTTATTTTTCTATTGGTGAAAATACCATGTATTCTGGCTGCGGTCAATGACCGGGCAGTCTTTACCTATGCCGCATATCCCAGCTGCTTTCCTGCGAAAGAATCCACAAAATATGTACATCTTGCCCAAGGAGCAGTCCTGAGCGAGGAAATATTGTTCTGCACCCTGCCGGACAGAGACCGGAACAAGGAAACACACGATGAGTGAAAACGGACAAAAAGGCCTATTGATAGTCTATACCGGCAACGGCAAGGGCAAGACCACTGCCGCCCTCGGCTTGACCTTGCGCGCTCTCGGTCACGGTCACCGGGTTTGCTTTATTCAGTTCATCAAAGGCAGCTGGAAGTACGGCGAGCTGACCGCAGTGGAACGTTTTGCCGATTTGCTCGACTTTCATGTGATGGGCCGTGGTTTCACTTGGAAATCCGATGATCTGGAAAAAGATGCCGCTGCTGCCCGTGAGGGCTGGGAACTGGTACAAAAGATCATCGCCGAAGGAAGACATCAGCTGGTAGTTTTGGACGAGCTGACCTACTTGGTCAGGTACAACATGCTGTCTGAACAGGAAATCTTAGACGTGCTGGCGCGACGCGGGCCGTCTGTGCATGTGGTGGTTACGGGCCGAGGAGCTGGAGAACAGCTCATGCAGGCTGCTGATTTAGTCACCGAGCTGCGCGAGGTTAAGCACCCCTACCGACAAGGAATCAAGGCGCAGAAGGGAATTGAATTCTAAGGCGCAGCAGGCCCGTCTTCCCGCTCCTGCTTTCTCTGAGAGCGATCTTCGTCCAACTGCTGAAGACCTTCCATCAGCAGCTTCATAAAATAACCAATCTCAGGCGCATCAAAATCCTCTGGCGGCAAGCCAGGATTAAACTTGAAGCGACCTTTCTTTTCTCTAAGTATCTTGAAGAACGCTTCTTTACCCTTCTGTCCGTCGTAAGATGCCTTGATCAGCGCACCTTGCCGCAGTGAGAAACGGGCCGTACCTTTTGACACTTCTGTAATAGTGAGAATACCGGTCTTGGCGTTGGCGTGCAGGGTTTGAAACAGGGCTTCCGGCGGAATTTCCTCTAATCTGCCGATCATCCCAGAAGCATAGTCATCAAAACGAATTTTGTTCGAGCGGCTTAGGCGCTGGGCCATCAGTTTAGTGAAATAACGCTGCATGGTCGGATAGCGATCTAACACGAGCTGAAAATGGCGGTGGTGGACGCTAAGAATCTTGCAATCCATCGCCGCTTGGACAGTAGCCCCGATGTTCTCGTCGCAAATCAGGCTCATTTCACCGAAAACTTCCCCTTGCTCTAAGGTCGAGATAGAAATACCGGTATCGTTGAGAATGCTCACCTTGCCCTCGGCCACAATATACAGCTTACTGCCCGGTGCGCCTTGACGGATGATAATGTCGTCCTTCTTAAATTCCTCCAGCTCGGCATGGCGCAGCAATTCAGCTAAACTTTCATGACTGATGATCTGGAAAAAAGGGAAGCGGCTCAATTCATCAAGCAGAGTGGAGAGTTCCTTGTTGCTGTTCAGCAGAGCTTCCTGCTCTGGGCCAGTTTTTCTATTCCGGTTGTGTTCCAAGCGGAGGGAGCCGGTGCAACCAGTGCAGGAAATCAGACAGTCTGGGATTTGGTCGGCACGCTCATATTTGATGATGATTTTGACTAAATCGCCGTAGAGAATTTCACAATTTTCCCGGTTCTGATTAGTATGAACAGCAGTACTGTTGACAAAGGAGCTGTCTCCGCCGTTGGTTCGCATCATCACTGCCACGCCAGAAACCGTGAAGGAATCACCGTACTGGAACTTTGGACAGTTCAGGGTCTCGCAGACCCGAAAGATTACTCGTGGAACTCCCATTGCCTACTTGACGTATCCTGTCAGTCTCTCTGAAAATGAGGTGAAAAATCATGCTGCATGGTCTATTATGACCAGAAAGTTTTCGTGAGCGCAACGTTTTTGTCGAAAAACATGTTTCTTTCCGGCAGCAGCCAGATGACCGCCATGCTAAGAACCTGCGTGACATCCACAGGGAAATTTCGGGTCGGCGTACACCGACCAAGCTATGCTGTTCGTAATTTGCGAGACCAAGATTTTTTGCTGCGTCTCGGCACACTGCCCGACGGCACCGTAGTGGACAATCAAGCGAATTTCCCCTCGGGCGATGTGCGTGAGACGGAAGGCCGCTGGATTTACGAAATCCCCAATGCCTTTCCTTGTCACGGCGCGACCTATATTGACTCCGTTTGGGCAGCGGCGCGTGCTGAGAACCCCGGCCTGATTCAAATTGAACCGCCGCCGGAATGCTCCCTCTCGCAGTCGCTTGGCCTGAGCGAAGAAGAACGACGAAGTGTGCTTGACCACCTGCCTTTACCGCTGAAATACGCTTTAGCCGCTAGTTCCACCGACCCAGAAGAGCTGATTCTGCTGGCGCACACCTGCTGCCGGATGGAGTTTAACGGCGAAGGTCAGCCCGTCGGCCTGAAATATTTGCGGCCCGGCAAAGCGGACATTGATGATTTCGAGCTGTTCGAGACCATTGCCAATAACCCACATCTGCCTGATCAATACAAAGAGATCATGGTGCTGCGGCCCGGTGTGCAGGGCAACAGCGAGATTATTGGCCGTTACGCAGAGGACACCCATGTGTTCGAGTACCTGCGCCGTAACTCCTATATCCCGTGGGGCCATTATGCCGCCAACATGGCGCACGATGCTGTCCGCTACCGCACCTCTGATCTGACCTTCAGCGACATCAGAGGATTGCGCCATCTCTATTATCAGCGAATGATCGTCACACTGGCCGAACGCTTCGGCATCAATCTTGATTTGCCCAAACGCAGTTTGACGACGGATGAGCTGGAATCTTTGCGCAGAAAAGTGCTGACAGCGGCAGAACAAAGCGGCCAGCATCCAGCCACGCTTTGGGGCTGGAATTTCGGTTATGATTTCTCCGGCTCCGGTTATCGGCTCCATGCCTCCCATCAGATGATTCATCAGCAGTACGCGCTCACTCCTGAAGAGATTGAGACAACGGACGGCGACGCGATGCCGAGCTATAGTTGCGGTGATCAAGTGGCAGAAGTGATTGCACAGTACGGTGGCGATTTTTTTTGTGATTATCTTCGCTGCATCCGCGAGAATAAGCGCACAGACCGCGATCCGGCAAAAGAGCGCAGTTTAATTGTCCACGAAGATGCAAACATGCTGCTTTTTGTGCCCAAGGCGCAGACTTCACAGTGGGAATTGCAGCTCATGGTTATTGCCGATGCGGATGGCCAGCCAATCGGCAATGTGCTGGAGGCGGACGCGGCGGTGCGCGAGTCAATTGACCGTGGCATCCTGCTGGCCCAGCATATCTTTGCAAAACTGGGGGCAAGAATGGTCACTTCGCTGGAATACTCCAAGCGGATCGGCATCCGCAACGGCCAGCGGCTGCTCTATGCCTTTCTGCCCAAGCTGCCGTGGTCAATGGGCGCATTCAGCGAGGCCCAGCACCGGTATATCAGCAGTCATTTTCCAGAGGATTTTGCGACGGCGTGCCGCAGGCAGATTGAACACATTCAATGATGAAGGATATGGAGCCATGAAAAAAGTCGCATCGCTGAAATACGGGGTCGTTTTCAGAAAGGCGTTCTGCGATCCTGAGATATTCACCGCATTTGCGCAGGACATCATCGGCCTGCCTGTGAGTGTCGAGCTGGTGGAGACGGAGAAGGAGTTTGAGCCGCCTGTCGGCTATATCAAGCCGCGCTTCGATCTCTTTGCCGAAGACACGCAGCACCGGATCATCATTGACATCCAACACGCACGCACCGCCGACCACTACGACCGTTTTCTGTACTATCACTGCGCCGCTCTGTTGGAACAAATCGCCAGCTCACACAACTACCGCCCACCTTTGGCCGTCTATACCGTGGTAGTCCTCACCTCTGGCGACCGTCATCAATGCGACATTGCGGTGACGGATTTTGATCCTCATGATCTCGCAGGCAGGCCACTGAAGGAGATTCCCCACAAGGTGATTTATCTTTGCCCGAAATATGCGGACGAAAACACGCCGGAGCCGCGCCGCGCTTGGCTGCGCGCCATTAACGACACGCTTGACGAGGAAGTTGATGAAAGTCTGTACCAGCAGAGCGCGATTCAGAAGCTCTTTGCCGCCATTCAACGCAACTGCTTCTCCCCAGAAGAGCGGGCGCGGATGATTGAGGAGTATCATCAAGAGGAGCTGCGTCAGACCAAGTTTGAGGAGGGGAAAGCGGAGGGCATACGGATCATTGCGGAACGGATGCTGCGGCAAGGCATTGCGCCGGAGATGGTTGCTGAAGCTACAGAGCTGTCTACTGCCGAACTGGCCACGCTTGCGGATGAGATGCGGTGGAAGGCGGATTATTGAATGGAGATGAAAATGCAGGCAAATATAAACAAGGTTCAGATTGGTCATCAGACAATTGATCTGCTTGATCTCCCTGAAGTAGCGCAGCAGGAATTGCTGACATTTTATAATTTCTTGATCTTTAAATATCAGGTGCGGAAGGAACGTGCTGATCAGGACAGAAAGACTGTTCTAAAAGGCATCTTTCAGGAGGCAAAAGGAAAGTTACCAGCAGGATACGTATTTGACCGGGCAGAGATTCATGAGCGATAGATTCTTTACCGACACAAATATTCTGGTGTATTCTATGGCGGATGATCTTCGGAAGAGGGAGATTGCGGAAGAGCTGCTGCTGCAAGACGGCGTTGTAATGAGTCCGCAGGTGATCAGCGAGTTTGTCGCGGTGACACTTCGCAAGCGTATTTTAGAACCGGAGAAGGTGCTTGAATATGCCCGCAAGTTTCTCCATATTTTTCAAATTACAGCGACCAATGCCGACACCGTTGCGACAGCCCTTGATGTCATGGCCAAATACCATTTTTCCTATTGGGACAGCCTGATCCTTGCAGCAGCATTGGAAAGTTCGTGCGCTGTGGTTTACTCTGAGGACTTGCAGACTGGGCAGCAGATTCAAGGCAGACTGACGATTGTCAATCCATTCAAATGAGCACATTTCTTTAAAAGAAATCCAAAGGAGGATATTCCCATGAACAAGAGGACTATTTCTATTTGCGGCGCGGCGATGTTTCTTTCGCTGCTGGTGTCTTCGGCGTTTGGCTATGAGAAGGAGATTGAGGAGCTTTCCGCGCAGATGGCGGAGAAGATTGCTGGGAAAGGCAAGAAGACCGTTGCGGTGGTGGATTTCACCGATTTGGAAGGCAATGTAACGCAGCTTGATCAGTTTATCGCTGAAGAATTTTCCGTTGCGCTTGCGAGTGCGGGTAAAGGATTCCGGGTGATTGACAGAACCCGTCTGAAGAGCATTATCAAGGAGAACAAGCTCGCAGCAACGGGCCTGATTGATCCGGCAACAGCAAGCAAGTTGGGAAAGATTGCCGGAGTTGATGCGCTGGTGACAGGAACGCTGACACCGTTTGGCGACAACGTGCGGCTAACGGTCAAGGTATTGGATTCAGAGACGGCAGACATTATCGATTCAGCAAAAAGCAATTTTGCGAAGACGCAGGCGATTAACGAGCTGTTTGGGAAAGAAATCGATTCAAAAAATGTTTCTTCTCTTACAGAGAGAACGAAAGCGGCAGATGGAAAAACGGCAGATTCTCAGGTTGTTAAAGGTATATTGTTTGAAGCGAAAGGGTGTAAACTATCCGGCGGATCGTTAATCTGTCGCCTCCTTGTTACAAGTCAAGATGAAGATAAAGAAATTTCTGTTTTCAATGACCATGACTGGAGTGCAAGGACTAGAGTTTTTGACAACATGTCAAACGAATATAGAGCATCTATGTTGGAAATAGCAAATAAAAAATCTAGATCAAGCAGTGCTGGACACACGCTTGTGTCTGGAGTTGCAACAAAATTAGCTTTTACTTTTGAAGGGATTAAAGAGAGTATGGAGTCTTTATCGCTTCTCGAAGTGGCTTTTTCAGATGAAAACGATAACAGAAGCAAGGCGCAACTCCGCAATATCCCTGTATCAAGGTAGGAGCTGATCTTCTATACATTTTTGTTGGCAAATGAGCGATAACGGCAATAAGTGGGACAGGAATCAAATACTGACGCTCATCGGCGTTATTGTTGCAGCAGCAACATTGGTAGCTTCTGTCGTAATTCCTGAAATGAGGAATTGTTTCGGCCTGAAAGACGACAATACGCCTGCGCCAGTGCTTCCCGCACCGACACCGCAGCCGGAACGGAAAACAATTCCGCCGAAGATTGAAACGCCGCACGCGAAACCGGCAGCAGTGCCAAAACCAAAGCCGCCGGTGATTCATCAAGCGGTGCAGGAACCTGCTGATCCGCAAGAATACACCATCGGCGAAAACAAGAGCGAGCTGGTCAAAGAGGCGAAGGCAAGATTGTCTGTTTCGTTCCATGATGATACTGGAGAGATAACAGCCAAAATTACCATCTCGCCTGCTGGCAAGGACTCAATCGTTCTTCCAACCGTTGGCATCGGCAGCAAGGAGTTTGCTTCCTCAACAGGAGTTTTCCTTGTCCACGTCCTGAATGTGGATTGGAACAGCCGGACAGTCACGGTTCAGGTGAGCCGGAAAGGATAAAGATAAAGCGGGGAAACGTCTCACTTCGTTTGCCGCGTTTCACGCTTAAATCGTCGCAAATCACGCTTCAAGCAAGACGATTCACGCGTGAAACATCCCGTTTTAAGCGTGAAGCAACATGATTCACGCGTGAAATGCTCTGGTTCACACGTAAAGCGTCACGTTTCACGCTTAAAATGAGCCGATTGAAGCGTGAAACGCCTTGGTTGAAGGGTGAAGCACGATGATTGAAGAGTGAATTGCCTCGTTTCAAGCGTGAATCAGGGCGGTTTAATCAGCGGATGCGGCGGTTACGGCTTCTGAAAAAATGAATTAAGTCAGCAGAATCAAAAAAGGATCTTCTATGAAAAAAGGATACTTCGGACAATGGGGCGGGGCGTTCATCCCGGAAGTGCTGCATCAAACCTTTGCCGAGCTGAACGCGGCCTATGAGGCGGCGCGGGCCGATGCCAGCTTCTGGCAGGAATACGTTGACCTGATGGCCAACTACTCCGGCAGGCCCACGCCGCTGACCTTTGCGGAAAACCTCTCCAATCAGCTCGGCGGGGCGCGGATTTACATCAAGCGGGAAGACCTCAACCACACGGGAGCGCACAAGGCCAACAACGTCATGGGCCAAGGGCTGCTGGTGCGGCGGATGGGCAAAAAGCGGGTCATCGCCGAGACCGGCGCGGGCCAGCACGGCGTGGCCACGGCAACGATGGCCGCCCGCTTCGGCTTTGCCTGCACGATTTACATGGGCGAAGAGGACGTTGCGCGGCAGAGGCCCAATGTCTTCTGGATGGAAAAGCTGGGCGCGACCGTGATTCCGGTGAAAGACGGCTCGCGCACCCTGAAAGACGCGATCAATGAGGCGTTTCGCGATTGGGTGGCGAGCATGGACACGACGCATTACGTGCTCGGCACAGCCTGCGGGCCGCATCCTTTCCCGGAAATGGTCGCCTGGTTTCAGTCCATCATCGGCCAAGAGGCGCGGCGGCAGATCATCGAACAGCGCGGCGCAATGCCGGACAGAGTGTATGCCTGCGTCGGCGGCGGCTCCAATGCGATGGGCATTTTTCAGGGCTTTCTGGATCAAAGCGGCGTGGAATTAGTCGGCGTTGAGGCGGGCGGCAAAGGATTGGATACCGGCAAGCACGCTTCCCGCATGTTGAGCGACCGCGCTGCCGCAGGCGTGGCGCAGGGCTATAAAACGAAATTCCTCCAAGACAGCGATGGTCAGATGCTCGACACGCATTCTATTTCCGCCGGGCTGGATTATGTCGGCATTTCACCGATTCTTGCTGATCTCGGCGAGAAAGGCCGAGTGCGCTTCGAGGCGGCCACGGATGATGAAGTGCTCGCCGCGCTTCAGCTCACCATGAAGACCGAAGGAATTATTCCGGCACTGGAGTCGTCGCACGCCTTTGCCCAAGCGATCAAAGAGGCACCAACAATGTCCCGTGAGCAGGCCATTATCATCAACATGTCAGGCCGGGGCGACAAGGACATCTTCACCATCGCCCACGCCTTCAATGACCCGTCGTGGAAGGAGTTTATTATCGGACGGGCTGAGGAGTATCGAACGAAATAGGCGCGTCTGCTGCGCATGAGGCGGAAAGAAGGAAAAAATGAACGACATATTGCCAAAGAGCAGGATATGCGATACACAGAGACTGCGTTGACTTTTTATTTGATGAAAATTCGCGGCTGAACCTTGACTGCGGGCGGCTTTTCCCGCTGAAGATTCCGGCAATCCGGCCTGTGGAACCTATGAGCGAAAAAAAATACACCCTTCTCATCATCGATGACATCATCGACAACTTGATGCTCCTCGGCGAGGCGATGTCGCCTGCTTACAAGATCAAGGTGGCGACCAGCGGGAAGCAGGGGCTTGAGCTGGCTGTGCAGGAACCGCTGCCGGACTTGATTTTGCTCGACATCATGATGCCGGGCATGGACGGCTACGAGGTTTGCCGCCGCCTCAAAAAGGACAGTCGCACCAAGCACATCCCGGTGATTTTCCTGAGCGCATTAGATAAGGAGAGCGACGAGCTGCAAGGGTTAGATGCAGGCGCGGTGGATTTCATCACTAAGCCTTTCAAGCTGGAAATTGTCCGCGCTCGGATTAGTACGCAGCTCGAATTATTGAAGATGCGGCAGCAGCTTCAGGAAGCACGGCTACGGGCCGAGGCTGCATCGCAATCGAAATCGGTTTTTCTCGCCAACATGAGCCATGAAATCCGCACGCCGATGAGTGCGATCATGGGCATGACCGATTTATCCTTAGAAAAGGCGGTTGATTCCCAGCAACGGAGCTACTTGGAGACAGTGAAATTGTCTGCCGACTCCTTGCTTTCATTGATCAACGACATCCTCGATTTCTCGAAGATCGAGGCGGGGCAGATGGAATTAGACGAGCATCCCTTTGTCCTCGCCGAAGCGGTGGAGGCTGCTGTGCGCACAGTTTCGGTGCTATCGCAGGAAAAGGGGCTGGACATTTTCGTCGATATCGCGCCCTCTGTCCCGGCGATGGTCGATGGCGACAGTCTGCGCTTCCGCCAGATCATCCTGAATCTCCTCAGCAATGCGATCAAATTTTCTGAAAAAGGCCCAATTCGCATAACTGTCATCCCGGACAAAATTGGGCCAGAGACGATTGCGGTGCGGGTGGCGGTAATCGACCGAGGTATCGGAGTGAAGGCGGACAAAATCAGCTCGATCTTCAGTGCCTTCTCGCAGGAAGACAGTTCGGTTTCGCGCAAATTCGGCGGCACGGGATTGGGTCTTGCTATCTGCCGCCAGCTCTGTGAGCTGATGGACGGCACGATCAGCGTGCAGAGCGAACAAGGCAAGGGCGCAACGTTTACCTTTGTTGTTATTTTCGGCCTCACTTCTCAAGAGTTGCCGCAGAAGAAAGTTATTGCTGCTTCGTCAGAGGAAATCAAGCTCCAGCCAGTGCGTATTCTGCTGGTTGAAGATAACCCGGCCAATCGCTTCCTGCTCCGGGTGGTATTAGAAAAGGACCAGCATCAGGTGATAGAGGCGATCGATGGCGTGGAGGCACTGCATGTCCTGCTCGACGATGACCGTTTCGACCTGATTCTATCAGATGTACAGATGCCTCGATTAGACGGCTACAGCCTGACGCGGCTCATCCGCTTCTGTGAACAGGGGGAAGAGCTGGATGAAGATACTTCTGACAAAGTAGAAGCCAGCTTGATTGACCGATTACGCCGCCGCTTGCACGGTCGGCACCGCTTGATCATCGCCATGACCGCCAATGCTATGAGTGGAGATCAAGAAAAATGCTTTGATGCAGGCATGGATGACTACTTGACTAAACCCATTGACAAAAAACAACTCGCTTGCACCCTGCGTCGTTGGCTGCCTGCGGCCTGATATGGCTTCGAGAGGATGCGACACGCGGCTCTGTTGTAGAAAAAATCACCCGCACGACAAAGCAGACTTTCCTTTTCAGCGGGTTCGTTTTAAATATAGATCAGCAGCCGGTTTCATTGGCACTGCCATCAACTTTTGGAGAACTCATGGATCATCGCCACAACCTACCCGACTTTATCGGGGCCTTGCTGCGCCCGGAAGCCTATCCGCATCCAGCCGCCGAGGTACGGCTGGTGCAGACGCATATTTCCTTTGTCCTCATCGCAGGCGATTTCGTCTATAAATTCAAGAAGCCGGTCAATTTCGGCTTTCTCGACTTTTCCACCTTGGAGAAGCGGCGGCACTGCTGCGAACAGGAGCTGCTGCTCAACCGCCGCCTCTGCCCGGAGATTTATCTTGATCTGGTCACGATGACAGCGGAGGGTCTCAGCGGCTCCGGCGAGGTGATTGAGTACGGCGTGAAAATGGCCCGGATGCCGGAAGAAGGCATGATGGGCAATCTGATCAAAGCGGGCAAACTGGGCCGCGAGCAGGTGGATGCGGTGGTTGAGCGGCTGATTCCCTTTTATCAGCAGGCGGAGCGCAGCGCGGAGATTGACAGTTTCGGCTTGGCGGACAAGGTGGCGGTCAACATCTTGGAGAACTTCGAGCAGACGCTCGGCTTCATCGGCCAAGGCGCGCTCAGTCAGGCTCAGTTTGACCGCATCTCGGCGTGGTCAAAAGCCTTTCTCGCGCAAGAAGAACGCTTCAAGCAGCGCATTGCAGGCGGTTATATCCGTGACTGCCACGGCGATTTGTATTCGGCCAACATCTGCTTGGCGGATAAAGTCTATATCTTCGACTGCATTGAGTTCAACCAGCGCTTCCGCTATTGCGACGTGGCCAGCGACGTGGCCTTTTTGGCGATGGATTTGGATTTTCACGGCTTGCATGAGTTGTCCGAATACTGCATCGACCGTTTCAGTCAGCTTTCAGGCGACAGCGGCCTGAAGCAAATGCTGAATTTTTACAAATGCTACCGGGCCTACGTGCGCGGCAAGATCGGTCTCTTCACCGCAGGCGACCCGGCAGTGGACGCGGCGGTGCGCCAGAGCTGCACTGAGGCGGCGGCCAAGTATTTCGCCCTTGCGGAAAGCTATGCCGTCTGAGCGGACGATTTATATCTTCTTCGGCCTGATCGCGTCGGGGAAATCCTTTCTGGCCGAGCACTTCGCCGCTGAACGTGGCCTGCCGTACTTCAACTCCGACCGGGTGCGCAAGGAGCTGGCGGGCATCGCCGCAACCGAACGCCGCCCGGACGGAATTGGGCAGGGCATTTACACGCCGGAACTGAGTGCCAAGACCTATCAAACCATGCTGGCGCGGGCCGAAGAATCGCTGCAAAATGGCGCGGCAGGCGTGATTTTGGACGGCTCTTACAGCATCGCCGCAGGCCGCAGCGAGGTCAGGCGGTTGGCGGAGAGCGTGGGCGCAAAGACGCTGTTCATCCTCTGCTCCTGCTCGGAAGCGGAGACCAAACGCCGCCTTGAGCTGCGGGCTAAAGACCCCAACGCGGTCTCTGATGGCCGCTGGGAGATATTTGTCCGCCAGCGCGAAACCTTTGCCCAGCCGGATGAGCTGCCGCCGGAACTGCTGCTTCGGCTGAACACGGAAGCGGAGCCGGAGGCTTTGCTCAGGCAGATCAACCTTCACCACCAAGGAATCGGAAATGACTAAGATATTCCTCCTCAGCTACCCAAAAGAAAACTCCAGCCAGCCGGTGATCTGCCAGCTCGTCAAGCACTACGATGTGGAGTTCAACATCCTCAAGGCGGAAATCCTGCCCCAGCGCGACGGCTACCTGATTCTGGAGCTGAAGGGCCTCAAGGAGAACATCAACTCCGCTCTTGAATACCTCAAAAGCTTGGGAGTCAAGGCGGAGCGCATCGCCGGGCGGGTGCATCGGGACGAAAAAAAATGTTTTCAGTGCGGAGCCTGCACCGGCATCTGTCCGGTCGGCGCATTGCACATTCAGCAGCCCGAAATGACGGTCGTCTTTGAGCCAGAGAAATGCACAGCTTGCGGTCTCTGCGTCACCGGCTGCCCAGTGCGGGCGATGGCGGTTTCCTTTGATCCGGCCACTGAAGAAAGCTGCGTCATGGCCTGAGCAGTTCACCCCAGCAACAACGCATAACAGGAAGGCGCGATGAATTCCAGCAGCGGCTCGGCATCTTTTTTCAATAAAGTTCCTTGGACCTTTCTCGTCATCATTTATCTCGTGGTGACGCAGATTATGGAGATTCCTTTAGACGGCGTGCCGGGATTTGTCCTGATCGGCCTCGGCGTGTTCGTGCTCTTCGCCGAATTTTTCAAATCCGGCGACATCGGCTTGGCGGTTTTCATGATCGACGTGATCACGTCCGTGATCGGGCTGGTGGCCGCCACTGTCCTGCTCTGCTATTTGGTCTGGGTAATGGGCCAGCAGCTGACCTTCTACCACTGGTTCGGCTACACCATCCTGCTCGGCGACGCTATCTTCAGCCCGCTTAATTCCTTCCGCACTGCATTGCGGAATTTCGGCGTGGGAGCGTGACGAAGCAAGGAAGCTCACACCTGACATGCGGCAGATACGGTCTGCTTTGTGACATGTTAAGCCCGACATGCGGCACGTCAAGGCTGCTTTGCCCCATGTCAAGCCGGACACGAGGCAGGGGCGACCTGTTGTACGGCAGGTCAGGCTTGACATAAGGCAGATGCGGCGGCATGTAATCCTACACAGGCAAAAGAAGCCAGCATGTCTCTCCTCCAGATTTCAACCTTTGCAAATACCGCTATGACTACTTGGAACAAATCTTCTTGGAAAAGCAAAACCGCCCTGCAGCAGCCGGAATGGCCTGCGGCGGAGCTGCATGAAGCCAACAAACTGCTCTCGCACCTGCCGCCGTTAGTGGCTGCGGGCGAAATCCGCGACCTGAAAGCGCATTTGGCCAAGGCGGCCAAGGGCCAGGCCTTCCTGCTGCAAGGCGGCGACTGCTCGGAGGAATTCGCCCGCTGCTCCGCGCCGAACATCAAAAGCACGCTGAAAGTGCTGCTGCAAATGGCCGCGATTTTGACCTACGGCGGCGGCAGGCCGGTGATCAAAGTAGGCCGCATGGCCGGCCAGTACGCCAAGCCGCGCTCCAGCCCGACCGAGATGGTCAACGGCGTGGAGCTGCCCAGCTACCGGGGCGACATGTGCAACTCGGTGGAGGGCACGCCGGAGGCCCGCAAGGCCGACCCGCAGCGGATGCTCAAGGGCTACTATCTTTCCGCCGCCACGCTGAACCTGCTCCGCGCCTTTGCCCAAGGCGGCTTCAGCTCGCTGCACAACGTGCATAAGTGGAATCAGGAGTTTGTCAAAAATTCGCCAGTCGGCGGCTCCTACGAGCAGAGCGTGGCCCGGCAGATCGAGCGGACGCTGACCTTCATGGAGAACATCGGCATCCACACCGACATGCCGCAGATCAAGGAGGTGGAGTTCTTCACCTCGCACGAGGCGTTATTCTTGGATTACGAGGAGTCGCTGGCCCGCGAGGATTCAGAGGACGAGGTGCCGGGCCGCTGGTACGACTGCTCCGGCCACATGCTCTGGATCGGCGACCGCACCCGCCAGCTTGAGGGCGCGCATGTCGAGTTCCTGCGCGGCGTGCGCAATCCGCTGGGCATGAAGGTCGGGCCGGGCCACAACCCGGAGGAGATCGTCAAGGTGATCCAGCGGCTCAACCCGGACAACGAGGAAGGCCGGATGACCCTCATCACCCGCTTCGGCGCGGGCAAGGTGGAGCAGTATCTGCCGCCGCTGATCCGGGCGGTCAAAGGCGAGGGCTTGAACGTCCTCTGGTGCTGCGACCCCATGCACGGTAATATTCGCAAATCTCTGAGTGGTTGTAAAACCCGCAGCTTTGAGGATATTTTGGCAGAGTTGCAACAATTTTTTGCCGTTTGCCAAATAGAAGGCGCAGTACCGGGTGGGGTGCATTTTGAGCTGACCGGCAAAGACGAGCAGACCGGCGATGTCACCGAATGCACAGGCGGCGCGTCCGGCCTGAGCGACGAAGGACTGCGCCGCAACTACTGCACCGCCTGCGACCCCCGCCTGAACGCCGAGCAGTCCTTAGAAATGGCCTTTAGAATTGCTGAGATGATAAAGGGAAGCTGATGAGATACAAGGGGCGAAAAAATTTTAGCCCCTTGTATTATGAACCATAATTTATTAGGAGTTAACCCAAGTTGTGACCTATAACTCTTGAAAAATCCATGCTTCCCCGCGTATGGTATACTTCTGCTGTCTGGCACGAATATAATCGCACACGGAGGAGAGCATGGAACTCAAGATTACAACATGTTACTGTTTATGCGATGATTTTTTAATTTCCAAGGGCTGGCACGATGACCCGCAATGCACGATGAGCACGGCTGAGGTCATGACCGCAGCTTTGACTGCCGCCGCTTTCTTTTCCGGCAGTTATGAA
>NQJD01000008.1 GCA_004284765.1 Candidatus Electronema aureum
ATTAGTCAGGAAGACATTGTCGTTTTCGAGAAGCATTGAAAACTTAACTGCATCTGTTTGGAGATTTATTAATCACTACAACGATTGTATTTTATTTCATTGATCACTCACAGATCTCTATTACCCATAAGTTAGAATCCACGTAGGGACTGCTTAAAGCTCGTAATGACATGTGGGCCTGACCAATATCAACTGCATAACTTCTATCTCTATATACAACAATGGATGAACTAAAGAAAAAACGGCAGCATATCCGTAATCTGATGCGCTATGCTGTCCCTGATGAAGAAATGGATGCGGCTCTTGATCTCCTGATGATCTTTCATGACGACCGCATCGCATTGACTGTGTTGGAGGAATTCTACAGCTTTCTCCCAGAGGCACAGAATGATTGGATCAAGGAACTGCGCCTCATCGCGCGGCAGCAGGGCATGTTCCTGCTCGTGGCGGTGGCCTCAGCAGATGCCTATCTCTATTTGGTCTCCAGCGAAGGAATTGAATTCAACGGCAAGTTGAGCGAAGGGTATTTAGACCGCGACTTACTTGATTTCTTCGACTTTGAATCTGCTACCGCTTTTCAGGAGACCGCGCGGAACATAGAAAATTTCCCAGAGTATCAGCCGCTCCAAGTGGATACTGATCTTTGCCCAGCCTGCCAAGCTGCCACTGGTGAGCTGCATGAACTCGGCTGCCCAGTGGAAATCTGTCCTTGGTGCGGCGGACAATTGATTCATTGCAGCTGCCGTTTCGAGCAATTGGGCCAAGATGAAATTGCGGATGAAGGCGAACTGCTTCGCTTTGAAGCTCTGCTTGAGGAACAAGGCCGAGTGGCCTATTCCCCAGAGCAGCGGCCAAGTTTCGCCGATGAAGGCGGGGGCGTAGAGGTGGAATGAAACGTTCGGCCATCAGGCCGCAACACGTTCTTCCTCGCTTTTGAGTTTACTTCGGATCAGAGCTAATGCCTCATCAAAGCTAAAAATTTCGATACAAGCCTCCAGCTCGGCAAAAGCCTGTCCGGTCATCAGTGGCTTAATGCTGTCCTTCCGCTCACAGAGAAATTGCAGAGAAGAAAAATCCGACTGTTCGACGAGGCCAGCTAACTGCCGCAGGGCTTGCATAGCCGCTGTCTGGTCGAAATTTTCCCCAACAGAGGTGTTGCCTTCTTCTGTTTCGTTGAGCGGCTCGCCGAGGCGCAGATCAAGGTACTCAACTGTCGATGTTACCTGTTTGATCAGTTGCCGTAGCTGTTCCTCAAATTGTGCTTGGTTGCCAGAATTCAGATTCATCTCAATCTTTCCAGCTAAGGACTGAATACCAGACAGACCGAGGTTGCCAGCCACGCCTTTGAGACTGTGTACGGCATACTGCGCAGCTTTGACATCATTCTGGCGGATCATGTGTTCCATTCTGGCGGCGATATCGCGCTGCTCGCGGCAGAAACTTCGCAACAGTTTGAGGAGGAGGTCTTCGTTGTCCTCCAGCCGCCGCAGGCTTCCAGCCAGATCAAGTCCAGCAGGTTGGGCCGCTGTTCCGGTCTCTTTCAGCAGCGTTCTCATCATACAAGCCGCTCTGCCGCAGCCATTCTGCACTGGCGGCGGAGTCCTTGCTGGCTGTTCTTGTATCCACCTACTCAGGGCCGCAAAGAGGCTGGCACGGTTGATCGGTTTGGCAATGTGGTCGTCCATGCCCATGCGGAAGCATTTGTCTCGTTCTTCACTCACGGCATGGGCGGTCATCGCTAAAATCGGCAGAGCGGTCTTGCCCAGCTCTTGGCGAATTTTACGAGTAGCTTCGTAGCCGTCCATCACCGGCATCTGAATATCCATCAACACTGCATCGAAATCCCGCGCTGCCACCGCTGCCACTGCTTCCGCGCCGTTGCTCACTGTCTCAACCTGTAACTCGGCTTTGGCTAACAGTTCTTGCGCCACTTGTTGATTGATCAGATTATCCTCGACCAGCAAGATACGAGCGTGACGGATGCGGCGGAGGGCAGTGGCTGTTTCGTCCGCATCAAGTGCTTTGCCGTACTGAATAGTTTTCTCGCTGGGCAAGGTGAGTTCCAGCGAAAAAGCAAAGACGCTGCCCACTCCAACCTCGCTTTCTACAGACAAGTCCCCGCCCATCAGACTGACCAGCTGTTTGCAGATAGTCAGACCAAGACCCGTGCCGCCGTATTTTCTTGCAGTAGAGCTGTCCGCTTGGGTGAAGGAATCGAAAAGCAAGGGAATCTTTGCTGCTGGGATACCGATGCCAGTGTCAGCCACAGCAAAGCGGACAGAAACCTTTTCCCAACCTCGCTGCTGTACTGCCGCGCTGATCACAATTTCCCCGGATTCCGTAAACTTGATCGCATTGCCGATCAAATTATAGAGTACCTGATGCAGCCGCATAGAATCGCCAATTACCTGTTTGGGTAGGTCATGCGCGAGCGAAAGCCTGAGACGAATATTTTTGCTGCTGCTGTCTTCATTGAACATGAGCATCAGCTTATCGAACAACTCTGGCAGCTTGAATGGCGATTTCTCAATCTTGAGCATTCCAGCTTCAATTTTAGAAAAATCAAGAATCTCGTTAATGATCTTCAATAGGCTTTTGGAAGATATCTGGATTTTCTCGACATAATCGCGCTGTTTGTCCGAAAGATGGGTATCTAAGGTCAGCTCGGCTAAGTTGATGATCCCGTTCATCGGCGTGCGGATTTCATGGCTCATATTGGCCAAAAATTCCGACTTAGCCGCTGTAGCTGCCTGCGCTTGGTCTATCGCTTTGGTCAACTCTTGATTCGATTGCTCTAAACGTTGGCGGTAGGAGAAGAAAAGCTGACGCACCTTGTGGGAAAAAAGCAAAGAAATACACAACGCGCCAAGAAGAATGAAACAAAAAATCGCCACCGAGACATGGAGTTTTTCTTGAAGCAGTTTCTTATGCTCTTCTTTTTTGCGGTTGACCTGCGCATCAAGATCATCGTAGTCAAAGCTGGCCGCAATGATCCAATTCCATTTCGGATAGAGCTTGAAATAGGTCATGGTCGGCACTGGCTCGACATCCTCCGGCTTTCTTCTGATCTTATAATTGACAAAGACCTCGCCGTATTCCTTGAGGCCGTTCAACAGTTCCTCGCGGATTTTCTTGCCCTCTGGGGCTTGATCGCCGCTGTTCAGCAAGAGGTTGAGTAGGTCGGAGCGATCTTCTGGACTGGCTAAGAGCACCGAGGCTCTTTTGCCTTCTCTGATGCTGGCTAAATCGAGCACAGTCATGTACTCATCGCCCGTTCGACCCGAATGCTGACGAATTGCGGCCTTGACCTGCTCTTTGGTATCGTGCTCGATTTCCGCTAAATAATCACCAGCACCGATGTACCAAGCAAAAGGAGGAAAAGGGGCAATGTAGGCAATGGCCTGCGCTGGTCGGATGGATTCGCCTTCCTGCCGATCCCAAAAATATTCATAGAAGTCGCCGCCTCTGCGGGCCGTCTCGGCCATGCCATTGAACACTTGGAGCTTGTTTTCGTTGGCATTATCATAAACGCTGCTGCCTTCTATTGAAGGGTCTGTCGGCCAGAGTAGAGTAATGCCGTTGTTCAAAGAGCGGATGAAGAACCTGCTGCGACCACTGTTAAAGCTGAAGGGACGTACTGCCTCAACCACCAATCGCTCTAACTCCTTGGTTTCCATTTTGCCCTTGTTCTGCTCATAGACATGCAGGGCCATCTCATTGATCTGAAGCACTTGGCTTTTCAAGCTACTCTGAAGCCGATTCAGTGCCATTTTGTGGCGCACATCTATGCTCTGTATGAATTCCTGCACCGACTGACTTACATTGTCTTTTTTGTCTCTAAGAGACTTTTGCTCCAGCTGGGCCAGCTCGATTTTGAGGTTGATCTTGGAATCCCAGTAGGTATGCGCCACGATGCCTAACCACATCAACAGACCGACTAAGCTGGAGTTAAGAATGATCAGCCTACCGATGTGTTCTTCGCTGAATATTTTCATGGTAAGGTTGCCAGAGAATGATTATTGGTGTTGCGGAATCACAATTTAGCCTGACAGCCCAGCGGAAGACAAGAACTATCCCAGACCGCCCGCTGTTTTCAGCGTTCCCCTTTTTCTATTATCCTGCGCAGCGTATGAATGAACAACAGCTTTCTGCACTGCTCATGCAGGTGCGAGACGGCAGCCTCAGCATAGAGCGGGCAACAGAACAGCTGCGCCGCTTACCGGTAGAAGTGCTCGATTCTGCTCGGCTTGATCATCACCGACTGCTGCGTACTGGATTGCCCGAAGCAGTGTTCGGCGAAAACAAAACGGTCATTCAGTTAGCGGAAATCCTGCCTGCCTTGCTCCGGCGACACGCTCCGGTGATCGCCACCCGGATTGACTCGATGAAGGCCGAGCAGGTCTGCGCGGTAGTGAAGGAGCTAACCTATCACCAGACCGCCCGACTGCTCACTGGCAATGCGCAGCATATTCCGCGAGGCAGCGGCAGAGGCACGATAGTACTTGTTACCGCAGGCACCTCAGATTTACCAGTAGCAGAAGAAGCCCGGCTTTGTCTCGAATATTTCGGCCACGAAACGACGACAATTTACGATGCGGGCGTGGCTGGCTTACATCGCATCCTTGCACATTCCGAGTTGCTTCAGCGGGCCTCTGTGCTGATAGTAGCAGCAGGTATGGAGGGCGCGCTCCCTTCGGTGGTGGCAGGCATGACTCCTGCACCGGTGATCGCGGTACCAACTTCAGTCGGCTACGGCGCAGGCGCGGGCGGCTTTGCAGCCCTGCTGGGAATGCTCAACAGCTGCGCTCCTGGCTTGGCGGTGGTCAACATCGACAACGGCTTTGGCGCGGCCTGCATGGCAGCAGCGATCAACCGAAAAGAACTGCCCTGTCCGGCTCAATAAAAAGGCGAAAAAGCTGCTCTTGCCGTTGCAGGAACGCCCTGCCCGTCGTATATTCACTTGGTTTCATCAATCCCGCTGCTACACGGCACAGAACCATTACTCGTCAAACCACAAACAGGGAACACATCTATGAACAAGACTCTCAACCTGAAGATCGGGCTGCTTTTTTTTATGATCTTCTTTGCTGTCATGACCATTGTGCCGTCCTTTTACAAGGACACGCCTGATTGGTGGAAAAAGTATCTGGCACCTAAGGGACTCCAGCTCGGTCTGGACCTCCAAGGCGGGATGCACTTAGTGCTGCGCGCCGATATCGACAAAGCACTGAAAAATACCTTAGAGCTGGCTGCTGCTGATCTGAAAGACCGGCTGGCAGAAAAAAACATCTCTGCGGTCCAGATGGATTCGCCCAACCCAGAGCAGGTTATCTTGACGTTGCCCAACACTGGCGCGGTCGAGACAGTCAAGGGCGCGGTCAAAGAGGACTTTCCCAATTTAGAAATTAAGGTGGAGGCAGAAGCGGGTAGTTTTCCCCGCATCACCCTTAATTTGGCCAAGCAAGAAAGCGAGCGCATTCGCACGACTGCCGTGGCCCAATCGCTGGAAATCATCCGCAACCGGATTGATCAGTTCGGTGTGGCCGAACCGGTGATTGTCCGTCAGGGTGATAACGAAATCGTGGTGCAGTTGCCCGGCGTGAAAGACCCAGAGCGGGCAATGGAATTGATCGGTCAGACTGCCCAGTTAGAGTTCAAAATGGTGGCTGATGATGCCGGTGTTGACGTTGGCAAGCTGATTGAGCAAGCCGTGACTGCTGGACAGTGGCAAGAGGGCGGCAGTGTTCTCCAGCTCAACTTAGCTTTACAGGCCAGCTTACCTAAAGGCACAGAAATCGCCTTTGAACGCCGAGTTGATGATCAGACCAAAAAAGAATACAAAACTCCTATCTTGCTGGAAAGTCGGGTAATGATGACTGGCGAAATGGTCAGAAACGCCCAAATGAGGATTGGTGGTACGTTTAATGAACCCTACGTCAGCCTTGATTTCACGGGCCGAGGTGGTAAGGTTTTCGGTGAAATCACTGAAAAAAACGTCAATAAGCGTTTTGCGATTGTGCTGGACGAGGTAGTACGTTCCTCTCCGGTGATCCGCGAGAAGATTCTTGGCGGCTCGGCCCAAATTTCTGGCAGTTTCACCGCTGAAGAGGCCACTGACTTGGCCATCGTCCTTCGGGCAGGCGCGTTGCCTGCGCCGGTGCAGATCATCCAAAATATGACTGTTGGCGCGAGCCTCGGCCAAGACGCGATTGATCAGAGCGTCAATGCTGGTCTGTTTGGCGCAGTGCTGGTGCTGGTGTTCATCGCGATCTATTATCGACTCTCCGGCCTGATCGCCGATCTCAGTCTTGCGCTTAACATTCTCTTCTTGGTCGCGGGCTTGGCTATATTCGGCGCAACCCTGACCTTACCTGGTGTGGCAGGTATCATTCTTTCTATCGGCATGGGTGTGGATGCCAACGTTCTGATCTACGAACGGATGCGAGAGGAGTTTGATTTGGGAAAATCCGTCCGCTCTGGTATTGAGGCTGGTTTTGACAACGCGTTCCTGTCCATTGTTGACTCTCAGCTCACTACGTTGATTACCTCTTTGGCCCTGTTTCTCTTTGGTACTGGCCCGATCAAGGGCTTTGCCGTCACTTTGTCACTGGGTGTAATTTTTAACTTGGTTGCCGCTCTGTTCTGCTCGCGGTTGATCTTTGATTGGCTGGCGACTGGGCGCAAAGTAAGCAAGCTGACCTTCATGCTCTTTCTGAAGAAGCCCAAAATTGATTTTATGGGTATCAGAAAGATCGGCTTTGCAGTGTCTGGCTTCTTCACCATTCTCGGCCTGATCGCCTTTGTGCAAATATTGCGTGGCGATGCGAATATCGGTGTTGACTTCACCGGCGGTTCCTTACTCCAGTACAAGGCGGATAAGCCCTTTGAGCTGGATCCGGTGCGGACAGCCATGAAAAAAAGCGGCTTTGAGGCCGACCTCCAGCATGTCACCAGCGAGCATCGCCTGATCGTCAAGATCAAAAAGACCGAAGAGACAGTTGGCCATCTCAGCGACCAAGTCAGCGCGGCCTTGGCATCAGTACCGGGTAACAAATTTGCCTTAGAAAGCCAGTCGGAAATTGGTTCCTCCATTTCCCAAACCCTGCGTAATCAAGCACTTTTTGCCACTGCTATTTCGTTGATCGGCATTCTGTTATACCTTGGCATCCGCTTTGACCTGAACTTTGCCGGGGCTGCTGCTGTGGCCTCCTTTCATGACGTGCTGGCGGTGCTGGGTGTGTTGTGGTTACTGGATGTGGAAATCACCTTGCTCATCCTGACTGCCTTGCTGACCTTAGCCGGTTATTCGCTCAACGACACCGTGGTCATCTTCGACCGCATCCGAGAGAATATCGCCAAGCACGGTGCAGAGAGCAACATGGCCGAGATCATCAATATCAGCACAAACGAGGTGTTAGCCCGGACGTTGATCATCTCTTTAGCAACCTTTATGTCATTGACCGCGCTCTATTTCTTCGGTGGCGCAGTCATTCATGATTTCTCTCTGTCCTTGTTGCTTGGCATGATTGTGGGTACCTACTCGTCCATCTTTGTTGCCAGCCCGCTCCTGACGCTGAAAAAGCGTAAAGCTGTGCATGAATGAGAGGAATAGTGGCAAAAACGCTGGTTGATTTATTCGCCGGGGCGGGCGGCTTGTCCTGTGGTTTAGAAATGGCAGGCTTCCGCCCGCTGCTGGCTTAATTTTGTAGAATTACGCTGCGTAATTCCTATGCGTTCCCGATTATGAACATCAACGGAACTCCTTGGCGGACTATCTGGTTAGAAGCGGATAATCGCACAGTCGGCATCATCGACCAGACCAAGTTGCCCCATCATTTTGAGATAGTCCGACTGGTCACTGCTGACGATGCTGCGCTTGCCATTCGTGACATGCTGGTGCGTGGTGCGCCGCTGATCGGCGCGGCGGCGGCTTGGGGCGTTTTTCTCGGCCTGCTGGCGGATAGCTCTGATGCAGCACTGGAAGCGGTTTGCGCCAAGCTGATTCAGGCCAGACCAACAGCGGTGAATCTGCGCTGGGCCGTGGAGCGAATGAAGACTGTACTTGCCCCGCTGCCGTCACAAGAACGGCCTGATGCAGCCCGCAGCGAGGCAGCAGCAATCTGCGAAGAGGACGTGCGCGTCAACGAGGCTATCGGTGAACATGGCCTGCGCTTGATTGAGGAGCAATATCGGCAGAAAGGCCGCCCGATCAATGTTCTCACCCACTGCAACGCGGGCTGGTTAGCAACCGTGGACTGGGGCACGGCCTTGGCTCCGATTTTTAAAGCGCAACAGGCTGGAATTCCGCTTCATGTCTGGGTGGATGAAACTCGGCCTCGCAATCAGGGTGCGCATCTCACGGCTTGGGAGCTGGCCGCAGCAGGCATCGACCATCACCTGATCGCCGACAACAGCGGCGGTCATCTCATGCGGCAGGGTCAAGTTGATCTCTGCATCGTCGGTACCGACCGCACCACCGCCAGCGGCGATGTCTGCAATAAAATCGGCACCTATTTGAAAGCTCTGGCCGCTGCGGACAATGGCGTTCCCTTCTACGTGGCCTTGCCCGCCTCTACCATCGACTGGACGCTGGATGATGGCATGGCGATTCCGATTGAGGAACGGGCAGAAGAGGAAGTGCTGTTTGTTGCTGGTTTAGCTGAGGATGGCAGTGTCCAACGGGTACGCATCGCCCCAGAGCAGACACGGGCAGCCAACCCGGCCTTTGATGTAACTCCGGCCCGCTTAGTCACCGGGCTAATCACCGAGTGCGGCATCTGTAAAGCCAGCAAGAAGGGACTGCTGGGCTTGTTCCCGTAGTCTTGACAGATCGTCTCTTTTCGGCGACAGTCAAAAGATGAATTACCACCATCTGAAAAAATATGCAGATTTATGGTGTGGATACTGAAGGCATTGGAGGCGTGCTGATCCGTTTCAGTGCTGTTGTAGAAGCGAATACAAAAGGTATTTCTATACTCGGGCTAGCGCAAAGAGTTGTCGCGGAAGGCTGTGAACGAGCTGTGAAGGCGATTGGACAACTCGACGGCAATTGGGATTTGTCAAATTTTCGAATCACCATACATCTGAGTCCTGCGGAAACACCGAAACATTCTGCTGGTCTTGATCTGCCTATTGCAATCACGCTCTTGGTTGGAAGTTTGCTTCAGGACGAGGATAAAATCGAAGCATGTATCAGCGAGTTTCGTCATGAAGCTGAGAAAGAATCTGGCAAGAAAGGTAGCAATGATTCTCGCAGTCTTCTTTTGAAAAAAATTGATGAACTTTCTGACCAAAAAGACAAGATAGCTCGGTATAGAAAGAGGATCAAAGAAAACACGAATAAATATTGCCTGATCGGTACGCTGGACATTGCTACCGGAGATATTGAGCCGCCGCGCTACGGCATGTTCGGAATGCTCTCTTCTATCGGCAAAGATTATACCGTGATCGTCCCGGAACAATCAGATATTCATGCAGGTCTTGTCTCCAAAGTAAAAGGATTCACCGCATATAAAGCGGCTAATCTTAACGAAGTGTGGAGCATATTGCTTGGAGAAGCGCAGCCCAGAACGGTGGACTACGTCAAATCAAAAGTAATCAGAAAAGAAATAGCAAACTATGTTCCTGATTTGCAAGCCATCAACGGTGCTGCACGAGCAAAAGAAGCCATGAGCATTGCTGTGGCTGGAGGACATAATATTCTGCTCGTTGGCCCGTCTGGGCAGGGAAAGAGTATGCTTTCTTCAGCTGCCACAAAGCTACTACCGGATATCACCAGCGGCGAGATTTTTGAAATTAATAAAATCTACAGCGCAAAAGGCCAGCTCTTAGAAAACGAAATCATCACTTCAAGGCCATACATTGAAGTAAGTCAGGCCACGACCGAAGCAGCCCTTTTCGGCGGTGGTGTTCCTCCTGTACCCGGCGAAATATCTTTAGCGCATAGAGGTGTTTTGCTGTTTGATGAAGTGAATCTTTTTAAAAAAGATATCATTGAAAGACTGCGGACACCTCTTGAGGAACGAAAATCAATTATCCAGAGAGTTGCAGGCAGAATCGAATATCCGTGCAGCTTCATCATGATAGCGACCATGAATCCATGCAAATGCGGATGGTTCAATCATTTTCAATGCCCTCAATGCGGAACTATCCTGATCAACAAAGAGGAATGCGATAAATGTCGCACAAAGCTCGCTCATAAGTGCAAATGCAACAAAACGGAATTGAAATCGTATAAAGACAAACTTAGCAACCCGATGAAAGATCGGATGGACTTGAAGGTTTTACTCTCGTCGCATGACAACAGGAATCAAAACAAATTCGATTTTTCAACCAAAACTGTCCAAAAACAAATTGCCGCAGCACGGGAAATTCAGAATGAACGATACAAAAACGAGAACAATATTTTTTGCAACGCGGACATTCGGGACAACCATCAGTACGAAAAATTTGATCATATAGATACAGATATCAAAGTTTACTTAAACAATATTAGCAACAAACTTGATATTACACCTCGGCAAAAAATGAGGCTTCAGCTCATTTCAAGAACAGTTGCAGATTTTCTCCAATCAGAAAAAGTCAGGCAAGAAGATGTCCGCAAAGCAATTTTCTTGATGGGATTAGACAACGAATATTTTAGACAATTTTAGCGTCTTCTTCCATGAGCTTCTGGTATTGCAAAAAACTGTTACTCCTACCCTGTTTGCTCCTGTTAGCAACACCAGCTCACGCCACCCAAGGCAATGTGCTGGCCAAAGGAATTATCTATCAGGCTGCAACCTACATCAATCACCCGCAATTTGGCACCCATCCGAGCTATTACGGCAACCGCCCAGAGCAGGTGGTCGATATCAACATCGGGCCAAGCAGCGCAGACGATGAGGGAATGCCGCTTTTTGCGCCGGAAGACGGCAGTGTGACTATCATTCATTATAATACCAATCGCTGGGGGTATTCGCTTGAATGGCGCAACCGTTCAAATACAGAGCGAATTTTTTTCGCCCATCTGAAAAGCATCAAAGTTATTGGCGCGGTGCGAGCCGGGCAGCAGATTGCTGAAATCGGCAGCACTGGCGGCTGGAAACCCCATCTGCATATCGAAAGTTCTCAGGGTTGGTTAGAGCTATCGGGCAGAATACTACAACCACCAATCAATCCTTACGGTAATGGAATGTTCTTTGCTTCCAACGGCCCTGTGCCTGCTGCTCGCCCCTTGGCACGGCAGTTCATAACAATGCCGCTGGAAAACCGTATCCACAGCGTAGAGCTGGGCGGTGGCCAGTTCTACATACACTCATTCAACCTGCAAAACAGCAAATGAACCGCTGCGCCATTCACGTCATGAACGCTGTCTCTGCCGAAGGGCTTGCTCTGTTTGGCAGCAATTTTCGTTTAGAGGAAAACCGAGCTGCGGCTCACGGTCTGTTAGTGCGCAGCTCGCCGGTTAATTTGGCTGAATTTCCTGAGCTGGAGGCTATTGCCCGCGCCGGAGCCGGGGTCAACAACATCCCGCTGGACGAAGCCACAGAAAAAGGCATCTGCGTCTTCAACACGCCGGGCGCAAACGCAAACGCGGTGGTGGAGCTGGTCTTCACTATGTTGGGTATTTGGCTGCGTCATGTTCCGCAAGGGCTGGCTTTCTGCCAAGGCTTGACAGGTTTTGCTGGGCCGCAGCTCAATGCCGAGATCGAAGCCCGCAAAAAGATGTTCCGGGGGCAAGAGCTGGCGGATAAAACCCTCGGCATTATTGGTTTAGGGCAAATCGGAGTACGGGCCGCCAACATGGGCATTCATCATAACATGCGGGTGATTGGTTACGATCCTTATCCGGTCTTAGACAATATCCACCGTCTGCTGCCCGACGTGCGGCTGGCGCAGGCGCGCCAGGAAGTGCTGGCGCAGGCGGATTATGTCTCGCTGCATGTGCCGCTGAACAAGGCGACCGCCGGGCTGGTGAATGCCGAGTTTCTGGCCGGGATGAAGAAAGGAGCGGTGCTGCTCAACTATGCGCGGGGGCCGATAGCCGACGACGAGGCGGTGCTGAAAGCTCTTGAGTCTGGTCATCTCGCAGCCTATCTTTCTGACTTCCCGACTGAAAAGCTGCTCGGTCACGAAAAAGTGCTGTTCACGCCGCACCTTGGTGCCTCCACTTCTGAATCAGAGGAACACTGCACGGCAATGGCAGTGCAGGAGTTAAAAAACTATCTGGAATACGGCACTGTTACCCACAGTGTCAACTTTCCCAACGTGGAAAGTATTCCGGCAACCGGAAGCAGCACTCGCCTGATCATGATTAACCGCGACATACCAGGCATGATTGGTTTAGTGAGCAACATTCTCGGCAAACACGGGATCAACATCATGAGCTACACCAACAAGAGTAACGGTGCGGTCGGCTACAACATCATTGACACAGAGAATCCGGTTTCACTGGAGGTACGAAGGGAAATTGAGGCCGTGGGCGGTGTCATTCGAGTACGGATTATTCCGCTGAAAAACGAATTCGGCCTACCTTGACAAAGAAAAAATCACCCTGTTTAATAAGATCAGCGGCACATTTCCGCATCTCCAGAAACGACAACGACAGGGTGAGCGATTATGGCTATTTTAGCTGGATGGAACTTCATAGGAAAAGGCGGCCAGACAGCTGTCGCTCCGGCATCATTTGCGCCGGGAGTGACAGCAACATCGGCATTAGGAAGCGGGCTTCTTGCCGTTAATGATTTAAAAAATGGACTTGTCGGCAGAAATCAGACAAAAAAGACATTAGCAGAAGCAATTGCCGACAACGAGTATATTTCCTTCAAGATGACTCCAGCAGCAGGAAAAGCACTGACGATAAAAGAAGTGAAAATGCGGCCTGCCAGCCAGAACAGAAATAGAACTTTCACTATGACTGCCAATGGCATTGACATAACAACCTTTACTACAGGCACGATATTCCTTCCGCTGAAATTAATTCCTGTCACAGGCATCAGCGGCGTGGCTGCGCCGGTTGAATTTCGCCTTTACATTTATGGCCACACGGACGAGTGGGAATCTGTCGGCATTGGTGAGCGGCGGAACGGAGAGACTGGGCTTGATTTGGAAGTGATTGGCGACATCAAAGATGTTGTTGTTCCTCCGATAGACAACCAAGCTCCGAGCGTCCCAACCGGCTTGACATCTTCAATCTCAAGCATCACTGCCAACAGCTTCACGGTGAGCTGGAATCCTTCGACCGACAACGTGGGCGTTGTCAGCTATGAGGTGTTCACAGGAACCACCTCACGCGGCACGGTCAACCATACGACGAGAACGCTGACCATTACCGGGCTGACGGCCAATACAACCTATGCTGTCACGGTGCGGGCAAGAGACGCAGCAGACAATATCTCAGCAGCGCAAAGCACGCCTCTCAGCGTTCGCACCTTGGTGGGGCCGCCACAACAAGACACCCAAGCCCCCAGCGTTCCAACAGGCTTGGCCGCATCGAACATCACGGCCAGCAGTTTCACCGTCAGCTGGAATCCCTCAACCGACAATGTCGGCGTTGCCAGCTATGATGTGCTTGTCAACGGCGCGGTGCGTAGCACAGTCAATCATCCGACAAGGACACTGAACATCACCGGTCTTACTCTTGCGAACACCACCTATGCTGTCACCGTGCGGGCCAGAGACGCAGCAGGCAATGTCTCCGCCGCAAGCGCGGCCCTCAGCGTCGGCCTCTATCCAAACAGCAGGTCGCGGATGGGCATCAATCTGTCCAGCGTGAATGAATACACCACCGATCAGCCCTTCAAAGACCTGTTCAAAACCGCGAGGCCGTGGAATGACGGCAACTTCCCGGTGTCGCAGCTCGATGCTAACGGATGGATTACTTCCCTGAGCAGCGGGCAGCAGGCCATCGCCTATGTGATGCTCAGTGAGACCCCAGCTGAAGTGTATGAGATGGGGCAGTATGTCCTGCTCTACGAGGGTTCAGGCACTATCGCCTTTGAGGGCGCGGGCGTGACGCGGGTCAGCACTGCGCCGGGCCGGATTGTGTACAACGTCAGCCCGCAGCCCGGCAACCGCTGGATCAGCATCACTGCGGTCACTGTCGGCAATCATATCCGCAACATCCGCCTGCTGCCCGCGATCTACGAAGCGGATTATCAGAGCAACCCGTGGAGACCGTACCATCTCAGTCTCTGGGCCAGGTTCAAAACCATCCGCTTCATGGACTGGATGGCCACCAATCATTCCAAGCAGATCACATGGGAGCAGCGCACGACCCTGTCGAGATACACCTATAACGACCGGAGCGGCGTGCCCTTGGAGCTGATCGCCGACCTCTGCAACCGGCTGCATACCGACGCGTGGATATGCGTCCCGCATCAGGCGGACGACAACTATGTCGCGCAGATGGCGCGGCTGCTGCGAAGCACGCTGGCTGCCGATCTCAAGGTCTATGTCGAGTACTCGAATGAATGCTGGAATTACATGTTCGAGCAGGCACCGTACTGCGCTGAACGCGGCAGACAAACCTATCCGAACATCGGCGATGCCTACGAGCGGCATATCCGCTGGTATTCACGCCGCTGCGTGCAAATTTACGACATCTTCGAGCGCGAATTCAGCGGCACGTCGCGACTGATTAGAGTATTAGGTGGCCAGCAGGGCAATGCGTGGGCACTTCAGGTTATGTTCGAGCATGAAAACGCGCGAAACAAGGTGGATGCTTTCGCCATCGCCCCGTATTTCGGCCATGAATACGCCTGCGCAAAATATCAGCAGGTACTTTCGTGGACCTTGCCTCAGTTCTTCAATGACATCAGGACATCCGCTCTGCCCACAGCTTGGCAAGGCGTGCAGGACTGCATCAATTACGCCCGCTCTGTGAACAAGCCGATGTTTGCCTATGAAGGCGGCCAGCATTTCACAGGCCAGTTTGACTGCAACGGCACAAACACCTTTGACAATGCCGCACTGACCCAGAAATTCATTGCTGCCAATCTCTCACCAGACATGGGTGGCGTTTACACGATGGACTTGGACAGATGGCGGAGCATGGGCGGCGGCATGTACTGCGCATTCGCCTCCTTGACCGAATACACACACTGGGGCTGCTGGGGACTGCTGCGCTATCCCAAACAGAATCTGGTAAACGCACCGAAATATCAGGCGATCTTGAACTGGATTAATAATAATCCAAGCTAGTTTTTTCTAAGAGCAAAGTAGAAAGCCCGGATGTCCTCCGGGCTTTCTTATTAGATTTAGGAGTTACGCAGTTCGATTGCCAACCCATTGATTTTATTCACCTGGCGATTTATGCGGCAAAAAGATAACTTGCTACAATGACTGAACTTTTAATTTCAACTGCGTAACTCCTAAGAAAATAAATACGCCAATCGCGCCCGCTTGCCTATACAGGGTTTTCCCCTTGGCTACCGTTCAGTGTAGATACTGGCGTGAAATCAAGCTCTCCCCGGCTCGTGTGATGGTAGCTAACCATCACAACGGGTAAGATTGAATTCCCCGTAGAAACAAGGTAAGATGGCGGTGGAACCCGGCGAAGTCCTCTCTCTGCTGTGAAAACCTCAACCTGAACCAAGGCAGCCATGCTGCTCGAACTACGTATCAACGATTTGGCTTTGATCAGCACGCTGGAGCTGGATTTTTCTGTTGTTCCCACCGGTCTGATCGTCTTCACCGGCGAAACCGGCGCGGGTAAATCGATCATCCTTCAGGCGGTGCATTTGCTCACCGGTGGCAGGGCTTCGTCGCTGCTGGTGCGCAGCGGTTGCGAGCAGGCGACCATCGAAGCCTCGTTTGACATCAGCAAGCAGCCTGAACTGGCAGAATTGCTGCATCAGCACGGTTTAGACAGCAGCGGCGATTGTATCCTGCGTCGGATTGTCAACGGCAAAGGCCGCAGTCGTTTTTTTATCAATGACCGACTGGCAACCGCCCGACTTGTTGCTGATCTCACAGAAAATTTGGTCAATATCGCGGGCCAGCACGATCAACAGCTTTTGCTCAGAAACAGCAGCCACATTGACTTTCTCGACGGCTACGGGGGCCTGTTGGAACAACGGCAGCAATACACTTTTCTCTACGACCGGCGACAGCAGCTACTCCGCCGTCTTCGTTTAGTGCACGAGCAGGAGCAGCACAAAGAGCAGAAACGCGATTTTCTTGGCTTTCAGTTGCGGGAAATTCGTCAAGCAGGATTGTCTCCGGGCGAGGATGACGCGCTCATCAAGGAGCGCGACCTGCTTAAATCTTCCACCGCTTTGGTTGAATTGGTCGGAAAAAGCTGCCAGCTGCTTCGCGAGCAGGTGCATGGACATCTCAGCGTCATCAGAAAGAATATGGAGCAGGCTTTCGCGCTTGATCCCAACCTCAAAGAGCTGTCGGCGCGTACCAGTTCGGCGTGTTTTGAAATTGAGGATTTGGAAGGCTGCCTTGATGCCTACTTAGAAGCTATTCCTTCTGATCACGGTAGAATGGAGCAAATTGCCGCTCGGTTAGCTCAGATTCGTCAGCTACAGCGCAAATACGGTACGACCATTGAGGAAGTGCTGGCTTTTGCCGAACGGATTGAAAAAGAACTGCATGTTCTTGACCGCATTGAGCAGGAGCTGGCCGAGCTGGAGCTGGAGCTGCACGGCATCGAGGCGGAACTCCGCCAGCAGGCCGCCGCGCTGTCTCAAGAGCGGATTGAGGCCGGGGCAAAGCTCTCGCAGGCCATGCAGTCTGAGTTGGCTTCGCTCAGTTTCAAGCAGACCTTGTTTGAGGTTTCAGTGCAGGCTGATGCAGCGATTTTATCGTCGGATGGCTGGGATAAAGTGGAATTCCTTTTTTCCGCCAATCCGGGCGAGCCGCTCAAACCGCTGACCGAGGTGGTTTCCGGCGGCGAGCTGTCTCGGCTGATGCTGGCGATGAAGTGCCTCTTTGCTCGCCAAGATAAGGTAGAAACGGTAATTCTCGATGAAATCGACGCGGGTATCGGCGGCGAGGCAGCCAGTGCAGTGGCGCGTAAGATCGATGAGCTATCTGGACATCATCAAGTTTTCTGCATCACTCATCTGCCGCAAATTGCCGCTTACGGCGATGCCCATTTTTTGGTGGAAAAAATCGCGGACGGCAGCCGCACTCGTACCTTCATCCGCAGCCTGCTCCCGGAGGAACGGGCCGCTGAACTCGCTCGAATGTTGGGTGGCGACAACCCCACTGAACAGACTATGGCCTTGGCAAGGGAGATGCTGGATGGAGGTACGCGGCAGAAAAGATAGACTTCTTGTGCAAATATAGCTAAAGCAATGTAAAATGACTATACTGAACGCATGGGATACTCAATAGATTTTCGTCGGAAAGTATTGGAGATCAAAAAGCGTGACTGTCTAAGTTTAGGAGAGACTGCGCACCGTTTCGGCATCAGTGAATCGAGCGTGTTCCGCTGGATGAAACGACTTGAACCCTGCCGTTTCAGGAACAAGCCTGCGACCAAGATTGATATGGAGCTTCTCGTCCGTGACGTGGAACTGTACCCTGATGCGTATCAGCATGAACGGGCGGAGCGGTTTGGATGCAGTCAGCGTGGAATAGGCGAGGCATTGAAACGATTGAAAATCAGCCGTAAAAAAAACTTTTTTCCACCCGAAAGCCGATGAGGAGGCCCGCCGCCTGTTCAAAAGAAAGATCAGTGTCTATGAACTGATGGGCATCCCTCTGATTTATATCGATGAAAGCGGTTTTCCAGAGAACATGCCCCGGACGTTCGGCTATGCGTCAGAAGGCGCGAGATGTTTCGGAAAGCATGACTGGCAGGCGAAACAAAAGACGAACGCAATCGGTGCCTTGACCGGGGACAGGCTGCTGACTACGACTTTGTTTGACAGCAGCGTCAATACGGATGTTTTTGAGGCATGGATCAGGCAGGAGCTTCTGCCTGCGCTGCCAAACCGAGCTGTTGTCGTCATGGACAATGCCTCTTTTCATAAGCCTGAGAGAATTCAGGAACTCATCGATGATGCCGGATGCCTCCTTGAATATCTTCCTTCTTATTCGCCTGATCTGAACCCCATAGAGCATAAATGGGCACATGCTAAAGCCCTCAGGAGAAAACTTCGCTGTTCGACTGATGAACTTTTTCAGCAGTCCGTGCTGTAGTCATTTTATTGCGCTATAGCTATAAAAATGAGATAGAGATGGGAGTTACGCCGCTTAATTTTACAATTGATACACACAATGAACGGTGCTGAACTGTTAGTCCGCTGCTTAGAGAATGAAGGCGTTGAATACATCTTCGGCATTCCTGGTGAAGAGAACTTGGCCTTCCTTGAGGTGCTGCGCACGTCTTCAATCAAATTGATTCTCACCCGGCACGAGCAAGCCGCAGGTTTTATGGCTGCTGCCTATGGCCGTTTGACCGGCAAACCGGGAGTCTGTCTTTCAACCTTGGGGCCAGGCGCAACCAACTTTGTCACCAGCGTGGCTTACGCTTTCTTGGGCGGGATGCCTTGTTTGTTCATCACCGGCCAGAAGCCGATCAAAACCTCGAAGCAGGGTCGCTTCCAGATCATCAACGTGGTCTCAATGATGGCCTCGATCACCAAGATGACCCGGCAGGTTGTCAGCGCGGATTCCATCGCCGCATTGACCCGCGAAGCCTTCCGTACCGCTGTGCAGGAAAAGGCAGGGCCTGTGCATTTGGAGCTGCCAGAGGATATTGCTGCGGAGCCTGTTTCAGAAGCCGCCCGGCCTTTCCCGGTGACAGATGTGCCGATTCCCTTGGCTTCGGACGAGGCACTGCGCAAGGTGGCGGAGATTATCAAGCAAGCGAAAAATCCGCTTTTGCTCATTGCTGCGGTTGCCAATCGCCGTCAGACTGGCGCGGCTCTGAAACAGTTCATCGACCGCACGGGCATTTACTTCTTTTCTACGCAGATGGGCAAGGGTACGGCAGATGAATTTCATCCCCGCTGTCTCGGTACCGCCGCTCTTTCTGATCACGATTATCTGCACTGCGCCATTGGCAGGGCGGATGTGATCATCAACGTTGGTCATGATGTGGTGGAGAAGCCTCCTTTTTTCATGCACCGAGATGGAGTGCAGGTAATTCATATTAATTACTTCAGCGCGGTCTTTGACGAGGTTTATTTCCCGCAGCATGAGGTGATCGGCGACATTGCCGACTCTATCGAACGGCTATCCGAGCTGCTCCAGCCAGACTCGTCAGCTGGGAACGGCTACTTCAGTCTGTTGAAAAAGGAGATCGAAAAAAACGTCTATCGCTGCACCCTGCCGGCCACCTTTCCCTACACGCCGCAGCAGCTCACCAAGGTGCTGCAAGAGCTGACCGACCAGGAGACCATCCTTTCTTTGGACAATGGGATGTACAAAATCTGGTTCGCCCGCAATTACAAGTCCGCCGATCCCAGCTCGGTCCTACTCGACAACGCGCTGGCGACCATGGGCGCGGGCCTGCCGGTGGCCATAGCCGCCAAGATGCTCTTCCCGCAGCGCAAGGTGATTGCCGTCTGCGGCGACGGCGGCTTCATGATGAACTCGCAGGAGCTGGAGACCGCCATCCGCCTCAAGCTCGATCTGACCGTGCTTATTCTTCGCGATGACGGCCTCGGCATGATCAAATGGAAGCAGGCAGGCATGAATCTGCCGCAGTTCGGTCTCGACTTCGGCAATCCTGATTTTGTCAAATACGCAGAAAGCTACGGCGCAGCAGGCTGGCGGGTTTCCGAGCAGCATCAGCTCCCGGAAATTCTTGATCACTGCCTGAACACACCCGGCGTGCATTTAATTGAGCTGCCGATTGATTATGCGGAGAACGAATCAGTGCTGATTGAAGAGCTGCGCAAGAAAACTTGCCTAATTGGCTGATGCCTGTTTTCCAACTCACTAACGAGATTATCTTTCCTCCGCCGGAGCTTGCCGAGCCGGATGGTCTTCTCGCCGTGGGTGGCGACCTTTCACCTGCCCGCTTGCTCGCTGCCTATCAACAGGGTCTCTTCCCGTGGTATTCCGGCAAGGAACCAATCCTCTGGTGGTCGCTTTCGCCAAGGTTAGTGCTGTTCCCGGAAGAATTTCATCTATCGAAAAGCCTTGCTCGCACCATCCGGCGGCAGGTGTATCAGGTCAGCGCAGACACTGCCTTTGCTGAGGTGATTGCCGCCTGCGCTGCGGTACGACAGGAGACTGGAACATGGATCACCCAAGAAATGCAGGCCGCCTACATCCACTTGTACGAACTCGGCTTTGCTCATTCGATTGAATGCCGCTTCGAGGGCGAATTAGTCGGCGGGCTGTACGGAGTCTGTTTGGATAAAATGTTCTTTGGTGAATCAATGTTCTCTCTGCGCGACGATGCCTCGAAGGTTGCGCTGGCGGCTTTGGTCAATCACGCCAAACAGCTCGGTATCCAAGCGATCGACTGCCAGATGACCACCGCCCATATGCTCCGCTTCGGCAGCCACGAATTAGACCGTCCCATCTTTCAAGAATTATTAGACCAGTCTATTCAGTGCGTACAGTCCCAGCCACGTTGGCAGCTTGCTTGAAGATCAAAGCACCTCTTGTAAGGGCGGAAAAACGTTTTTTGAAAAAAGCCATTGTAGCGGCGGCATTTTTCTGATAATTTCTTTCAGGTTCTACTGTATGATACGCGAAGCAGCTCATTGCTGCCTTCGGGAACCAGATAGTGCAAAATATAACCCGCAACAACTGAACAATGTATTTTTCTTCCGCTTTTTCGGTCTCATATTTCCGCAGTTTACTGCTTTTGGGCCTCACTGCCCCGCTGCTTCTCAACGGCTGCCTGCCCACCGGCAAGACCGTGGTGCAGCCGTATCCTTCCACTCCACCTGTCTCGCCGTCAAAGCATACTGTGCCGCCGAGAAAGGTACTTTCCCCGGAAGAGCAGGCTACTTATAACAAGCAGGTGTTGGAACCTGCCTTAGCTACCATCAGCGGTCGTATTGCTGCATACGAGCAACGATTGCGCGATTGGCAAGACTTGGGCAGTCGCAAAGAGTCGCTGAACCTCACTTCCGATGAAATTGAGCAGATCGTTAGCTGCCGTAACCGGGTTGCCGATCTTCAAGATGCCTACAAAGGGCTGCAAGAAAAGCTGCTTCAAGAGCAACCTGCCGAGGTTTCCCGTGAGCTGTTGTTCAAATCGCTGCAAGATTTCAAAGAGAAGGATATCGCTTATTTGGAGGGAGAATGCCCGCAGCTCTTTACCTCTTTGGCTTCCCCCTCGTCGGATACCAGCAAAGCAGTAGCGACGGAAAGTCAGAAAGTCAACAATGTTGTTCAGCAGACAGAACCCGTTACCGAGCCGCAGCAGGAGATGCCGTCCCCTGTCCAGCAAGAGCAATCGCCAGACAGTGCTTCTCTCCACCGCCAAGGACTTACTTTCCTGAAAAGTGGACAGGAGCAGGAAGCACACAGCATGTTTGTCAACGTGCTGACATCGGCGCGACAGGAGGGAAACCGACAGATGGAAATCAGTGCCCTCCAGATGCTTGCCGATCTGGATTTCGGTCATCGTGAATATGCCTCTGCTCGGAGAAAATACGGGGAACTGCGGCGACTTGACAGCAGCAAAGCAGCTCGTAGCGGCAGATATATTACTGCGCTGGAATCAGTGGGTACCCGACGCGACGAACTGGATGCCTACGCCGCTTTGCTGCTCGGTTGCCTAACCTGGAATCCTGAGAGAGATGGTTTTACAGCAGTACAACAGGCATCAGAATTCATTCGGCTTTTCTCGGATTCACCCTTAGCCGCTGATGCCGGAGAGTTATCTCGAAAAATTGAGCAGGAAGCGGAACAGTGGTTCTCCGGCTTGACTGCTGAAGCCGACCGCCTTCAAGCGGCGAAAAAGACCGGGGAAGCAGTCAAATTGCTTGATCAGGTGCCGTTAGATATTCTGCCGTTAGATAAGCAGGATATCCTTCGACAAAAGAAAGAAACCTTATCGTCTGGTGTTGTTCAACCTGTGCAGGAGCCGCAAGCTACAGCACCTACGCAAGAGACAGCTCAATCCGATCTGATGCAGAATAATCCAGCGCAAATAGCCAACCCCAGTCCGCTTCCTGATCCGGCAACTGCTTTGCAGGAAACGTGGGACAAAGGCTTGGCAGCTATGCAGGCGGAAGATTATGATCAGGCGATCAGCACTTTTTCTCAATTGCGAAACACTTCTTTTGGCGATAAGGCGGAAGGAAAGATAGAGGAAGCGGAACGCTTGGCGGGTGAAAGTGTTCGCAAAAAAGCAGCTTCGCTTTTTCAGCAGGCTGTTAATGCTGCGGATTCAGCGATGAAAAAAACACTGCTGCTTTCCTCTAAATCGCTGCTGGAGGAAATTCTCAAAAAATATCCCCGCGCAGGTATCGAAGCTAAGGTTAAAAAGAATTTAAGCAGCGTGGACAGGGAGCTGGCAGCGGTCAGCAGCGGAAGTCAGCACTGACCGGCAGAACGAACCGGACTTTGCACTCATCAAATGTGAACAGGAGCGGATTATGGACGACAAAAAGAATCTTTTCATCGCGGCACTGGTCGTGCTGCTGCTGATTTCGGCTGTTTGGGGACAGAAAGAGGCCGGGCGGAAGAAAGAGCTGATTAGGGAAAATACAGCTCTGCACACCCAGCTCCAAGAGACAGGCGACGCGGTCAAAATCAGCAGCGAGCTACAGGCTGATGCAGCCCGGCAGAAAGAGGTAAGGCAACAAACTGCCGCGCAGTTAGAAAATGCTCGCCAGAAAATAGATCAGCTCAAGGCAAGCAGCACCGCGCTAGAGGCTAAGATTGCCGAGCAAAGCAAAGCCTTGGTTGATCTGCAAGCGGAAAAAGAAAAAGCTCTTGCTGCTGCTGAGGAGGCAAAAAATGCTCTGGCTGGAGAATGTGGCGAAAAAACGCAGGCGCAGCAGGAGCAGATAGAGTCCGTACAGCAGCAATTGACTCAGCAGCAGGCTCTTTTAGAGGCGCAGGAGCAGAAACTAACCTCAGCAGCCACGGTGATTCAGCAGGAGCAACTGAGGGTCAAGGACTGCCAAGAAAAATTGCCTGCGCAGGAAAAAATGCAGACCGAGATAGAGGAGCTTGAAGCCGCCAATAAGCAGCTGGAGGAAGAGCGCAACAAAATCCTCACCGAGGCTGAAACCTTGCACGCTCAAGTCATTGGGTTAGAGCGGATTGTCGAGGAGCGCAGTGGTACTCTTGACAAAACCAGCAAGGAGTTAGAAAACTGCAAGCTCAACAACGATGTTTTGATCGGCAAAATTGCCCAGCAGATCAAGCCGGAACCAAAAAAAGGTGGTTTCAAGAGCAAAATCGAGCAACAGCCTGAGCAGAAACCAGTTCAGCAGCCGGTTCAACAGTAATTTTTTCGGCGCGGCAGGTTCTCCGAGGCTCAGGATATGCAGCTGTCCTGAGCCTTCTCTCTTTTGATCTCCCAACACTGAAAAAGCCTCTGGAGGCAGATGGTGCAGCCCCTTCTCGAATGGTTCCATTCCTTGTATGCGGCTACGTTTGCCAATACCCATTGTTGGGCTTTTCTGGCAGCAATGCCTTTTATTGCCGCTGGATTCGCTGGCATTGTCTTTCCGGCTCTGCCCGGTACTATCTTGATTGCGGGCGGTTTTCTGGTTTATGGCCTGATCACCGGCTTTGACAGTCTCTCGGTCTGGTTCTTTGTCGGCCAAGGGGTGCTGATCTGTCTTGGCTATGCGGTTGATTTGCTCGCCACCGCTTGGGGAGTGCGGAAATTTGGCGGCTCAAAAGCAGCGGCTTGGGGCGCGGCCCTTGGTTCGCTGATGGTGTTTGTAATCGGTCCGCTGGGCATCTTGGTCGGCCCCTTGCTTGGCGCAATCGTCGGCGAGCTGATCATGGGCGAGCAGCTCAAGCAGGCTCTCCATTCTGGCATTGGCTCCTTTCTCGGCTTCATCGGCGGAGTCGCGGCCAAGCTGCTGATTGCCGGAATCATGGTCGCATGGTTTGTGTTTCAGATCATGTGAGGAACCATGCCTGAAATTTCAAGATTTTTCGGAATTATCATCAGGATGTTTTATGATGAGCATAATCCGCCGCATTTTCACGCTGAGTATTCCGGCAGCAAAGCCCTGTTTGATTTTCGCGGCAATATTCTCAAAGGGAGCCTTGAGTCGAGGACAGCGACAAGGCTTGTTCGTGAGTGGATTGATTTTCATGCCGCTGAACTTGATGCAGCATGGAAGATGGCGCGGGATGGCAAGAAGATTATGGAAATTGATCCGCTGAGGTGAAAGAATAAATCATGTGGGACATGAATGATGTTGTCGAAATCAGCTATAAAAACGGTTATATATTTCACGTAATTTTTGATAATGGTCTTTCTGGTGATATTGACCTGTCAGAATATATTCACAAAGGGCCAATTTTCGCCCCGCTTCGAGAAATAGATTTTCTGAAAAAGGCAAGGATCGAAGGCGGCACCATATCTTGGCCGAACGGTGCTGATATTGCGCCGGAGAGGTTGTATGAAAAATTGGTTGACACTTTTTGAGCAGCCAGAAGTTTTCTGGCTTGCACCCTGAAACGTTATAGCTCCGAGCCTAAAATTTTACGGCTTGAGCCACTCGGTTTCTGGATTCAAGCCAGAAGAAGTATAGGTCGAAGCAGCGGCGTTGAATTCTATTCTTTACGAACGCAGCAAAAAAACTCTCGCGAATGAGGCAAATTATAGGCACGTGCGTTTGTCAGTCAACAAGCATTGACATGTTGGAAGTCTCTAAGTTTGAACCAGTCAAGCAGGCTCTACATTCGGGCAGCGACTCCTTTTTTGGTGGAGTTGCGGCAAAGATTTTTCTTGTCGGAATCATGGGTTATTTTCAGATTTAATAAGGATTTTTTGCAATCAGAGCAAGATTAATCATGGAAAATAATAGGCTTTTTTTAAAAAAAATTGCGACAAAAAAATTTATTTTAATTATTGGTATCATTTTATGGCTAATATATCCTCCTAAAGTTGGATTCACTTTGCATTTATCTTTGGGATGTATAAGATTTTTTATTGTTATTTCTTTTGTTCTTATCACATTAGATGTAATTTTCTTCTTCATAGAAAGGAGTAGTATTTATCTATACGATATATTGAAAGTGCTAATACTATTGACAGTAAGCACTGCTGGTAATTTTTATTTAAAATCACTTGATAACCAAGCTGTAGGTTTCTTAAGAAATTCAGCAGAAAATATTCGATCTCAATGTATTAAATTGAAAAAATGCCCAGTGTGTCTTGATGGATGGAAGAAAATTGATGACAACGATTATTGTCAATATAAATATATTGGAAGTGGCGGAACTGTATTTTATATATACTATTATCCTGATAATGATCATTTTAACATGTATATACACTATGGCCCTGATTCAGAATTTCATTTGTATGGAAGCATCAAAACACCTGTTTCAGAAGATCGTTATGACGACCTATAATTTTTAGTATTTAGTTAATAAGACATGCCAAAAACCCTCATCATCGCCGAAAAGCCCAGCGTGGCTGCTGACATCGTCAAGGCCCTGCCCGGCAAATTTGATCGGCAGAAAACGCATTTTGAAGGCAGCGACTTTATCGTTTCCTACGCCATTGGCCATTTGGTCTCTATTGGCTTCCCAGAGGAGATCGACCCGGCCCTGCATAAATGGCACTTAGATACCCTGCCTATCCTGCCGGAAATCTTTCCCTTGACCGTGCTACCTGATGCCAAGCCGCAGTTCATGGCCCTGAGCAAGCTGCTCAAGCGCAAGGACGTGGACGTGATTATCAACGCCTGCGATGCGGGCCGCGAAGGCGAGCTGATCTTCAAATACATCTTCCGCCAAATCTTTCCTACGCCGCCCACAGGAAAAACCGTGCGCCGCCTCTGGCTTCAGTCCATGACCTTGGACGCGATCAAGGACGGCCTGCGCCATCTGCGCGAGGACAAGGAAATGGTGCCGCTGGAGCACGCCGCGCTCTGCCGCTCTGAGGCGGACTGGCTGATCGGCATCAACGCCACCCGCGCCCTGACCTGCTACAACTCGCGCCACGGCGGCTTCAGCAAGACCCCCTGCGGCAGGGTGCAGACCCCGACCCTCTCGCTCCTCGTCAAGCGCGAGCAGGAACGACTGGCCTTTATTCCCAAGGATTATTGGGAGCTGCACGCCCAGTTTGAATGCGGCTCGGTGCGGTATCAAGGCGTGTGGATTGATGCCGCCTTCAAGAAAGACCAGGAAGACCCCGACGGCAACAAGAAACGCATCTGGGAGGAGGCGCGGGCCAAGGCCATTGCCGAGCGTTGCGCAGGCCAGCCAGCTAAGGTCACGGAGGAAAGCAAGAAGAGCAGCCAGGCTCCGTCAATGCTCTACGACCTGACCACGCTTCAGCGCGAGGCCAACTCCCGCTTCGGCTTTTCGGCGAAAAACACGCTCAGTATTGCCCAAGCGTTGTATGAGCAGCACAAGCTGATCACCTACCCGCGCACCGACAGCTCCTGTCTGCCGGAAGATTATCTGCCGCAGGTGAACGAGGTGCTGGCGCAGCAGCAGCAGTGGCAGCTGGGCCGTTTTGCCGCCGAGGCTCTGGCAAACGGCTGGCCGGACAAAAACCGCAGCAACAAGCGCATTTTCAACAACAAGAAGATCAGCGACCATTTCGCCCTGATTCCCACGGTCAATCTGCCCGGCAGCCTGAGCGACGCGGAGTTGAAGATTTACCAGATGATCGTGCAGCGTTTCCTCGCGGTCTTTTTCCCGTCCGCTGTCTTTGCCCAGACCCGCCGTTTGTCGGTCGTTGCAGGCGAAACCTTCATCACTGAGGGCAAAATTCTGGTCGAGGCGGGCTGGAAAGCGGTTTATGGAGCTGAGGCAGCCGCTGGCGAGGCGAAAACCTTGGAGCCTCTGCCGAAAAAGGCTGCCGTCATCTGCGCCGAGATCGAGCAGAAGAAGCTGGTAACTAAGCCGCCGCCCCGCTTCAATGAGGCCACCTTGCTCTCAGCAATGGAGCATTCCGGCAAATTGGTCGAGGACGAGGAGCTGGCTGAGGCGATGAAGGAGCGCGGCCTCGGCACGCCAGCCACGCGGGCGGCGATCATTGAAAAGCTGCTGGCCGAGACCTATTTAGTGCGTGAGCTGAAAGATCTTATTCCCACGGGCAAGGCCTTCGAGCTGATCGCCCTCTTGGAAGCACGGGACATTGACGTGCTTGCCTCGCCAGAACTCACCGGCGAGTGGGAGTACAAGCTCAATCAAATCGTCAAGGGCAGCATGACTCGTGCGCAGTTCATGCAGGAAATCCGAGATCAAACCAGCAAGATCGTTGGCAAAGTCAAAGAGGGAACAGAATCCGAATCCGTGCGGACAGAGGTTTCCTTTTCCCCGCTTGACGGGCAGCGGTTCTTTGAGACTGCTAATGCCTATGAGTCAGAAGACCGGAGGCTCAGAGTGCGCAAGGTGCTGGGCGGGCGAGTGATGAGCCAAGACGAGATTATCCGCCTGATTAAGGGCGAAACCATTGGCCCGCACAGTGATTTTCGCTCCAAGGCAGGCAAGCCCTTCACCGCCTCGGTGTCGCTCAAGGATGGCAAGGTGACATTCCAATTCCCTGATTCCACGGACAACCTTGACGTGGAAGGCATCAAGAAGCAGGAGCCGCTCGGCCTCTCGCCGGTTGATAAAACCCCGGTCTTTGAGACACCAATGGCCTATCTGTCTGAATCCGCCCTGAGCGGCGACCAGAAGCAGGGGCTGCGCATCGGCAAGACCATCTTGGAGCGGGCCATCAGCCAGGAGCATGTCCGCCAATTGCTGACGCAGGGCAAGACCGAACTCATCAACGGCTTTATCTCCAAGAAGAAACGGCCTTTTGATGCCTATCTCCTCATAGATGCGAAAGGCAAAGTGACCTTTGAATTTCCGCCGCGAAAAACCAAGGGCAAGGGCGGCGAGGAAGAATAACACGGCGGATGAGTTTCTTAAAGCTCATGCAGGCATTGTCTGCATGAGTACCCTTAAAAAGGATACGGATAACAGCAAGCGGCTGATGCTGTCTGCGTTGGCGGCGGGGATATTGCTGTGAGTTCGAGAACGACTTAATTTAACACTGTTCAGTTAAAAATATCATAATGTTATTAGAAAGTAGTATTATAGAAAAATCTTTATTAACAAGCCTAGATTATATACCTAATCCTGAATTAGGAATACTATTTCTTGGCCTATTTACAGGCGGTTTACTCGGCTTAGGCTTATCAAATACGAAAGCAAATTTAAGGGCTGTAATAACCGCAATAGGTGCTGGATTAGGAAGTGGTCCACTACTTTTTATAAAAAGCTCTGGCAATGCTATTTGGTCATATCCAATTGGTCTAGTTATGGGGATGCTCTGGTTAAGGCTTCTGTATGCAAGGGATGAATGTTCTGATAATAGACGAAGATTAAGTTATCGAATCTGGGCATGGATAGATATTTTTGTAATTATTTCAGTTACGATCGCTTCCGTTATTTATTGCGCAATATGATTCATGCTTAATCTTCACGTTCAAATTATAACATCAAGAAAAATTTTCTTCTTGAATCCAAAAAAAGTTCTCATCCACAGATAATATGCAACAACTGAAGAAAGAATACCGCGAGCACACTGCCCTGGATTTGGCCGCCGTCTGCGCCCGCATCGCCCTTGACACCAAAGCAGAAGACCTCGCGGTGCTGGATATGCGCGGTCGCTCCTCGTTTACGGATTATTTCATCCTCATGAGTGGCCGTTCCACCCGCCATGTCCAAGGTTTGGCGGAGGCCATCGAGTCAGAGCTAAACTCCAAGCGGATCAGCAGTCAGCACGCCGAGGGTTTGCAGGAAGGACTCTGGGTGCTGCTCGATTTCGGCGATGTGGTGGTTCATGTTTTCTACAAAGACCAGAGGTCGTTCTATGATCTGGAAGGATTATGGCATGATGCCCCTCGTGTAGAGTTGGAGGACTTGGGTCTCACCGAGAAGCAGGAGGGCGAATGATGGCAGCGGGACGGCCTGTGGTACTGGCGATACTTGATGGCTGGGGCGTGGCTCCGGCTTGCCCGACCAACGCGGTTTCTGTGGCTCACACGCCGAACATGGACAGATGGGCTGCCGAGTATCCGTACACGACCCTGACGGCGCACAACGGCGCGGTCGGCTTGCCCGAAGGACAGATGGGCAATTCCGAGGTCGGCCATCTCAACATCGGCGCAGGCCGGATTGTCTATCAGGATTTCACCCGCATCAGCCGGGCCATTGCGCTGGGAGAATTTGCCAAGAATCCGACGCTGACAGCGGTGCTGGACAAAGTGCAGGCCGCAGGCAGCCGGGTGCATTTCTGCGGCCTGCTGTCTGACGGCGGCGTGCATTCGCATGTCAGCCACTTGGCGGCTTTGCTGGAAATGGCGGCGGCCCGGAAGATCGAAGCCAAGATGCACTGCTTCATGGATGGCCGTGATACGCCTCCCAGTAGTGGTGCAAGCTATATGCGGCAGCTTCTGGATATTATAAAGCAGACCGGCTGCGGCCAGGTAGCCACGGTGATCGGTCGTTATTGGGCGATGGACAGGGATACGCGCTGGGATCGCGTCGAACGAGCGTGGCGGGCGATGATTGACGGGCAGGGGTTATCTGCCAGCGACCCGCTGCAAGCGGTAGAGACGGCCTATGTTCGTGGGGAAACCGACGAGTTTATCCAACCGACCGTATTGGCAAATGCTGCCGGCCAGATTAAGCATGGCGATACCGTAGTCTTCTTCAACTTCCGCGCTGACCGATTACGTGAACTGTGCCACGCCTTTGTTGATACCAACTTCACGGGCTTTAAGGTCAATGATCGGCCCCAGCTCCTTGAGTTGGTAACGTTGACTGAATACGAGGCCGATTTTCCTTTCCCGGTTGCCTTTCCGCCACAAAACTTGTCCCGCATTCTCGGCGAAGAGGTCAGCAAGGCCGGGCTACGTCAGCTGCGCATTGCCGAGACCGAAAAATACGCCCACGTCACCTATTTCTTTAATGGCGGGCGAGAAGAGCCGTTTCCCGGAGAAGACCGCATCTTGATCGAATCCCCCCGCGACGTGGCCACCTACGACCTCAAGCCGTCGATGAGCGCGAATGAAGTCGCCGACCGCCTGCTGGCTGCCCTTGCTCATGAGCAGGCCGCAGGCACACCCTATGATCTGGTCATCCTTAACTTTGCTAACGGCGACATGGTTGGGCATACCGGAGTGCTGGCAGCCGCAGTGCAGGCCTGCGAGACTGTTGACCGCTGCCTTGGCCGCATTGCCGAACGGCTGCATGAGCTGGGCGGCATCCTGGTCGTCACTGCCGACCACGGGAATGCCGAAGTGATGGTCAACCTAGAGACCGGCCAACCCCACACTGCCCACACCCTCAACCCAGTACCCTGCATCCTTGTCAGCGACAAGCACAAAGGCCGCAGCCTGAAGAGCGGCGGCGCGCTCAAGGACATTGCCCCGACCTTGATGCACCTGCTGGGGCTGGAGCAGCCGGGGGAGATGGAAGGGGAAAACTTGATCGCACAATAACGGAGGGAGCAGGACTGTGGATGCAGTTCTGCTTGGTGACAAAAAATGCCTTTCGAGAATCTGCTGAACATCTCAGTCAAGAAAGATTGGGTTGACTATCTTGCTGCGTTGCTCACCCCGACTATCGCTGTCGCTGGGCTGTATATTGCTTTCAACCAAAGACGGATAGAGGAAGCGCGGCTCAGGCATGAACTGTTTGAGAGGCGTTATAAACAGTTTGATGCCGTTGTAAAATTTGCACTCTCAACCATGTCTCTAAGCATTGAAGCTGATGAAGAATGTGAATGTAGGCCGTTTGAGGCTAGCAATGAGCTTCGCGATGAAATTGCTGGAATTAAATTTATCTTTTCTCCAGATATAGATGAGTATGTCAATACTCATATCGTTAAGCTACACATAGAGATACAACATCTTCGCGCAGAAAGGAACAGGATGGAGCCTAGGGAAGAACGCCTAAAGAATGCAAAAAGGCAAACTGAATTCAAGAACAACTTGAGAAAGAACTTGGAGATATTTCACGAAAAGACTCTGAAATACATGCAGCTTCAGCAACCATCCTTATCTGCAAGAGAGCGGCTTAAAAAATTGGCAGCTCTTTTCGAGAAGATAAAGAACGCGGCAGATTGAATAAATCCGCTGAAAAACGTTGGGGTCTTAACAACACTCCTTGGCTTATTAAGGATAGCGCAGCCAGCGGAAATGGAGGGGGTAGGGTTGATGAGGGATTGACTAAGCCCTTTGATCGAATTAGACAAAGAAAAAAATATTATGAACATTCAATATTCAGAACAAGTTGTCTTGCTGCTGACACTGGGCCAGCCGGACTGGAAAGACGATTGGCAGGAAACATATCAGCAGCTTGGCTTCTCCAAAGAGCATATTCCCGATTTGATCAAGATGATTACAGATGAAAATCTGCTCAGGCTTGACTCAAAAAGCGACGCAGTCTGGGCACCAGTCCATGCTTGGCGAATATTGGGGCAGCTACGGGCAGCTGAGGCAATTCCGGTTTTGATCGCTCAACTTTTTCGTATTGATGAAGATGATGATGACTGGGTAGGCGAAGAACTGCCAAAGGTTTTTGCCCTGATCGGCGAGCCTGCCATTCGTAGCCTTTCTCAATATCTTGCAGATGCAAAAAATCACCTGTATGCACGGGCAGCGGCAGCTAATGGATTGGCATACATTGCCAAGAGTCATCAAGAATTGCGGCAAAACTGCTCCATTCGGTTAGAAAAAGCATTAGTGCATTATGCCGAAAATGATAAGACACTCAACAGCTTTCTGGTCGCTCATTTGATTGACCTCAAAGCGGTAGAGACAATGCCTGTTATTCAGCAGGCATATAAAGAAGGATGCGTTGATTTGAGCATCTGCGGTGGCCTTGAAGAGGTGGAAATAGAATTCGGACTCCGGGAGCATCGCTCCACGCCGCGTCCGCGCCTCTGGATGCACAAGCTCTTTTCACCCGAAAAGAGCAAAGTTGGCAGAAATGATCCCTGCCCCTGCGGCAGCGGCAAAAAATACAAAAAATGCTGCTGGAATGAATAGCCAGCAGGCGCGTTCATCTTTGATTCCACCTTTCTGAATTCCCATGCGCTACATCAGCACACGCGGCGGCATTGCGCCCATTGCCTTTGATCAGGCTGTCATGATGGGACTGGCGCGGGACGGCGGCCTGCTGCTGCCCGAACGCCTGCCCTCGATTGAACCAGCCTTGCTTAATGCTTGGCAGACCCTTTCGTATCAGAACCTGGCCTTAGAGGTACTCTCGCTGTTCACTGGCGACCTGCCGCGTGCTGACCTTGATGATTTGATTGATCGGGCTTACAGCAGTTTCCGGCATCCGCAGGTGACTCCTTTGCGTATAACCGGCGACGGCCTCTACATCCTGGAGCTGTTTCATGGCCCGACCCTAGCTTTCAAGGATATTGCCTTGCAGCTCCTCGGCAATCTGTTTGAGTATGAGCTGAAGAAGAGCGGCGGCTTCATGAACATCATCGGCGCGACCTCTGGTGATACGGGCAGCGCAGCCATCTACGGTGTGCGTGGCCGGAAGGGGATTAACATCTTCATTCTCCACCCGCATGGTCGTACCAGCCCGATTCAAGCCTTGCAAATGACCACGGTCACGGACGCGAATGTCTTCAACATTGCTGTGCGCGGCACCTTTGACGATGCGCAGGCTATTGTTAAGACGCTGTTCAGTGATCTGGCGTTCAAGGACAAATATCAGCTCGGTGCGATCAACTCGATCAACTGGGCGCGGGTGCTGGCGCAGGTGGTGTATTACGTCTTTGCGTTCCTCAAGCTGCGCAAGAGCGGCGTTGACTCGGTAGATTTCTCGGTGCCGACCGGCAATTTCGGGGATATCTTTGCCGGATATGTGGCCAAGCGACTGCTGCCAGAAGGCTGCATCAACCGGCTCATCCTTGCCACGAATGCCAACGACATACTGAGTCGCTTTGTTAATCAGGGTGAGTATTCCATCGCCGGTGAGGTGGTGCCTACCTCCAGTCCCTCAATGGACATCCAGATTGCCTCTAACTTCGAGCGCTACCTCTACTATCTCCTGCATGAGGACGGCAGTAGCGTGAAGGCAGAGATGGAGAGCTTTGCTGCCACCGGGCGGATGGATTTAGCACGCTTCCAAGAGCAGGTACAGCGTGACTTTGCCGCCCGCGCGGTGTCTGAAGAGGAGACCATTGCTACGATCCGCCAGGTTTATGAGGAGTATGACTATCTCATAGACCCGCACACCGCAGTGGGCGTGAAAGCTGCGCAGGAGCTGAAGCAAGACCGGCCTGTGGTTTGCTTGGCAACCGCGCATCCAGCTAAGTTCGGAGAAGCAGTGCAGAAGGCGATTGGTAAGGACGTGGAACTGCCGCCCGTGCTGGCTGGGCTGTCCAAGTTAGAGAGTCGCTGCTCGGTGATGGATGCGGATGTGGAGCAGATCAGGGCGTATGTGCAGCAACATGCACTACTGGGATGAGTCAACATATACAAGGGGCGAGCCGACGTAGTCGCCCTTTCTGTTCAGAGGAAAGGGGCAGACATAGAGGTCTGTTCCTACAACATCTGCATAAACACCACCACTATGACTGAACCAACCACAACCGCAGCCGTGTCTTCCTTGGACATCAAAGCGATACTCAACCTACTGCCGCACCGCTATCCTTTTATCATGATAGACCGGGTGTTAGAATATGAGCGCGGTAAGACCATTACTGGCCTCAAGAATGTGTCGATGGGCGAGCCGTTCTTTCAAGGACATTTCCCCGGCGAGCCAGTCATGCCCGGCGTGTTGATGCTGGAAGGTATGGCGCAAACCGGGGCAGTGTTAGCCTATCTTTCAGCGGATACTATCGCGGGCAAGCTCTTTTATTTTGCTGGCTTAGAAGGGGTGCGCTTCCGCAAGATGGTGCGTCCGGGCGATCAAATCATCTACAAGTTAGAAATGCTCCGACAGAAGGGCAAGCTGACCAAGATGGCAGGCAAAGCCTATGTTGACAACACTTTGGCAGTTGAAGCTGAACTGTTAGCCGCCTTTACCTGATTCCCTGCAAGGATGCAATAATGGCTATCCATAGAGCTGCCGTGGTTGATTCCAAGGCAGAGATTCACGAAACTGCCTCCATCGGGGCCTATGCCGTGATTGGTGCTGATGTGGTCATCGGCGCAGACACGGTGGTTGATGCCCATGCAGTGATCTCCGGCCCCACGCGCATCGGCAAAGGCAATCACATCGGCTCGTTTTCTTCAGTTGGCAGTCCGCCGCAGGACATGCACTATAAAGGCGAGCCAACTGAGCTGATTATCGGCGATAACAATTATATCCGGGAATACGTTTCCATTCACCGGGGTACGGTCTCAGGTCGAGGCAGAACCGTGATCGGCAATGGCTGCATGTTGATGTCCTACTGTCACGTTGCGCACGATTGCATCCTCCACGATCATGTGATTATGTCCAATGTAGCGACGCTGGCTGGGCATGTCGAGGTCGGCAGTTATGCCAACTTGGGTGGCTTGGTGGCCGTGCATCAGTTCTGCCGCATCGGTGCTTACACCTATCTCGGTGGGATGTCTGGTATCTCAATGGACGTGCCGCCGTACATGATTCTGGCAGGCACCCGTAATCAGATGCGGATCACCGGCGTGAATAAAATCGGCCTGCGCCGCAACGGGGTGAGCCGCGAGGCAGTTGATCGGATCGAACGGGCCTTCAAGATCATCTTTCGCTCTGCTCCAGACGTGGTGCTGCAAGACGCACTCGCTCAAACTGAACAGGAAATGGCCGACTCGCCAGAAGTGCTGCATCTGGTGGAATTCTTCCGCACCAGCAAGCGCGGCGTGGTCAAACGGACGGAAGAGAGCTGATGATCGCTCCCATCGGCCTAATTGCGGGCGGAGGCCAGTTTCCGCTGCTCTTTACCGAGGCTGCCAAGGAACGCGGGCGCAGGGTGATTGCGGTCTGTCATCAGCACGAGACAGCACCGGAGCTGGAGCAACGCGCTGATACCTGTTGTTGGGTGAAATTAGGTCAGCTCGGTAAGATCATTAAGTTCTTCCACAGTCACGGCGTGACTGAAACCGTGTTCTGCGGCACTATCACCAAAACCCGCATCTTTCGTGATATTCTGCCTGATCTGAAAGGTCTGAGTTTGTGGAGCAAAATCGACAGCAAATTAGATGACGGGATACTGCGAGCCGTGGCTGCGGCGTTGGAGGAAGAAGGAATTCAGGTGCTGGCCTCAACCGGCTATCTGGAGCATCTGCTCTTTCCCCGAGGCATTCTCGGCAAGCGTAAGCCGACCGACGAGCAATGGGCGGACATCCGCTTTGGTTGGCGGATTGCACGAGAGATCGGCAGGTTAGATATCGGTCAATGCGTGGTGGTGCGCGAAGGCAGTGTCCTCGCGGTCGAGGCCATCGAAGGCACGGACGCGGCCATTCGTCGGGGCGGGGAATTAGCAGGCTCTGGAGCAGTGGTAATCAAGCTGAAGAAACCGGGGCAAGACTTCCGCTTTGACCTGCCTGCAACCGGCGTACAAACCATTGAGACCTTGGCCTCGGTCAAGGGTGCAGTGCTGGCAGTGGAAGCGGGTCAATCCCTTCTCTTCGACCGCAAGGCCATGATCGCCGCCGCAGATAAAGCGGGGATTGCGGTGGTGGGAATGGAGGACGAATGTCACAATGCGCCGTGATCTTATCCTGCGTAACTCCTCATCATTTTCCTTGCTCTGAGCGTGAACTATCATGAACACTAAAAACATCGCCGTCATCGGCACAGGCTACTGGGGCAAGAACCTTGTCCGCAACTTCTACAACCTTGGCAGCCTGCACATGATCTGCGACAGCCGCCCAGAAGCGGTCAGCAGCTTTATGAGTCAGTATCCCGGTGTTCGCGGGGTGCAGGCCTTCAGTGAAGTGCTGGCGGATGACGCGGTGCAGGGCGTTGCTCTTTCGACTCCGGCGGTTTCTCATGCCCTGTTAGCGCGCGAGGCTTTGTTAGCGGGCAAGGATGTGTATGTCGAAAAACCGCTTTGTCTGAGCGAAGAGGAAGGCGTGGAATTGATCGCGTTAGCAAAACAACAAGGCCGCATTCTGATGGTCGGCCATCTGCTCTGGTATCATGCGGCAGTGACCCGACTCAAGGAGTTGATTGATGCAGGTGAGCTGGGCAGGATTCAGTACATCTATTCTAACCGGCTGAATATAGGTAAGCTGCGGCGCGAGGAGAACGTTCTCTGGTCATTCGCACCCCATGACATCTCTGTCATCCTTGGGCTGCTTGGCGAGATGCCAGAATCCATCCAAGCGCAAGGCGGTAACTATTTGCACCGCAAGATCGCTGACACAACCGTGAGCTTACTCAACTTCGCCAGTGGAGTACGAGCGCACATCTTTGTTTCTTGGCTGCATCCCTTCAAAGAGCAGAAGCTCGTGGTAGTGGGTGAAGGCAAAATGGCGGTCTTTGATGACACGGTGCCTTGGTCGAAGAAATTAGCCCTGTATCCGCATTCAGTGGAGTGGTCTGGCAACGTGCCGGTGGCGCATAAAGCAGAGGTGGAATACATCACCTTGGAGGAAAGCGAGCCGCTGCGGGCCGAGTGTCAGGCGTTTGTTGACGCAATTGCCTCGCGAAAACCGCCCTACACCGACGGCAAAGAAGGACTCAATGTGCTCAAAGTACTGAACCGCTGTCAGCAAGCTCTGGAAAGCGGAGCAACAGTCATCGTGGAGCAGCCTAAGGAGGAGAAAAACTACCAAGCTCATCCTACTGCGGTCATTGATAAAGCCGCAGTTATTGGTCAAGGTACGAATATTTGGCATTTCAGCCATATTCTTGCTGGTTCTGAGATCGGCGCAGAATGTAGTATCGGTCAGAACGTGGTCATTGGCCCCAAAGCGCGGGTGGGTAAGGGTTGCAAGATTCAGAACAACGTCTCTATCTATGAAGGCGTGACGCTGGAGGATTACGTCTTTTGCGGGCCGTCGATGGTCTTCACGAATGTCTATAATCCGCGCTGCGAGTTTCCACGCAAGAATGAATATCGTCAGACCTTGGTCAAGCGAGGAGCAACGCTGGGAGCCAACTGCACGGTGGTCTGCGGGATAACCATTGGCAGCTACGCCTTTGTTGGCGCAGGCGCAGTCGTGAAAGACGATGTGCCGGACTTTGCCTTGATGGTTGGTTGCCCAGCTCGGCAGATCGGTTGGATGAGTCGTTTCGGCGAGCGATTGGAACTGCCGTTGAGCGGCGACTGCGAAGTAGTTTGTCCGCACACTGGTGAGCGGTATCGCTTGGCTGACGGGAAGGTAAGTATTGTCAATGGATAAGCAGCCTTTGAAGGTGCTGTTCCTGACCACCTCCTTTCCCCTGACAAGGGAATCACGGAGCGGTGTATTCATCCTCCGCATGATTGAGAATCTGCCCGCGCATATCCAACTAACGGTACTTACACCAGATGACAGCAGTACCCGACATTACACTGTTTCTGACCGTTACGCGCTGCTGCCTTTCCGTTATGCGCCGAAAAGCTGGCAAGGGCTGGCGCACGGAGACGGCGGCATCATGGCTGCGCTGGCGCAAAGCAGGTGGAATCTTCTGCTCATTGCGCCGCTGCTTTGTTCCTGCTTCCTTATGACCTGCTGGCACGCTCGCAAGGCGGATGTCATCCACGCTCATTGGTCCATCAACGGGCTGATTGCCGGAATAGTTGGGCTGCTCTGGAGGAAACCAGTGATCACGACCCTGCGCGGCAGCGATGTTAATTCAGCAGCAACGTCTTGGTTGATGCGTCAATTAGCGGGCAGCTGTCTTAGTCACAGCAAATCCGTCGTTACTGTTAGTCCAGCTTTACGACAAGCACTGATTCAACAATTCCCGATTTACACGCACAAGATTAAAGTAGTTGCCAACGGCATAGCTCCGGCCTTTTTCATTGCTGGTGATACCAGAGCAGCAACAGATAGGACAGTGCATTTTCTTTATGCAGGCAATTTGATTGTAGGCAAGGGGGTGCAGGTGATTCTGGAGGCAGCAGCAGCTCTCTCTGCGGACAACTGGCTCTTAGACATTGTTGGCGAGGGGGCAGAGCGGGAAAATTTAGAAGCCTTTTGCCAAGAAAAGGGCTTGCAGAGCAAAGTACGCTTTCATGGCTCAGTTGCCCCAGAGCAGATGCCGGAGTTTATGCGGCGGGCGGATGTTTTTGTTTTTGCCAGCTTTGCTGAGGGTAGGCCCAACGTGGTGCTGGAGGCGATGGCAGCCGGTCTGCCCGTGCTGGCCAGCAGTATTCCGGCTGTGCAAGAGCTGATTGTTTCGGGCAAAGAAGGACTACTTTTTCCGCCCGGCGATGCGCAGCTGCTGAGTGAACAGATGACGCGGCTTCTCAGTAATCCGACAGAGCTACGCAGCATCGGTGAGAACGCCCGCCGCACAATCACCGCGTTGAACCTGAGCTGGCAGGAGACAGGCCGCCGCTACGCCGCGCTTTACGAGGAAGCAATCAATTAATTAGGCATATCCTCAGCCGTGCCTAAGACCTTGGTCACGATCTTTCGTTTGGCCTCTGCGTCTGGCTCAGGTTCTTTCCAGCTGATGAATTGCTCAATCACCCGCATGTAGTCGCCATGATCCTGCTTACATTGGGTGCAGATCGATTCGGCTTGATCGCGATACATGATGATCTTACTGGCTGGTTCACCCGAAATGCTCACTGCTGCCATCTTTCGGCAACCGCAATTCAACCGGATCACAGCCACACCCACGGCTTCTGGGCTGCCTTCAATAATACCTTCGATCATTGCTTTTTCGCCCTGCTCCGGGCTTCGTTGTGTTGTCATAACTGGAAGAATGCAGAGGTTAAATGGCCTGCCTTTCCATCGCCAGCTCAATCAACCGGTCGAGGAGAGCAGGGAAATCAAGCCCAATCTGCGCGGCAGCTTGTGGCAGCAGACTGGTGGGTGTCATGCCGGGGATAGTGTTGGTCTCCAAGAGAAAGATTTCACCGTCTGCTCGCACAATCATATCCGTGCGACTGTATCCCCGCAGTTGCAAGGTCTTATGCGCCCGAATACCGTAGTCCTGCGCCTTATCTCGGATACTTTCATCGACTTGTGCTGGGCAGACTTCTCGCGTTGCGCCCGGCGTGTATTTGGCCTCATAGTCAAAGAAATCATAGCGGCTATCTGGGATGATCTCCACCAGCGGCAAGGCGGTGAGCTGCTCATTACCCAACACGCCCACGGTGATTTCTCGCCCTTGAATGAACTCCTCTACCATCACCTCGCTGTCGTGTTCAAAGGCTTTAGCAAGGGCGGGGGCAAGTTGTTCAGGCTGCCGGACAATAGACATGCCCAGCGAGGAACCCTGCCGTACCGGCTTGACCACCAGCGGTAAAGCGAGTTTCGCCAAGAGCGGTGTGGGATCAGCAAGATGCTCTTTTGCCGCCATCTCCCAAGTCGCCACCGGCAGACCGTGCAGTCGATACATGACCTTGGCCAAATTTTTATTCATGGCCAAAGCACTGCCCAGTACCCCGGAACCTTGGTAAGGAATACCCAGCAATTCCAGCATTCCCTGCACGGTACCGTCCTCACCGTGAATACCGTGTAAAAGGATAAAGGCCACGTCTAAGCGGTCTGCGTCGGCAGCGAGCCGGGCTAGATCTGTGGCCGGGTCATAGCGCATCACCTCATATGTGTTCTTATGTAACGCCTGCTCCACCCCGGCAGCTCCGCGCAATGATATCTCGCGCTCCCCGGATGTGCCGCCTGCGATCAACGCCAGTCGTATTTTGTTCATCATCTTATTCTTCTGTAGTATTTCAATCAGCCGAAAAGTCCGACATCCTAACTGTGCGGTTTTTGCCGTCTCGTCATCATAGCGCATATTCCGATCTGTTTCATCTTTTTCAGAGCCACCGGAACATGCTGCCAAGTTTTGACGGAATGTTCTCTGAAATTTACATAGGAGTTACGCAGTTGAAATTAAAAATTCAATTATTACAGCAAATTGTTCAATTGTTCTTTTGCTGCACAAATCGCCAGTTGAACAAAATCAACGGGTTGTAAAACCAACTGCGTAACTCCTATTACAATGAAAGTCAAGTACCCCCGGCAGAGCCGGTGACTTGCCCCTCAAAGGGGGCCTGATCGCAACTGGAAGTGCTGCATGACGGGGAAATCTCTTTGCACCCGACAGGGGGGCTTCATAACCAAGAGGGAAAAGCGGATATACGCCGTCATGCCACTACCCCAATTGCAAAAAAATATTCCCGGAACTGTCAAACTTCGGGAGTCCCCCGGCAGAGCCGGGGGTTTACTTGTTTAAATTAATATACTTTTCAGATGCCGTCCGCTTTGTCACTTACGGTTCACTATTACCCTTGAGCGAGGCTCTCTCTCTCGACATTTTTTGCCGCCTTCGCTCGATTAAAAGTCTCCGCAATAGCTCTTGCATTGCGGAGCCAGCAAGCATCGGGTATATAAGGAGATGAACAGCAACCTTCTGCTTCCTTCGACAAAAAGCAACAGAGAACTGCCCCGATGAAATACTCCCGCGTCTGTCTGCATAGCTTTGGCTACGAACTGCCGCCCAATGTTGTCACTTCCGCTGACCTTGAGCAGCAGTTAGCCCCAGTCTATGAACGCCTGAAATTGCCTGAAGGTCGCCTTGAGCTAATAAGCGGTATCCGTAGCCGCCGTTTCTGGGATGCTGGCACTAAACCCAGCGAAGGTGCAACCCTAGCGGGTCGCAAAGCCTTGCTTGCAGCGGGCCTGACTCCTGATGAAGTGGATTTCCTCGTCTTCACCTCGGTGAGTCGGGACATGATGGAGCCAGCCACGGCTTCCTTTGTCCACCGCAGTCTGGGCTTAGACAGCCGCTGCCAGATATTCGATCTTTCCAACGCCTGCCTCGGCTTTCTCAACGGAATGCTCATGCTGGCGAACATGATCGAGCTGGGTCAAGTGCGCTGTGGCTTGGTTGTGGCCTGCGAGACCGCTGAAGAGCTTATCCGTTCTACTGTGCAGCAATTGCTGGCCGATACTGAATTAACCCGCAAGACGATCAAGCCCGCTTTTGCCTCGCTGACCATCGGCTCTGGGGCCGTGGCTTTGGTGATGACCGACCGCAAGACCCACGACAACGGCCATCGGCTGATTGGCGGGGCTTGCCAAGCCAATACCAAGCACAACGATCTCTGCCAAGGTGGCCAGAACAGCGAGCAAGAAACGCTGATGTCCACGGACGCAGAGCAGCTTCTCGAAAAAGGGATTGAGACCGCAGCGATGTGCTGGCAAGCGTTCCTTAAAGAAACTGGCTGGGACAAGGCAAGCATCCGCCGTTTCTTCTGCCATCAAGTGGGGCAAGCACACGCGCGTCAACTTTTTGCCAGCTTGGAACTCGATCCGGCGCATAATTTTGAGACCTTGGCTGTGCTGGGTAATGTTGGCTCGGTTTCCGCGCCGATCACTATGGCAATGGGGATAGAAAAAGGCAAGCTGAAGAAAGGTCAGCGGGCTGCCTTGCTCGGCATTGGTTCTGGTATTAACTCAGTGATGCTGGGGATTGAGTGGTGATGCCCGCTTTAGCCGAGTATCCCTTTGCCCCAAAAACTTTCCACACTGCTGACGGACATTGTCTATCCTATCTTGACGAAGGTAGCGGGCCAGCAGTGGTCATGGCACACGGCAATCCGTCGTGGTCGTATCTCTACCGGAATGTAGTCACTGCGTTCAAGGGTGAATATCGCTGCATTGTGCCAGATCATCTCGGCTGCGGCCTTTCCGACAAGCCGCAGGACTATCCCTACCGCCTCCGCAATCATATCGACAACTTCACTGCCCTGTTGGATTATTTGCGCATTGAACGCTGCGTGCTGATCGTGCATGACTGGGGCGGGGCGATTGGCATGGGTTGGGCAGGACAGCATCCTGAGCGCGTCGCCGGTCTGGTGGTGTTGAACACCGCTGCCTTTCGCTCACGCCAGCTTGCTTTGCGGATCGCCGTCTGCCGCTGGCCGCTGCTCGGTGCGCTGTTAGTGCGCGGACTGAACGGCTTTGCATGGCCCGCTACTTTTATGGCCGTGTGCAAGAAGATGCGGGCAGAAGTGAAGACTGGGTTTCTGGCTCCTTACAACAGTTGGGCGAACCGGGTGGCTGTGCATCGCTTTGTGCAGGATATTCCCCTGCAGCCAGCTCATCCCTCGTGGAGTACGTTGGTGGAGGTTGAGAATTCTCTTGCGCAGCTGCACGACAAGCCAATGCTCATTTGCTGGGGCGGGCAGGACTTCTGCTTCAATGATCATTTCTTTGCGGAGTGGAAAGAACGCTTCCCTCAAGCAGACAGCCATTATTTCCCGGATGCCGGGCATTACGTGTTGGAGGATGCCTTGCCAGAAATAATGAATCTGCTGCCGTTATTTCTGGAAAACTGCTCTGGAAAGGTAGATTGAGAATGGAATATTGGCAAGAGATCAATAAGAAATTAATTCCTTGGATTGACACTTCGCTGAACAAGACAGTGCTTGATCTTTTTGCGGGCAGCGGCGGTCTTTCTCTTGGTTCTGAGGTAAACGCTTTAACATTATGAATAAAAGATATTCACGAACGGAAAGAATAGGAGTTAATGCGGTTGAAAGGATAGTGATTCAAGAATTAGGCTGGATATTCAGAGATCAGCCAATAGTTGACGTTGGCGTTGATGCAATAATTGAGCAGTGTGAAAATGGAAATCCGACAGGAAAATTTATAGCTATTCAGATAAAATGCGGAGCGGGAAATTTCCATATTTCAGAGAAAAAGATAACTTATTACGATGTTTCGCATATTCATTACCACTATTGGTTAGGACTTAATATTCCTATAATTTTAGTAGCACATCTACCAGATTCAGAAGAAACATACTGGCAGCACATCTGCAAAGATAATTTTAAGAAAACAGACACGAGATGGAAACTTGAAATACCAAAAAAACAGAGATTCGGAAAAGAATCAAAAGGAAAATTAACTCGTATCCTTTCAGAGAAAGGAAAAAGGAATTTTATTTTTGATTTATATTCAGGAAACATTGATGTTGAAAATGACGGTTTTGATTTTTTTGAAAAAGTAAATTGCATTGCTGAATCATCAATTTGTTTTGAAAATATCAGAAAGATATTTAATGATGCAGGAGAAAGAATAAATAAGTTTCACAGGGAAATATCGACAAGCAGTCATGATTACAAAATATATATCAATGGCCTGTCGAGAGACTTTAATATCTATTCCAAAAGACTTGAATTTGAAATTGATATTTTTTCAAAATTATACCCGGAAGGATTCTTTGCTTATGAGCAATTTATTTTATTTAATTATTTAGTAAATAACGATACTGATCTGGTCAGAAATGCTGTTTATGAGCTAAACGAAACATCTAACGCTACTGATGAATTAATAAAAGTCATATCATCATTAGAACATGCCATATCAGGATTTCATGAAGAATTTAAACCAATAGTAAATTGTTTTTTCGATATTTTAGGATTTATTCTCTTGGAATTATCTGAAGCGAGAGATATGACATCAGCACTGCTTCATAGAATTAACGAATATGCCCCCCATCACCAGCCTCCGCCAATATCTTGACATCCTCCGCCGCGAAGGCGAGCTGCTGGGACTGCGTCTGTTGATAACCAGCTAACAGGCAAAGCAAAATTATTTTCTCGCATGAACAAAGCGCATAAAGAACTACTCCGTCAATGTCTTGGTTTTGATTGGGACAAGGGGAATATCGAGAAAAATCAGATTAAACATAATGTCTCGCCATCAGAATGTGAGCAGGTATTTTTCAACAATCCATTGCTGATTCATGATGATCTCCTGCATTCAGCAGAAGAAAAACGTTTTTATGCGCTTGGCCGCAGTGATCTGAACAGGACTCTTTTTGTTGTTTTCACCATAAGGAACAGCATAATCAGAGTTATTTCCGCAAGAGACATGAGCCGCAAAGAAAGGAAGGCATACGGAGATGAAAAAGAAACCGCCTGAATTCAAAAATGAAAATGAGGAAATAGAGTTCTGGGACAGACATGATTCCACAGAATTCATTGACTGGAGCAAAGCGGAACGGATTATTCTGCCCAAGCTCAGGCCATCGGTGAAAAGAATATCGCTCCGCCTTCCCGAGTCCATGCTGGAAGAGCTTAAATTTTTAGCCAGCAAAAGAGATGTTCCCTATCAATCGTTGCTGAAGATATTTCTTGCCGAGCGGATTAAAAAAGAACTGGGCACATGTTGATATTCTGATGTTTTTTTAGCATAGCCCGTCGAGCGAAAACTGCATGACCGCTCAGTCTCCGGGGCACTTGTGAAGAGCCGACAATCCATATCACCAACATACTCCATGCCCCCCATCACCAACCTCCGCCAATTCCTTGACATCCTCCGCAGCGAAGGCGAGCTGCTGACCATTGATGCCGAGGTCGATCCCTGCCTTGAAATCGCGGAAATCCACCGCCGAGTGATCGCTGCGGGTGGCCCGGCTTTGCTTTTCACCAAGGTCAAAGGCTCAACCTTCCCGGTCGTCACCAACCTTTTCGGCACCAACCGGAGGCTGGAACTGGCCTTTGGCCGCAGACCGCTGGATTTCGTCCGCGATTTGGTGCGCCTGGCTGAAGAGATCATGCCGCCGACGCTCGGCAAGCTCTGGCAGTCCCGGTCAGTCGGCCTGCAAGCCCTCAAGGTCGGCCTGAAAAACGTCAGCCGCAGCACCGCGCCCGTGCTGGAGCGGCTGCAAAAGCCCGCCCGCCTCAGCAGTCTGCCCATGCTCACCTCGTGGCACAGCGACGGCGGGGCGTTCGTCACCCTGCCGCTGGTCTATACCGAACACCCGGACGGACGCGGCCACAACCTCGGCATGTACCGCATCCAACGCCACGACGACAGCACCACCGGCGTGCATTGGCAGATTCACAAGGGCGGCGGTTACCACTACTTCGAGGCCGAGCAGCGCGGCCAGAGCCTGCCCATGACCCTGTTCATCGGCGGGCCGCCTGCCATGATGCTGGCCGCCATCGCGCCGCTGCCGGAGAACATCCCGGAGCTGATGCTGGCCTCGCTGCTTCAGGGCAGCAGGCTGGCGATGGCGGCTGATCCGCTGGGCGGGCATCGTCTCGTGGCCGAGGCGGAATTTGCGGTGAAAGGCGTGGTACCACCCAAGCTGCGGCGGCCCGAAGGCCCGTTTGGCGATCACTACGGCTACAATTCGCTGGCCCACGATTACCCGGTTTTTCAGACCACGCACCTTTATCACCGCAAGGATGCGATTTATCCGGCCACAGTGGTTGGTCGTCCCAAGCAGGAAGATTATTTCATCGGCGATTTCTTGCAGGATTTGCTCTCGCCGATCTTCCCACTGGCCCTGAACGGAGTGCAGCAACTGAAAACCTTTGGCGAGACCGGCTTCCACTGTCTGGCTTCGGCCAAAGTCTATAACCGCTATCCCCGCGAGGCGTTTGCCGCCGGGCTGCGCATTCTCGGCGAGGGCCAGCTTTCATTGACCAAATTCTTGATCATCACAGACGGCAGCCTTGATGTGGCGGATTTTCCACGGCTCTGGCAGCACGTTTTAGAGCGCGTGCAGTGGGAGCGAGATTTGTTTGTCTTTGCCAATGTCTCGCAGGACACGCTGGATTACACCGGCCCGTCGGTGAACAAAGGCTCCAAGGCACTGCTGCTGGGCTTGGGCGAACAGCAGCGCGAGCTGCCGAGGGAATTCAGCGGCAGCCTGCCGCCCGGCTGCGAGCGGCCCACGGTCTTTCTGCCCGGCACCTTGGTGGTGCAAGGAACAAGTTATGCTGACAATCCGAAGCTGGGAGCAACGCTGGCAAACTGGCCCGGCGTTTCCGGCTGGCCGGTGATTGTGCTGGTGGATTCAACTACAGCGGCCACCGAAAACATGCAGGAATTCCTCTGGACGTTATTCACCCGCTTTGAACCGGCGGCAGATATCCACGCCAGCGAGCAGCAGGCGCGCCGCTTCCATGTCGGCCTGACTCCGCCCATCGTCTTTGACTGCCGGATGAAGCCTTGGTACACTGAGGTGCTGGAGGTTGATCCGGCCACTAAAGCTCTTGTGGACAGCAAGTTTGACAAAATTATTCCGGCGAAGTGGAGATAGCGATGGCGAGTAAAGAAAAGATTCTTTCCGTATTGAAAGGAAAAAGGGCATATCTGCAAAATCATTTTTCCGTGAGCAATATTGCGTTGTTCGGCTCACATGTCCGTGACGATGCGCATGAGGCCAGCGACATTGATATTCTGGTTTCCTTGCTTGAGCCGACCTTTGATCATTACATGGAGCTGAAATTCTATCTCGAAGAGCTGTTGGGCTGCCAGGTTGATCTGGTGCTAGAAAATACAGTGAAAAAACGTCTGCAAGCCGTCATTCAGCAGGAAGCGGTCTATGTATAGAGATTGGCGAGTTTATCTTGAAGATATCATTGCTGCTGTTGAAAAAATAGAACGATATCTCCAAGGTCAGAGTCAGGAATTTTTCGTCCTGAATGAAGAAAAGCAGGATGCCGTCATCCGCAACCTCGAAATCATCGGCGAGGCTGCTGGAAAAGTACCTGATGCTGTCAGGGGAAATGCTCCTGTTGAATGGCGCAAGATTGTTGGCCTGCGGAATATTCTGATTCATGAATATTTCGGCGTGAGTGTGCCGATGGTCTGGGATATTGCGCAGAACAAACTTACGCCGCTGAAAGTCGCCTGTTTGGAATTGCTGCACAGCGATGACGATTTTCAGCAACCTTGACATGCAGCTCACCATCTTGATCCTGCTTGTTGGCGTAGCTGCATTGCTGTTCTGGCTGATTTCATTTCCGCAGTACATCCTCTTTGAACTGACCGACAAGGGCACGGCAGGCGGAGTGAAAATCAGCAAACGGAAACGCCGAGTGCATTTTTTCAAAGAGTTGCCTCTTTTTTCTGCTGCCAAATGCCGGGCGTGTTGTGGAAAAAAATCAGAAAACGATTTTTCTCCGGCCTGATCTGCTGCTACAAAGTACCGCATTATTCGGACCTAATCGGCGGAAAAATTCCGTTTTGGCTTTAATGGGCGATACAGCACAGATTGCGCTTTCCTTCCCTTGGCAGAAGCCCTGTCAGAATGAAGGTGATGAATGCGGAAGCATTAGCAGTTTTATTTACTGTAATGAAGTATCTTGCCCATCTTTGGAAATCGAATTGGAAGCGAAAGGAATGTAAAGATTGCAGGCAAACAGGCGCAAATTTATGAACTCAGCTCGTTGCCTGCTGTCTATCGCTGGGATATCTCAGCTGACAACGCAGGCGTATTTGTCCTGAAAATCACCGCAAAATTGTACAGTCGCCCGGACATTCAGCCTATTTATGCGGTTGCAGCGCAGACAGTCCGGGTAGTGCAAATTCCCTTTCTAACCGGTGGCCAAGCACGGATAGTAGCAGCGACATCTGCCGCGCTGGCCGCTGGATGTGCAGGCAAATTACTCTTCATGTGAATATGGAACGACTTCAGAAAATTATTGCCCGGGCGGGTATCTGCTCGCGGCGCACAGCTGAGGAGTACATTGCCGCAGGCCGGGTAACGGTGGACGGCCAGACTATCACCGAGCCAGGCTGCAAGGCTGACCCAGAGCGGGCGGTGATCACGGTCGATGGCAAGCCGCTTCGGCAGGAGGAGGAAAAGGTTTATCTCTTGCTCAACAAGCCGCCCGGCTACGTCACCACGCTGTCTGATCCACAAGGCCGCCCGATTGTTAGCGATTTGCTGCCTAAGCTCAAGGAACGGCTTTTTCCTGTGGGTCGCCTTGATTTGGACAGCGAAGGTGCGCTGCTCATGACCAACGATGGCGAGCTGGCCAATAAAATTCTTCACCCAAAATTTGAGATAAAGAAAACCTATCAGGCCACGATGCGGCAGCTACCCAGCGAAGCGGCCTTACAGCAGTTGGAGCAGGGTATTGTCATCGACGGCCAGAAAACTTGGCCCGCCCGTCTGCGGGTGTTGCATCAGGAAAAAGGCAGCGTGGTGATTGAAATTATTATCCACGAAGGCAAAAAACGGCAGGTGCGGAAGATGTTTCAGGCTGTCGGGCATCCGGTGCTGCGCCTGAAGCGAACGGCCTACGGTGGCCTGTTACTGGGCGATTTGGGAAAAGGCAGGTACCGCTTTTTGGGAAAAAACGATCTTGCAAACATTTTTTCCTAATAATTCATCAAAACCCCTTTACAATCAGAATGATACCTGCTTTAATAGTATTGATAACGATATTTGCCTAGGCTGCCTCAGTCGGGCGGGTACCAACAGATGAACGCCGGGGCGGCCTACATGGCCTGTTTCCGAGAAATGGAGAGCGAGCTGACTATGAATAAATCAGAACTAATTGAAACCTTATCCGAAAAGGTCAATCTGCCAGTACGCGAGACCGCCGCAGTCGCCAAAACCATTATCGACACGATGAGCGAGGCTTTGGTTCATGGCGATTCGATTGAAATCCGAGGATTTGGCAGCTTCACGGTCAAAAAGTACGGCTCCTACACCGGTCGTAACCCCAAATCTGGGGAGAAAATCGATGTAGCTCCGAAAAAATTGCCCTTCTTTAAGGTGGGCAAGGACCTGCGTGAGCGAGTAGATGAGGAGGCGCAGCAGGAACTGGGCAAGAAGTAGTCTATGTGGGTGGAATTAGGCAATGATCCCACCCACTAAATCGTAGGTATGAGCCTCGGCGATGCGTACTTTGACAATATCGCCGGGGTTGGCAGTGCCTTCATTGATGTAGACGCAGCCGTCGATCTCCGGTGCCTGAAAGCGGGCGCGGCCTTCCAAAAGCAACTCAGTTTCCTCGCTCACACCTTCTACCAGTACCTCCACCTCTTGGCCAACCAGTTGCTGGAGCCTTTTTTGACTGATTTCCGCCTGTAATTCCATCACCCGGACAAAGCGTTCCTGTTTTTCCTCTTCCGTCACCTTAGGTTGGAAATTTGATGCTGCCGCGCCTTCCTCATCTTCATAAGGAAATACGCCGACATGATCTAACTGCCAGCTTGCTAAACATTCTAACAGCTCTGCCACATCTTGTTCGGTCTCGCCGGGAAAACCAACCATCATCGTTGTACGCAGGGCGCAGTGAGGAATCCTTTTCCTGATTCGGGCAATCAGCTGGTCTAAATCCTGTTGCCCGTAGCGTCGGTTCATCCGTTGTAGCACATTGCTGCTGACATGTTGAAAAGGGATGTCTAAATACGGTACGATACGCGGCTGTTCTGCCATCAAGTCTAACAGTTCATCGCTGACTGAGGCGGGGTAAAGATAAAGCAGGCGGAGCCAAGGAATATCGGTTTCAGCCAATAGCTGCCGGAGCAACGCGGCAAGATTGCTGCCCAGATCAGTGCCGTAGGCGGTCAGATCTTGGGCAATCAGGGAGAGTTCTTTTACCCCACCCTGAGCCAACGCACGGGCCTCGATGGCCAGATCAGCAACAGACCTGCTGCGCAGATCGCCCCGGATGGAGGGAATCATGCAATAGGTGCAGCGATTATTACAACCCTCGGTAATTTTTAGCCAGCTGCGGAACGGCGGCGTGGACAAACGGCGCGGCATCGCGCTGCTGATCAAAGAACGGCAAGGCTGCTGAAGCACAAGCCCGGCACAGCCCGGCAATGCACTGATCAATTCAGCTATCCGTTGCTCATCGTCAATGCCGACCCAAAGATCAACTTCTGGCAATTCTTTATGTAACTCCGAGCCATAGCGTTGTACGAGACAGCCGGTCACGACTAATTTCTTGCTCGGATCAGCCTGCTTGTACTCGGCTAAATGAAGGATTTCATCGACAGTCTCTTCCACTGCTGGGCGGATGAAACCGCAGGTGTTGATCAGGAGTAATTCTGCCTCAGCTGGGTCTTCCACAGCCTGCCAGCCGCTGAGTTCCAAAGAGCCGAGCATCATTTCAGAATCAACTAAGTTTTTCGCACAGCCGAGGCTGGTGAGGTGCAGTGTTTTCATGCTGATAAAAGACAAGTGGAAGTATCTGAGGGAGTTCAGGAATGATACCTACCATGCCACCTTGGAGAAGTAAACCGGAAAAAGCAAGCCTCTGAATCCCCACGCTCTATTCAGAAGCCTATTTTTTTCGCATTTCATCCTAAGCATCCCTTGTAATCAGGAGATTTTTGCCCATTTTCCGCGCAGGCATGGTATAATACGCCGCTTCCGGCAGGATGCTGTCTGTTGCATCGCAACTCTGCCGTTTTCCGTATTAATTTTTCATTCAGAAGGCAACCAAGTGAGCGAACAGGAAAACTCGTCCTACGGGGCGGATCAGATCAAGGTTCTTGACGGGCTTGAGGCGGTACGCAAACGTCCGTCCATGTATATCGGCAACACGGCGGAAGAGGGGCTGCATCACCTGATTTATGAGGTGGTTGATAACTCCATCGACGAGGCATTGGCCGGCTGCTGTGACCGGATCAGGGTGATCCTCCTCGAAGACGGCTCCTGCTCAGTCGAAGACAACGGACGCGGCATTCCGGTGGACAAGCATCCGACCGAAAACATGACCGCTCTTGAGCTGGTGCTGACCACGCTGCACGCGGGCGGCAAGTTCGATCATTCGTCCTACAAGGTTTCCGGCGGCCTGCACGGCGTGGGTGTGTCAGTGGTCAATGCGCTCTCCACCCACGTGACCGCTGAGGTGCGGCGCAACGGCAAGCTCTACCGGCAGACTTTCTCCTACGGCGCGAAGACCAGCGAGCTGGAAGTGGTCGGCACCAGCGAGCACACCGGCACCACCATCACCTTCAAGCCAGACCCGGAGATATTCACCCAGACCATTGCTTTCAAGTATGAGATCGTCCTCAACCGGTTGCGCGAGCTGGCCTTCCTCAACCGGGGCATTCACATTTCTCTGAAGGACGAGCAGAGCGGGGCTGAAGACCTCTTTCATTACGAGGGCGGCGTGGTTGAATACGTCGAGCACCTTAACCGCAACCGCACCCCGATTCATCCCCAGCCGATCTTTCTTGAAGGCGAGCAGGAGCAGGTGCAGGTTGAGGTCTGTCTGCAATACGTTGACAGCTACACCGAGCGGCTGGCCTCCTTTGTCAACAACATCAACACGCGCGAAGGCGGCTCGCATGTGGCAGGTTTCCGCGCCGCGCTGACCAAGTGCATCAACAAGTACGCCACCGACGACATTGTGCCCAAGCACATGAAGGAGAAGATGGAGGGCGACGATGTGCGCGAGGGGCTGACTGCGATCATTTCGGTGCGGGTGCCGAATCCGCAGTTTGAGGGTCAGACCAAGACCAAGCTGGGCAACTCCGAGGTGAAGGGCATTGTCGCTTCCATCTGCACCGAGCAGCTTGGTGATTATTTGGAGCGCAACCCGCAGGTGGCGCGGCAGATACTCAGCAAGGCGGTTGAGGCGGCGCGGGCCAGAGAAGCGGCGCGGAAGGCGCGGGATTTGTCACGCAAGAAGGACGGCATTTCTCTGCTGATGGCAGGCAAGCTGGCAGAATGCCAGTCGAAGAATCCGGCGGAGCGGGAGCTGTTTCTCGTGGAGGGCGATTCGGCGGGCGGCTGCTTTTCTGGCGAGACCAAAGTGGCTTTGGCTGATGGCCGCGCCTTGAGCTTTTTGGAGCTGATTGCCGAGCAGGAACAGGGGAAGGAGCATTTCTGCTACACCATTCAAGCTGACGGCAAGATTGGTCTGGAGCAAATTCTGCATCCGCGCCTGACTAAAAGGCAGCAAGAGGTTGTGCAAGTAACACTCGACAACGGCGAGCAGATTGTCTGCACACCCGATCACCGCTTCCTGCTCCGTGACGGGACGTATTGCCCGGCGGAACAGTTAGAGGCAGGCACCTCACTGATGCCGCTGTACCGCAAGCTGCCCGGCTCTGGCTGCGAAATGATCTGGGAACCAAATGCTGGTCGCTGGAGATTCTTTGCTGATCAAGACGAATCAGCTTGGCAAGATGCGGAAGAAGAGGCTTTAGAAGCTGCTGCCGACAACCACCGCGTTGTCTCCGTGGAAAAGCTGACCGAGCGTATCGATGTGTATGACATCGAAGTGCCGAACACGCACAACTTCGCTTTAGCCAGCGGCGTATTTGTCCACAACAGTGCCAAGCAAGGCCGCGACCGCTCCATCCAAGCTATCCTGCCGTTGCGCGGCAAGATCATGAATGTGGAGAAAGCCCGCTTTGACAAGATACTTGACTCTGAGGAGATCAAGCAGCTTATCGCCGCAATGGGCACCGGCATCGGGCGGGAGGAGTTTGACGCGAGCAAGCTGCGTTACCACAAGATCATCATCATGACCGACGCGGACGTGGACGGCGCGCATATCCGAACTCTGCTCCTCACCTTCTTCTACCGCCAGATGCTGCCGCTGGTCGAGCAAGGCTATGTTTATATCGGCCAGCCGCCGCTGTACCGCTTAGGCCGGGGCAAGAAGGAGCAGTATTTCCTCAATGAGGACGCGCTGAACAGCCACCTTTACGACCAAGCGGCGCAGTTTGTGCAAGTCCGCTTGGAGAACGGCAGCGTGCTGGCCGGGCAAGAGTTAGTCAGTTTGTTGAAGAAGCTCACCCTGTTCGAGCGCATCAGCACCTTCTTGGAACGGATGAACATTCAGGAGCAGCTCACCCTCTTCCTGCTTGAAAACGATGTGCATTCTGCCGATCAGTTTAAGGAGGAGGCGTTCCTGCACGGGCTGCTGGATAAGCTCGCCAGCATTGATGCGGTCACGAGCGGCATCCGCGTCTGCGCGACCCGGCCCAGTTGCTTTGAGGCGGAGGCGGCCTTTCAAGGCTTGGCCCACACCCGCGCGGTCATCGGGCCGCACATCCCGCTGATTCCCGAATATCGCCACGCTCTTGAGCTGCATCCTGCAATCAGGCAGTTCCTCGGCAGCGGCTTCACGGTCATCAAGGGCGAGGAGAAGGAGATTCCGGCGAAGAACTGGCGCGAGCTGATCCGCGTGGTGCGCGAGGAAACCTTCAAGGGCAGCCACTTGCAGCGCTACAAGGGTTTGGGCGAGATGAACCCGGAGCAGCTTTGGGAAACGACCATGAATCCGGCCAACCGCACCCTGCTGCGCGTCAGGATTGAGGATGCTGAGGCTGCCGATGATCTTTTTGTCACCCTGATGGGCGATAAGGTGGAGCCACGGCGCGAGTTTATCCAGAATCATGCGCTGGAGGTTTCGGAGCTGGATGTGTGAAGGGAGGCGGCATCCCTAAATTCGGCAAACGACCGGGGCTGCGGAACGAATGCGCGGCCCCGCTAAACGAAAGTGCTTGTGCTTTTTTGAAAAGGAGGTCTCCGTTTTTCGATAAAACGTGCTCTCTTTTAAAGAGAGAGGTCTCTTTCGTAAAGAGTGGCTGCCTTTTTAAGAAAAGGACATGGCCGTTCGTTAAAAGAAGATGCCTTTTTTAAAAAAGGAGAGGAGCTTTTCTTGAAAAGGCATGTCCACTTAAGAAAAGGGTCAGTCCTTTTTAAAAGAGGGCTTGAGCGCGGAAGAAAAGGAGGCTGCCTGCCAACCTTGATGCAGGCACATCCGAATCAGTTGCGCGTCCAAGGGTAGGTTGGCGGTGAGGAAGTTTTGCAGCAAAGTTAAATAAGGCCAGATAATGGTATCTGCCCCCTATTATTTGTTCTTTCCACAGAAGAATGGAGGATGCCATGAACGTGTCGAAGAATTATCTTTTTTTAGTTTTCCTGTTTGTAGTCAGCTTGCCGCTCTCTGGCTGCAACCAAGAAAATAAAAAACTTCAAGCAGAGAATTCAGATCTGCGTGTTAAGTTGTACCTGCTTGAGACTGAACTGACCAAACAACCCCGTAATCTGGACAGAAAAGATGCTGAAGAGATTTTGAATAGATATCTATCTACTCCTTCTGTGAAGAGAATAAAGTTTATGGCAAGCGGATTTGAGCTTGCAAAGACTAATGGTGTAATATCTAAAAATTCCGGAAAGGAATGGCCAGAATATCCTTGGATATTATCCGAGAAAGGGAAAATGATTTTTGGAAGTATCGTAAATGGAGAAATTATAGAAAGTATAATAATTACACAAATCGAAGGAAATTACGTCTTCCGTCCAGAGATAGCAGAAAAAGTTGTGTCTATCAAAGGAATCAGCGATGGCCCATACCGAGGAACTAAGGTGGTGCAGGTTATAACAACCTACGTGCTTCCCTCTGACGTTAATGAACAGGAAATTGCCAAATATATCTATATGGCAGAAAGAAAAGATGCGATACTTCGCCGATACGATGATGGCTGGCGCGTGGAAGAAATAAAGAGATATTGAACACCGTACAATAATGGAAAAACTCATCCGCTTTGATTGGGCCATCAAAAAGCTCCTGCGCGACAAGGCCAACTTTTCCGTGCTGGAAGGCTTTCTCAGCGCAGTGCTGAATGAAGACGTGACCGTGGTCAATCTCTTGGAGAGCGAAAGCAATCAAGAGGACAGCTTCGACAAATTCAACCGCGTTGATCTGCTGGTTGAAAACAGCAAGAAAGAGCTGCTGCTGATTGAAGTGCAAGTGAAATCGGAATACGACTTCTTCCATCGTATCGCCTACGGTGTCGCCAAACTGATGAGCGAATACTTGGAAAAAGGGCAGCCGTACCGCGAAATCAAAAAGATCATCTCGGTCAGCATCACCTATTTCAGCCTTGGCATTGGCACGGATTATCTCTATTACGGCTCGACTAATTTTGTCGGCCTGCATACCGGCGACATCCTCGCGCTGACCGAGAAACAGCAGGAGCTGTTCGGCATCAGCGAAGTGCGGAAGATTTTCCCTGAGCACTATCTCATCCGGGTGGAGGATTTTCCTGACAAAGTGCAGTCTGCGCTCGATGAATGGATTTACATGCTGAAGCACAGCGAGGTGCGGCCTGACTTCAGAGCCAAGCATATTCAAGAAGCCTCAGCGCGGCTGCGGATTATGAATCTGGACGAGCCGCAGCGGAAAGCCTATGATGAATACATGCAGAATGTCTCGTATCAGCAGTCCATGCTCTGGTCTTCCCGTGAAGAGGGTAAACACGAGGAGAAAATTGCCATTGCCAGAAATCTGCTGGCGCATGGCATTGCGCTGGAGGTTATCGCCGCCAGCACAGGCTTGTCCAGCGGGGAGATAGCCACTTTGCAAAAAGGAGAAGACCATGCAGTTCCTTGACGTGAAAACCGACTTCGCCTTCAAGCGGGTCTTTGGCAGCGAGCAGTCAAAAGGCATCCTGATTGACTTCCTCAACGCCATCATTGACTTCGGTGATGAGAGAATCACCGATCTGACCATCGTTGATCCCTATCAAGTACCGCCGCTGAAAGGCATGAAGGACAGCTATGTTGATGTGAAGGCGGTGCTGTCTAATCGCGCCAAAGTCATCATCGAGATGCAGGTGCTCAATGTCGAAGGCTTCGAGAAGCGGGTGCTGTATAATGCCGCAAAGCTCTACTCCTCACAGCTCAGACGCTCGCAGCAGTACGCGGGACTGGAGCCGGTCATCGCCCTGACCATCACCGACTTCGAGATGTTCAAGGATTTCGACAAGGTGATTTCCTATTGGAACCTGCGTGAGAAGGAGCAGCTTGTTCAGTACAGCGACGAGATCGAGCTGATCTTTGTTGAGCTGCCTAAGTTCAAGAAAGGCGAGGACGAGCTGCACACGGTCATGGACAAATGGATTTACTTCATCAAAAACGCAGGCGCGCTCGACTTTATTCCCAAGACCTTCACCGAGCCGCCGCTGCTTGAAGCCTTTGATCTGGCCAACACCGCCGCCCTGAGCGAGGAGGAGCTGGAAGTGCAGTTCAAACGCCGGGACTTCATCATGCTCCAGCAGGGTGCTTTGATGAAGGCGGAGAAGGACGGGTTGGCGAAGGGTATGGAAAAGGGACTGCAAGAGGGAATGGAGGCTGGCATTAAGGAAGGTGTGAAAGAAGGAAAGCGCGAGGCAAAACTTGCCATCGCCCGCAGCCTGCTGGCGCATGGCATTACGCTGGAGGTCATCGCTGCCAGCACAGGCTTGTCTGGCGATGAGCTGGCCAGCTTGCAGGAACAATAACAACAACCAAGGGGGTGTTAAGATGAGTCTGATAACTTGGGACGACAGCTTGAGCGTCAATGTGGCGGAGATCGACAGGCAGCACCAGAAGCTGGTGGCGATGATCAACGAGCTACATGACGCGATGAAAAGCGGCAAAGGAAAAGACGTGATGGGCAGAATAATCAGCGGCCTGATCAGCTACACCGACAGTCATTTTAAAGTGGAAGAGAAGTACTTCGCTCAGTTTAAATACCCTAATTCAGCGGCGCACATGAAGGAGCACACCGCCTTTGTCAAGAAGGTCTCTGAGTTCCACAGCGACTTTGAAGCAGGCCGTCTGACGGTATCCATTGACACCCTCTACTTCCTGCGCGACTGGCTGCAAGGCCACATCAAGGGCACGGACAAGAAGTACAGCAGCTTCTTCCATGAAAATGGTCTGCGGTAAAGCGGAACTGTCTGCGTCCAAAGCACAACTCTATATAACTTCAGCAAGCGGAAAGGCATGACCACAGAGACAGCGCAGGACGAACTCCTGCCCGAAGTAATTCAGACCGTTGACATTGAGAAGGAACTGCGTAAGTCCTATCTGGACTACGCCATGTCCGTGATTGTGGGCCGTGCCCTGCCCGACGTGCGCGACGGCCTCAAGCCGGTGCACCGGCGCTGCCTCTATGCCATGCGCGAGCTGGGCACCTTCCACAACCGGCCCTACGTCAAGTCCGCGCGCATAGTCGGCGATGTGATCGGCAAGTACCACCCGCACGGCGACACAGCGGTGTATGACACCATCGTGCGCATGGCCCAGGACTTCTCCCTGCGCTACCCGCTCGTGGACGGCCAAGGCAACTTCGGCTCCATGGACGGCGACTCAGCAGCGGCCATGCGCTACACCGAGGCCCGCATGAGCAGGCTGGATCAGGAGCTGGTGGCGGACATTGACAAGGACACGGTGGATTTCATCCCCAACTACGACGGCTCGCAGCAAGAGCCGACTGTCCTGCCCGCCCGCATCCCGAACCTGCTCCTCAACGGCTCTGAGGGCATCGCGGTGGGCATGGCCACCAAGATTCCGCCGCACAATCTGAGCGAGCTGATGGACGCGCTCGTCGCTCTGACGGAGAACCCAGAGATCACGGTGCCGGAGCTGGCCGAGCACATCACTGGCCCGGATTTCCCCACCGGCGGCTTCCTTTGCGGACGCTCAGGCATCCGCGAGGCGTATGAGACCGGACGCGGCAGGCTGGTGATGCGCGGCAAGCTGCATGTGGAACGGCGCAAGAAGGGCGAGGGCGAGGCCATCGTGGTCACGGAAGTTCCGTTCCAGCAGAACAAGGCTGACCTCGTGCAGCGCATCGCCCTGCTGATGAAGGAGAAGCGCATCACCTCGATAGCCGAGGTGCGCGACGAGTCTGACCGCGACGGCCTGCGCGTCGTCATGGACCTGAAGCGGGACGAGAACCCCGACATCACCATCAACCAGCTCTACACCCTCACGCCGCTGCAAAAGAGCTTCGGCGTGATCATGCTCTGCATCGTCAACGGCAGGCCAGAGATACTCAACCTAAAGCAGCTGCTCGTCCACTTCTTGGAGCACCGGCGCACCGTAGTGTACCGCCGCACTGCCTTTGAGCTGGTCAAGGCTGAGGAGCGTGCTCACCTCCTCGAAGGACTGAAGATCGCCTTGGACAACCTCGACCCAGTGGTAGAGATGGTGCGAGCTGCGGCTGGGCCAAGCGATGCCAAGGCAGTCTTGGCTGACCGCTTTACCCTGTCTGAGCTGCAAGCCCAAGTCATCCTCGACATGCGCCTGCAACGACTCACCGGGCTGGAGCGCGACAAGATCGTGCAGGAATACCGAGAGATCAACGAGCGCATTGCTTGGCTGAAGAGCGTGCTGGCTGATGACGGCCTGGTCATGCAGATCATCCGCGACGAGTTCCGCGAGATACGCGAGCAGTACGGCGACAGCCGCCGCACCGAGATCATTGACCTGCCAGATGAGATACTGCCTGAGGACATGATTGCCGCTGAAGAGATGGTGGTGACGGTCTCCCACAACGGCTTCATCAAGCGCAACGCTCTCAGTCTCTACCGGGCGCAGCGGCGCGGTGGCAAGGGCGTGACCGGCATGGCCGACAGCAAGGACGACTTTGTTTCCGGCCTCTACACCGCCTCGACGCTGGACACCTTCCTCTTCTTCACCAACTTAGGCCGGGTCTTCTGGCGCAGAGTGTATGAGCTGCCTGAAGGCGGGCGCACCGCCAAGGGCCGGGCCATCGTCAACCTGCTCGAGCTGGGCGAGGGCGAGAAGGTAGCAGCGATTCTCCCCATCGCTGACCTGGCCAATGCCGACGAGGCCCTCTCCATTCTCACCGTGACCAAGAAGGGCATCATCAAGAAGACCAGCATCGCCGAGTACAAGCGGCCCATGCGCAAGGGCAAGATCGGCCTGACCATCCGCGAGGACGACGAGATACTGTGCGCGGCCATCACATCGGGCGAGGATGAGGTCTTCCTTGTCACCCGGCAGGGCATGTCCATTCATTTTCAGGAAGATGATGTACGGACAGTGGGCCGCATCGCTAGTGGAGTCAAGGGCATCACCCTGACTGACGACGACGCGGTGGTCGGCGCGGTGGTGCTGAAGAAGAGCGAGTGCGAGTCCACTTCACTGCTCACTGTGACTGAGAACGGCTACGGCAAGCGGACAGCCGTGTCTGAGTATCGCCTCCAAAGCCGTGGCGGTAAAGGTGTCTCCACGATCAAGACCAGCGAGCGCAACGGCCTAGTGGTTGGTGCCTTGCAGGTTGAGGACAGCGATCAGGTGATGCTGATTGCTAACTCAGCCAAGGTTATTCGGATGCCCATGGACTCTATGCGCGTGATCGGTCGCAACACCCAGGGCGTGCGCATGATCAACCTTGGTGAAGGTGAGCGCGTGGTGGATATGTCCATCCTCGCCCGTTCCTCTGGGGATGTGGAGCTAGAGGATGACGGGGCAGCAGAGACCGTTGAGGAGTAATACCCGCCGCTGTATGGGCGGTTCGCCGCGAACCGCCCATACGCCCCGCAACCGGGAGATGCCGCTCAAAGCATTCCCGCCTCGTCGCAGTCAGGGCCTGTCAGACACTCCACCCAGCGCACGCGCCCGGCCTTGGGGCCGTCTGCCTTGTCCAGCTCTTTGTCCCGCCGTGCGCATTCTTCCGTCCGCACTGTCTCCCGTTCCGCTTCACCCTCAAACTTCAGCATCCTGCCGACAAAAGCCTCAGCCCGCTGCGCTGTCACGCAGTTCGCATAGCCTGATTTCTCCATCGGATTCATGCCGAGGACAAAGAACATGAACAGCGCCATCCCTGCGGCCAGCACCAGAACAATTCCTGCGGTCTTCAAGAGTTTCATAGCATCTCAGCTTTAGTTGAATGTTATGCGCCGCTGTCTCGCTTTTGCTCTGCGACGTTCCCGGTGTCCTTCGGGGCAGCTTGGTTCTCAGTATCTGTCTTGACGGTCTGGCTCCACTTCTGACTGGATGCGCTGAGAACAGCTTGCAGCTGGGCGAAACATTCGTCAAGCTGATCATTAGTAAGACCATCCGGCCCGCAGTATTCGAGTTTGCGGCGCATGTCGCAGAGCATATGGAAGATTCTCCGCTCAAGCATCCACAGTTCGGACGGCTTGTGGATAGTTTCCACAGCGACGACGACATTGGCTGCGGTCGTGACAGCAACGATGGCGAAACCGACAGCGTCATGGTGGTCGGGGAGAACAAGGCTCGCGCTGCCAAGGACAGTGGCCAGAGCTGTCAGTCCTAAAGCGGCGTAGTGGAGCCAACGGTACAGACGCTTGTGACCCGTGGACTCATTGCCAAAATGAGTGATCTCTTTCTCGATCTGACAGAGCAGACGCTTGCGCTTGTCAGTTATGCTGCCGCAGTCTTCGCTGTCTTTACAGTCTTTCTTTTCCATGTCGTCGCCCCCTCTCGTTTCATTATCACTCAAGACCGGCTGTTGTCAAACTGAATCCTCAGCAGAGACGATGGTTGCCCGACCTGAGCAGGCGGTTCTGTCCCCAGCAGCCCGCAGGCACCCTCTGCCGGAGACACTACGGTGTCTCCAGTGGAGATACTAGGGTCACTCAGGGGGAGACACTATAGTGTCTCGGTGGGAGATACCGTAGTGTCTCTGACGGAGATACCATAGTGTCTCTTTTTGCGTCTCCAGCTGGAGAGGTTGGGGGACAGATCCACTCTCGCCAGCCCGTTTTTCCAGTTGACAAAGACAGATATGCTGAGTAATAAATGTCTTTTCAGCTGTCATGCGCTGTATGTCATAATGAAAGATCACTGAGGCGTTATGGATCATCTCGTAGTAGTGGGGTTTCTCGTCTATGCGGCACTGTTTCGCTTGGCGATTATCGCCACAGGCGTTGCAGCTATCGTCCTCGGATACAAGCTGTTCTTGCGCGGCGTAATGGGCGAAGGCGGGACAAACGTCAACGCTGAGGCAGGGCCGATCAAGTTGACGCTTCATAACGCCGGGCCAGGCGGAGTCTTTGCGCTGTTCGGCGCGGGTATTATCATAGTCATGCTTTCGCAGGGCAGCCCGGAACTCTTGATGAAGGATATGTCTCAGCTGACTGTATCTCCTCCTGATATGAACCAAAAGCCTGCGCATCAACAAGCATCTCAGCCTGAAAAAAGAGATGTGAGTACTGCTCTTCAAATACGCGGCGAAAATAACGATGACAAAGAGTGGAGCAAGCTAAATGAAAATGTAACCATGTCTGAAGCAGCAGAACCGTTGAGCAGCATTGCTCGTGTTTGGCTACAAGAAAAACGTACAGGTGAAGCTGTGGCAATGGCAAGATTGGCAGCATTTTATGGTTCGGAGAAGGATAAAGCAAACTATCATGCGCTGCTCGGTGAAGCGCTTTTTGAAAATGGCGATAAACAGAATGCTGTTAGTGCAATGCAAAAGGCGGCAGAGCGCGATCCACTTTATCGTGCGGCTTTAGCTCGAATGCAAGAACGTTTAGCAGAATGAGAGGATTAGAGAAAATGGGTTGGTATAAGCAAAGGCAAGTCTTGTCGGTTCGGCTCGTGCTGCTTTTCGTTTTCCTTATGACAACAGCGGCAGTAAAAGAAGAGGCTGTCGCATCAAGTTTTGGTCGCTATCATGCTGTGGTGATTGGAAACCAAAACTATCAATATCTTGAGAAGTTGAACACACCTCTGAACGATGCACGGGATATTGCACGGATATTGGAACAGCAGTACGATTTCAACGTGACGTTATTGCTGGATAAGAAGCGCGACGAGACAATGCGTTCCTTGTCAGAATTGCGTAGAACTATGGCCAAAGAAGATAATTTACTTATCTATTATGCTGGTCATGGAATTTTAGATGAAGATACTGATGTCGGCTACTGGCAGCCGATTGATGCTGACGATAGTGTTGTTAATTGGATTCCCTTTACTGATCTGATCACCTTGCTCAAAGGTCTTCAGGCGAACCATATTTTAGTAATTGCGGATTCCTGCTTCGCCGGTGCTCTTCAGATGACCAGAAACTCTGGGGCGGCTCTTGATTACGGCTCAGAGAGTTGGTTGCGTCGAATGCGTGAAAAGAAATCACGTACTGCTCTCACATCAGGCGGGATCGAAGATGTACTTGATGGAGGAGGTGGCAATCACTCGATTTTTGCAAAGGCTATCATTGATACATTACGAGAGAATAATACGATATTGGATGGGCAAAGTCTATTTGATCAGGTCAAGCTGTTAGTTGTTAACAAGGCTGCTCAAACTCCAAACTATGATCCTATACGACTGACTGGCCACGAGTTTGGTGACTTTATTTTTATTCCAAAAGGACTCACTGAAACTTCTGTAGATAAGTCTCCAAAAGGTTCAATTCGCGATCTTACACGATCACCGAAGATCGATGAGGATAGGCGTGATTGGGAGATGCTCTCAAAGTTAGGTGAAGACGGATTAAAATCCTATCTCCTGCTGCACCAAGATGGCAAATGGGCCGGTGAGGCGCGTAAACGTATAGCTCGGTTGCAACCAAAATCGGAACCGCAGCGTCCAGTATCAGCGGCAAGAACGTTGACTCAGGCAGAAAAAGATCGGCTTGAGTCTGAGTGGCAGCGTGAGCAACATGCAAACAGTTCCTCTACGGCTCTGAATAGAACTGTGTCTAAGGAGGAGCAAGATCAGATTGATGATGAGTGGCAGAAGATTCAAGGTGCTAGCACCTCCCATACCATCGAGGGGTTTCTTAGAATGTACCCTGTGGGCAGTCATGTGCCTGCTGTGCAGCAGAGGCTGGCAGAATTGCGTGCGCTCGGTCGATGATTGTCTTGATGAATAATCATTGGTGGTTGATATGAAAACTGTACAATTCGGCATTGGAACGGCAGTATGTATTGCACTCAGCGGATGCACAGGCTTAGTAACCATGCCGAAGCTGGAAGGCTGCTATCCTGTGGATGCTCTTAGCGTATGGCAGCAGACTGCTCTTCATGTGGGGCGTGGCAATCCGATACTTCTCATTGGTGGCAAGAAATTCGTGTGTACTTGCTATCAGGACAGCTCCTTGACCGGAATTGGTGAGAATGGCGGTGTGACCGGAATTGGCGAGAACGGCGGCGTGACCGGAATTGGCGAGAAAGGCGGTGTGACCGGCATTGGCGAGAAAGGCGGCGTGACCGGAATTGGTGAGAAAGGCGGCGTGACCGGAATTGGCGAGAAAGGCGGTGTGACCGGCATTGGTGAGAAAGGCGGCGTGACCGGTATTGGCGAGAAAGGCGGTGTGACCGGCATTGGCGAGAAAGGCGGCGTGACCGGCATTGGTGAGAAAGGCGGCGTGACCGGAATTGGTGAGAAAGGCGGCGTGACCGGAATTGGTGAGAAAGGCGGCGTGACCGGAATTGGTGATTTTGCCGAATTCTCTTGCCGTATTGTGCCAGAGTGTCCGGGTTTTCAACTGATCGGCTATGGGCCGAAAGATGTCACGGTTCTTACTCCTGCCGGACAGAAGTCTGTCCCAGCAGGCTGCATCACTTGGTAAATTTCACTGAGAAGAGAGGATGATAATGAAGAGATTTCCTGCTGTCTGTCTGCTTTCGCTGCCCATTCTGTCTGCCTGCGGCCCCTTGCCCCCTTTAGCAATAGATACGGGTGCGGGTGCGGCGCGGGCGTTGAACACCGTTGATTTGAGACAGCCTAATGTCACGCTCACATTTCTGTCCACCGGAAAAACGCACCGAACTGGCGATACGTTCCCTCCGCCGAAAACAATTGACTGTTCCCGTCTCAGGTTTGTCCCAGACGCATTCAAGGATGCCATTGAGGCTGGCGCACTCGTAGTACAGCTACAGACACCGCCAGAAGTCAAGAAGAAGGTCGTAGATAAAGATGGTAAAGAAACCATTGAGATTGTGAAGATCAAACCAACTTACAGAGGCGTGCTAGCGTTGTGCAAAGTCTCCCCTCGTGCGACAGGGGCTGAGTCGCGAAGCTACCATATTCGCGATCTTGATGAATATCTTATTAAGGGTAAAGATAATCTGGTTTCTCTCGCCGTGGCACCACTGTCGCAGAGTAATCAGGCTGATCCATTCCAAGAATTGCTCAATATCAGTATGGGGCCTTCCTTTCAAGCCATCAGTGCAGGCAGGTCTTCCTACTCTTGGATGCTCTGGCTGACAGATAACCCGATAATCTTCACCGACTACGAGGCAGAGGTTGCCAGACGCAAAGCCTCAAAGCCCCGACCGACCACCCCAGCAGTGTCCACACCACGAACCCCGTAATCACGTTTTCTTTAACTCTCACTGTCTGAAGCTACCTCCCCACCCTCTCACCGGAGAACGATCATGCTGACGATTCTATGGCGACCTGCACCAAATGCCCTGACCACGCCCAAGTCCTACCGCATCCAAGCTGTACCGCGCAGCACTGACGGCTACGACGAGATGGCGGCGGACATCTCCGCAGAGCAGCCCATCTACAGCGCGGAGACGGTCAAAGGGCTTGCGCCGCTGATGATGGAGTGGATTCAGCGGCGGATGATCAACGGCAGCCAAGTCACCTTTCCAGAATCCTTCAGCTTCCATGTCTCTTTCACCGGCAAGCTGGACAGCCCGGATGCTCCGCTGCCAGAGGGCAACGACCTGCTTCAGGTCAATGTGCGCGTCTCACAGCCTTTTGTCAAAGAGATACGGCATAAGGCCAAGCTCGAACGCCTGCCCGCGACCGAGAAGGCACCGGTGATCATCTCCGCCGAGGACACCCTGCTCAAGCTCAACGCGGTGCTCAATCCGGCAGGCGTGCTGCTGCTCACCGGCAACGACCTTGCTGCTGATCCGCAGAGCGCAGGCAGCGTGGTGATTGAAGGCACCCGGAACGGCAGCGCAGTGCAGACACGCCTGCTGCGGGTCGGACCAAGCGAGATCATGCTGATGCCGGACATCCCGGCGCAGGATAATTCGTGGAATAACGAATACACAGTCACGGTCAACGCCCGCTACAGCGAGCATGGCACGCCGCGCACCGGCACATGCAGCCGCAAGCTGCGCACGCCGCTGCTGATCAACGGGCTGGCGTTTGAGACCGGCCCCGGCATCCTCAGCGGTGAGACAGACGCGCCTACTGCGCGGTTGAGCAGCGGCACGGCCAGCGCGTCCGAGCTACTGCGCATTCAGGCTCTGGTGGACAGCCGCACCGGTCAGCTCACCTTGCGCCTCCTCGACATGCAGGAAGGCGGCAGGGCAGGCGCGGCGGTCGCAGTGACAGTGGATGGAGACTACGAGCTGCCCGGCTTCAGCGGCTCGGCGGTGCAGTCGCTCACCATTGCGGTTGAGAATCTCGCCGGACTGATCAGCCTGACACGGGACAACTACAGCGGCAGACTGGTGGATGTGTTGGATGTGAGGATAGAGTAAGGTCATCGTCCCGGCGGTCGTCCTGTTTGAGATAGGGTAGCCGCTGCCACCTTCCTTCCTCGCTCGGTTCTTCTCAGTCCGCAAGCACCCTCTGCTGGAGACACCCTAGTGTCTCTGGCGGAGATACCGTAGTACCTAATGTGCAACTCTTGAAGAAAATGCCCAATCCATTGGGCGCATCCTGTAGAATAGCGGTGTCTAAGCCCTATTCACAAGGAGCGCGCCAATGGATCGAGACAGTTTTATTATCGCTGTCTTTCTGATTGGTTGCTCTATAGATCGACTCAAAAGAGTGTTTCTATTGTCCTGCCGTCTGTAACTCAACTTGTGATGAAGAATGAAAAGAACGATAGGTCTGCCGGTAATAGCTGCATTGTTTTTGCTGACATTATGGCCAGCTCCTACGCTGGGGCAGTGGAACATGGGCAAGACGATTAAAGACCTGCTTACCAAACGAGCCGAAGCAAAAGAAGAAAAGAAGAATGCGCAAGACCCTAAAAAGACACCAGCTCGTTTCAAGGACACCGGCGATGGTACCTTGACTGACAGTGCCACTGGCTTAATCTGGCTGAAAAATGCCAACTGCCCCGTCTTTTTCAAGGAAGATACCGCTACCAAGAACAGCCGCAAGTGGACGGATGCACGGGTCGCGGCCAGCCGCTTGGCTCATGGTTTCTGCGGCCTGTCCGATAGCTCCAAGCAAGGTGACTGGCGACTGCCTGATCGCGAGGAGCTACTCACTGTTGCTAAAGATATCACAGGTAAAGACAAATGGTTGGCTGGCAAAGCCTTCACCGGCATCCAACCATTCTATTACTGGTCATCCACTGTGGGCGACCTTTACCCAGACTACGCCTTTTATGTCGGCCTTGTCTATGGCATGGATAGCCATGCCTTTCAGCTCAACAGCTTCCACGTGCTGCCAGTGCGGGGTAAGAAGAAGCCGTAGCTCGCATCAGCAGGGTGCGCTGCCCGGTGTACGGGGAAAGGGAATCACGTCGCGAATGTTGCTGATGCCGGTGACGAACTGCACCAGCCGCTCGAAGCCGAGACCAAAGCCCGCGTGCGGCACAGAGCCAAACCGCCGCAAGTCCAAGTACCAGCTGTACTCTTCCAGATCAAGCCCCGCCGCCCGCATTCGTCCTTCTAACAGCTCCAGCCGTTCCTCGCGCTGACTCCCGCCCACCAGCTCGCCAATGCCCGGCACGAGGATGTCCATCGCCGCCACGGTCGTGTCGTCGTCATTCAGGCGCATGTAGAACGGCTTGATCTGCTTGGGGTAATCCGTGACAATCAGCGGCCTGCCTGCCAGCTCCTCGCACAAGAAGCGTTCGTGCTCAGACTGGAGATCGCTGCCCCACTGCACCGGAAACTCAAACTGCTTGCCTGAGGTGCGCAGAGCCTCCACGGCCTCGGTGTAGCTCATTCGGGCAAAGGGCTGCGCCTGCACCGCCTCCAGCTTTTGCAGTAATCCCTTGCTGACAAAGCGTTCAAACAACTCCAGTTCGTCAGCGCAATTGGCCTGCACGACAGCAACCAAGTCCTTGATCAGGGCTTCGGCAACGGCCATGTCGCCAGCAAGGTCGCAGAAGGCCATTTCCGGCTCCAGCATCCAGAATTCAGCCAAGTGCCGCGCCGTGTTGGAGTTCTCCGCTCTGAAGGTGGGGCCAAAGGTATAGACGCGGCCATGCGAGAGGGCGAATATCTCGGCTTGCAGCTGGCCGCTCACGGTGAGACCAGCCCTTCGGCCAAAGAAGTCCTGCTGGAACGGCTCTGGTTGGCGCAGCTGCTTGCCCGTCAGGGCGGTGACAGTGAACATCTCGCCTGCGCCCTCGCAATCCGAGGTGGTGATGATGGGCGTGTGCACCTGAACAAAGCCCTGCTCGCGGAAGAAGCGGTGAATGGCAAAGTTCAGCTCAGAGCGGATGCGCGCCACGGCCCCGAAGGAGTTGGTGCGTGGGCGCAGGTGGCTGATCGAACGCAGAAACTCGACGCTGTGCCTCTTCTTTTGGAGAGGGTAGATCTCCGGGTCTGCCAAGCCGATCACAGTCAGGCGTTCCGCCCGCACCTCCACTGCTTGGCCTTTGGCGGGCGAGGCAGTCAGTCTGCCGCAGACCCTGACAGCGCAGCCCGTGCTCAGGCGGCGCACTTCGCTTTCGTAATTCGTCAGATTCGGCTCGGCCACCACTTGCAGCCCAGCCAAGCAGGAGCCGTCTGTCACCTCGATGAAGCAAAGACTGCCGGAGTCGCGGCATGTTCTCACCCAGCCCTGCACCTCCACGGTCTGCTCTGCTGGGGCGGTATGAAGAAGCTCTTTGATGCGTGGAAGCATGGTTTCTCTCTCCTGTGTTGTTATATGATCCAATCTCATGCTATGAAGCAGCGGGTAACGGCGCAGGCATTCAGCGAAGAAACCGTTTGACAAGACTGCGGCAGCACGTTACGCTGACTGCATCTGCCCTCCTTTTCTCCACCTGAACTGTCTGAAACCCTCATTACCCCGCTTCTCTATCTAAAGGATAACCCAGATGGTCACCACAACGCTTGACATCCGCACCCTGCGCCTGAGCCTTGACGACGTGCTCGCCTTGGTGCGCAAAGGGGCCGCAGTCCTGCTCACGGAAGGCAGCGTACCGTTGGCCCGCTTGGTTCCCCTTGCACCGCCGGAGGCAGGCCGCATCCCTGGGCTGCACAACGGCAGCATGGAGGCAGCGGATGACTTTGATGCCTCGCTGCCCGATGACTTCTGGCGCAATCAAAGGCGGAGCAGGCCGCGCTCCTGAGAGCTGTGATGCTGTCTTCCAGGAGTACCAAGCAGATGTGATATGGTGAGTGCGAAGCCCCGCGCGCCCCCTTATTCAATATTCCCGCTCCGCTGCACCCGTGCTGTGCTCTCTGGGGCAATGTACCATGCTCCCCCAGTATTGCCACGAAGGTCATTATCCTCGAAGATGCCGCCTCCATCTAAAATCACCGCAATACCCACACTGCTGTTCTGCGTGATGCGGTTGCGGCGCAGGATCGGGTTGCTGTCTGTCCTAATAATTAAGTTGCCGCCTGTCGTAATTACGCCTGGCATGATCTCCACGCCAGGCCCCTCATTGGCGAATATCTCGTTGTCCTCCAGCGTCGCTTGGCTGTTCCTCATATAAATGCCGCCTCCGCTGTATATCGACGAAAGAAAACCAAAGCGGCCATTCATAAAGATACGGTTGCGGCGCAGGGTTGGGTTGCTGCCTGACATGATAATACCGTATAGTACGCCGTCAAATATCTCGTTGTCCTCCAGCGTCCCTTGACCATTCTCCATAAAGATACAGTAACACCTAATGTGCAACTCTTTTTAGCTTACAAGTTACACGAAATATCCTCTTGAAAATACAGGAATTGTACTGAACAGCCGATATTGAAAACACCAGAGATCGTATGCGCAATGGGTTTGCTTTAAAACATTTCAGCAAATGAGAGCCTACTGTTTCCCGGCAAACTTCCTGATTATGTGCAGACGGCGAGATGCCCAAGTTGGGATCACAATCAAATTAAAATTGCAGTAAGACTGTCTTCAGCGACACACTATCCCAAAAAGAGTTGCACATTAGGTACAGTAACTATTCCCGCCATGAATGCGACAGCGGCGGATGAGTGGAGTTGCGCCCTTGTGGATTCTCACGCAGTCATTACCGCTGCCTGAAATGTCGCAATCCTCTAGTTCAAGCTTGCCCTTGGCAATCGCGACACAGCAATACAGAGTTAGGTTGGCGATCCGTCCATTCTCTGCGTCAAACCGAACGGCATTGCTGCCATCACCTGCAATCATAATGTCGCTTCGCTCCCCTTCTCCTATGATCTCGACTGGTTTGTCAATCACTATGCTTTCTTTGTACAAACCAGGCCGAACAAAGATTCGGGTGCCTGCTTTTACGGCCTTTAGCGCATTAGTGATTGTTGCATAGTCGTCGTGATTGGACGAATCCACCACCACGGTTGGTGGCCCGTTCGCATACTTATCATCCTTATTCACATAGCTCAGAAAGGCAAGTGGTGTCCGGCTCAATTCGGGTTCCTCCGCAGCGGTGTTGGTTGCTTGTTCCTGCATCAGCCGCATAATAACTGCGTTTCTGCCGCGCTGCAAGCGGTTCAGACTGCGGCGCGGCTGGTGACGGCACGGCATCACTGCCAGCGACGGCCTGCTATCATCCTCAGTGATGCTACGCTGCCACCCTAAGCAACACTATGCTGTCACTGCACGCGCCAGTGTAGGGGGAAAAATCTTTTACCCTTGTTGGCAATACCGGGCCGGTGCAGGAACATCACGCCCAACTCCCCAAGGCAACGCGGCAGCGGAGGGCTTGCAAAGCGTCTCCACTCTGCAAGCCGGACACAAAAAAGGCTTGCCTGTAGCGCCCATCTTCATTAATGTTCGGGCTATTTCTTTTCTGCGCAGACCCGTACTTTTTGCCCAAGGCCAAGCCGCTGAATCCTGCCGAGACTCCATCATGACTCTGCCCCGCATGACGACAGAAATTCTTCCCGACATTCAGAAGATGGGGGATTCGAGAGGTATTGCCATCAATAAGGTTGGCATCAAGAACTTTCGTTTACCAGTCTATGTGCAAGATCGGCTGAATAAAGGCCAGCATACTATTGCAGACTGTAGCATGTATGTGAATCTTCCCTGCGATTTCAAGGGAACGCACATGTCGCGCTTTGCAGAAATCCTCCATGCGGAAGAATTTGCAGTCACGCTGCATTCTGTGAAAGATACCCTGCTGAAAATGACCCAGTTGCTTGATGCCAGAGACGCATATCTGGAGTTAGCCTTCTGCTATTTCATCAAGAAGAACGCACCGGTCTCCGGCATTGCCAGCATGATGGATTACAAAGTAACCCTGATGGGCGAGCTTGTTGACGGGAAGTATGCAATCTTCATCAAGGCCGTGGTGCCGATCACCAGTCTCTGTCCCTGCTCAAAGGAAATTTCGCAGTACGGTGCGCATAATCAGCGTTCTTATGTTACCGTAACGGTAGAGCTGAAGAAGTTTGTTTGGATCGAGGAAATCATCAGAATCATCGAAGACTCTGGTTCTTGTGAGGTCTATGGCATCCTCAAGCGGCCTGATGAGAAGTATGTGACCGAGAAAGCCTACGATAATCCCAAGTTTGTCGAGGATATCGTCCGAGATATTGCTGTGCGTCTGAATCAAGACGACCGCATTGTCGCTTATGTAGTAAAATCAGAGAACGTTGAATCGATTCATAATCATTCCGCCATCGCGGTGATCACCCGTGATAAGCGGCAATGAATCGTGCTAACGCCTTTTTTTGCTTTTCTTCTTAACCATCACCCGCTTGACTGACTTTCGCACCACGTTCTCCACGCCGCCGTTTTGCAGTAATGCCAGCACATCGTTGCGCCGATTAGCGGCTTGGTTGAGCAGAATCACATAGGCTTTGCCATCAACAAGATAGCCCGCGTAATTCCAAACTCCTTTCATACTGCCGGACTTGCTCGGCGTGCCAAGATGCTTGCGCAGCAACCAAGCGTGAGGTCGGAACGCTCGCAGCACTTCCAGCATCGCCCGCGCTGTCACCCGGTCGCCACGATATAGGCCGGAGCCATCCTTGTGAATAAGAGCAGCAGCGGTTTGCTGGCCGAGCTGTCGCTCCAACTCCTGATGTACAGCCCGATCTGCCTTGCTCCACGTTGCGGGCCAGCCGAATTCTTCCGCACCAACTGCCAGATAAACCAGATTAGAGATAAAATTGGAGGAGTATTTGAGGAAGGAGGAAGTCAGTTCCTGCAAGTTCTTGCTGCTGCGGTGCTCGTAGAACAGTTTGACATCAGGCGGCACTTGCTTTAGGCTCAAATGACCTTGGCCGGGAATGCCTGCTTCCTGCTGGAGAGCACGGAAAAGTTGGGCCGTGTAGCGGGCCATTTCCCGGTTAGCATTGCAGCGGCCCCGGCAGATGTTGATCCGCGTCCACGTGCTAGGCGGCAGACCCGCCGCCAGCTCTGTCATCAGCGGCAGCAGCGGAGTATGCTCTTCGCCGGACGATACAAAGCCTTCTCGCGTCACCCGCACTGGCACGCTATTGAAGTTGACCGCTGTCGGGCCGACCGGCGCGTCATAGGGATTGTCGCTAAACTCGCTGCCCGGCGACTGGTATTCAAGAGCGAAATTAGAGGGATCAATGTAGATGGCATTAACCTGCCGCAGGCCGCGCTGCTTGAGTTCGGCGAAAATGAGGCGGATTTCCTCCGAGGTCAGCATGGGGTCGCCGAAACCTTGGATATAGAGACCGTCCTCCGCATCTGTGTAGAAACGGGTCTTGAAGCGGTATTCCGGCCCCAGAATGGCCAGCGCGGCCAGCGCGGTCGGCACCTTGAGGATGCTGGCCGGGATGTAGGGCGTGTCAATATTGCAGCTCTCGACGATGTTGCCTTGCAGATCGGCGACCGCATACGCGCCGTTCTGAATCAGTCCGGCATAGGGCGGCGGGCAGTCGGCGGCAAGGGCGTTTTGGCCGACGGCAAGCAGCAGGGTTAAAAAAAGAGGAACTATATTGGAACACATGGTCTTCCGCATGTTCAATCACTTGGGCTGAGAACTGCCCTCACGTCAGCTGTCAAATCTTTTGAGAGCCATCTTGTACACTTGGCTTTTATCCCGCTTGCCCACAGCGATGACTGCCACAACCAGCTCTTTGTCGCGCAACTGATAAACAAGACGATATCCGGCTCTGAGAAGTTTGATCTTGTAACAATCCTTCATGCCACTGAGCTGCGCACTTTGCACCCTCGGTTGCTCAAGCCGTTCTTTGAGTTTCTTGGCAAAGAGCGAACGGACGGTTTCATCCAAGCTGTCCCATTCTTTCTTAGCCTCCTGCTTGAAGACTAGCTTAAAGGTCATCAAGCTTTACCTCAATCTCAGGTTGGCTTTCCCGCCTCCTGACAAGTTCGGCCAGCTCGACATCTTCCAGTCTGTCCAACAGCATTTCGTAAAGCTCTGCCGGGACTGCATAGAATGCCGGTTCGTCATGATGAAGAATAACAACCGGAGCACCATGTCCCTGCTGAAGCACGGCTAAAGGATTTTTCTGTAGTTCGCTTATTCCGGCACTGACATCGGCCAAGATTGAACGTGTGCGAGCCATGATGAGTTCCTCCTTCGCATCAGATGCGGCATGTTTTCAAATTGCTGTGGCTACAAGATACAGCGCGGAAGGAAAGGATGCAATCCGGCCAGTCGCTTGCGTTTGAGCAAGCACTTGGAAAAAATAGCAGGATAGTTATTTATAAAATATAAAATTTACCATCCTAATAAATTAAACACACATTCGTTTGCACTTACAGCATCTGCCAAGTTGGTTTGAAATTTAAAAAAAGATGAAAATATGCTACCCCATCCTGCTTCATATGAAATATTTATTTGTTTTCCGCAGAATTGGTATGTCGCAAATGTATTTGCTGCACCTATAAAATTATTAATTAAAATTACATTTCCTATAAAAGGGAGTCTTGAGAGAGGAAACTTTGTTGAAAAAACAGAAACGGCATCAGAAATACAAGTTATAACTGAGGACATGTCGCAGTATGCTTCTTTATAGCTCTTTCCAAGATTTCTTTCTCCGCATATTTTATTTAAATATTCGTCAACAACAGGAAATTCTTGAGTAGATGCATTGTATTCTGTTCCAGAATTTAGCCTGTCTTGGCATTTTTTAAAAAAATCACTACTGTCATCTTGATATATTTCAGAATAATGTATCATTTTAGATAAAACCCCTAACCATCCACTCCATTTATACCACGCTTCAGAACATTCTCTATACCATTCTCTATAGCATTGACTGTTTTCGTCAACATGATCACAAAATCTACTTGCGCTTGCAAGTGAATACAGGTAACTGCCATTGCCTGTATCATATCTGTTAACCTCGCACGCATAAAGCATATCTATATCATGCGTTGTTGTTACGCTGCAATTATTAATGAATAATTGCATTATTTCGAAATAATCATCACTCTGTCTTATTAATTTTTCAAAATAGCTTGACATATAATGAGACTCGCAGAAAGAAGTAAGTCTTTCGATAGATTCGTAATTTTCTTTGTAATTTTGTATGAAAAATTCTTTATTATAATTTAGAACAACTGGAATTCCAGCTACGCGTTTTGATAATGGAAATATCAAACAAAAAGAAAGACTTTCTATTTTATTTCTTATTTCTTCTTCTTTTCTTCTTCTCATCTCTTTATCCTTATCGTCAAAAAATGCTGCACCCGCAGAAGAGACTAATAGGACAAACAGGAAGGCAAGAAAAAATGAGCAGCGGGACAGGAAAGATATAGACCGCAAAGACATGATCATTCTCCAAAAAAGAGTGTTACGGAGCGGACAAGCAGGACTTTTCATATCACATTGGCGCGGTTAGGGCAATAAAAAAGGTGCGGCCTTTGCGAGCCTGTACCTTTTTTCAGCACGGTAACATGGCGTGGGATCCCTACGCCTCCCTCACCCCCGCCTTCACAATCCTTACCAACTCCGCCTGCTCGTCCTTCAAGCCAAAGACCGCTGCCAGCACATCCCTTGGCCCGACACCCGCTTCAGCGCAGGGATGATAGAGATCAAGCAGCAGCCTGCCGCCTTCGCCCAGCTTTAGCTTCCTGACGAACTCCTTCAGATCAAACTCACGGCTTTTGCCCTTGCGGCGGCGTGCCAGCAAGAAGCGTTCCGCGACCTGAAAGGCGGCGATGCTGTCTCTTGCCTGCTCGGCATCCACGCCGTCCGGCAGCAGGCAGTCATAGCTGATGATCTCGTTGACCGGGGCCTTTTTCTTGGCAAAAGCAAGGGCAGTGATGGCCATGAAGCTCGGCAGCTGGCGGTTCAGCTCGGCCAGCATCTCTGCCGGGCGGCGGATGGGTTCAGCGAGATCAACCTCGAAGAACTCGATCTCGCTTTCCACTCCAACCGGCAAGGCCGGGCTGAAGGAGACCTTGGGCGTGGGATTGAAGCCCTGCGAGAAGAGCACCGGCAGCCCGGCTCGCTGCAAGGCGCGGAAGACGAGGTTGAGCAGCTCCAGATGACCAATGAAGCGGCCATCGCCAAGGCGGGAGTAATCGGCGCGATAGCGGAAAATGGTCGGCTGACTGTTCTTGTCGCGCTCTTGCTTATGAACCGCAGGCGCGGCGCTTGCTGCTGCCTCCTTTGGCGGATTGACCAACGGCCTGATGCTCTTGAAATCACAGAGGCCGCAGTTCTGGCAACCTTGGTTGCGGCAGTCCGGGGTATAGGCGCGCTCTATGGCCCGCTCGTATTCGCGCTCCAAGAAACCGCGGTCAACACCGCTGCTGAGGTGATCCCAGGGCAGGACTTCGCTGCGGTCGCGCTGGCGCAGGTAGAATTCGAGGTCAATGCCCGCCCGTTCCGCCGCCTGCTGCCAGCGGGCCAGCGAGAAATGCTCGTTCCAGCCGTCGAGCCGCGCTCCGTCCCGCCATGCCTCTTCCAATAAACGCGAGAGCCTGCGGTCGCCGCGCGAGAACACGCCTTCGAGCAGGCATTGCTCCGGGTCATGCCACTTCAGTTTGTAGCCCTTGGGCGGCAGCTTCTTCATCAGCCGCTGGATGCGCTCTTTCGACTCATCGAGCGAAATCTGGCCGCACCACTGGAACGGCGTGTGCGGCTTTGGCACAAATGTGGAGACGGCCACATTGATGTCCGCCTTCTTGCCGCTCGCCTCACGCCGCGCCCGCGCCGCCAAGTCAACTATCGCGTCCACATCCTCCAGCGTCTCGGTGGGCAGGCCGATCATGAAATAAAACTTGAGCACGCTCCAGCCTGCATTGAAGGCATCACGGCAGCCAGCGAGCAAGTCGGCCTCGGTGATGCCCTTGTTGATCACCTCGCGCAGCCGATCAGTGCCTGCTTCCGGCGCGACCGTGAAGCCGGTCTTGCGCACACGCCTGATCTGGGCGATGACCTCCGGCGTGAGCGTGCCAACGCGCATCGAGGGAAGGGAGATAGAAACGCGCTCCTCGGCAAAGCGGTCCATCAGCTTGGTCAGCAGCTCCGGCAGGCAGGAGTAGTCGCCAGTGGAGAGCGAGAGCAGGGCCAGCTCGCCAAAGCCGGAGTTCTGAATGCCCTGCTCGGCCAGCTGCATCACCTGCTCGACCGTGCGTTCGCGCACCGGGCGGTAGATCATCCCGGCCTGGCAGAAGCGGCAGCCGCGTGTGCAGCCCCGCGCAATCTCCACGCCGAGGCGGTCATGCACCGGCTTGACCATCGGCACGAGTGGGCGTTCGAGCAGCTCGGTCGGCGGCAGTTGGGAAACAATGCGGCGGCGGATTGTTGCATAGCCCGGCTTGAGCGGGAGGACAGCCTTGAGCTGCTGGCCTTCATACTGTGGCGTAAAGAACGCAGGCACGTACACGCCCTCGATCGCCGCCAGCCGATGCAGCTTTGCGCTGCGGGACAAGCCTTCCTGCTTGGCAGCACGCAAGGCAGCGGCGATCTCCAGAATCACCTCCTCGCCGTCGCCCAAGACAATGGCATCGAAGAAGTCGGCCAGCGGCTCCGGGTTCATCGAGCAGGAGCCGCCGCCGATGACCAAGGGCGCGTCCTCGCCGCGCTCTGCCGCCCGCAGCGGAATTTGCGCCAGATCAAGCACGGTGAGGATGTTGCTGAAGCACAGCTCATAGGGCAGCGTGAAGCCGATGACATCGAAGGCCGCCAAGGGCCGCCGCGACTCCAGCGAGAAGAGCGGCAGCTTGTGGCGGCGGAGCTGCTCCTCCATGTCCGTGTCCGGGCAAAAGCAGCGTTCAGCAGCCAAGCCAGGCTCGCGGTTGAGGATATGATAGAGTATCTGCAAGCCTTGGTGCGACGTGCCGATCTCGTACAAGTCCGGGAAGATGAGCGCGAAGGCGAGATCAACCGCCGCGTAATCAGGCCGCGCCGCGTGCAGCTCGCCGCCGATGTAGCGGCCCGGCTTGCGCACCAAGGGAAGGATGGAGTCGAGGGAGAGTGTATTCATGTCGTGTTATGTGAAAGCAGCCTGTGACCTTTTCTGGTTCTCCAGATAAAAGGCCGATAAGATTAAGGCAAGGTGTTCGCAGGATGCTTGACGTGGATCAGCTTGGTGGTGTCAAAGCCGCGCTGCCGCGCCTGCTCAATGAAACGGGCCAGCAGCTCCGGCTCCACGGTCGGCGTGCGCGCGAGCAGCCAGAGATAGGAGTGATCCGGGCCGGAGACAAAGGCGTATTGATAGTTCTCCTTGTCCAGCTCGAAGATGACGTAGGAGCCGTAGAACGGGCCGAAGAAGGAGACCTTCAGATAGCCGGTGCCCGGCTCATCGACAAAGAACGCCTTGCCTTCCGCCTCCTTCCATTCCCCTTTGGCCGTGAGGAAGCCGCGATTCCTGACCGCCACGCCGCCGCCGTCGCGTAACGAGTATTCAGCGGTAACGCGCTCCATGCCCCGCTCAAACGAGTGATCCAGCCGGGCGATCTCGTACCATTTGCCCAAGTAGCGGCTGAGTTCAAAGCCGCTCACCGGGCTGACATTCTTCGGCATCCCAAGGCAGCCGCCGAGCGTCAGGGCGGCAAGCAGGGAAAGGCATCTGCGCAGGTTCATTGGTTTCATCGGTGCTTGTCTCATTGTTTGCCAGTTATAATGTCTGCCTGACCCGAATGCGCCTTCACTTCCTTGTCAAAGGGTGCTGCAACTTCTCCATCTGATAAAGAATCTGCAAGCCTTGGTGCGATATGCCGATTTCGTACAAATCCGGGAAGATGAGCGCGAAGGCGAGATCAACTGTCGCGTAGTCAGGACGCGCCGCGTGCAGCTCGCCGCCGATGTAGCGGCCCGGCTTGCGCACCAAGGGGAGGATGGAGTCTAAGGAAAGGGCGGTGTTCATCAAGTGTCCTTGACAGTGGGAGCGGCGGAACGCGCCATGCGGCCTGCCTGTTGAGAGATGTCACCTCTCCTATACGGTGGAGAAAAGCAAGCAGAACAGCAGGGAAAATTGGCTACTCGTAACGGGCGGCCCAAATATCGTACTCGCTGATATCACGACCAAACATATTGGGGCGGAAATCGTCAGTTTGGAGCCAGATGGCAAGAGCATTGCCCGCCGCATCAATCGCGATCTGAGGAACTTCCGCATTGTCTGCGTCGGTCGTGATGGACTGGGCCTTCTCCCAGCCGCTGCCAAGGACATATCGACTGGCCCGGATATTGCAACCATTAACGACAATACCAGTTGGCTTGCTGCTGCACTGGCTCCAAACAGCAAGGGCATTGCCTGCTCTGTCGAAAGCGATCTTGGGATGATACGCATGGTTCATGGCAGCACCGGTTTCGATGCGCTGGGCCTTCTGCCAGCCGACATCTGCTGTGTAACGGTTGAACCAGAGGTTGGTCCGGTCGGCATCACGCTGACACTCGGACCAGACAGCAAGGCCATTGCCCGCTCCATCGAAGGCGACCTCAGGAGGTTCCGCACAGCCTGGTGCGCCGTTATTGATGCGCTGGGCTTTCTGCCAGCCGTTGCCTGCCACATAACGGTTGCTCCAGATATTATCCTCATGCCCGTTGTCGCGTTGCTGCCAAACAACAAGGGCGTTGCCAGCTTCATCCACAGCAATCTCGTGATTCGGACTTGCATTCTTCTTGATGATCTGTGCCTTCTGCCAGCCCTTGCCGACCTCATAGCGGTTAGACCAGAGATTTGTACACGTGGGATCTTCATCTTTCCCCCAGACGGCAATGGCGTTGCCTTTTTTGTCCATTGCAACTTTGAGAAGTTTTGGATGGACATTGACACCTATAACATCAGTGCCCCCAGCATCGGTCGCTATAAATTGGATATCACCCCAGCTTTTGCCTGACATGTAGTATTTAGCTATAATATTTCCTTCTAAAGTCCAAGCAACAACAACATTGCCTGCTTTATTCATTGCAATCCTGAGATCGGATACAGAATTAGCATTTTTAGAATTGAATAAACCGTTAAAGAGGCTGGTCTCCTTGATTACCTGTGCCTCCTGCCAGTCTTTACCAGACTCGTAGCGATCAGTCCATATTTTGCCACTCCGACTCGAAGCAACAATGGCATTTCCACGTCCATCAATTGCAACATTGGAATGGTATATGTCGTTGATTTGAATTGACCGAGCTGTTCCCCAGCCTCTGCCGGCCTTGTAACTATTGATCCACATATTTCTGCGGTCGTTGTCACTCTTCCACATATTTCCGCTGTTGTTGTCACTCTGATTCCAGAAAACAATGACATCACCAGCCTCGTTGAACGAAACTTCGAGACTGTACTTTTCGGCATCATCACCAGCTTTGATATGTTTAGGAGCATGCCATGTCTTTTTATTCGCCGGTGCTGCCGGGGTGGTGCGGTCGAGCACATCAGCGGCACCGCCTGCTGGAACAGCAAGGCAGAGAGACGCAAGGATGGCCTTGCTGACAACGGTTCGGGCAAAGAAGGAGTTACGTCTCATCGCGTCACCTCAGGTGATAATTTTCAGCGGCACCGCCTGCTGGAACAGCAAGGCAGAGAGACGCAAGGATGGCCTTGCTGACAACGGTTCGGGCAAAGAAGGAGTTACGTCTCATCGCGTCACCTCAGGTGATAATTTTCAAGAAGAAGTAAAATATATTATCAGAATATTGGCTCGGTGCGTGTCTTGTCAAGCATGTTATAGACGTTTATGGATGTGCGCTTCGCCTGTGCTCGCTCCAAAACACAGGTTAAGCTCCTGCTCTGGACAGGCTATGCACAGAGGGAGCATAACGTTATGCTCCTGCCGAGCTTAACCTGTCTACAGCACGAGCATAGGCTATGGTTTGCGCCTGCCATAGCCTATGCTCTTTAATCACCATAGCCTATGTTCTGGCAAAGGCATGGGGCATCCTCTGGCAAAAATGCTCTGCGCTCCAGCATTGTTGACAATTCCATTGACAAGACCGCAGCACCGTTTTAATCTGCGGGAAAGCGGCAGCATCCTCCCTCCTTATCCCACCTTTCTTACAGGAGAACCAGCATGACAACCATTCAATGGCGGCCCCAAGTCAATGCCCTCACCAAGCCCCAATCCTACCGCCCGCAAGTGGTGCCGCGCGGCACATCCGGCTACGACAAGATGGCTGTCGACATCTCGACTGCTCATCCGGTGTATAACGCTGACCTGATTCGCTCGGTCGCGCCGCTGATCATGGACTGGATACAGCAGGAGCTGATCAGCGGCTTGCAGGTGACGCTGGAGGATGCCTTCACCTTTCATCCCTCGATGACTGGAAAAATGGCCGGGCCGGATGACCCGCTGCCGAATGCCAATGAGCTGCTGCAAGTCAATGTGTACGCCGCCCGCGCCTTTGTCCAAGCTGTCCGCCAAAAGGCCAAGCTGGAGCGGCTGCCGATGAATGAGAAGCTGCCGCAGGTCACGTCAAGCGAAGACACCAAGCTCAAGCTGGCCGATGTCCTCAACCCGAACGGCGTGCTGCGCCTGACCGGCAGCAATCTCTGGTTTGATGAGAACGACCCGGACAGCGGCTGCACCATCAGCGGCACCCAGAGCGGCGTGAAAAAGCAGAGCACCTTCGCCTCAGTCTCCAACAGCGAGATACTGCTGGTGCCGGACATCCCGGCTCAGGCCCATCCGTGGAACAACGAATGCGCCTTGAGCCTCACCACCCAATATACCGCGCACGGCACACCGCGCACCGGCATCTACCGCAGGCGGCTGCGCAGCCCGCTCACTGCGACGAAGATGGGCCACCCTAATCCGCCGGAGACCGGTATTCTTAGTGGCAATGGAGCCAGCCCCTTGGTCAGCATCAAGGGAGGGACGGTCTCGACAGACGAGCGGCTGCGCATTCAGGCGGTTCTTGACGTGCAGGCAGACCGGCTGCTCTTCAGCTTGCTGGATATGAAGGAAAATGGCGCGGCAGGAGCAGAGGTGCCTGTGGCTGCGAACGGGAGCTTCACCCTGCAAGGCTTCAGCGGCTCGGCAGTCAGCAGTTTGACGATCAGCGTGAATGACTATGCCAGCCTGAAGAAGCTGGTTCACGATCAGTACAGCGGCAGGCTGGTTGATATACTGGATGTGAAGGTGGCGTGAAGGATGCCGCGACTCCAGCGGGAAGAGCGGCCTGGCTTGCGCACCAAAGGCAGGGCGAACACAGGGTATCGCGGCTGCGCTCCTGCGGAGGATAACACTATCTTCCGGCAACGTGATGGTTAAACACGACAAGTCGTATCCCTATCCCTGCCCTAAGCCTGTCAGGTTGAAAGGGTGTCAAGGTCATGTTTGTTTGAACTGAGCCAAGGCCGCCTTGAGCATCTCCGCTGTGCCTTCATGTCCTGCGCTGGCAGCAATAAATCCGCCACGCTGTTGCACTAACTCTATCACCAGCTGCGATGCGCTTCGTAGCGTTAAAGGAAACACGGCATTTCGCAGCAAGGTCAAGTCATCATCTGTATCACCTGCGGCGCATCGAATGTAATGGGTTTGCCCAAATGCTGCTTGAAAGGCTGCGTATTTATCCCCAAGTTTAGGGATAAGAGCTATCTTGCGCCTTCCAGCAATGATCCTGAACTGTTTACCTATAATAGTTGGCAGTTCTGCAATAAAAGCTGCTGCAAACTGTTGTTCTTTGACAGAGTAGAGTAGAACAGACTGATGGCTTCCTTGATAATATTCTGTGTCAATCGCCAAATTGTGCTGTCGAACTATTTCTTTGATCTGAGCATGAGCAGAAGCAAGATTAACTTCGGATAATACTCTTTCATTCCAAGCAGGACAGCCGTCAATACGTGTTCCGTGTTCCAATATCCAGCCAGTAATCCGTAAACCAGCAGTAGCAAAATGCGCTCGAAAATCAGCAGTTGTTGTCATAGACCTGCCTGTTGCAACATAGAGATCGGTTAATTCTGCCAATTCAAGCAGTAGTTCAATGACACGGTAGTCTATGACCGAATCAGTTGTCCGACCCCGGATAGGTAAACCATCTGGCAGCGGACTATTATGATTTAGAGTTCCATCAAGATCAAAGACAAAAGCTGCTTTTCTTCTTTCCATCTTTTAGCTATGATGATCTGCTAATTTGGCATAAGCCCAGCGCAACATATCCTCTGCTGCTGCATGAGCAGTGAAAGGTGAGCAGTAACCGTTTTTTCCTTTTACAATCTCTTGTATTTCAGGACAGGCCGTACTCAGCGTAACTGAATGCGTGCTTTTCTGTAGCAGCTGCATATCGTTGAGATCGTTTCCTAAGGAAATGTATGGCTCGACATTGAACTGGGCAAGACCAAGCATCTTGTCAGGCATCTGAGGATAGATAAAAATCTTCGGGTGCTGATGACAAACATAACCGTTCTCTTGCGTTTCCTTTAACAGTTGCTGAACAAGAGCTGCTGGATTTTCATATCTGTTTGGTAGGATAAACCCTACAGAGCTTTCATACCCCAGAATTGGTTCCCAATCGACAGGAACCTTGTCTGCAAATCGCCATTTTCTTTTGTGTTGGTTTGTACTGCTTATATCAGTTTTGACAATGAAACCATTCTCAAGTACAAACCCGGCAAAGTGTACTTTTGTAAGCTGATTGGTTATTTTTTCAACGCTAAAGGCATTTCTCCCGGTTGCAATAAAAGTCGGTAGTCGCTGACTGATTTCAGCCAGCAGCTCAACAGTTTTACCAGAAAGATAGCAATCCCTTGAACGCCCTTTGATGATGTAGGATTCCGGCTCATAATGCAGAAGCGTTCCATCAAGGTCAACAACAACTGCTTTGTCGGGATGGCCTTTGCGTATGTCCATTTATCCGGCAATATGTAAAGAACAGGCAGCACGAGTGCGGTAATTTCGTAAAAATTGCTGATTGTATTGCACTGGCACCTTGCGCTGATCAGCCAAAGTCAGCAGCAGTGAAAAATGCTCGCGCACATACTGGGCATCATCAACAAAAAACAAAGTGCTGGGCAAGGCGTTGATCAATGCCCTGCAAACTTCGTTACTGTGCAGACGCAGCTCAGTTTTTTGATAGAATTTTTCGCCGCCACCAAGCGGGAACGCAGCAGGCCGGGAAGGGCCTGATTGGTACCAAGTGGCAACTAAGTCCTTGCGGACATAGCGTTCTGGAAATGTATAAGCCGCAAAAAAACTTTGCTCATCAATAAAAAAAGTCCTTGAAAAGCCAAGCGTTGCCAGCCCTGTGAAACAGGCAGAAGGACAGAAAATGTCTTCTTGGCAGCCTGAAAAATCAGCCCAGCCCCAAGGATCATTGAGGACAGCCAAAGGCCCTGCACCAAGCCGAGCAAGTTCTCTGGCTACCCCGCCGCGCCCTGTCCAGCCGTCCACGAAAATAATTTTTCGTTCTGGAAAATCAGCCTGTAGGCGGGATAAGGCCACGCGGTCGATACCGATACCGACAAAAAGCGACAGAGCCGCTGCAACTGATCCGGGTAGCATTGTGCAGAGCCATTGAGCAATCGGAACGCCAGCCCTGAGAATCGCGGCAAAAAGCAGACGCTCTGGCTGCGGCTCCCATTGTATAATCGCCGCTGCGAGCCGTTGCGCCGCTTCCCGAATCTGCTCATTGTCAATTTCTACTGCCACGGTGTGCCAGAAATCATCATCAAGATCAGGTTCAGGTGAGGGAGCTGACCAAAAGGTATTTTCACCAGAGTATGCTTGATTCAAGCTGCGAAAACGATGTGGCTCGTCAAAAGGATGAACTTCTTCAAGAAGATTGACGTAGAGATGCTGCTGCCAGATATTTCCTTCCGCAGAAGGAAGAATCGCCTTGTGCATATCAAATCGCCACGCAGAGGTTATGAAAGCGAAAACTCTTCAACAGTCATCCCCGTTGTTTCTAAATGATCTTTTACCTTATTGCCGATCTCGTGATCAGCTGGATCGTACAATAGATGTATTGGACTTTTTATACGTTGATAATTGTATAGAAAATAATTGCAAAAATTCACCCTGCTTTTGATGTGAATTGTATCCACAGTCCAAGGGCTGAGTGTGATGTGCTGAAATGACCTGAAGACACGGGCAGCAACGAGAAAAACTGCTGTACTTACAGCTTCGCCAATCACGAAAAGATGCTCTCCGTAATGTCTCTTGATCAGGTGCTGTTTACCGAGTTCAGCTGCCACGTTTTCTATCATATTTTCAGGATAAGATGCTATTATCGTGTTGCTATTTTCTATTTTGTTGCAATATTCAGCTGCGGAACCGTGAATGCCTGCCAAAGAGGCAGCAGAATGAAAAAGATACGTTTTTTCTGAGCAGCCAACTAGACGAAAAAAATCATCTTTTTGCAGTTGAGAACGAGAATCAGCAAAGGAAAAAATTCGGAAGATTTTTGCGGAAACATGTTTCTGTATCTGGTTGAGTAAATTTTTCACTGTAGTGCCGGAAGTTATTTCATCTTCAACTATCCAAATTTCTTCATAATGACCTTCTGGCAGCGGCAAAATGTGATGCGGCCCGTGTGAATGAATTTCCTGAAAAGGGATACCTGATACGCCGACGCGGCGGGTGGAACATGTCCAGTTGCACGAAATCTTTCGACGAAGTGCCTCCATATACATCAAAAATGACGGAACAATACCTGATTCCGTTAGCCCTATCAGTAACACTTCTCCTAAAACTGGCACGTAGTTCGCTGATTCTTCAAGCAATTGAGCCAAATAGCCGCTTCCCCGCTGAAGATGTGAACAGTCGGCAGGATGCAGTTTTCCCAAGAAAGAAGCGGTGAAGGCTTCTTTTCTTAAAGGATTGTTGTCTCGCTGAATAAAAAAAAATCACGCATAATTCACCTCAATTGTGTGCGCATTCATCTTAGGGTTGCCAGCGATAGCCCATGCCGTATTCGGAGCGAATGGCGTTAAAAGTTGAATCTACTTCTTGAAATTTATCCCTGATTCTACGAATATGAGCGGCAATAGCATTGTTCGTAACAATTACGCTGGCCGCTTCCATTAGCTGGTCATGATTTTTGACATGACCGGGTCGCCGGGCTAAACAGAGTAAAATCCAAAATTCAGTCAAGGTTAAGCTGACCGGCAGACTCCGCCAATGCACTTCCTTGCGGTCTTCATCAATGCGCAGGTTTTGATGCTCGATGATTCGGTTGTTTGTACTGTTGCTACGCAGTGCCTCAACCGTGCGGAACAGGGCAGAAATACGGGCCGGCAGAAAGTCTAAGGTAGTAGTGTCTTTGGTCAGATAATCCCAAGCACCAAGCCGCAAGCCAGAGACCCGGTCCACGTCCGAGTTACGGGCAGTAAGAAAAATGATTGGAATTACCGGCGAAAGAGAGCGCAGATGCTGGCAGAGGTCAAATCCTCCCTCCATTTCCTCGCCGAGCATAATGTCTAATACGGCAAGGTCGGGCAGGGAGCGGTCAAAAGCAGCCACAGCTTCCTTGCGGCTGCTGTAGGAGCTGACCTCGTAACCTTCCCGATGCAAAGCCTGAGCATAATTGGCCTGCAATCTGAGATCGTCTTCGACGAGAGCAATACGGTAGGTCATGGCGGCAGTGTGGGTAATGGTCTTTTTCAGCTGAAAATATCTGAAACTGTACCAGATATTTTTTTTTTTCACCACTCTGCTTTTTTCTTGTCATAATTCGTCACACTTTTTCTTTAGCAAGTCATGATTCAGCGGCAAAGCAGTCATGGTCATTACCCAAAATACTCATAGGTAGAAACATGAGATGAAGAACAGATGGAGAACAATCATGATCACAGAAAAAATCAGCGGCAAACAGCCCTTGACTATAGACCCTGGCTCTCTGATGCTGGCAATGTATGTCCTTGCTGTGACCGCGTTGGTACTGTTTGGCTGGTTTGGTGCAGCTGGAGCAGGCGGTGAGACAAAGGTAGCGGAAACAGCGGTTGTAGCGGTTGTCCAGAACGTCACAGCTCAAGCTCAGTAGGCAACCATAATGAACCGAACAGTTGAACTTGATTTAAAATATTGTCCCAAATGCGGCGATGAATATCGGGCTGATATTACTGTTTGTGCCACTTGCGCGATGAGCCTCCTCACCGGTAAGGCCGTGTTGGAGTTACGTCAGCAGGAAGAACAAAAGAAGGCTAACCGTCGTCGGCCTTTAAGCCCAGATGATGAGCTGATCAGTATTCGCAAGGGGCCGATCTTGCAGATGCAAATGCTTCAGACAGCCTTAAAACAAGAAGGTATTCCTTCGTTAGCGACAAGTGAGGACAGCGGTTGTGGCCAAGGTTGTGGTGGCCCTAGCTTAGTGATCCAAGTCCGAGCGTCTGATCTTGAGGATGTACAGGCTGTTCTCGTCCAAGACTATGTTCGCACCACCGGCCTGCACGAACATGGTATTTCTATTGCAGGCACGGTCTTCGACACCGCCGCTGAATCGGCTGTTTGCCCGGCCTGTGGCTGCTGTTTTTCCACCTCACAAACCGCCTGCCCTGAGTGCGGTCTCTGCTTCGCTTGACGTTCCCTCTCTCTCTTTTTCGCAGCTACCTCCCCTTTAGCTGTGAAAAAAAGAGAAAAGGGCGGCAGACGCGAAAAGTTATTTTTTTTTTCAGACCACATAAGGTACAATCTCCTTATTTCAAATGTCGCCTCGGTACGGGGCATGGATTAAATTACTGATAGGCAAAATTTTTGCTGCGGATTCAGCTTTTCTGCTGCATCTACGCGATTTGTTTTGCCAGAACGATGAACATTCAAGGAGAATCTATGAAGAAGTTAGCTGCATATGCGGTGTTGGGCCTGATGCTTGCTGGTGGATCAGCGGTAGCAGCGGTTGATAAGTTGGAGACCGAAGGACAGCGGTTCAGCTATGCACTGGGTATGGATTTCGGTTCCTACCTGAAAGGGCTGGGTGAAAACTTTGATCTCACCATCATTGAACAGGGCTTGAAGGACGCTTATACCCCTGGCTCTAAGCCCTTGATGACGGTTGAAGAAGCGGCCAAGGCCCAGCAAAATTTTGGCAAACGGCAGCAGGAAAAGTTTATGTCCATGCTGAAGGCGAATAAAGAGGCGGCTAAAAAATTTCTGGAAGAGAACAAAAGCAAGGAAGGAATCAAAACCACCGCTTCTGGTCTCCAGTACAAGGTTGTCAAAGAAGGCAGCGGCCCCAAGCCAAGCAATTCCGATACAGTCAAAGTACATTACCGGGGCACTTTGCTGGACGGCAAGGAGTTTGACAGCTCGCACAAGCGCGGCGAGCCAGTTCGCTTCCGGGTTGACCAAGTTATTCCCGGCTGGACTGAAGGTCTCCAGCTGATGAATGCAGGCAGCGTGTTCGAGCTGTACCTGTCGCCTGAGTTGGCCTATGGCGATAGGGGCGCGGCTCCGGTGATTCAGCCCGGCTCTTTGCTCAAATTTGAGGTAGAGCTGCTGGAGATCGTTAAGGAAGAGCCAAAAAAGGTGGAAGAAGAGAAGGCAGAGGAGAAGCCCGTAGAGGCGCAAGAGCCAAAGGTGGAAAAACAGTAATCCTGTTCGCCTAATACTGCGCTATTAAAGCCTGATCCTCCAAAGGATCAGGCTTTTTTTATTTCTAATGATGACTATAAAATTTCAATCTATTCTGTAAAATCGAAAAGATAGCTTTGCCTGTAATTACGGTGCTGGTAGGAATATAAAAATGGGGGAAAACTATTATTTATAAAATACAAAATATTTCACTCGTTATAATAATTACATTTTAAAACGGAATGTTACATGAGAAATATATAACGTGAGTACTAATCAATAGTATATCTTTTAAGAAGATAGATGATATATAATACAATGAAATTTAATAGTTTTATATAAATTTTAGCTAAATAATAATCATTATCATTTATTCTTGACAAGACCAATTTTTTGGCCTATCCTGAAAATAAGGGATGCTGCTTATTAACTGAGCGGGGTGCCGAACTTTCTGGTTGGTGCGGGTAGATTTATCCCGCGCCGGAAAGTTGAGAAAAGCCACAGCCGTCGCGAGGCGGTGTCGGAAAGCCACGGGTCTCCATTTTGGAGACAGCCGGGTTGCCTGCTTCACATATACCAGGGAGGGTATCATGAAAACAACTCAAACAACATTAGGAGGAAAATCAAGTTTACAGAAAAGAATGACTGCGCTGGCCGGAATTCTGTTGGCCGCCGCCCTCGGTGCCTGCCAAGCCAAGCCGGAGTCTGCTCTTTCTGTCCCTCATGCCGACACAGTCAGCAATGCTGATCAAAGCGGCTGGATTTCATTAAGCAATGTGGTGTCGGAAGCTGAAGCGGCCACAGCTGCTCCTGCCGCCGGTTACGGAGGCAAAGGAACAGTTGATCCGGCAGCAATGGTGGCAGCGCATAATCGTTGGCGGACAAAAGTCGGTGTATCATCCGGACTCAGGTGGTCGGACAAGCTGGCTGGCGTGGCTCAAGGCTGGGCGAATCAGCTGAAAAACGAAGGCTGCGCTATGTACCACAGCGGCAATGGCTACGGTGAGAACATTTACAAAGCCAGCGCACTGATGTGGTCGGATGGTCGTCGCGATTTACAGAAGAAAACACCGCAGCAGGTCACGGACAGCTGGGGCAGCGAAATCAAATTCTACGATTACGAGAGCAACAGCTGTAGCGGAGTCTGTGGTCATTACACCCAAGTAGTGTGGAAAAACACCCAAGAAGTCGGCTGCGCCATGTCGGTCTGTGGCGACAATTCGCAAATTTGGGTATGCAGTTACTATCCCGCAGGCAACGTAGTTGGTCGCAAACCGTACTGACCTGTTCAGCCCGGTAACTTATACAGCCGCTTCCGGTGTCCTTCCGGGAGCGGCTCTTTTTTATCCTTTTTCACGTAAATACATGCGACGGGCTTGCTCAATTGCTTTTCTGCTGGTATAAAAGATTGTCCACTTTTTTATAACTACCACAACATGTCTGCTCTGCGCACATGATCACAAAGAAAACATTGAGCATTCTCCCTTCATCTTTTTTTCTCTCTATCTTCTGTCTTGCTGCCTGCGGCCAAACCCAGACCATCCGCGTGGATGTGTCTGCCGATCATCCTGACGGCGTTGTGCTGTTAGATGGGTATTATGAAGAAACTGATACCTTTGCCGAAGGAGTAGGCACGGTTGATTCGACCGTGATGCTGGCCACCCACAACCGCTGGCGTTCTGAAGTCGGCGTTCCTGATCTCGTTTGGTCGGAATCTTTAGCCCAAGCTGCACAAAGTTGGGCTGATCATCTGAGCAACAACGGCTGCTGCGCTATGTCTCACAGCGACAGCGGCTATGGCGAAAATATTTACAAAGTCAGTGCCGTGGTTTGGTCGAACGGTCGCCGGGAAATTCAGAGCAGAAGTCCGCAGCAGATCGTTGACGGCTGGGCCAGTGAAGCCAAGGACTATGATTACGAAAACAACACCTGCAACGGCATTTGCGGTCATTACACTCAAATAGTCTGGCGTGACACCACAGAAATAGGTTGTGCAGTTGCCGTTTGCCCGGATAAATCGCAGATGTTGGTCTGCAATTACGCGCCGACTGGCAATGTTGAAGGGCAAAAACCGTATTGAACCTTCTTCCTTTTCTCTTTTCTCCATCTTTCAGCAAGACAAGCCATTTTTGTTGAAGTGGCTTGTCCCATTCTCTCCTGTTTTCATATTTCCTTGGCGATGTCACCAAGGGAGCCGAGATTGTTATTTTTTTGCCGCATATCTCCCTGTCAATCCGAAAACCTGCTGATAATAAAAGTTTTTCTCGGTCTTTCCTTTGATAAACTTGCCGCTTCGTGCTACAATCTTTGTTCAGGCGGCTGCCACAAATCTGCGAGCCGCGCAAAACAAAACGTAATGTTTTCAATAAGAAAGCCGCCGAAAGGTGGATGAGATATGAACAGCAGTCATCATATACCCAAAAAAATCCGCGTAGCTCATCGGATCAAACTCGAGCGCTGCCAATCATGGGAGGAAGGCTTCCATGTTTTTGATGAGGAATCTGCCTTGGCTGTTGAAATGGCCTTGGCCACAGGTAGGCCCTTGTTGGTGCGTGGCGAGCCGGGCAGTGGCAAAAGCCAGCTGGCCCGCGCTGCGGCCCAAGAACTGAACCGCCGTTTCATCAGCGAGGTAATCACCTCTACCACTGAAGGCCAAAACCTGCTCTGGCACTACGATCCGGTGGCCCGCTTTCATGAGGCACAGATGTTGGCAGCAGAAGCAGCAGCCACGGCTCTTCGGCAGGAGAATTGGGAAGAGGATAACCAGGCTGATTCTGAAGAGATACCATCTGTTCCGCCGCAGCCAGAGGCTTTGAGTCGGAAAAAATCTATCCGCTATAAAAAGAAAAAAATCCTTCCGCAAAAACGGCAGCATCTGTTTCAAGCAATCAGTGCTGGTGCAGGCCGAGGCTTTTTGCCGGATCGAGGTAGTGCAGACCTGCATCCGGGCAACAGCATAAGTCCCGGCCCTTTCTGGTGGGCGATTGACTGCGTTTCCGCTCGGCAGCAGATCGGGCGATGCCGTTGGCCCTTGTATCAGCCGGGCTTTGATCTTGGCTTTTCGCTCGAAGAAGCGGCAGCGCAAGCTCAACGGGGCTTTGTTTTTCTGATCGACGAGATCGACAAGGCTGATTCTTCTCTCCCTAATGCTCTGCTGGAAGTGTTGGGCAACGGTGGCTTCCACGTGCCGTTGCTCAATCAGACGGTGCGAGTGCCGCCCGGCTTTGCTTCACCGTTGGTGATTATCACCACGAACGAAGAGCGCGAGCTACCGCCCGCCTTTGTCCGCCGCTGTTTGGTGCTGCATCTCCGCTTTGATGATGAACATTATTTACGTACGTGGTGGAATCGGCAAGTAACGCAGCGGGCCGATCAGTTTCATCCTGACCGGGCCTTAGTCAAGTGGTTAGCCGAGCGCGGCGAACTGCATTTTGAACACGTTTTTTCCGTCAGAGTCCGAGAAAAAGCAGCCGAGCTGCTGGTGCGTGATCGGCGTGAGGCGCAACAGGCTGGGTTGATCAAACCGGGCCAAGCGGAATATTTAGATTTGCTTCGGGCGTTGCGGAATATGGCGGCGGCGAGCAGCGAGCAGCAACAGCTCGCCTTGCTGGAGCAAATCAGTCCCTACGTTTTCATCAAAGAAGCGCAGGAATGAGCAGACCGCAGACCGTTAGCCGAGCTGATCTGCTTCGTCTGCTTGCTGCACAGCCGGACGTATCGCTACCCGCAGCCGCTCGACTGGCTGGGTATCAGCCAGCAAGAGAGCCGTCGGGTACGTTGCAAGCGCAAGAAAAAACAGCAGACCAAGAAGCAAGCTACGAAACCGAACCTGCGGCAAGAAAGGAACTTTTTCCTGCTGAACACTTCTGGCATTTACAGAGACGCGAGCAGCTTCAGTCTGCGCAGAACCGTAGAAAAGGCAGTGAATTGCCTGCCAACCTGCGCCAGTTTCGTCCTTTGAGGGCAAAGGAATTGCAGTGTTCTGCTTCATCAACAAACCACCCTACCCTGCTGCCCCTGCCCGTTCGCAAAAAAACAACTGTATCTGAGTTAGTTACTGCTGCTGCGCAATTTCGGCCTTTACCACGCAATTTCGAGAATACGCCTATCCAGCCTGTGCAAAAATCTGCTGCCGCTTTTGCGCTGGATATGCTGCGAGCCGGTCAGAATTCCGTTTGGTTAGAACAATTTTTGCTCCGCCTTGTCCGCACTTGGTTTGATCGTCGGAAAGATGCTACGTTGCTCGCTTACATTAAGCACGTGCTGGAGTTTCTGCCAGAAACAGTCTATCGGCAGCATGATATTGCCAGCTTGCTTTACGGTATCGCTCACCGAGATATGCTGCGGCAGGGCGCAGTCATTCCGCCGCAATTTCGGCCTGAAGCAGTGTTGCAGATCGCGCAAGAACCGCTGCCGTCTTTGCCTTGGCTGCTGATTCAAGAAGGCGAAGAGATTTTTCTTATCAACAGCCCGGAAACAGGCATTTGTCTGCTGAAAGGCAGCCGCATAGCCGCGTTAGAATTAAGTGCGGACATTCTCCTGCTGCATCGTGACGGACAGACAGAAACTGTGCCGGTGCAAACGTGGCAAGCTCTCTGCGCTTTGAATGATGCAGAAAACTTTTACCTTCAGACCTTGACCGAAAAGCTGCACATTCACACTTGCGCCCGACCGACGTGGGCAACGATGATCGGGAGAAATAGCCGCGAACTCTTTGCCGAAATTCTCTGGTTGGGCCGCAGCTATCGTCTGTACTGGCAGACACCGAGTGCCGATGCTGACGACATCGGGCAGTGGAAAAACTGCCACGGCCCGGTCGATACCGACCGCTTTGGCCTTGCCGCCTATATTGGCTTTTACGGCAAAGTGATGCAGCGGTTCCGCTGGTTAGAGCCAAGCCGCTTTCTCATGGGTTCACCAGAAGATGAGCCAGAGCGGGAGGCTTGGGGGAAGGAGACGCTGCACGAGGTGCGATTGAGTAAGGGCTTCTGGTTCGCTGACACCGTTGTCACCCAAGAGCTGTGGCAATTCGTGATGCGTAGCGATAATCCGGCGAAATTTCAAGGTCACGAGCTACCGGTTGAGAATGTAAGCTGGTTGGAGGTGCAGCATTTTCTTCAGCGGCTTAATGCGATGGTGCCGGGCCTCAACGCCCGTCTGCCCACCGAAGCAGAATGGGAGTATGCCTGTCGGACAGGTACAACCACGCCCTTTTCTTTTGGCAGTCAAATCACGCCAGAGCAGGTCAATTATCACGGCGCATTTCCTTATTGTTCCGGACAGAAGGGGATAAATCGCAGGCAGACAGTGCCGGTGAAAAGTCTGCCTGCCAATGCTTGGGGCTTGTATGAAATGCACGGCAATCTCTGGGAATGGTGCCAAGATTGGTGGTTAGACGATTTAGGCCATGATGCAGCTCTTCATCCGCAAGGGCCGGAGAGCGGTGAATTCCGTGTAGCGCGTGGTGGCTCGTGGTTTCTTGGTGGCAAGGGTGTGCGCTCCGCTGTGCGTGGTCGCTTTGCACCCAATTTCCGCAATGACCGCATCGGGTTTCGCATCGCCCGTGATCACGAAACCACAATGGAAAGCAAAGTCGCGCCGCCTGCGGAAGAGATACCTGCGCCAGAGGTTTCCTTTCTGCGCCGTATTTTTGGCAAAAACTAACCATGCCCCGTCCTTCTCTTTCCCCCGTCCATTTCCCTTCGCCTTGGGCCTCCAGCTGGGGCGAGGATGCCTGCGGTCTCTGGCTGACGTTCAGTCTGAACGGCATTCGCCAGCTTTTCCGCTGGATCAGGCCGGGCAGCTTTCTGATAGGCGCACCGGAGGAAGAGACGGAAGGATATTTCCTGCCAAGTAAAGAACCCCAGCATGAGGTGCGACTACCGCAGGGCTTTTGGTTAGCCGAAACCGTTGTCACGCAAGAACTCTGGCAGATGGTGATGAAAAGCAATCCCAGCGGCTTTAGCGGGCCGCAGCATCCGGTTGAGCGCGTGAGTTGGCTTGATGCGCAGCACTTTCTCCAGCGGTTGAACGCCCTGATTTTAGGACTAACCGCCCGTTTGCCTACCGAAGCAGAATGGGAATATGCCTGCCGAGCCGGTACGACAACGCCTTTCTCGTTTGGCGAAGAAATCACGCCAGAGCAGGTTAATTACAATCCTAATGATGAAGAGGGAAAGAAGCTCTACCGTAGGCAAACCGTGCCGGTGAAAAGTCTGCCAGCCAACGCTTGGGGACTTTACGAGATGCACGGCAATGTCTGGGAATGGTGCCAAGATGCTTGGCAAGATACGTTAGAGCAGGAGCGCGGCGATCTGCGTGTTGTACGCGGTGGCTCTTGGGTCTGCGGGGCCGGATATGTTCGCTCTGCTTGCCGCGACCGATATTATGATGATTATACCAACGGCAGCATCGGTTTCCGACTGGCGATATGAGGTTTCCTGCGCAGTGAGCTGAGTCGTGCCACGAAAGTGTCTTCATTTTCCAATTTTGTAAGCAACGCGACACGCTCGCCCTTCCCTTCCTGTACCTGTCTTTCCCAGCAACTATCTGGATAATCAAGAGAACCATTCTGAGTTCCCTTTTGGCATGGCTGTTGCAATGAAATAGGTGTTACCACCTATTTGCAAGGAGCAGCCATGACTAAGCCACATCCTAACTACATCTCCACAACCAACGCCTGCAAACTGTGCCGACCGCTCGGCGCATGTCTGGCTTTCAAGGGCATTGAGGGCGCGGTGCCGTATCTGCACGGCTCGCAGGGCTGCGCCACCTACATGCGCCGCTATATCATCAGCCATTACAACGAGCCGATAGATATTGCCTCGTCCTCGCTATCTGAGAAGAACGCGGTCTATGGCGGCGGCCCGAATCTCAAGCTGGGCCTGACCAACGTGGCGCAGAAGTATCGCCCTGCCCTGATTGGCATTGCCACCACCTGCCTGACCGAGACTATCGGTGATGACGTAGCCCGCTATCTCTTAGAATACGCCAAGGACACCGCAGGCTCGGAAGGCTTGCCGGAGTTCGTCCATGTGGCCACGCCGAGCTATGCCGGAACGCACATGGAAGGCTTTCACGGCGCAGTGCAGGCAGTAATTGCGCAGCGGGCCAAGGGCGGACCGCGCACCGAGACCGTCAACCTGCTGCCCGGCTTTGTCTCCTCGGCAGATTGCCGCCTGCTCAAGGAGATCATGGCCGACTTCGGCCTGAACTGCACCATGCTGCCGGACTTGGCCGAGACCATGGACGGCCCGGCCCTGCTGGAGTACGAGAAGATTCAGTCTGGCGGCACGCCCTTGGCCGCGATCACCGCGATGGGCCGCAGCCAAGCCACCATCGAGTTTGGCCGTACCCTGAGCGACAGCCTCAGCGGCGGCCTTGCCTTGCAGAACACGTTCAAGGTCAGCCAGCACCGCCTTGGCCTGCCCATCGGCATTGAGGAAAGCGACCGCTTCTTTGCCCTGCTCGCCCAGCTGAGCGACCTGCCGATTCCTGAGAAATACCGCAAGGAGCGCGGCAGGCTGGTGGATGCCTACGTGGACGGTCACAAGTACGTCTTCGGCAAGCGGGCCATCATCTACGGCGAGGAGGACTTGGTTGTCGGCCTGACCGCGTTCTTAGCCGAGATCGGCATCATGCCGGTGCTCTGCGCGTCAGGCGGCACCTCAGGCAAGCTGGCCGCAGCGATTGCCGAAGTCACCGGCGACATACTTGCCGAGCAGCCGCAGGTGCATGAGGGCGCGGACTTCTTCGACATCGCCGAAATCGCGGAGAGCCTTGCCCCAGACCTGCTTGTCGGTCACTCCAAGGGCTATCCGATGGCCCGCAAGCTGAACATTCCGCTCATCCGGGTCGGCTTCCCAATTCATGACCGCGTGGGCGGCCAGCGCATCCTGCACCTCGGCTACAGCGGGGCGCAGCAGCTCTTCGACACCGTCACCAACGCCCTGATTGCCAAGAAACAAGACGATTCCTCTGTCGGCTACTCATACATGTGAAGGAGCACGAGATCATGAACCCTATTGACTACAATCGCCACCCCTGTTTCAATGCCAAAGTGAAAGGGCAGTACGGCAGAGTGCATCTGCCCGTGGCACCCAAGTGCAATATCCAATGCAACTACTGCAACCGCAAGTACGACTGCGTCAATGAATCGCGCCCCGGCGTGACCAGCACAGTGCTCACGCCCGATCAAGCCTTGTACTATATGGGCAAGGTGCTGGAGAAGGAGCCGCGCATCTCGGTGGCGGGCATTGCCGGGCCGGGCGACCCCTTCGCCAACGCCGAGGCCACTCTGGAGACCATGCGCTTGATCCGCAGAACCTACCCAGAGACCATCCTCTGCCTCGCCTCCAACGGCCTGAATCTAGCCCCGCATGTGGAGGAGCTAGCGGAAATCGGCGTGTCGCACGTGACGGTGACAGTCAACGGCGTTGATCCGGCAGTCACCGAGAAAATTTACTCCTGGGTGCGGGACGGCAAGGTGATCTACCGGGGCAGGCAGGGCGCAGAGCTGCTCTTGGCCCGGCAGCTGGCGGCCATCGAGAAGCTGAAGCAGCACGGCATCACGGTGAAGATCAACACCATCCTCATTCCCGGCATCAACGAGCACCACATTCTTGATGTGGCCAAGACCATGAAGGAGCTGGGCGCGGACCTGCTCAACTGCATGGCCATGTTCCCCAATGCCGACACGGTCTTTGAGGACATCCCGGAGCCGTCCAAAGAGGCAATGAACGCAGCCCGCAACGCGGCGGAGCAGTTCCTGCCGCAGATGCGCCACTGCACCCGCTGCCGTGCTGACGCGGTCGGCCTGCTGGAGGAAGACCGCACCGACGAGATGCGCGGCTGCCTCAGCGCCTGCGCCAAGCTGCCCAAACCTGCTGAGGCGGTGCGGCCTTACGTGGCTGTGGCGACGCTGGAAGGGGTTTTGGTCAATCAGCACCTTGGCGAGGCGGTGAAGCTGCAAATTTGGGGCCAGGACGGGCAGGGCGGCTACAAGCTGATTGAGGAGCGGCAGGCACCGCCTGCTGGCGGCGGCACGCAGCGCTGGTTCAACCTCAGCCGCATCCTTGGCGACTGCCAGGCCATTCTGATCAGCGACTTAGGCGACGGCCCGAAGGAATTCCTCAGCCAGCGCGGCATCAAGCCGGTGGTGATGGCGGGCTTCATTGAGAAGGGACTGGAGGCGGTGTACACCGGAAAAGGCTTTGCCCTGCTGCAAAGCCGGATGCGGAAATGCTCGTCGAAAGGAGCCTGCGTGGGCGCAGGGATGGGCTGCGGCTGAGAAACATCATCGGGGTGTGGTGTAGGGGCACGACATGTCGTGCCCCTTGTAGCTTATTCGTTGTGATGGTTAGAGCTACCATCACAGGAGCCGGGGAGAGCTTGGCGTGCCCCTTAAGGTTTCATGAACGGCAGCCAAGGAGAAAACCCTGCATGCGCAAGGCAAGCAGGCGCGATTGGCGGATTGATTTTCTCTTCAAAGGTGCTGTCATGTTCTATAGTGTTTAAGTTTTAAATCAGTTGTGTTATAATTTACAACCTGAGAGGTTATTTTTTTATTTAACTAATTAACGTGTTACGTGAAATGGCTAAAGCATACAGCAACGACTTGAGAGAAAGGGTGATCAAGAGTTATGAATCAGGGATATCCAAAGGAGAAATTCTTAATATTTTTATTATAAGTTTGGACACCCTGAACAGATGGATAAGAAAATACAACGAGACAGGAAGTGTTGAGCCTTATAAAAGGACAAAAAATATCGGGTAATAGAGATCTGTGAGTGATCAATGAAATAAAATACAATCGTTGTAGTGATTAATAAATCTCCAAACAGATGCAGTTAAGTTTTCAATGCTTCTCGAAAACGACAATGTCTTCCTGACTAATGC